>NZ_JADVOP010000001.1 GCF_016508585.1 Acinetobacter baumannii
ATACTAAATATAGTGCTCAATACTTTTATTATTGTTTTAAGGTAATGTTTTTATTTGTAATTTAAATTTTAAAATAAATATCAATAAGTCAAATTTTTTGTATTCATGTGGAAAAATCAATATTTGAACTTTGGTTTTTCTAAGATGATCCAACGACTAGCAAAAATTTAGGTTAATCAAAATATTGATCTATGCATGGTTTAAAATCTGAGAAAAATACAAATTTATTCCTCTCAATTGAAATTTAATCGGGATTTTTGGGTATAGGCACTCTAATTACAGATCATTATTTTTCATCATAATAGCTAATTGCATGTAATCTGAATCATGCTCTTTATTTAGCATACTTACATGTATGCTATTTATTATAAATTCTAGGAGCAGTCGTCATATATTTTTCGGTTTTTATTTCATTAGGAATGACACAATAAAATATGAATTCTCACAATTTACCCCATAATTGAGATATTTTCTTTAGAAAAAATCTGTTAAAAAATTTTTATAGATAAAATTAATAGTCTTAAAATAAATCACAATCTATAGTTAAATTCAATTGGAAAAGCCTTTAATCTACAAAATAAAAACTTTTCCAGATAGCAAACTTATATAAAGATAAAGTATTTACTCACTAAACTCTCTGAAATCAGCTTTTCGAATTTTAGCGTGAATTCCTTTGGTCTTATCAACGACTTGGGATACTTCAAAATCAGTTGCAGCACTTAAATATGCATAAGCGATTGCCTCATCAATACCATACTCTTTATTTAAGAAACGAATCGCTTCACGGGTAGACTTTTTCATCGCTTCGTCAAGATCAGCATCCAAGCCAGGTGTAATCCAGAACTCGGCATTTTCTGCTAAAGGTTGTGTAATTTCGTGTCCTGGAATCTTATCTTTACCTGCTTTTAATACAGTAAACTTTAATGTTGCACGAGCAGAAGCTTCCAATGCGGTTAAAGCCACTTCACCATCCCCCTGCGCAAAATGACTATCACCCGTATAAAACAAAGCACCTGCAACCTGAACAGGATAGTAAGCTGTAGACCCAGCGCCTAGTTCATTGATATCAATATTGCCTCCATACATTGCCGGTGGAACTGAATGAACGGGTTCTGAAGTATTCGGTGCAACACCCATGATGCCCATGAACGGGCTCAACGGAAATCGAATTGACTTACCTGATTCTGTTTTTAAGACTCCTTCATATTCACCTTTGGCATTTTTTTCGATGGGAGTAAATACTGAAACGTTGCCATAGCGTTCAGGATGCTCGGCTGAAGCATCAGCCTGTTGCGGTTTTTTAGGAAACTCACCAACCAAAGCACCTTTGCCATGGCGATTTGAAATGACTCCATAAGGAACACGCGGTTCAACTTTAAGCACCTCTACTTTTAAAATATCACCCGGTTGTGCACCTTGAATTGCAATTGGACCAGTAACAATGTGTGGTCCATCTTTGTGAAAATCATGCTTTAAATGAGATTTGGTAATAGTCTTTGCTTCATCCAAAATATATTCATCTTGAACACCCTTGGATTTAAAGAATTTCTCTGCATCCCGTCCTTGGTCTTCTAGCAAACCTTCGTGTGAAACTGTATCGAATGTAACAGTACTCCCTGACGGAACCGAGAGAACAGGTTTAGCATCCTTATTCGGTAGATATCCCCATGTAATCGTATTCAAGTTTGAGGGAACATAATAATTACCTTTATATTCACCGTCTTTCAGCTGAACTGGTTTATTGGAAAGCTGTTTAAGAACATTAAAATTATCCGCTTGAGCGACTGAAGAACCAAAAGTGGCAAAAATAAATAAAGACAGAACCGTGTGCTTAAACATATGACATACCCTTAATCATTGAAAAATAAAAATATTGTGCATATGAAATACAGCAAGTTTCATGCCACGCTAAAAAATGACAGGAATTAGAGGATTTTTATTTAAAATGCGCTGTTTAAAGACCTCGCAATGAACCAATAGCGGGCATTTTTAATTATTGGTAAAAATAACAGCAACATGAATATAGCCTAGACTTTGCATGTTGCTGAGTATTCTAGATTTTATGAGGATTTAATTTCTTTTTGTGCAAAAGATTTGGCTTTGTTTGGAAATACATCAGGTTTTAAGAACGATGAAGCAATGATGGCGATTACAGCAAAACTCACGATATAAGTGATGACCAAATGCGTACTGCCGCCACCGATACTTAACAGCTTGGTTGCAATTAAAGGGGCTAATCCGCCTCCCAGTACACCCGCAAACTGTACAGAGATCGAAATACCGCTATAACGGATTTCCGCAGGGAATTGACGGGCAAAAAGCTGAGATTGTGGTGCATACATAATTGGAAATACAACGCCAATCGCCAATACAATCGCGGTCCAAACCAGTACTGGGTCTTTCGTATTCAACATGGCAAAGAATGGATAGCTGTAGAGTGCCAATATACATAGACCAAACCTAAACATATTGCGTTGCCCTACTTTGTCTGATAAGTGTCCACACAGCGGTGTCATCACCATAATCACTCCGGCACCGCAAATCGTTGCAAACAATATCTCTTGTCTCGCGATACCCAACTGTGTGGTGGTGTATGCCAAGGTAAAAGTTGAAGCAAGATAGAACCATGCATTTTCAGCGGCACGCGACAATACAATGGTCAGTAATTCCTTGGGATGATTTTTAAAGACTTGTAATGCTGGGACTTTAATTTCTTCTGCCTGTTGTTTAACTTTCTCAAAGTCAGGAGATTCAGGCACCTTGACTCGGATATACCAGCCTACTGCCAATAATACAATGCTGGCTAAAAACGGTATTCTCCAACCCCAGCTAAATAGTGCTTGCTCAGGTAAAAGTGAAACCAGTCCCAAAGCAATCGATGCCAGCATTAAGCCACCACCAGTACTGGCTTGCGGCAGGCTCCCCCAAAAACCTTTATTACCTTCTGGTGCATGTTCGACAGCCATGAGCACTGCTCCGCCCCATTCACCGCCCATTGCCATACCTTGGATAAAGCGCAAGATAATCAAGCAAATGGTTGCCCAATAACCGATCGATTCGAATGTGGGTAAAAGCCCAATCATGACGGTCGGAATACCCATCAACATCAAGGTCACCAACAACATCGATTTACGGCCAATTTTGTCACCAAAATGTCCAAATACGATCCCACCCAATGGCCGTCCAATAAAACCCACAGCGTAGGTTGCAAATGCCGCAAGAACACCTGTCAAAGGGTCCAGGTTGGGAAAGAATAACTTATTAAAAATCAGTGCTGCTGCAGCACCATAGATAAAAAAGTCATACCATTCAATGGTCGTCCCGACCATACTTGAAATGCCTGCTAAGCGGTGTGATGACTTTTTATTATTCGGATTTGTTCCTTGTACATCCTTCATTGCTCTATTCCTTCTTAACCGTTTTTTACATCCATTGAGATATTTTCCATATATCCTGTATGATCCTTGGATTCACTTAGAAATTTTTTCTCATTCTCCCTTTATTGATGTGCATTCACACATTGTTTTGGCATCAGCTGCTTTACGGCTAACCCAATTCAGCCAATATTCTGTCTAAAACAGGATTGCTTTGTTGCCACTTTGGCTGTTTGTCTTTATCGATGATGAGGGCACGCACACCTTCTAGAATATCGCCATGCTCAAACCAGATATCCTGTAAATCTCGTTCAAGTTGCATACATTGCTGTAAAGACAGCCCTCGACCTAAATATTGCAGTCTTAAACTGGTTTGCTTGGCGATTAAGGAACGTTGCTGCAAGATATTTAAAACCTTACTTGCCCATGCTTGCTGTTGTTGATCTGACTCATTGGCAAGGCTTTGTTCAATTTCATGTACGTTTTCAAAACCAAAATGCTTACGAATATTGTCTACCCACCCACTCAACTCACTTTCTACAGGTCGCGTGATATATTTTGCAATGATCTGATCAATATCGTCTTTGCTTAAATGATCTGTTTGGCTTAAAGCCTCTTCTAGTGCAGAAAATTGTTGACTGGGTACATGATAATCAATCAAATCTAGATACAATGCATCGCTGCTACTGATCTGTTCACCTGTAGTCGCCAGATATACGCCAACATCATCCAGACGTGATAAGAAGTGAGTGGCTGCAACATCTGGAAAAAATCCAATTGCCGTTTCAGGCATGGCAAAGCGTGATTTTTCACTACTGACGATAATATGGCATGCTTGCGCCAAGCCAAAACCACCACCCAAAACATAGCCATCCAGTAACACCACAACCGTTTTCTTTGAGGCACGAATACAGTTCAACATGGCATATTCTGCTATGAAATAGCCTTTATGCCCCGCTGTGCCATTTTTAAAATGATCATAGAGATAACGAATATCACCACCTGCACAAAAGGCTTTGGGGCTATTGGATTTAATCAATATTGCCTGAATCGTCGTATCGTGCTGCCAACTTTCAATTTGCTGGTGAATCCCTTTGATCATGTCTAAGGTCAGTGCATTCAGAGTCGAAATACGATTTAATATAATGATGCCCAAAGCACCTTTTTGTTCAATGATTAAATGATTTTCGTTGTCCATGATTTAATCCTTTTATTATTGATTTTTAAATTGCGCTTGGCGCTTTTCTACAAAGGCTTGCATACCTTCTTTTTGATCCAAAGTCGCGAAAATTGAATGAAAACTACGTCGCTCAAAACGTAAACCTTCGGCTAGACTCAGTTCAAAAGCACGGTTAATCGACTCTTTAATCATCATTGTCGCCACTAAAGATTTTTCAGCGATTTTCTCAGCAGCTTGCAAAGTTTCAGCTAAGAGTTCATCTTTGGGGAAAATGCGTGCAACTAGACCACTGTGTTCAGCTTCAACCGCCCCCATTTGTCGGGCAGTCAAACACATTTCCATGGCTTTGGCTTTACCAATCGCCAAAGTCAGGCGCTGTGTACCGCCAATCCCAGGAATGACTCCAAGCGTTACTTCAGGTAAACCAAACTTGGCATTATCAGCACAATAGATAAAATCACACATCAATGCCAATTCACATCCTCCACCTAAAGCGTAGCCACTGACTGCGGCAATCAACGGTTTACGACGCTGTGCAATACGATCGGCAAGGTTGAAAAAATCATCAAAATAGATATTGGGAAAATTTAATCCTGCCATTTCTTTAATATCAGCACCTGCTGCAAAGGCTTTCTCTGACCCGGCAATGACCATACAGCCAATATTCTGGTCTTTTTCTAAATCGTCCAAAGCTGAATTTAATTCATCAATCAAGATGGAATTCAACGCATTTAGAGCCTGGGGACGGTTCAGGGTAATCAGACCTACACCGTTTCGCTTTTCCAATAAAACTGTTTCAAATTGCATATTTCCACTCCTCATCTTTTGCTACACGATGTTTAATGCCAATTGCCGATACTTATAAACTACGTGCAATGACCAAACGCTGGATATCACTGGTACCTTCATAAATTTGACAAATACGAGCATCACGATAAATACGCTCAATCGGAAAATCTTTTAAATAACCGTAGCCACCAAATACTTGTAGCGCTGAGGAACAAACACGCTCTGCCATTTCTGATGAAAATAGTTTTGCCATAGATGCTTCATTTAGACAGGGTTTGCCTGCTTCTTTCAAACGAGCAGCATGATGCACCAACTGTCGTGCGGCTTCGATTTCTGTTGCCATACTGGCTAAGCGGAATGCAACCGCTTGATGTTCAAAAATCGGCTTTCCAAAAGTGATGCGTTCTTTCGCGTATTGGGTTGCTTGTTCCAAAGCAGCACGTGCTAAACCTACGGCTTGGGCTGCAATACCAATACGTCCACCTTCAAGATTAGACAAGGCGATCTTCAAGCCTTCACCTTCTTTACCCAACATTAAGCTTTGGTGAATACGAACATCTGTCAGTGCAATTTGACAAGTATCTGAAGCGTGTAACCCCAGTTTTTCTTCTGTACGAATGACTTCATAGCCGGGTGTTTCGCGTGGCACAATAAACGCACTGATCCCTTTTTTACCTGCTTGAGCATCCGTTACTGCAAAGACGATAATGACACCAGCATTGTTGCCAGACGTGATGAACTGTTTAGCACCATTGATGATCCAATGTTCACCATCTTTGACTGCACGTGTTTTCAGTGCTGCTGCATCAGACCCTGTATGCGGTTCAGTCAAAGCAAATGCACCAATCATTTGACCTTGTGCCAAAGGCAGCAAATATTTTTGTTTTTGTTCATCTGTACCGAATTTAGCGATCGGCACACAACCCACTGAATTATGTACACTCATGATGGTTGAAGTTGCACCATCTGCTGCTGCAATTTCCTCTAATGCGAGCACATAAGCCAAATTTCCAGTCTCAGAACCACCCCATTGTTCAGAAATCAACATCCCCATAAAGCCCAATTGTCCCATGTGAGACAATGCTGTTTTAGGGAATACGCTGTGTTTGTCCCATTCAGCAGCATAGGGTTTAATTTGTTCCTGAGCGAAATTTTTCGCCATATCCTGAATCAATAATTGTTCTTCAGTAAACTGCATTTTTCATTCCTTGATCTGTTACATTCACTGCATAAGGCGAGTCTGCCTTATGCAGGATTTATCCTAACCTGCATTCTTTGCTAATTGTTGTTTAGCAATCTCTTGATTACGCAGTAAAAAACGTTGAATTTTTCCACTTGGTGTTTTTGGAAGTTCCGTGACGAACTCAACTTGCCTTGGATATGCATGTGCCGATAAACGCTTTTTAACAAATTGTCCCAGCTGCTCTGCTAAGCTGGCAGAGGCAGTTTGATGATCTGCCAAAATTACAAAAGCTTTTACGATTTCAGTTCTTTCAGCATCAGGGACCCCAATTACGGCTGCTTCAATGACGGCCTCGTGTTCAAGCAAAGCACTTTCTACATCGAAAGGACCAATCCGATATCCTGAGGTGGTAATCACATCATCACTGCGGCCAACAAAACTCATACTGCCATCCGCATGTAGTTCAGCCGTATCACCAGTCAAATAGTAATCTTTTATAAATGGTGATTTCCAGCTTTCTTGATAGCCTGTAAACCACATCATTGGGGACTGAGCAATATCCACTGCTAAAATTCCGGGGGTATCTGCGGGAAGCTCATTGCCTTGTTCATCCAACACAGCAACCCGGTATCCTGGACTTGCAAAACCCGCAGCGCCTGCACGTACCTCATGTTCCAAACCATGGTGATTACACACCACCATGCCAACCTCAGTTTGTCCATAATGATCGAAAATTGGTGCATCGAGTACCTGCTTAAACCACCGGAAAACTTCAGGATTTAAAGGCTCTCCCGCACTACTGACCACACGAAACTTACCTTTCAATTGCGCCATTTGAGCTGGATCTGCAGCCATCATCATACGATAAGCAGTTGGTGCGCCTGCCAAATTGGTAATCTTATAATCATCAATAATTTGGCATAAACTTTCTATGCTAAAACCACCTTCATAAAATAAAGTTGCATGCCCTAAAAGCAATGGTCCTGTGATGCCATAGTACAGTCCATATGCCCAACCGGGATCAGCAATGTTCCAGAAGTTATCTTCTTCACGTAATCCAATGGCATCTTTCATGTAATTGCCGAAAGCGATTAAAGCTTTAAGTGGTACTTGTAACGGTTTTGCAGGTCCAGTCGTTCCTGATGTAAACATCAACAAAAATGGTGCTTGAATGTTTTGCATCACCAAATCACAATGTTCAGACTGCTGTTCAAGCTCTTGCCAAAAATTTAAATCGCCATCGATAACCCCATGACCATGCTGATCGGCAACCGTCATAATCTGCGGGCATTGGGCGACTTCATCTAATTTGCTTCGATTACAGGGATCAGTCACCACCAATTTACTTTTTGCCAATTGAAGGCGATGTTCAATAGCTTTGGGACCAAATGCAGTAAAAAGTGGCTGATAAACGGCACCAATTCTCCAAGCTCCCAGAATGATAATCAACAGTTCTGGTGTTCTTGGCAATAAGCCTGAGATACGATCACCTGTTTGAACGCCTTGTGATTTTAAAAAATTGGCAAACTGGCTTGACCATTTTTTCAATTGACTAAATGTATATTGTTGTTTACGTCCATCTTTACCCTGCCAATACAAGGCTATTTTTTCGCTGTTGGCTTCAGCGTGTCGATCACAGCATTCATAACATGCGTTCAGTTGTTCGACTGAGCCCGATAGCAAGTCTTTTACCGCAGCGTCTAAATTAAATGATTTAGCAACATGATGATAATTCAACATATTATTTACTCCAGCCTGGATTTATTGTTATTCATGACACGAGTGAATCAAGAGGTTTCACCATCATTTGATGGTAAAACGTCATATGTGTGGATTAATGATTAAGCTTCTTTGGGTAAATATTGCTGGATGATGCTCGAAAAATCGAGCTGTGCATTGCCCTGCATACACAGTTGTTGATACAGCTGTTGGACCAAACCACCTAAAAGCAGAGGTTGCTTGACCTGTCCGGCTGCCTCGATGGCCAGCCCAAGATCTTTCAGCATCAATTGCGTAGCGAAACCATCGCTATAGCCACGCCCGGCGGGTGCATTGGCAGAAATCCCCGGCCAAGGATTGCAGATTTCAGAACTCCAGCAGCGTCCACTTGAACTATTGATCACACCTGCTAAAGCTTGCGGATCAATACCGAGTTTTGCGCCAAGCGCCATGCCTTCAGCAACGGCAGCCATCGAAATACCTAAAATAAGATTATTGCAAATTTTCGCAATTTGACCTGCACCGACTTCACCACAATGCACGATATTTTTACCCATGGGTTTAAGTACAGATTGAACCCGTTCAAAGGCATTTGATTGGGTACCGACCATAAATGTCAGTGTTCCCGCTTGTGCGCCAATCGTACCACCTGAAACTGGAGCATCACATACCTGGATGCCCTGCTTTGCACCTACGGCTGCAATGTCTTTAATGGTTTGTGGATCAATGGTACTGCTGTCAATACACAAGCTGCCTTTTTTAAGTACAGCCAGTACGCCATTTTCCCCCAGATAAACTTCTTTGACATGTTTTGCTGCTGGAAGCATGGTAATCACCACATCCGCCCGTTCAGCTGCCGCCTGCGGGTTGGCATATGCTATACCGCCTGCTTCAGTGAAATGAGCAATGGCAACTTCGCTCAAATCAAAGCCATGTACAGTTAAACCAGCGTTGAGGAGATTATGAGCCATCTTTCCGCCCATATTGCCTAAACCAATAAATGCAATATTCATCCTTGAACTCCTCGATTAACGTAAGCTAATGGTAGTATTCACTTCACCTTTTTCTTGTGTATCTTCAAACCAACGGCTGGTAATGGTTTTGGTTTGAGTATAAAACTGCACGGCTTGTTTGCCATAAGGTCCTAAGTCCCCCAGTTTCGATCCTCGTGAACCCGTAAAGCTGAAGAATGGTACTGGTACTGGAATGGGAATATTGATTCCGACTTGACCGATATCGATATTGTTTTGGAAAGTACGGGCAATCGCACCACTTTGAGTGAACAAACCTACGCCATTTCCAAATGGATTTGCGTTGATCAACTCAATGGCTTGTTCAAGTGTATCCACATGAATAATGGCGAGTACAGGTCCAAAAATCTCTTCGGTATAAATACGCATGTCGGTCGTGACGTGGTTGAAAATGGTTGCACCCACAAAGTTACCGTTTTCATAACCTGAGACTTTGACATCTCGACCATCGAGTAATAATTGTGCGCCTTGATCAACACCACTATTGATCAAGTCTACAACACGGGCTTTTGCTCGTGGTGAAATCACTGGACCTATATCTGTTTGAGGTTCATGTCCAGCATTGACTTTTAATGTCTTGGCTTTTTCGACCAATTCATCAACCCAATTTTTAGTTTCACCCACCATCACCGCAACAGAAAGCGCCATGCAGCGTTGCCCAGCAGCGCCAAAAGCAGCACCTACCAAAGCATTTAAGGTTTGTTCTTTATTGGCATCCGGCATCACCACAACATGGTTTTTTGCGCCCATCATGGATTGCACGCGTTTCGCATGTTGTCCTGCCAGATTGTAGACATGTGTTCCCACAGCCGTTGATCCGACAAATGAAATGGCTTTAATGTCTTGATGGGTACATAGACGGTCTACCACTTCTTTCCCGCCATGAACAACATTCAATACACCGGCTGGAACGCCTGCTTGCACAGCCAGTTCAACCAACATCATGGTCGATAAAGGATCTTGTTCAGAAGGTTTAAGAACAAAGGTGTTACCGCACACGATCGCCATTGGAAACATCCATAAAGGAATCATGGCTGGAAAGTTGAATGGCGTAATACCCGCACATACACCGAGTGGTTGTTGCAAGGTATAGGTATCTACCCCACGTGCCACACCTTCGATATATTCACCCATTTGTAAAGTACCTATTGAACAGGCATGTTCAACTACTTCCAAGCCACGTTGGATGTCGCCTTCAGCATCTGCCAAAGTTTTACCTTGTTCAGCGGTCAATACACGTGCAATCTCTTTCATGTTGGTACGGATTAAATCCTGCAACTTCAACATAATGCGCATACGGGCTTGAATCGGAGTTAAACGCCAAGTTTTAAAAGCTTCCTGTGCAGCCGCAACTGCAGCATCCACTTCAGCTAAAGTCGCCATAGGTACACGACCCAGAACTTCTTGTGTTGCAGGATTTAAAATATCTTGCCACTCTGTGGTATTGGATTCGGTAAATTTTCCATTAATCAATAATTTAGCCGTCGTCGAATGAATATTGGACATCGTGTTCATAACCTCTCCATAGGCACTATTTTTTGTTGTTACTTTCTTAGAAAATAGCCAAAAGCAGTATTTTCATCAGCTCTGTTTCAATTCAAACTAACAAAGAAAATATAGATGACCAATAGAAATTAACGCACAATGAATGTGCAAATATGCACAAGGATGTCAGAAATAATGAAAGTTGATTGGGATCACTTGCAGTTTTTTTTGGTGCTCGCACGGGCAAAAACGCTCACCAATACTGCACGCATCATCGGGGTTGAACACAGTACAGTATCTCGACGAATACAGGCTTTAGAACTTGCTTTAGGTACTCCTTTATTTAGAAGGGAAGCGACAGGCTATGAACTCACAATGGAGGGCTTAGCGCTTGTACCGCGTGTTGAACAAATGGAACAGGCCTTCTTGCAGATTGAAAAACCAAACTTACCATTACAGGGACATGTGCGAATTGGCACACCTGAGGGTTTTGGTACAGCATTTTTAGCTCAGCTATTGGCAGAATTATCCAGACAATATCCTCTCCTCACCATTGATCTCATCCCAGTGCCTAAAATGATCAAACTTTCGCATCGTGAAGCAGATATTGTTATTTCGATTGATCGTCCTAAATCCGGTCCTTACATTATTACTCGCTTAACGGACTATTGTCTTAAAATTTATGGCAGTAAAAGCTATTTAGAAAGCACACAACCTGTTAAAAAGCTTGAAGATTTAAAAAATCATAAATTTGTAAATTACATTGATGACTTAATTTACAGTCCTGAACTGTATTGTTTAGAACGCTTGCCTTTACAACTGAATGCTAATTTTCGAAGCAGCAGTATTTTAGCCCAACAAATTGCTGTCAGTGCTGGTGCTGGATTGGCCATTTTGCCCAAATTTTTAGCCGATAATAAACCCGAACTTGAACAGGTTTTAGAAGAAGATGTACGTTTTATTCATACCTTCTGGATGCTGACTTTGGTAGATTTACAGCACGAGCCCCGTATTAAATTGGTCTGGGATTTTTTAAGAGCACAGGCGGACAAATATCAGAATTTATTAATGGATTGATCATTACGCAGAACAGCGTTTTAGTGAAAGATGTATCACCAGCAAATTATTTGGTGGTGATACTGTTCAGATACAAATTATTGGTTTGCTAGACTCACCGCTTTAGCACGTGCCTTATGCAATTTTTGATAACTGTCGATCAAACGTAAATGACGGTCTAAACCTTCTAGCTTCATGCTGGTTTCTGTTAAACCATAAAAACGGATGCTTCCCTCCAAAGAACCAATCACGGCATCCATACGCTCATCACCAAACATGCGACGGAAATTCACTTCATAGTCATCGAGATCCATATCGTCATCCAGTTCAACTTCGAGCATGACATTCATACACTGATAGAACAGACCGCGTTCAACTGTATTGGTGTTGTATTGAAGGAACTGTTCCACCAGATCTTTGGCTTCTTCAAACTGCTGTAAAGCAAGATAAATCAACAGTTTTAATTCAAGAATAGTGAGTTGTCCCCACACTGTATTATCATCGAATTCAATACCAATCAACGTCACGATATCGGTATAGTCATCGACCTCAACTTCTTCAAGACGCTCAACCAAAGCTTCCAGCTGTTCATCATCCAAACGATGTAAATTTAAAATATCTTCACGGAACAACAAGGCTTTATTGGTATTGTCCCAAATTAAGTCTTCAACCAAATAAATTTCAGAATAATCTGGCACAATTATACGGCAAGCCGTTGCACCTAAATGCTCATAGACCGCCATGTAAACTTCTTTGCCCATTTCTTCAAGAATGCCCATCATGGTTGCAACTTCATCCGCATTGGCATGTTCGCCCGTGCTGCTAAAATCCCACTCGACAAAGTCATGGTCAGCTTGAGCACTAAAGAAACGCCAAGACACCACACCGCTTGAATCAATAAAATGTTCAACAAAGTTGTTCGGTTCAGTCACCGCATTACTGCTAAAGGTCGGTTTGGGCAAATCATTTAAACCTTCAAAACTGCGACCCTGTAATAACTCGGTCAAGCTACGCTCCAATGCGACTTCAAGCTTTGGATGCGCACCAAATGACGCAAATACCCCGCCTGTACGTGGGTTCATTAATGTCACACACATGACAGGAAACTCACCGCCCAATGATGCGTCTTTGACTAAGACTGGAAAACCTTGTTCCTCCAAGCCTTTGATCCCTTCAACAATACGGGGATATTTTGCCAAAACATCTTCGGGTACATCAGGAAGAGTAATCTCGCCTTCCAGAATTTCTCGTTTAACAGCACGTTCAAAAATCTCAGATAAGCACTGAACTTGCGCTTCAGCCAAGGTATTACCCGCACTCATACCATTACTTAAATACAAGTTTTCAATCAAATTAGACGGGAAATAAACAATTTGCTGATCAGACTGACGTACAAAAGGTAACGAGCAAATTCCCCGTGCCGTATTGCCTGAATTGGTATCGTATAGATGTGTGCCCAATAATTCGTTGTCAGGATTATAAATGTCTAACGTATATTCATCTAAAATTTCTTTAGGCAATTCGCCATTTGGACCAGGTTGGAACCATTTTTCATCAGGGTAATGTACAAACTCCGCATTGGCGATGTCTTCACCCCAAAACTGATCATTATAAAAGAAATTACAGTTCAAGCGTTCAATAAATTCACCCAAAGCAGATGCCAAAGCACTTTCTTTGGTTGCACCTTTACCATTGGTAAAACACATGGGTGACTGTGCATCTCGAATATGCAATGACCAAACATTAGGAACAATATTTCGCCAAGATGCAATCTCAATTTTCATGCCCAGGTCTGCCAGAATCCCTGACATGTTGGCAATGGTTTCTTCAAGCGGTAAATCTTTACCCGCAATGTAAGTGCTGCTGTCTTGCGCTAAATTTGGCATAAGCAATGCTTGTGCATCAGCATCGATACTCTCGACTTCTTCAATAACAAATTCAGGACCTGTTTGAATGACTTTTTTAACCGTACAACGGTCAATCGAACGCAGAATCCCTTGACGGTCTTTGTCTGAGATATCGGCTGGTAATTCAACTTGAATCTTAAAAATCTGTTTATAACGATTTTCAGGATCAACAATGTTGTTCTGAGACAGACGAATATTATCGGTCGGGATATTGCGTGCAGCACAATAGACTTTAACAAAATACGCTGCACATAGCGCAGATGATGCCAGAAAATAATCAAAAGGACCCGGTGCAGAACCATCACCCTTGTAGCGAATTGGCTGATCAGCAATGACGGTAAAATCATCGAACTTCGCTTCTTGTCGAAGATTATCGAGATAATTAACCTTGATTTCCATGTGGGCACCTAAAGATTCTTATGTGTGAGCATGGACACATAAATTTAAATATTGAAATAAGTCAAATGACGCAAAAGAAATTGACTTAAAAAGAAACCAATATCCACAGATATCAGCCAGAATGGGCGCTATTATAGGATTATTTTATTAAATTGATAATGCCTCGCTGATTTTAATCGAAAATCTGCCAAAATTAGCTTGAACCCGAATCAAATAGCTTAAACTTGATGATGTGCTAAATCGTATATTGATCAATTGAATTTTTTATTGAATAAGAAACGAATAATTGAATTTTTCCGAAAATATTTTTTGTAATTTAGATCTGAAAGCAAGCTATACTGTGCTTTTTCAAGCGATGTTTAAGTTATAATTGCTTACATTATTTTCCCTTCCATAAAACTCTGTTGCCACAGAGTTTGAAGCTCGCTATGTCAAAAAATCTTGCTACATTGATTGGTTTCAGTGCTATTTTACAGTGGTCATCCATCGTGGGTTTACTGAAAAAAATCAGTTTTAGTATGGGGGCAGACTTAGCGGTATTGCTTATGTATACATTCAGCACCTGCATTTTATTGATCTTTTTTAAAATTCCAGATTTAAAACTCATTTCAAAGAAATATTTGGTCTTTTCTACTTTACTGTTTGTGATTTATGAGCTGTGTTTTTCTTATGCAATTGCTTTGGCACAAACAGCTCAACAAGCCATTGAAGTCAGTTTAGTGAATTACCTCTGGCCAGGTTTAACCGTCGCCATGCTGATTGTATTTAAGGAAATCAAATTCAATATTTTTGTTGTGATCGGCTTGGTCATTAGTCTAAGTGGCATTGTCATCATTCAAGCAGGACAAGGCGCTTTAAATTGGACAAATATTCTCTCTAATATTCAAGCCAATCCCATCAGTTATATTCTTGCTTTTCTTGGCGCATCACTTTGGTCGTTATATTGTGTCATTACCAAAAAATACAGTGATGGTCATAATCCGATTTCATTCTTTTTCGTTGCGATCAGTTGTGTATTGTGGGCAAAGTATCTGTGGTCACATGAATTCAGTTTTAATTTAATCTCTCATCTTGAACTGTCTACCTTTGGACTTTTAGCGATGGTGTCTGTGGTTATGGCATTGGGTTATGCCGCATGGAATATTGGAATTATCAAAGGCAATATTACCATATTGGTGACCTTGTCTTATTTCAGTCCAGTCATTTCAACTGTGATATCCATGACGATTTTACAAACCCGGTTGCCTGCAGAATTCTGGTATGGTGTGATTTTAGTGACTTCAGGTTCATTGGTATGTTGGGTTTCAACCAACTGGCAACAACTTAAAGAGAAATTACTGGCAGCGCTCAGTTAAATTTTTTTGGTTTTTTTGATAGTTACTCATTGATCAAAACAAATGATGTTGAGACTTGATGCTCCTACTGGAAAAAACTTGAATGAACAGACACTTAGGCTGAACATTTAAAACAGGATGATTGAAAGTATATAAGGCATGAAAAAAGCACCCGAAGGTGCAAAGCACAAAACATTAAACAATATAACGCTTGCTTAACCCCCACTCGGCGAGAATCCGACGATACATGGTAGATGAACGGTCTGCTTCAAAATGTGCCTCCATTGAAATATCCAATGGGAGTTCTTCGGGTTTCTGACTTTCTACCATGCCCTGATCTTCCGCAAAAATCTGGGCATTAAAATCATAAACTGCCTGTAAATCTCCTGTTGTATCGAAATTACGTGTGAGTGGTACAAATAAACGGGTTTTGTTAGAAGCAATAGGACAACAGGCATTTAAAATTTTTAATACACCTTGTCGTGGAAATTCAACCTTTAACACGGCTGAAAATGGTGGATAAATATCAAAAATACGTTTCCATAGAAAGCCCTCTGGTGCTAAATGCTGTAAACCATGCGGGTAATTGCTGACACTACTGATATATTCAGTATGCAAGCCAAAAGAGGTTCGTTCAGTCGTGTATTTAGGTACGATCGGATTTTCAGCATCTGCAAAAGATTGGTGATGCACCCAAGCAAAATGTGCAACATCAATAAAACCTTCGAGCTGACGACCACTAGACCCTGCAATATCAACAAACGGAGGCAGTATTGACTGATGTTGTGGATCCTCCCAAGTATCCAGAACTGGAAAGTTTGCCTGCTCTTCATCACGGCTAAATAGGCTTGTCCAGACCAAGCCATATTTCAAAACCACAGGGAATTTGGTCAAGCTGAAGCGTTCGGAAATTCTGCTCAGTTCTGGTTGTGCCGGAATCTTGGTACATTGACCTTTGGTGTTGTAATGCAAACCATGATAAGGACAAATAATTTCCTCTCCCTCTACCCAGCCCTTGGTTAAAGGGACGCCACGATGTGGACAAATATCTCGAACCAACTGAATTGCACCACTTTGTGTCTGGTAGAGTGCCATTTTTATATCCAGTAGTTGTACTTGTTGAGGTTGTATTGTGACATCTTGAATACGTGCCACTGGATACCAGTGTTGAGCAAGTATCTCCCAGTCTTTAGCTTCAAAAGTACTAGATTGCGGTTGGCTAAATAGTTGAAGAACTGGAATGGCATTCATACTAAACTCACAAAATTTATATTTAAATTCATTACCTTATACCATGATTATGTACCAAATTTCAGTTTTGGCTTCAGGGCTTGTTTTTAAGTTACGTATTTAGTGAGATTCTGTCTATTAGAGTGTTTGATATCGATCATTCTAAAAATTAGAACACCATTCAAAAGCATTATTTAGTTCTTACGCTCAAGATTGGCATAAAAATCGCTTGGTTTTTTACTGATCTGCTTATTTGCTTAGTTTATTCAATGAGCAATATGTCTTTCGTATTACCATGGACAGCGCTATATGCCAATGAATATGACCTTTTCACGATTTTCTGATTATTTTATCGCTGTCGCAAAAACAGGGAGTTTAAGAAAGGCTGCTGATCAGCTGTATATTTCGGTTTCAGCCATACACCGCCAGATTGCTTTAGCAGAAGAAGAATTTGGAATTGACCTATTTGAACGTTTACCCAATGGCTTAAAGCTTACCCTTGCAGGAGAATTACTCTATGCAGATTTGATCAAATGGCAGAAAGAATTCCAACTTACCCGTAATCGTTTTGATGAAATCCAGGGGCTTTCGCGCGGAACCATCAACTGCGGATTGATAGCAGCCATGAGTGACGGCTTTGTTCTCGATTCTATTCAATATATGTATGACAACTATCCTTGGATCAATTTTAACTTTCATATCCAGGACAGTGAAAAAGTTTCCGATATGATTATGGATGCTGAAATTGATTTTGGTATTTTATTAAATCCTAAAGGACATCATCAACTTGAGGTTTTAGCATTTGTAGAAATCCCCATCGGATTCGTCTTACCAAAAGCTCATCCCCTGACTAAAACTGAAAAAATCCATTTGTCAGATACCTTAAATGATCAACATCTAATTCCAAGCGCACCATTAATTATTCAAGATTATGTACAAACACTGTATAAACATTATCAAATTGCACCACAACATCAGCTTGAATGTAATGACATTCGAATGATTATGTCATTAATTCATAAGAATTTAGGCATTGGTGTACTGTCTTTTATCGATGCTTATCCACATTTGGAACAAGATGAGCTGTGCTTTAAACCCATTCGTGAAAAAGGTTTATATCCCTTAACATTGGCATTATGTGTTGCACCAAAGCGACAACTTTCTCGTATCTCACAAGTGATGATTAAACATTTGATTGAACAAATAGAGCTATTTAAGCTTAAATTGATCACTTATCAATAATCGGTTCAAATCATTCATCGCCATACATTTTTAAAGATATATCTCACGCATAAATATATCTTGTGGCATATTGAAGTCGACATCCTTGTCGGCACTCAATAAGATAAACCCGGATAACAACTAAGCTTCGGCAGTCTGAATCAATTTTGGATTAAGCCTATAAACCGCATATTAATCCAAAGGATTGCCGACGATATTGCTAATAATACCTCGCATGATATGCGGACCTTGTTCTCGGCGTAAGTCTGCATACCATTCTCTGGTCACTGCCTCGTCTTTCATATGTGTCACATCACAACGTTTACGGGCGCGCAATACCAATTCATTGGCACGTTCATTACGTTTATTTTGATAACGCTTCAACGCATCTTCCAGTCCTAATGTGTTGATTTGCAGCGCTCTTGCCAAATAGATTGCATCTTCCATGGCTTGACACCCCCCTTGACCAATATCAGGCGTAGTACTGTGTGCAGCATCACCCAAAATCACCACACGCCCTTTGTAAAATTGAGTAAATGGTTCAATATCATGAATTTCTACACGATTGGTAGTTTCTACATCTATGGCCTCAATTAAATTTTGTACAGGTGAGCACCAATTCTTAAAATATTGCTTGAACAATGTTTTATATTGGCTTTTGTTGTTGTCCAAGCCTACAGGCAATGGCACATCAAAGAAAAAGTAAAAGCGATTTTCTGCAATGGGCATCAGAGAAACGCGTTTTCCATCGCCGACAAATGTTGTCCATTGATCTGCTTGTGCCAACTGATCGGAAATCTCAACCAAGCCATTCCAATTCACATAGCCCGCATAGCGACGTTCAACCTGCTCACCAAGAACATACTGACGCGTCAGTGAATGCGTACCATCTGCACCAATCACTAATGCGGTGGTAATTTCGGTTCCATCCGCAAAGTTAACCTGAACCTGTTGATCTATTTGTTTTAATGCGACCATTTTTTTACCGAGGTGGATATTGTCTCGACCAAATTCATCCATCAGCATATTTTGCAAATCTGCACGAGATACGGGATAAGGACGTTGTCCTACCTCTTCAATTAAAGGCAACAAGCTAAATTGCGTCATCTTGTCACCAGTTAAGCCATCGAAATAAGCCAAATGATCCATTTGACCACCAAGTTGGGCAATCTGCTCCGTTAAGCCCAAGTAGTTCAAACATTTTACTCCATTTGACCACAATGAAATTGCAGCTCCTACAGCTCTGATCTGCTCAGTTTGTTCATAGATGGTGACCGAATGACCGAATTTTTTTAGTGCAATGCCTGCGGTTAATCCCCCCATACCTGCACCAATAATTGTAATCTCCATCTATTTCTCCTGTGATATTTTCTAGCACCTCATGTCTAAAATGCTAAAAACGTGCCATTTATATATAAATCCATTCATTTTTACAGAAGAGTTGGCATAGGCTGTGCATGATATGCCGTATAAGATATTGTTTTTATAAGTGCTTATATAATATTTGTCACTGATAACAACGCTTAGATTAATGTGAATCTTAATATAAATGGTAAATAAATATGGCAACTTTACTTGCACCAGATTTTGAACTTCCTGCACATTTACAGCGATATACAAATTTGGCAGATCCCCGAATTGGAGCAAAAATACTTGAATGTTCGGATGATTTTTTTGCTGAAGCATCACGAATGTTACAATTTAATTCACCTATTTTTGTCGAAGATAAATTTGATGAGAATGGCAAATGGATGGATGGTTGGGAGACACGCCGTAAGCGCCATTCGGGCTATGATTGGGCAATTATTGAGTTGGCTGTTGCAGGTAAAATCAGTGCATTTGATATAGATACGACTTTTTTTACCGGTAACTACCCTGCATCCGCTGCCATAGAAGCATGTTATGCACCAAATGCGAACTTGAATGATGCACTATGGCAACCCATTTTAGCCAATTCTATACTCGGACCAAGCCAACATCATATTTTCAATGTTGAAAGTGAACATGTTTTTACCCATGTTCGATTAAACATTTTCCCCGATGGCGGCATTGCACGTTTTAGAGTTTATGGTGAAGTGAACATTCCTATACAGGACCAAACACAGACTTTAGATTTATTGGCATTGGAAAATGGTGGACGGGTGATTGCTTATAGTGATGCGCATTTTGGACACCCTCGTAACTTGATCAATCCGGGACGCGGAATCAATATGGGCGATGGCTGGGAAACGAAACGTCGCCGAACACCAGGATTTGATTGGTGTATTTTAGCACTTGCCAAAACTGGCGTGATTGAAAAAATTGAAATCGATACAGCACATTTTAAAGGCAATTATCCTGCTCAAGTCTCCATTCAAGCCACCTATGTTGAAAATGCGACAGACCCTCAATTAATTCCACAAAGCATGTTTTGGACTTATTTATTAAATCCTCAAGACATGCAAATGGATCATATTCATCAATACATCCACGAAATTTTAAAGCAAGATAAAATTTCCCATATCCGGGTCAACATGATTCCAGATGGTGGTATTAGCCGGATTCGCCTATGGGGAAAAATCAGTGACTGATCTGATGAAATATATCCAAATTCAGCCACTCACCAAAGATGCTTTTGCACCTTTTGGTGATGTGGTTACATGTGAAGGCAATGATTTCTTTGCGATCAACAGTGCGCAGACTGAACGTTATCATGCCTTGGCTTTTGCACAGGTCAATACAGGACAAGTCGGCTTCAGTATTTTTCGGAATATTCAAAAAACAACGGTGCCTTGTACAATCGAAATGCTTGAACGTCATCCTCAAGGTTCGCAAGCTTTTATTCCCATGCATGGTCAATCGTTTTTAATCGTGGTTGCGGCACAACTTGACCAAAACACACCTGATCTTGAGCATATTTATGCATTTATCAGTAATGGAAAACAAGCAATTAACTACCACACCGGGACCTGGCATCATCCTTTATTGACACTTGAAGCACCGAGTGATTTTGCTGTGGTCGATCGTATTGGAGAGGGTCATAACTGTGATGTTTTTCCATTCAAGGAAAATATTGTGTTAACTTTTTAATCATTGGCTTATGCATGCCTGATTGGGTTGAGTAATAAGCCAATACTAGATAAATTCATATGCCTCGAACGCTATAAAACCATCATTTGATTAACCTCAGCTGGATATGAAAATCTTGGTCAAACATGATACTCGTAAATCTCATCCGCAACTGTTTGAGGCAGGACTATTACGATAAAATATTGTTACTTCACCTGATTAAATTTGTTGTGGGTGGCTGACGAGTTTTGCAGTGAGCTGCGATTTCGCAGCGCAAGATGATTGCCCTTACGGCGCGTCCCTCCTCATCCCGAAAGAAAAGTAGGGCTAGCCGCAGGCTGATCCTGAAATTGGGTAAAAACTCAACAAGACTCCGCAGAGTTTTATTTTTTCAATAGGTTAAAGATATGGTTGCTTCGGGCTCACGTTAATTATCATAAAGATCAATATTCTCCATTCATTTTCTCAGGCGTACAATGCATTTAAGTCATTAAAAATGATACTTGATCAATGCACTGACATTATTTTCATCTTTGCCTGAAATACCGTATTTATTATTCCATACAGAATATTCAACCCCTAAATACAATTTGGTATTGGGTGAAATATGTTTACCTGCATTCCATTTCCATTGTGTCGTCCAGTTCAGCTCACTGGCATGGTCATCTTCAGCCGTTGACCAATCCAGAAACCCATCAATCAAAAAATCTTCTGAAGCAATGGTAAACGGTACACCAAAGACAAAAGTCAATTGATAATCATCATCTGTATTTTTATAATTGTCTGCCTTGTAAAAGTTTAATTGGGCATATTGAAAATATGGAATTGCCAAATCCACGCCGATCCCATATAAATAATTATTAAACCCCTCTCCACCTTCCCAAGTTGTTGCAATTAAGACATCTTTAATTGGACCAGCTTCTAACTTTCGACCTGAAATCGCCCCTAAGCTCAAGCGTGGTGAAACCTCAAAATAGGTCTGGTTACCTGAAACATCGTTATTGGTACGATCAGCAAATGCAAAAAAATCACCATATTTCAACTTTGCCGTGTACTCAAAAGTTATCGTAGACTGGTCATCTTCTCGAGCAATCAGTTCATAGTTTTTACCGTATAGTCCTGTAATACTGAAATCCTGCCAGATTGGAGCAGCTTGCGTACCCAAAGCAGTACATAACAGTGTTGTAAACGCAGTAAACTGTGTCAATTTCATTTTATAAATTCCCCACAAGAAACAAAGAAAAGCGCCGCAATAGATAAGCAAAAACAAAGCCAAGATTTTTATATTCGGTAAAAAAAGATAAAAAAAGCCCAAATAAATGAGCTTTAAGTGTTTGATAAAATTTGTTTTATCATTCAACTTCCGCGATAGGTAGAGTACGCAAAAGGACTGATTAATAAAGGAATATGATAATGCTGATTAATATCATTCACGGAAAAATAAATCACAACTTTAGGAAAAAAGGTATCTAAATCAAAACGATTAAAATATTCAGCAGTATAAAACACTAGACTGTATTGCCCTGATTGAATATGAGCTAAATTGAAATCTGCAACACGTCCATCATTGTTGGTTTTCGACTCGCCAATCAGTTGTCCCTGTGCATCAAATAATTGGATTACAACATCTGTTGCAGGTTTTCCCAAATGGGTATCTAAAATATGGCTGCTAATCATTGGGTTTCCTCCATGTCCTAAACTCTATTGTCCATTCACTGCCTGAGTTAAGCGTAAAAGTGCAATTTCACTTAACTGTTGTTTAACAATGCGTTGTTCTGTTTCAGCATCATTCAACAATCGATAGTTTAATGCCTGTAAGATTTCAGTGTGATCCAAGCCTAAAGCACGAATCAAAAACAGAAATCCAAATTTTTTTTCATAGGCCAAATTGCCTTTTAATAAAGCATCATCTATTTCACTGCTCCGTTTGATTGCAGATTGTTCACGATTGGAAAATTCACGTTCCTGTTCAGTGAGACTCGCTTGAGCCTTTTTTTCACCGATTCGAGGATGATTGTTTAAGGCTGTTAAAATCTCATCCCAAGTCCATGTTGATGCTTGTTTTTTTGCATAATCCAAAAGGTCATCTAAACTTATAAATGGACGATCAGAGGAAATTTCATCTGTCCAACGTGGAATCTGTACACAATGCATGAGAAGTTGTTGAGCTTGTTGTTCAGAAATTTGATTAAATTCATCTAAATTCACAAATTATACCTATCCTTCAAAATGGCTATAGATTGAAGCGCTTGCTAAAGCTTTTCAGTCGCTTTTAGAATCGTGTTGAACATTATTGCGCCGGATGATATTTAAACCAATGTGCTGCAATATCTCCACGCCGGCATATCCAAACCTTGTCATGTAATTGAACATAATCTAGAAAACGTTGCAGTGCTTTAAAGCGTCCCGGACGCCCCAATATACGGCAGTGCATGCCAATCGAAAGGATTTTTGGCGCAGTTTCGCCTTCTGCATAAAGCACATCAAATGCATCTTTGAGATATTGATAAAACTGCTCACCACTGTTAAACCCTGCTGGCGCACAGAACTTCATATCATTGCTTTCTAGGGTATAAGGAATAATTAAATGAGGACGGCTTTCGCCTTGAGCATTGGACAAACTCGTCCAAAACGGTAAATCATCCCCATAGTAGTCACAGTCATACTTAATCTGAGGGAATTCAGCCAATAATTGACGTGTATTGGGGCTATCACGACCTGTGTACCAACCAATGGGTGCTTGTCCAAACAATGCTTCAAGCACGCTGATCGCCTGATCCATATGCTGACGTTCTGTGTCTATATCGAGGTTTTGGTAATTTAGCCATCGTTGCCCATGTGCAACCACATCATAATCTGCATTTTTAATCGCATTGACGACATAGGGATTGCGTGCCAATGCCATCCCTACCCCAAAAATGGTCATGGGTAACTTTCGTTTTTGAAATTCCTGATGAATACGCCAAAACCCTGCACGAGAACCATACTCGTACATCGAATCCATAGACATATGTTTATCTGGAAAACTTGCAGCACCGACAATATCGGATAAAAACTGCTCAGAACCAGCATCACCATGTTCTATATGATTTTCGCCACCTTCTTCGTAGTTCAGGACAAACTGTACTGCCAGTCGAGCTTGGTTCGGCCATTCAACTTTAGGCATTGAACCGTGATAGCCGATCAAATCCCGTGAATAAGAAGCATTTTGAATTTGATCAATCAATGCTTGACCGCGTAAATAAGTTTTATTCACTGAAACTGCCTTAACCTTTTTTCAATCATTATTTCTGTATTCATGGTCAAGCAGTTTTTATGCCAATTTCTGAGATGGACTATTGAATGGGTTGAGAACTTAACTGCAAATGCTGATTATCTCCACTAAAAATATATTGATGCTTTCCGAGTTCAAAACTGCGATTGGACTGCTGATCTGGACTCAACTGATTAAGTATAATTTTTGAATCATTTTCAGCAGATTCATCGAATAAAAATTGATAAATTTTCCCATTCATTTGCGGATCTAATAATTTATTCACAATTCTATTTTGAAGATATTGATCTAAACGTTGTATATAAATTTCCATCAAATCTTTATTGCGAGAATTAAAAATTGTTTTGAATTCATTTAATGTAGCAACATTTTTATCGATTATTTTTAATCCTGTTGTTTGTATGGCATTCACTTCAAATTGATCTGTATGCTCAAACACTGCATTTAGGCTTTTTTTAGCATCTGTAAAATTTGGATCCTGATCAGAATATTGCCGATAAATCTCATTAAAGAGTTGCTGATATGTATATGAAATCGAAGCATAATCTGACAATCTAAAATACTGCTTTCGGTCTAAGGAGACTAAATAATCTGAACATTTCTTTCTACATTGTGCTTTCTGTTGTTGGCTTATTGCACTTGTTTGGAGATACTGCTTATAAAGTTGATCGGCATCATCGAGATATTGTGGATTATGCGTCCATTTGTATTTCACCAAACTTGCTTCGCCTGCTGCGAGATAAGTTTCATATCGCAGCATTGTTCTATCCTTAGCTAAGTTTTTCTCCCATAAATCACGATATTGGTTCAAGATTCTAACGCCAGCAATGGTAAAGTCAGAAGCAGCTAAGGCACAATTTTTATGGTCTAAATACCCTAAAAAATCAGAAACAAAAATAACATCCATCTGATAAACATCTATTTTTTCTGAATTATCACCGTTTAAAAATTCATTCAAAACTTTAAGAGGCATATAGTCAACACCCTCACATTGTGTTTGCAGTGGTTGGGCAAGTTGAGTTAAATCCGCTTTTAGAGCGACAATATCTGCATATGTCGACAGTGATATACCGCTCAAAAATCCCAATAAGGCTATTTTTCTCATCATCAATTTCATGATGTTATTCTCATATTTTATTTATAAATAAAAAACTCAGTATTGTCTAATTGGTGATTGAGTAAATCAAAGCGAAATTCACGCATCAGCGCTGAGTTTAATACTCGTTTCTGCGCCATCATGATTCTAAACAGTTGTAAAAACTGACCGTGGCTAAAGACCAGCAAATGTTGATCGCTGTAGTGCGATTTAAGTGCGTCTAAATGTTGCATAAAATCTGTAACGCGGCGATAGAAGTTGGCAAAAGATTCAGCATCATCACTTGTAATGAGATTCACATCTGCACGATTCCAATAATCATCTACCCAGGGTTTACGTTCTTCTAAAGTGGTATTTCTACAACGTCGATCTGATAAATACGAAAATTCTTGAATATTCAAAACTTTAGGTGTTATTTGATCGCGAAGTAAAATAGGTTCGGCAGTCAATCGTGTCCGTAAAAAAGGTGAAATATAGACGTGTTTAGCTTTTGGTAGAGTATCCGCCAGATTTTGAGCCTGTTGATGCCCATATTCAGTCAAAGGAATACTGGCATGAGATTCTACTCTTTCATTGACGTTACCTAAACTTTGCGCATGGCGAATCAAATAAATGCTCATTTCAACTTTGCTCTACTTTGTTTTATTATAAAAATACTTCAGGATTTTTAGTAATAAACTAATAAATTTCTATACTCCAATTGATTTAACGTCTATTTACGAAAAACCTCAATTAATTTCGCAATTTGATCTATTCCATCGAAAGTTGTAGGAATTTTATCATCTGAGGCAACAATTGGCGAAAATATAATGTTTTCAAATTTCTCAAAACCATTTTTATTTTTACTATAAAGTGATTCAGAATCTTCAGCATAATTATGAATAAATTGACAAAGTGCCATACGTAACTCAAGTTGCATAATCTGGGATTGAATAGATTTTTTCTCTTGAAGAGCAATTCTAAAAAAGTAAATAAAAAGAAATAAAGCAGTAAGTGTAGGTAATTCAAGTAATAATACATTACTAAAATCAACTTTATTCTTATAAATAAAAGCATAACCAGTTGATAAATTAACAAATGGTATTAGTACTATTGCAATTAACCAGTTTCTTAAAGATAAATTTATCTTATTAAGCTCAGCATTTTTCTTTTCATAAATTTTTTTAAATCCATCATTTAATGAAATAAAATTATAAGTAGATTTTTGATTGTCTAGTTTTATCGCCAGTTCTTTTACATTTTTTTCTTTTTCAGTTATTTTTGCATCCCAACTATCAATTTTTTCTAAAATATTCTCAATTTTTTCACTCTCACTATCAAAATCATGTAATCTAGATTTTATATATTTATCTCTTATTACTTGGAAGATTAAGTGATTTGAAGCATAATTTAACTTATCTTTTGCAAAACTAAAATGATGTAAATTGTAATATCCTAAATCAATGTAGTTTTCTAATACTGCACTATGAGTCGAGTCCCAATCAATTTTTCTCAATCGATATTCCTGAAAGTAAGCAAAAAATAGAGCATAAGTAGTTTCAAGTATGGCTCTAATTGCCCTTTTATCAGAAAAAATATCATTATTTCTATAATTGTAGAAAACTTTCTCAAGTTCATTTTCTATATTATAGACAGGCATTTCTTGGACTAGAACACAAATTTCATCAAAATTACATATATTTAATATTCCCTTTATCTTTATAATTTGCTCAGCTAGCCTTACTTCTAAGTCATCATTATTGAAGATTTTTTCTTTTTTTAAGTTATGAATGATATTACATACTTTATTAAAATCTGATTCATAAGTTTGATTATTAAATAAAAATTTCATATTTCTCCACAATTAATAATTTAAATAATTATTTAAAAAAGTAAGTTAATTCAATCAATGTTTTAAAAACAAAGCTTTCTCGACCGCTCTACGGTTGACTAAACCTTGTACAGTTTTTCCACCCGCTTTAATCCATACATCAAACTGCTGACTTGCGCCAAGATAGTCCAATGTATTTAATCGCTTTAATAAAGTCGAATTCTGAAAAGCACTGATACCAATGTTATACGCCAATGACACCAATGCATCAAACTGATTCTGGCGCAGTGGCACTTGAACAGCACGACTCACGGCTTGTTCAAAACGATTCAGGTCAAATTGCATATAGCTTTTTGCTTGTTCAATGGTACATTGGTCACCATATTGAACAGCTTTTCCATTCGGATAGACGGTTGTACCATAGCCAATTGTATACACGCCAGTACCATCATCATAGGCTTTCAGTTCCAAGCCTTCAAAGCTACACATCAAATCAATACCTTTAGGACTGACTCGAGTGATTTTATCTTGGGCAGTACCAATGATATTTTGATCAGAATCAAAAGCGGTACCGATATGTGAATGATTCAAATTAGAATAATCAGCCTTATGTTTATCCGATTTAAATTGTGATTTATTGAAGAATAAGTGAAACCATTTAGACCAAAAATGAGACATGCAGAAAACTCTGAAAATTGATGTGACACAGCTTTGATTTTTCATTCTATGCAAAGCTTTATGATGAAATATAGTGGTCTTTGGTAGAATTATTCTCATAAATAAAACTCCTTTTTCAGCAAAAAAGGAGTTTTAAATGAGTGATCAATAAAGATTAAAACAGAAAATAACGCTGTGCCATTGGCAAAACTTCCGCTGGCTCACAAGTCAAATGTACCCCGTCTGCACGCACTTCATAGGTTTCAGGATGTACATCCATGACTGGGCAATAACTATTATGCTTCATGTCTTTTTTACTGATATTTCGGGTATTTTTACATGCAGAAATCAACTTTTTCAGTTGTAACTTCTGTGCAACGCCCTGATCAATTGCAACCTGCGATAAAAAAGTAATACAGGTGTTATGAACACCTCTTGGATATGCACCAAACATCGGACGATAGTGAACGGGCTGTGGCGTAGGAATCGAAGCATTGATGTCTCCCATCGGGGCAGCAGCAATCATTCCACCTTTGATAATCATTGACGGTTTTACCCCAAAAAATGCAGGTTTCCATAACACCAAATCCGCCAGCTTTCCTTCTTCAACTGAACCCACTTCGTGACTTAAACCATGTGTAATCGCAGGATTAATCGTATATTTTGCAATATAACGTTTTACACGATTGTTATCGTGATATTGATTATCACCCTCCAATGGTCCCCGCTGCACTTTCATTTTATGTGCGGTTTGCCATGTTCTTAAAATTACTTCTCCCACACGTCCCATCGCCTGTGAATCCGATGACATCATTGAGATAGCACCGAGATCCTGTAAAATATCTTCTGCGGCAATCGTTTCCCTGCGAATACGGCTTTCAGCAAAAGCAACATCTTCTGCTATAGCAGGATCTAAATGATGGCAAACCATGAGCATATCTAAATGCTCATCAATGGTATTGATTGTATAAGGTCGTGTTGGGTTGGTAGAAGACGGCAACACATTCGCCTGCCCAATCGCTTTTAAAATATCAGGTGCATGTCCACCACCTGCACCTTCTGTATGATAAGTATGGATTGTACGATCTTTAAAAGCTGCCAATGTTTCTTCAAGAAAACCGCCTTCATTTAAAGTATCGGTATGAATTGCAACCTGTACATCATACTCGTCTGCGACGGTCAGGCAATTATCAATTGCAGCTGGTGTAGAGCCCCAGTCTTCATGGAGTTTCAGTCCAACCACACCGGCTTGAATCTGCTCTGCAATGGGTGCAGGCTGACTCAAATTTCCCTTGCCCAATAAACCGATATTCATGGGCAAGTCATCTATTGCCTGCAACATGGTTGCAATATGCCACGGACCTGGGGTTACAGTCGTGGCGGATGTTCCTGCTGCTGGTCCTGTACCACCGCCAATCATTGTGGTCGTTCCGGACATCAATGCTGTTTCGACTTGCTGCGGACAAATCCAATGGATATGGGTATCTATGCCACCTGCTGTTAATATTTGCCCTTCACCCGCAATAACTTCAGTTGCCGCACCAAGAGGAATGGTTATGTCTGGCTGAATATCAGGATTCCCTGCCTTGCCTATTTTCCAGATCCGACCATTTTTTAAGCCCACATCTGCCTTTATAATTCCCCACCAATCGACAATCAAAGCATTGGTAATCACCGTATCAGCAACATCATCTGCCAGAAGTTGTGATTGCCCCATGCCATCACGAATGACTTTACCACCACCAAACTTAACCTCTTCACCATAGATGGTTAGATCCTGTTCAACTTCAATGAACAGTTCAGTGTCAGCTAGGCGAACACGATCTCCTACTGTAGGACCAAACATCTCAGCATAAGCACGACGTGACATTTTCATGGTTATTTATCCTGTGGGTCTAATTTGCCCATAACTCGACCTGCGAAGCCATATACCTCACGTTTACCTGCAAGTGCAACGATTTCTACATCACGACTTTGCCCCGGTTCAAAACGTATCGCCGTCCCTGCTGCAATATTCAAACGAAAACCTTTGGTACGCTCGCGATCAAATTGCAGAGCATCATTGGCTTCATAAAAATGAAAATGCGAGCCCACTTGAATCGGACGATCCCCAATATTTGCAACACTTATTTTCAAAACTTCACGACCAACATTCATTTCAATATCACTGTCAGGGGTGATAATTTCTCCAGGTATCATTGGTTTGCTCCCAATTCAAAAATTTTCTTATTCAATCGGTTGATGAACAGTCACTAGCTTTGAGCCATCTGGAAAAGTTGCTTCAACCTGTACTTCCGCAATCATTTCTGCAACCCCATCCATGACATCTTCACGGCTGAGTAGTGTGGTACCGTAATGCATCAGCTCGCTGACCGTCATACCATCACGCGCCCCCTCAAGCAATGCTGCGGAAATAAAAGCAATGGATTCTGGGTAGTTCAGTTTCAATCCACGGGCTTTACGTCTTTCTGCAACTAAACCGGCTGTAAAAATCAGAAGTTTGTCTTTTTCTGTAGGGTTGAGTTCCATGATCCATTCCTAGCTAATTCATTTGTTGTACATGCAATATCTATGCAACAATGTTGAGTGTGATTGAAAATTTTTATGTTCGCCAAATCCGAGGAAATTCTTCATCGAGATCAAACCAAAAGCGTCTTAATTTGGCACGAATGGCAGCAAAAGCATCATGACAATGCCGTACATCATCACCGAGATAACGAGCACAAACCACATCTCCCAATAAGGTTAAAGTGACGGGCAGATTCATTCTCATGATCAATTCTCGGATTAAATCGATGTGTTGATCCAAATAAAAACCTGAACGAAACTTTTCAGGTGGTACAGCCCAAAAACTTCCCATCACCGCATGACGATTCATTCCTAAACAAGAACTTAACCAACGATCATTGCCTTTAAAATGCAGTGTATCTGCAACCAATAATTGCTCATTGCGTTTCAGTTGAAATTTATTTTTATAAGCACCTGTTTGAAATTTTTCCTCCCGTGCCTGTCGGCCAATGACCAACATATCCCATCCAATGAAACTCGACTGTGAAGCGAGTTGAATGATTGTTTCCGTATGGGCATTCGCACCATCGAACAACATGGTTTCTTGTGGTAACCATTCAAATACAGCGTTATTTTCTACCTGTATGTAGATATGCTGGAACGCTTGTTTGGCATTGGTTCGGTACCATTTTCCTGCACCAGGTGTGGTAACCAATGCATGAGCAGAAGCATCTACATGAATATCGAAGGTTAAATGGTCACCCCCTGCAATACCTGCAGGTGGGTGTACAATAATGGCATGACAAACTCCTGTTCTCTCAGGCCAAAGCATTTTTTGAATACGTACGGGACCATAATGCTTGCGATGACTCAATACTGTTCGATCAGCCTGTACCTTAAAGCCCAGTTCTAGTTTGGCATACCATAGTAAATCATGGCATTGCCGGGTGATTGAATTCGTCATCAAGGTTATACATCAAAGTCATTAAAAGATGTATGTGGCATCAAGCCAGTCCAATTACAGCGACGAATGCTGCCAATGTACCAATGATCTTTTTTCCATAAGGGACATATTTTTTTATAAATGCCCCAATACCCAATCCGCCTGCGTAGATCAGTGACATCGCAGTGACCATCCCAAAAACCAGAACAATTGCATGACCAGATTGACCTAATTCAGCACCATGGGCGACACCATGAAAACTTGCCAATAAGACTGCTGCGGCAGGCAATACCTGATTGGATTTTGTCCAAAGTGCAATCGCCAATAAAATCAAAGAAGCGATAATGCCGTACTCGGCAACGGTCGATGGGATAAGCCCTTGACTGCCTATCATAAAGCCACCCACCATTGCAAGGGCGAGACCAATTAAACCCAATAATTTCCAGCGCTGATTTGCTGTCCACATCAGCACGCCCAAAGCGATTGCCATCATCAAATGATCTAAGCCCGTAAATGGGTGAATAAAACCTGCCCAAAAACCTGTGTGATGATCATGCCCAGGATGAGCCAAGGCTAAAACTGGAATATAAGCTAACCCTGCAATCAAACTTTTTTGAACTAAACGCATACCAATTTTCCTCTAATCTTTTATAGGTTTTTTGCACTATTTAAGCGATAAATCAGGCTTTAAGTAAGCCTTGTTTTTCTATAAATTCAATAATCTGACTTAAACCGTCTTGAGTTTTCATATTTGAAAATAAAAACGGCTTTTCACCCCGCATACGTTTTGCATCCTGATCCATCACCTCCAGGTTTGCCCCAACCATCGGTGCTAAATCTGTTTTATTGATGATTAATAAATCAGATTTTGTGATCCCGGGTCCACCTTTCCGCGGAATTTTCTCACCACCTGCAACATCAATCACATATAAGGTTAAATCTGATAATTCTGGGCTAAATGTCGCTGCTAAATTATCACCGCCACTTTCAATAATAATCAGTTCTAGTCCATCAAACTTTTCACATAGATCATCGATCGCTGCAAGATTAATGGAAGCATCTTCACGAATTGCAGTATGTGGACATCCTCCAGTTTCAACACCCACGATTCGCTCAGGTGACATGGCTTCATGACGTGTTAAAAAGTTGGAATCTTCTTTGGTATAAATGTCATTGGTAACGACCGCCATATTGTATTTATTGCGCAGCGCCAGACATAAATTTAAAGTTAAAGCTGTTTTTCCCGAGCCTACAGGCCCACCAATTCCGACACGCAAAGGGCTACGTTCTGTCATGATATTTTCCTTTTTCTGTGCATGGTACTGAGTCATCAAAATATGATTGAAACAGCAAGTGTTAAACTATGATCTAAATAACCGTGAATATTGAGTTTCATGCGACATGCTTAACATCGCAAACTTGGGCAGAGCACTGCTTAACTCATCATTTTCAAGCTGCACGGCTTGTTCAATGGCTTGAGGAATTAAACGGTGCAAATGCCATAAAATTCTTTGCCCACTCATTTGCCCAAGTGGCACGGTTTTTACTGCGGCAAGAACTTGATTTTCCAAAACAGTAAAAGTATAAGCAGTCAGAACATCATTTAAATTGAGTTGTAGACTACCGCATAAATGTGCATAAACAGGGACAAAGCCAAATTGCTTTTTCACTTCAACTTTTTGCAAAAGTACATCCCGAATCCATGCATTTAAAGAAAATGCCAATTGCTGAGATTCAGCCAATAATTCTCTGGATTCTCGACTGGCTCGATAAAAATTTGCCCACACCAGAAACTGTTCATCATCAGCATAATGCTGCATTAAGCGCTTTAAAATCGGCAATTCAAAACGCACCAAAACCATCTCCAGCACTTCATTAAAATAAGCAATACTTGAAACTTCATCATGAATTAAGCCCTGTTCAATCGCACTTTCCACGCCTTGCGAATAGCAATAGGTGCCTATAGGCAAAGCTGTAGATGACAAGGTGAGTAAACTGAGTAATTGCGATGCATTAGTGATGGACATGATGTAAAGCCTTGATGGGGCTCAAACGATGATCATGTTGATGTTGTGCATAGGCTCCACTTTCGGGTTCAAATGGGTGTTCAACCTCATTCACTGTGAGTCCAAGCCCTAGAATCATCTCAGCAAGCACATGATCTGGTTCAAAATAGAGAGCTGTTGGGGTCAGCATTAAAGGCACATGCCGATTGCCTAGATGATAAGCAGCTTTCAATAAATCAAAACTATTTGATGCAGTGACCTGCATCAACTTTTCAGGTTTTGCATCTATCCTAAGTACTTCACCTTGTTCAGTGGCAATATAAGAACCACTGCGCAGGATTCCTGTTCTTGGCAAATCTGCACCAATATCGTGCCCATTATTTAAAGTTGCACGAAAACGGCTCTTTTGCCGAGTATCAAAAGTGAGCGCGACACTGTCTACTTTTTTATCAGGCTGTATGCTTTCTAGACGTTGCGTATAAATTTTCATGGTCATCCACTTTTTATAAGACATCGCATTTAAAATGTTCCAAATTGATGCCAAAAATTTATTCATTGATATTAGCTTGCATTAAATTAATGCATTTATCATGCCAATTTTTGCTTTGTAAAAATCAAAGACAGTGTGTCCAGAGAAGTTGGGATAAATAAAATTCAGTATTTTTTATAAAATGCTGCACTGTGCTCAAATCAAAAATAAAGATTACAAAATAAAACCATAAAAAAAGTATGTATATTTCACAAAATATTGAAATAGCACATGTTTAATCAAATTTAGCTGCAATTATCGAATTGCGGCAATGCCGACAATATGTTATCAATGAATCAACAACGAGATAAAAGGGAGAAACTTATAATGGCTTATCAACATATCCTTCTTGCTGTAGATGACTCTCCTATTTCTTATGCTGCGGTTGAACATGCGGAGAAACTTGCACTTGCTTTTAACTGTAAAATTACCGTAACCAGTGTGATTGCTGTCGACCCATTTAAAGGCGTCGATTTCTATAAAGTTGCGCCAGCAGTGACACAATACCTACTTGAAGCTGAAAAAAATGCCCTTGCCCGTTTAAAAGACATCCAAGAAACATTACTGCATCACGGTGTTAGTGTCGTAGACACGAAAGTCGTTCGTGAAGTTCCTCCAGCAACAGGTATTTTAAATGCTGCTGATGAATTGAATGCAGATCTTATTGTCATGGGTTCACATGGACGTACAGGTTTCAAAAAATTCTTTTTAGGTAGTGTTGCTCAGGAAGTTTTATCGATTTGCCCGCTTCCAGTGTTGATTATCAAATCGACCCTCAGTGAAGATTAGTATTTTTCAAGCTCAATAATTAAAAGGTGAAACTTATGTCTTATCAAAATATTCTTGTTCCAGTTGACGGTTCAGACATTTCTTTTTCGGCAGTCAAACATGCTGCTTCGATTGCAAAAGCATTTGGAAGTAAACTTACTGCGATCAGTGTTGTTGCAGATGATCCATTTGCAGCAGCGGATTTTTATTATTCTCCGGATATGTTAAAAGAATACATTCAAGAAGCCATCAAAAATGCTGAAGAAGCTCTAGGCAAGGCAAGACAACTGGCTGAACAACAAGGTGCACAAATCGAAACTCAGGTGGTGAGAAATTCGGTTTCTGCAGAAACTTTCATTAAAACAGCTGAATCATTCAATACAGACCTTATTGTGATGGGATCACATGGGCGTAAAGGATTTCAGAAGTTCTTACTGGGAAGTTTTGCTCAAGATGTACTTGGAAAAACTCAACTTCCCGTACTGATCATCAAGCAATAGTTCTTAGCATGTTGTAAAATTAAACCCACAAGAATAAGTGGGTTTAATTTTTTAAACCTAAAAATGAATCAATGGGTTGCAATCACTTTGACTAAAATGGTTTGCGACTCTTCAAAATCATCAAAAATTTGTTTGCGATTCAGCTCTTTGGACTTGACCTTGAATTGGTGATTTTGATAATGGATTACATCAGGTATTTGATCAAAATAATCACCTGCTGCATCAACAGTTTCTTCAAATAGAGGTGTGCCAAGCTGATATTCTCTGCTCTTCAAGACAACATATTTCACAGTTGTTTTCATTATTCACACTCCTTTTTCATATGCACTTTATTTTTATTTATATCACTTTTTTAGCTCTATGAAAGATAAAATTTGATAATATTGAATAGTAATTCTCCAAATAGCACAAAAAGGAAAACCCACTGATTAAAAGTGGGTCGACTGTAGATACAGACTTTTACGCTAATTATTTTTTAACTTTTTTAATTATTATTTGTTTTTATTTTGTCTGGGCACAGTATGACAAAAGAATATGACAGTGTTATTTCAATATTACTCAGGCACATTCAATATGGTCACTTTTTAAGCATAAGAGTACACAATTCAGCAATTTCATCATTCTTGCTATTGTTTCACTATTTATCCAATTGAATACCAGATAATTAATCAAGAGTTCATAACAAATGGCTTTAATACAGTGTTGTAACCTTCTCGAACAAAAAGGTTTAAAAGTTGCCTTTATTGAAAGTGCCAGTTCTGGCTATTTATGTAGCCAATTTTCAATTTACAAACATAGTGGTGCTGATATTTTACTGGGTGGATTGGTCAGTTATGATCCTTCTATTAAAGTTTCAGTTTTGAAAATTGATCCTGCTCTGATTGAACAATATACGGCTGAATCAGCTCAAGTGACTGAAGCAATGGCTGTGCATGGTAAGCAACTTTTTCCTTTGGCAGATCTTATTGTGAGTTGTACGGGTTTGCTTAAACCGGGTGGCAGTGCAACGGTTGATAAACCCGAAGGTACATTTTTTATTAGCATCCTTTACCAGCAACAACAATACAGTTATCAATATTTTATTGATGCAACGCCTATCGCCCGCTTGGAGCAGTTAACTGTCAATGTTGCTAGAGAAATTTTGAATATTCTTACAATGGATTAACATCACTGCTTTAAATATAGACGCTGTACAATTTACTGAAATATTTTAATTCACTTTTTTACTAAAAAGCGGTAAATTTTATATACATTATGAACAATCAATAACACGAACGAACTTATTTAGGAAGCGTTATGAAACTTCAATTTGCTTTAATTTCTTCTTTAGCATGTTTAACTTTGGCTGGTTGTGCGGGTTCTTATCCAGAAAGAGTTGTGACCAAAGGTCCTTTAATCTGTGAAGCAAATGAAGTCTGCCCTGAGCTTTCAATGCGTTGGAAAGATGAAATCCGTGATGGATTTAAAATCACAGCTGAAATCAACAATCCAACAAAATATGATATCACTCAGTTTGTATTTTTAGTCGATGGTCAGCCTTATACGTATTCAACTATCAATGCGACTCAATATGCAGGTACTGTGTCATCAAACTCAATCAATGTTCCTGTAAGCTTTCTAAACTCGTTCCGTAACGGTAAAGAGATCTCACTTAAACTGATTACCAACCAAGGTGATGTTGAACGTTCAATTTTAAAAGCGGACGGGCAACAATCTTCTGCTTATTTGACGTTCTTAAAAGGTTATACAGGTCAGATCGTTGAAAAATAATTGAAATTATAAATAGTTTGAATAAAAAACCAGACTTGTCGTCTGGTTTTTTATTCAGAGAAATCACGTTTTTAACGCCAATTAAATCATTTACTTCAAATCACACAGGATATTTTTTCATTAAAAATATCTTTTGTTGAGCCTATTTAGGCTCGATTGGCGTAAATGGTGCAACCACATCAGCATTTTGCGCACGATGTCGCATAAAGTGATCCATCAATACGATGGCCAGCATTGCTTCAGCAATAGGTGTCGCACGGACACCCACACAAGGATCATGACGACCTTTAGTCAATACATCCGTATCTTCACGATTCAAGTTGATGGTCTTTCCTGGTGTGGTGATACTTGCTGTAGGTTTAAGAGCAATTGCCACACGAATGGTTTGACCTGAAGAAATTCCACCCAGTATCCCGCCAGCATGATTGGCAAGGAAACCCTCTGTGGTCAATTCATCACGTGTTTCGTGACCAAACTGTTCTGCAACAGCAAAACCATCACCAATTTCTACGCCTTTTACCGCATTAATTGACATCATCGCATGTGCAATATCTGCATCTAGACGATCAAAGACTGGTTCGCCCCAACCAACAGGAACTTTTTCAGCCAGTATTTCAAGTTTTGCACCACAGCTTGTACCCTGTTCACGTAAAGAGGTCACTAAAGCTTCAAAACGCGGTACTGCATTGATGTCACCGCAAAAGAAAGGATTATTAGGGACTTCATTCCAATCCAATGTTTCTGTTTTTTCAGTGCCGATCTGCGTCACATGCCCACGAATCACAATACCAAACTTTTCAGCAAGGAATTTTTTAGCGATGGCACCTGCTGCAACACGCATTGCTGTTTCACGAGCACTTGAGCGTCCACCACCCCGATAATCACGGAAACCATACTTTTGTGTATAGGTATAATCAGCATGCCCTGGTCGGAAGGTTTGAGCAATATTGCCATAATCTTTGGATTTTTGATCTGTATTGCGGATCAACAAACCAATTGAAGTCCCCGTTGTTTTCCCTTCAAAAACGCCTGAAATAATTTCTACTTCATCGGGTTCTTTACGTTGGGTGGAAAATTTAGAGGTACCTGGTTTACGACGATCAAGATCAATCTGTAAATCTTCGGCAGATAATTGCAATCCCGGTGGTACACCATCCACGATTGCCATCAAACCTACACCGTGAGATTCGCCACAGGTCGTTACACGGAAGAGTTGTCCAATACTGTTGCCTGCCATGCTGACAATTCCTTATGCTTGGAGGGATTGAATGAAAAGATCACGGAAAGTACGGCATTGCTGAGCAGTAAGCGCAAATATGCCTGACCCGCCTTTTTGGAACTGTAACCAATAGAAATCGATCGTATTGAAATTCTGTTTCATTGCCCATTCCGAATTACCCACTTCGATGACAATTAAACCATCTTCAGTCAAATAATCTGCTGCCTGAGCCAACATTTTACGCACCAAATCCAGACCATCCTGACCTGCTGCCAATGCCAATTCAGGTTCGTGGTGAAACTCTTCCGGCAAATCTGCCATATCTTCAGCATCGACATAAGGTGGGTTTGAAACGATCAGATCATATTGATTTTCAGCAGGAATTTTTGCAAATAAATCTGATTCAAGCAGTGCAACCTGATACTGTTTATTGTGATGTTCTGTATTGATGGAAGCGACTTCTAAAGCTTCTTTAGAAATATCCGTTGCATCCACTTCTGAGTCTGGGAATGCATATGCTAAAGCAATCGCAATACATCCTGACCCCGTACACATGTCCAAAATCCGTTGCGGTGTTTTTGGATTCGGGTTTTCTGGTAAATTGTTTTTAGCCTCTAGAAGCTGCCCATTTTCATCCAAACAATAAGGTGCAAAACGGTTTTCAATCAATTCAGCAATCGGTGAACGTGGAATAAGTACACGCTCATCAACATAAAATGGTTTGCCAAAGAAGTAAGACAAATTTAATAAATAAGATGTTGGAATTTTTTCGTTGATTCGACGTTCTAATAAGTTAAGAAACTCAGCTTTTTCACTGGGCAATAATGTCGCATCCAAAATTTCAGCATCCGCATTCCATTCTAGAGACAGTGTCTGTAAAACCAATGCAGAACTTTCTGCAAAATAATCTTCTGTACCTTGACCCAAATGTGCATCGTATTGACGTAAAGCTGTAACCCCAAAACGAATAAAATCACGAATTGTCGAAAGGTTTTCAGCAGCTTCCTGTAAATGTTCAGGGCTAATAGTCGGTCGATCCACTTAAGGTTTCTCCAAGGTCATAATTTCAAACGCCTTATGATACCTTGTTTTCAAGCAGATTTATAATCTTTTACTATAATTTACTTAGCAACTATTTCCACACTTAGACAAAAATTACAGCCGATACGTCAGTTTTTCCAGGCTATTCGCACGATTTACAGTTTGTTTCAGTGCGCAATTGTAATATTTCATTTTATAGTCGTCTGAAACAGACTTTTGATCTTTATCACACTGTTGACTACGTTGTTTCAACCATTGCTTTTGATATTTTTTTTGAGCTTTCTTTTCTTTATCTGAATATAAAGCAAGCGTCTGTTTAAACAGTGACTTTAAACGATCATCTTGTTTACTAAATTCACTTTGCATGCAGTTAGCAAGACTGGTCGAACCTGTGCCAGCAGAATTCATACACTTCACGTATTCCGCACTATAACCCATCGCTTGAGCATGCATAGGCAATATTAAAATAAGCCCTAAGCCCCAATATTTTAACAACATTCAACTTCCCCAAGAAAAAACTGCCAATTGTCATTTAACCCCTTAAAATACCAGTTTAAAAGATTTAAGATAAATTACAATCACTCTGTATTTGCTTCGATTATTACGATTCCTTTGGTGATTTCAGCAAAACCTTGCAATCAGGGTCAACTTGAAATTATAGGCATTGACCTTTATATATATAGAGGTCCTCAAATTTATTCTGAATTCTGTCAATTTATGAGCTACAAACACAATAATCTCATGGCTATGCGTCAATCATGGTGGGATGATCAATCTACTCCATCAGTTGCGGCTGAAAAACAATTTTTACAGCAAACACTCAGTGAAAAAGGTGTTTATGCAACACCATCACTTGATGATGTAAAATATTTTTTCTTTAGTCTTCCCAGTATTATTATCGTTAAAGGTTATGCATTAGGATTTACAAATCAACTCGTCAAAGACATGATCAACCAACACATAGAGATCAACCGACATACGCTATCTGCTCGAAACCAGATTAAGATTCAATTCAGGATGTAAGCATTTATTTTTACTGAATCTGTTTAACTCAGCGAATTTAATTCCCCCATTCAGCGAATTGAACTATTTAAATACAGTCATTCCATGTAATATTCCTTACAATTCATTCTTATTTATCTTTTCGAATCGCTTATAAAGGATTTTATCTTCATGTCAGATCAGAACGAAAAGCTCAAACAGTTAAAAACCTCGTCAATGGATCGCCGTTTATCAATTGCAAAAGCATCTTTATTGGCAGGTACACGCTGGGCGGCTTCAAGTGCGAGTTCAATCTTTTCAAGTGAAGAAGAAAAAGAAAAAAAACGTAAACAAGCGATGAAAGAGCAAGCCAATTATCTTGTTCAAGAAATCGGCAAGTTAAAAGGTTCAATTGTAAAAATAGGTCAAATGATGGCGCTTTATGGCGAGCATTTTTTACCTGAAGAAATTACTCAAGCACTCAATACACTCAATAATCAAACCGTCGCACTCGCTTGGCCAGCAATCAAAGAACAATTGGTCAGTCAGTTGGGATCTAAATTGAATGATCTGACCATCGACCATGAACCCATCGGGACCGCTTCCCTTGCGCAGGTTCACCGTGCAACACGCAAATCCGATGGTTTGGAACTGGTGTTAAAAATTCAGTACCCAGGTGTAGCAGATGCGATAGATTCAGACATGAGTCTATTTAAAAATATGCTTAAACTGACTCGAATGGTGCCGCAAACCCGCGAATTTGACCAATGGTTTGATGAAGTTCGTGAAATGATGCATCGTGAAGTGAATTATGAAGTCGAAGCCGCAACTACACGCCGATTTGCGCAACGTTTAAAAGAAGATCCACGTTATGGTGTACCACAAATCATCGATGATTATTGTACCAGCCAAGTGCTGTGCATGACCTTTGAACGTGGCGTGCCAATTAACAGCCCTGTCATGCTTTCATTACCTCAAGAAAGACGCAATCTACTGGGTGAAGCTTCACTGGAAATTGCGGTGCGTGAAATATTTGAGTGGGGTGAAATGCAAACTGATCCGAACTTTGGTAATTATCTGGTTCGTCTGGGTAATGGCGAAAACATCAAAGACAAAATCATCCTGCTCGATTTTGGTGCGATTCGTCAGTTTGACAACCAATTGCTCAAAGTTGCCTGCAATTTGATCAAGGCAGGCTATCACCATGATGCGGAAGCCATGGTCAATGCAATGTCAGGCTATGAATTCTTTGATGCAATGCCGCTGAGTATTAAACCGGATATGGCAAAAGTATTTTTATTGGCGACAGAAGCATTTAGCACACCTTTAAATAATCCTGATTTGCCTGCCGGCGTGATGGATCAAAATAATCGCTATGACTGGAAAAAGAGCCAACTTCACAGTCGTGTGATGCAACGTGCATCTAAATCCATGGCTTCGCGTTATTTCAGCATACCGCCTAAAGAATTCATGTTTATCAGCCGAAAATTTATTGGTGCCTATACGTTCATGACGGTAATTGAAGCAAAAACCAATGTCCGTAAAATGATCACTCCGTTTCTTTAAATATTCAATAAAAGTCCTGTAAAACATATCCGTTAAAAATGTCAATTTTACCAATACCCAACATTTGTTGGGTATTTTTATTTTTAAATAATTAATTACATACAACAGCTTAGATAAAATTTAAACACCTTATTTGCCATTTATCTAAGGTCAATCACTTTGTCATCTATGACATAGTTTTTTCTTTTTTTGCATGTCAGGATGATTGCATACCAACACTCAAATACAGGGTATTTCGGAATGACCAATATGGTAAATAAAGCTCAGGGGTTGGGCTTAAACTTAATTACAAAAATTGCAGGCAGCGATTTACTTGATCAATTTAAATTGCGAAAATTTATTGAGAAATCACTTTACCAAGGATCAAAGGCAGGTTTTAAAACGCTCAGTGCCACACAAAAAGCCTTTAAATCGGACTCAAATGTAAGCAAACAGCGCCTACCCAACCAACAAAAATCACTTTTTGATCTGAGTTTAAGTGAAGAACAGCAGATGACGGTTGATGCAATGGATCAATTTGCGGCTGAAGTACTTTATCCATTGGCACACCAAGCTGACCACCATGAAAAATTCCCTGTAGAACTTTGGCAGCACAGTACCGATTTAGGCTTAAATTACTATGCCTTGCCTGAAGCATTGGGTGGGGTAGCTTCTGAAAAAAATATTGTCAGTAACATATTGATTGCTGAACGTTTGGCTAAAGGTGATTTCTCACTTGCGGCAGGACTGCTTTCAACATTTAGTGTGATTAATGCGATCACACAATGGGGGGCTGAGAAAGTCCAATCCATTTACTTAGCCAGTTTCGCCAATGATCCCGATATTCAAGCGACTTTTGCAGTACAAGAAGCTACCCCTGCCTTTAACCCATTGCGTTTAAAAACCAAAGCAGTCTCGAATAATGGTCAATTTAGCCTGACGGGTGAAAAAACACTGGTTTTGTTGGGTGAAACTGCTGATTTGTTGTTGGTTAGTGCAGATTTCAATGGCAAAGCTGATGTGTTTATCGTCAATCGTGACGCAAGTATCACTGTGAAAAAGTCTCCAGCCATGGGGTTAAAAGCCACAGAAACTGTAACACTTAAATTTGAGAACACACCTGCACTGCGATTGGGTGATGAAGACTTTAACTACCCTGCATTCCTTGATCTGGGCAATTTAATGTGGTGTGCGTTGGCCGTAGGTACATGTGAAGCGGTCAAAGAATATAGTATCAATTATGCCAACGAACGCACCGCATTTGGTGAACCTATTTCACACCGTCAAAGTGTGGCATTTATGATTGCCGATATGGCAATTGAGATTGATGCAATGCGTATGCTGATCTTAAATGCAGCAAGTTTGGCTGAATCAGGTCAATCTTTCCATCGCGAAGCGTATCTGGCACGCTTACTGTGTGCTGAAAAGTCGATGAAAATTGCCACTGATGGCGTACAAATTTTAGGTGGACATGGTTTTACCAAAGAACATCCTGCTGAACGTTGGTACCGTGATTTGCGTGCTACTGCTGTTTTACATTCTGGTTTACATGCTTAAAAGCATATAAAAGGATACTGATCATGAATTTACAAAATCCAAAAAAATTCAAAATGCTTTTAGACCAAGCGCATGAAACAGCAATCAATGTGTTACGTCCAATTTCACGTAAATACGACAAAGCAGAACATGCCTATCCCAAAGAGTTAGATATGCTTGCCTCTTTGCTGGATGGTATGAATGATGGGGGTGATGGCTTAAATGCTGGTGCTGCAATCAACAAACGTGGTGACCATGACAATAGCAATAAAAATGGCACCAACATGTCCACGGCATTGGGCATTATCGAAATGTGCTATGGTGATACTGGTCTGCTTCTGTCTATGCCACGTCAAGGACTGGGAAATTCGGCGATTGCTGCAGTTGCCAATGATGAACAGCTTGAACGCTTTAAAGGTACATGGGCAGCAATGGCGATCACTGAGCCGGGATGTGGTTCTGACTCTGCTGCCATTCGTACAACTGCAACTCAAGATGGTGATGAATATATTCTCAATGGTGAGAAAATCTTTGTGACTTCAGGTGAACGTGCAGATTCTGTGGTGGTCTGGGCAACATTAGATAAAAAGTTAGGTCGAGCTGCAATCAAGTCTTTTGTTGTACCTAAAGGTACACCGGGGATGAAAGTTGAACGTTTAGAACATAAACTGGGAATTAAAGCATCGGATACTGCTGCGATCAGTTTCATTGATTGTCGTGTTCCTGCTGCCAATTTGCTTGGAAATGCTGAGATTGATGTCGCAAAAGGTTTTGCAGGTGTCATGGAAACCTTTGACAATACCCGCCCTCTGGTTGCTGCAATGGCGGTAGGTTGTGCCAAAGCCTCTTTAGAACGGATCAAAGAGATTTTTAAAGATGAACTGGATGCTGACTATGCTACACCTTACTTGCAAAGTTCGAATCTAGCAGCGCAAATCTACCGAATGGAGGCAGAATGGGAAGCTGCACGTTTACTCACCATTAAAGCAACTTGGATGGCGGATAATAAAAAACCGAATTCTCGTGAAGCCTCAATTGCCAAAGCCAAAGCTGGACGTATTGGCAATGAAATTACATTGAAATGTGTAGAACTTGCAGCCAGTGTCGGTTACAACGAAGATGAACTACTCGAGAAATGGGCACGCGACTCAAAAATTTTAGATATTTTCGAGGGTACACAACAAATTCAACAGTTGATTATTGCACGTCGTGAGTTAGGTAAATCATCCAGTGAACTGAAATAGTTTTGAATGATTGATTAAATCTTAACTGCTAGAATTTTGATCAGTCAAATTTTCAACTGATCACAAAAGATAGAATTTTTGTTATAAAAATTCTATCTTTTTTATTTTCATATCTATATGTATCAAATTCGGACTATACAAAGACAAGATAACGCAGCTATTGCACAGGTCATTCGGGAAGTATCTAAAGAATTTGGTCTTGCGGCTGAATCTGGCTTTGCTGTTGCCGACCCTGTTCTGGATGATTTATATCAGGTATATGCACAAGAAAGTGCGAAATATTGGGTAATTGAGGATACCAATAACCGAATTGTAGGTGGTGGGGGGCTTTCACCGTTACAGGGAGACTCCTCTATTTTAGAAATTCAAAAAATGTATTTTTTACCTGAACTTCGTGGTCTTGGATTTGCGAAAAAAATTCTTGAACAATGTTTTGAATTTGCTCAGCATCATGGCTTTCAAGCCTGTTATTTAGAAACGACTGAAAATCTGTGGCAAGCCGTAAAACTCTATGAAAAATTAGGTTTTGAGCGTTTGTCTGCACCTAAAGGCAACACAGGTCATAGTCATGCTTGTGAATTGTGGATGCTCAAAACATTATAGAAGTCCACTTCATTCACTTTGGTCGTATTTGCATTGCTTTAAAGTCATTGGACAATACGAAGATTAGAATCATTTAAAAACTGAAATGTATTTTTTAATACGGCTTAAAAAATTGAAACCTTGGCAAAACAGTCATTGAAATTGCATAACGGTAATTTACAATGAAAATGTTTAGATAATTTAATTTTTATACTTAGAAATTCATGATTTTATAAGTATCGTTTGAAATTAAGGGAATGTATAAACAATGTTGTATCTGGAAGATTTAAACGTAGGTGATCATTTTAAAAGTCGTGAATACGAAATGACTTTGGATGAAGTTTTAGAATTTGCACATAAGTATGATCCACAAGTTTTCCATACAGATGCTGAAAAAGCCAAAGATCACCCTATTTTTAAAGGATTAGCTGCAAGTGGCTGGCATACATCCGCTGTTACTATGCGTCTTTGGACTGAATGCTTTCCCGTTGCGTATGGACTGATTGGTTCAGAATCCAGCTTACGTTGGCCTAGACCGACACGAGTCGGTGATCGCATTCATGTCGATGTTGAAATTGTTTCGATTACACCTTCTAAAACTAAAAATGATCGTGCTATTGTGACTTATATCACACAAGCTAAAAATCAAAATGATGATGTATTGCTTATTTCAACCACCAAAATTGTGGTATTTAAACGTAATTTTGATGCGCATTAATCCTGAATTTGTCTTACAATATTTAAGGGTTTTTCCATATCATGACAATATGATGAAACAAGTAAAAGCAATGTTCAGAGCAATGGAAAGCACATGAAAACAGTCTCAGCTCGCCAAGATCAGGGAATTCCTGGTGTTTATGGACTATTATTATTAGATATCGTTTCGCGTTGGGGATATAGTGCGGAAACATTATTTGCACCGTTTAACTTTACCAGTGAACAGCTCGCTGAACCTGATTGCCGTATTCCTACACCACTTGCCAATGAACTCATTAAACATGCGCTGAAACTCACAGGCGAAAGTACCTTGGGTTTTCACCTTGGAACGCAGATGCGTATTTCAATTCATGGATTTATTGGCTATGCCATCATGACCGCGAATGACATCACTGATGCATTGGTACTGGCAAATCGATTCATTCAATTGCGTATGCCCTTTTTGCAATTGTACTTCTCTACATTCGGTGAAAAAGCCACATTGCAATTGCAGTGTGATATTGAAATCGAACCTTTGCGTACTGAAATTGTGATGGGGCTGACTTTTGGGATCATGACCATGGCAAAGGCATTAACTGGGATTAATGACCTGCATGGCGATATTGATTTTGATTTTCCAAAACCTGATGGTTTTGACAAATATATTGAAAAATTATCCAAACAATACACCATGCGTTTTGAACAGCCTCATTTGATTGCAAGTTTTGACAAATCATATTTAGGTTTGAAAATGGTCAATGCAGATCCGATTGCCAGTCAAATTGCCATTAACCAATGTGAAGCTGAACTTTCAGCTTTAGGTGAAAGACGTCGTTTAGCTATGCGTGTACGCGATATTCTGACTCATTCAGAGCAGCATTACCTCAGTATTGAAAATGTTGCAGACCGTCTGCATATGTCAGACCGTACATTAAAGCGTCAGTTGGCTGCTGAAGGTACTTCTTTTTCGACTTTGGTCGATGAAGTGCGTTATCGCCATGCGACTTCGCTACTTTCTCGTACCGACTATACCCTTGAGCAAATCGCGGATGAACTTGGTTATAGTGATGTGGCAAATTTTAGCCGTGCATTCAAACGCTGGAGTGGACGCAGTCCTAGCAGTTGGCGTAAAGATCCGTACTTATAATATGTTTTACACTGATTATTGATTTATATGAATAAGTTTATCAGTATCTCTGCTTTTTGTTTTGTTTGAAAAAGCGGTATAAATCGTGGCAAAAATAAATGGATTAATGGAGTCATTATGAATCATCCTTCTGATTTGAAATATGCAGCTACACATGAATGGGTAAAAATTGAAGGTGATCTTGTGGTTACTGGTATTTCTGACCATGCTCAAGATGCTTTAGGTGATCTTGTTTATGTGGAAGCACCAGAAGCCGGCAGCCGTGTAACTGCAGGCGCTCAGGCAGGTGTCGTTGAATCAGTGAAAACAGCATCGGATATTCATGCTCCTGTTTCTGGTGAAGTGGTCGAAGTGAATACTGCGCTTGAAGATGATCCTGATTTTGTCAATGAAGACCCATATGGCAAAGGTTGGATTTATAAGATTAAACCAGACAATATCGCTGATGTTGAAAAGCTACTCAGTAATACTGAATATGAAGCTGGGCTTTAATTTTAAAACGCAGCAATAAAAAGACCAGAATATTCTGGTCTTTTGTTTTTCTTAAATTAGATGACATAATTTATTATTTTCTTAGGTCTAATCTGGTTAATATTGGATATTCTATAAAACAACCATTTGCCCAACCACTAATCACAGTCTGTGCATGAAAAGCTGAAAGAAGTGCAGCATACATTTCTTTAAACATGTAATGATTTTTTTGTAAAACTACTGCATTAGAAACAGCACACCCTTCTCCAGTTGCAACTGGACTTTTTAATTCAATAACAAGTACATTCCAATAATCATGAATTGTGATTGCACTAATTTTTGAGTTAGAGAAGCCACTATTTGCAAATACAGAATTGCAAAATAGGAGGTTAAAGCATAATACGATAAATATTTTTTTCATATTTTGACCAGTTTTTATATTTTAAGTTATTATAACAAAAATGATCTAATTATCAATTTATTCTATAAAATATAAATATATTTTAATCTGAGTTTTACAATGAATCAATATGATGAAAAAGTGATCCGAGCTTATCAAACTGACTCTACCATTAGAGTCTATCAAGCCTTTTCAGATGAATTGGCATCACTGGCGGTTAAGCATAATTCTTTTAAAGATAATCCCCATTTCAAATTAACTCGAATGACATGGATTAAGCCTTCATTTCTATGGATGATGTATCGTGCTGGCTGGGGAAATAAAGATAATAAGCAACAAAGGATTTTAGCAATCGATATATCAAAAGAAGGCTTTGACTGGGCATTAGCTCATAGTTGTTCAAGCCATAAACCTATAGCAATTTCAACTGATGAATGGAATATAGTTAAATCGAAAACTCCTGTAAGAGTTCAGTGGGATCCTGAACGAAATTTATTGTTAGAACCTTTAAAGTACAGAACTATTCAGATCGGTCTAAGTGGTATTGCAGTTGAACATTACATTAATAGATGGATAACTGGTATCATCGATATAACAGAAGAAGCAAAAGAAATCTCTAATTTAGTTGTACAACATAAATTTAAGGAAGCAAGTTTATTACTTCCAAATGAAAGTATTTATATTCCAGATCAAACTATTGAGGTGGCTAAACTTTAATTCCTAAGATCTTAAATTGCTCATTTGCGAATCCTCTTAGCGTGGGGTCTGGATCATTCAGAAATTGATTTAGATATTCCAAAGCTTTAGGACAAGAAATATTTCTTCCGAATCCAAAGAAAGCCCTTCTAGCAATAGATCGCTCCTCAAAACCTACTAAATATTGAGGTATAAATATTATCGCTTCATATAAAAAATCAAGATATTTACAACTTATTTTTTTAGAAAAAATACTAAGAATGTTTTCATGCTCATGGTGCCACTCACTAAAGTATATTTTTTTAATAAAACAAAATATATTATCATCGACATCCTGATTATCAATAATAATATAAAACATTCCAAGTATTAATGCATATTCATCCTTATTAAATTCAGCCAACTTTAATAATTCAAAACCGAAAATCTGATTGTTTTCAATATCAAGTCCAAGTATTGCCTTTAATGTATCTACTTCAATATTTTTAAAGAAATGATCTTCCAGAGCTTTTTTTTGTTCAACACTAAATATCATAATAAAACTCCTAAAATTATCTTGGAACTTCTTTAAATCTTATAATATTTTGATTAAATAAATCTAATCCCTTACCCCGACCTAGACCAATACTTATGATTCCACCAGACATTCCATATTCTTCACTTTTAATAAGAACACTACTTGATCCCCAACCACTTCTATTAATTGGTAAACTAGCATATTGCGGAAAACTACTTACAGCTTTTGATGTATCTCTTGTGGCAATTTTTAGCATCTGATCATAGAACTGTGGGTTAATCTGGAACTCAACGGTTACTCCTTTATAGGTTCCTTGAGCATAAGCTAAGTTAGGTGAAATAAATGTTCCACTTGCTGTTCCAGGCAATCTTCCTGTAGTTTGGAGTATCAAATAATCAGCTTGATCCATAGTTCTATAAACTGTAGCAGGTTTTGAAAGAAAAGTATAAAGCGGAAGGCTAGAAGCTGATAATGCCATTCCTGTTCGTAACATATTAGCTTCAAATAATAATGAAGCTCCGCTATAGCCTAATAAGGCTGCATCACCGACTCCGCTTGGAGGAATATTATTTACATTAGGCGAATCTGATCTTAAATTATCTAAAGCCCATATTCCAAAGGCAATTAAAGGTATTTGAACTGCTCTTCCATCAGGATCACTAAAAGCATAAGTATCATTCCACCCATATTGATAACGATTGGTCTGCCCATGCCCTTTCATAATAAAAGTCACAGGATCAGGTTGATAAAACCTCCCCAACACAGGGTTATAGTGACGTTGCTTTAAATAAACCAAATCATCAGCGTCTTGAACCCCACCGACAAAAGCATTGGGGTTCTTTAAATTGCTTGGCTTCTTATATTGCAGTTGTTGACCAAAAGGTGCGTATTGATAAGACTGACTGACTACACCCTGTTCATTGATCACTTTTAAAGTTGAGCCATCAAAGTTCTGAACATGATATTGAATCCGATCCTTCGCCAGTGTGAGCTGACTAAGGAGTAAAACAAAACTCAACAACATCAATTGAACAGCAGATGACCAAACTTTGTTTGACTGCATATTTTTATTTTTCATCGCTTTTATCATTTTTATTCTCATGATTTTCCCCTTAGTCATCTTCCAAGATCATATCTAAGATTGCAGGTAACCAAGCTGCCATATCTTCGTCAGGATCAGGTTCATTCGGATGAATCAGAGGATCTAAAACGCCTTTAGCCCCCAATAACTTATATTCATAACCATCTTTGTGACCATCACCATCTGAGTCAGGGTTATTCGGATCAGAACCAATAAAACGTTCAAGATAATCAGGTAAGCCATCATCATCGCTGTCCACATAACTGTCCAACAAGTTATTGATACCAAACTCAGCGCCTTCAAAATCATTCATCAAATCGAAGCCTTTACTGTTGGTATCTGGATAGCGCTCTAATGTTGCAACTAATTTTCCAGCGACATAAACATAAGCTTTGTTATAACCAGATTGATGGTTAATGTCATAAACGAGATTACCTGCGGAATCATAGATATAGTCAGTAATTCCATCATCACGTACGGCACGAACACGTAAGCCTTCAGTATTATAAATATAGCTTTCATTTCCATTTTTACTGATACGGTAATAAGCGTCATAATCCAAAGCACGAATACCGTCATTGGTGACATTACCCATGGCATCATAACTAAAGTTATATGGTGAGCCATTCACATTACCTAAACGTGATGTTCCATTTACATAATTATAGGTATATGAAGCAGGTGCAACGATTTGACTCTTGGAGGTGATATTGACTGAACTAATATCATCATTGTTATAAGAATACTGATAACGTGCCTGATCGAGCTCGACTTGTTTCATTAAGCCTGTACCATAGCGATCAATGACAGCATTATAAGTCGCCCCACAATAATCACTCATTCTATTGATACGATTCAAAGCATCATAACCATAACCAATATTCAGCACACATTTATTCAAACTGGTCGAACTTACCCCAGTAGGTAAGCCACTGTTGGAGTACGCATATGTCCAAGCCACATCTCCATTTGCCTGTACCGATGTCAGTTGATGCATTGAATTATAATTCAGTCCCTGAATCACGTTTGGTATCGAATAAACTTCACCAAAGGCATTCTGATCAGACAAACTCACCAACTTCCCATTTGGATAAATAATTGAAACCACTTGATTGAGATTGTTATAGCCAAATGTTGTGGTATAGCCATAGTTGGCATTGTTGGAATTAATATTTTGTGTCAATGAAACAACACGACCAAAGCCATCACGCCCATAACCTTGAGATGTATTGGCATTACTGCTTGAGTTTAAACGACCTGCTAAACTATACCCATAATTGGTTGTTACACCACGCCACGTACGAGAACTGATCAAATCATTGATTGGATAATATTGGATTGTCTCAACTGAACCATCTTGGTGGCTGATCGTTTTGATTCTACCTGTCGCATCATAGCCATAAACTTTTTGACCATTGATGCCATTATCACGTTCAGTCGCTAAAGAACCATTACTGTTATAGCTATAACTTTGTGTAGACGCTCCTGATGTAGCTACAGTAGGCTTTAATAAACCTAGATTGTAGTCTGTAGAGGTCGTAAACACAGAACCATCACTACCTTTGCGGTTGACCAGTGTTTTAAGGTTTGCACTAAAATCACCGACCGCTAAATAATCAGATTCAGTCGTTCCATAAGCATCAGAACTGAGACTGATTGCACCCGTACGTCCACTACAGGATTGATAACAATAGTTAATCGTTACACCGTTGTCGTTTACGGTCAATGGTCGATCAAAAATATCATAACTGGTTCGGACGCCTTCACTTGTGCCGTTCGTTGAAGGGTTTGAACTAAAGGTCACGTTGCCAAAAGCATCATAGCTATTAGAATTCACCACTGTTTTATTTGAAGTGTTTTCTGATGAATAAATAAGAAGTCCATCACCATTGTATTTTTCAGACTTACTATAACTACCACCATTTTGCATGGTTCTGGTAATGTTTAAACCATCATAATTAATATGGGTATAACTCAAACCAACAACAGGAGTTTCAACTATTAAACGACCTGCATCATCATATTGCTTTTGTGAACGTATACCATCTGCGTCAGTATGGAAGGTAATATTACCAAGATCATCAACTGTATTCGTTTCTTGTCCACCATTGGCTAAACGTATATTGATTGGTATACCCTTTTTATACCCTGAGTATTGTGTAATTTGCTGACCATTTCCAACATCTACTTCTAAAGGTAAACCTGTATGTTTTTCTCCTGTCATATAACCAGAGAAACAGCTCGCAAATTTAGACCAAGCAAAATCTGCTAAATTCCCAAGACAAGCACTAAATGAAACTGTTTCGTACTTAAACTTGGTTATACGCCCCTCTTTAGTTTCTGATGTAATTGCACCTTGAGCATCATATTCAATGGTTTGAGTTGTATAAGCACCTGTAGTTTTTTGACGAGGTAATCCCGTAATCCACGGTAAATTACCATCATTTACAGCGCTATTATTCGAATCTGCATTAAAATAACTTATGCTGACACTTGGCAAAGATAGATTGCTGGTGCCTTTTAGTCCTGTCGACTCAACTGTTTGAGCATTTCCATATTGGTCAAAATCTTTATAGATTGTGCTATACGAACCATGATGATTCACTGTTTTTTTAGACATTCTCACCAGTGAAACATCTTCGTTATCCGTATAATTATCATTGGTTGTTTTTGGTTTTTGCCCAATGAGATTGAGTAACACCCATTCATAGGATTCAGTTCGTGAATCAATCGTTACTCGCTTAAGTAAACCATGTAAAAAGCTTTCAGCAATTCCACCTTCAAAAGCATTCATGACATAAACATATGCCTTCGTAAGACCTGTAGTTGTATCTTTGGTTGTTACAGTAGTTGTTTGTTCTTTTGCATCTTTATTACGGCTGTATACATAGCTAATTTGCAATGAATTGGTATCTATACCTGAATAACTTGAACTGGTTACTTTATAAGATTTCGTTTCAGCAAACCCTGGACGAGATTCATTGATGAGTGAATATGTCCAGTTGACTGATTTTGTATTCACTAAACCATTTGAAGAACTCTTATAATAATTAATACCCGTTAAATCGCTGTAAAACCATAGAAAATCTTGGTCTGTCATACTTGTCGATGCTGGTGTAGCATTACCAACAATTCGATAAGGACCACCATAACTATAATTTACAGCGTCACCTGAAATATAACCAGCTGTTTGTAAATAAATAAATGCAGAATTTTTGTCTTGAAAATCGCCTATAGTACCTCCTGTTGGTATTGTATCTGTCAACTTATAGTTCGATAAATTTTTTTGGCTCGTGTAGTTATAAGAAGTCCATTGCTTATAACCCCCATTGATATACCTAAGAATTTTCTTAAGTGTTATATCTCCTGAAATATTATCGAATTGGCTTTCATCTGCATTTTCAGTTCCATTTTTGCTCTTTACATAGTTGAGTACGAGTTCAGGAGCATTTTCATTCACAATTTTCCCATCAAGGGTATGTTGCACTGATTTTAAGAAAAATTTATTTGTATAATTGAATCCATTGTAAATCAAAGTATTGGTTTTTTTATTAGAATAATTAAGTAGATAAGCTTCATTAAATTGATTTTCAATTCTTGAAGCATAAATTGAAACACGTCCAGGAATATATTCACTCCCAAAAAATGAAGTGAAACCTGTTTGATTTTCTCGGTTTTCACTAGGGAAATGGTACGTAACACCACTGATTGATCTTACAACAAAATCTTTTCCTGAATTTGTACAGCTGATATACCAATTATCTTGAGAAATATATTTTGCTGATTGGGGGTACCCAGAAATACCTGCCTTAATTGGGTAAAAAGTTATATTTTTTTGACCAGGTAAATATAGACTAATTGGTCTTTGTCTTGAATCAACATTAGATGAAGTATTTAAAGATGAAGTTTGTGATATTCCATTTAGAAGAAATGGAGATTTTATTTTTTCAATATTGTGATAATACAGATATCCTATTATTACTTGTCTAATAACGCCATCCATCAGTGCGTTATTTGTTTGTACTGTAAAAGATGAATTAACTGCAAGATTATCTAAAACTGTACTAATATTGCCTGTCGTTAATCTTGTACCATTAATTAAAATCGTTACCTGCCCAGTTTGCAACACATTAGTTATACTTTGCCTATATTTTCCTTTTTCAGTTGTAGCCTGAGCCTGAGATATACTTAAAGCATTTACATTGTTTTTGAATGCATTAAATAATTGCATTTGCAAGTTAAAAGTAGCATTTTGCGCTTGTTGTTTATTATATTGGGCATTTGCATCCCCTGTTAAACTACCAAAATACTGCACTAAATTTATAATTGTATTTAATGTTTGATTAGCTAATGCTGCATTTGCTTGATTTACATACGTCTTTTCAATTTTATCTCTAAAACTAGAATTTGTAAGAGATGCAGAATAACTTGGTCGTCCAGAACTATTATTGGTTGCATCACCATTCTCTTCACATATGCCTGAACCACTGTCGCCTTGGAGCTTAGTTGAGGGTCCAGTCATCATCACCAATCTTGGTGACTCTAACTCCCAATTCCCCATAGAACGAAAACCATTATTGACCTTTCCATAAGAACGGGAAAGTGTAAAATTCAACCCTCGCTCGCCCTTTAAAGTAACTTCTGGAATATCATAGACAAGGTTTCCACTCATTAAGTCAACATAACCATTCGGTGTTTTTTCTTGTCCTGTATCCCCAACACTTTGATCAGAAGGAAATGAAGTCATTGCAACAGACCAGTCAATTGGTCCTGCATAGAGGACCGAACAAAATAAACTGAATATCAAACTAAGTATTATTTTCATAAGTATTTCCATTTTTATAATTAGATTGTATTTATAATTAGCGTTCTACACTAACCATACTTATATCTTCACCATCACCCCAACGATTACAAGTATTTGATCCTTCTATAAATACAGTTTTATTAGTAGCCTGAGCCATCATCAAGAGTGCTAATTGCCTTTTCCCCGCTGGGCTATTTTCATTTTTAATCACCATGTACCAATTCGTTGCGCACGTAGGTCTATTTCCTATTCGTTCACCTGAGATATATACCCAAACTAAACCATCTTCATCTCTCACGTTAATCGCCTGAACTTTCCCCTTGTATGTACTCGCTAAAGCATTTCCAACAAAGATCAATTGAAACATGATAAAAACAACGAATGATATTTTTTTCATTTTAATCCTGTTTACTTTTTCTAATAAGTCGTATATAAAAAATACATATTTTTAAGAAAAAATACAATATCCACACAATTAATTCATAATATTTATTAGTGAGGCTTCAAATGCTGAAAAAAATGATGTTGCTCTTCATACTGATGACGATTAATTTTTCATCGTTTGCTGCTGAGAATATTACATATAGAAAAATTACGAGTATTGGTTGTCACCATATTGATGGTACATGCTATGTAAGTTTATCAGGAGAACCTTTCGGCAACACTTTGAGTTGTCCATATAAAAATATAAATCAATTTCGTTTTGACGCATCTACTGTTATTGGGAAACGAACATATGCATCACTTTATGCTGCTTACTTAGCTAAAAAATTTGTTGATGTTTATTTAGACGGGTGTTCATCGGATGGAAGACCATCTATCGCATGGTATACGATTTATTAGAGGTAAAAAATGAAATACATTTTAGTTTTAATATTCAGTATGTTTTTTTGCAATCTCTCTTTCGCACAAGTTGATTGTGGACCTTATAAAGTTATGAGTATTCAAACACAAGAAACAGATTTATTAGCATTACTAAAATCCCAAAATGGTCGAGAATCATGGAGGCAAATCGGTTCATGGTCAAAACCATCAACAAAACCATATTTAGCGATTCTTATGCAAGCCTATGCAATGAAAAAGAATATTACTTTGCGCTATATTGCTGACAGTTATAATTGTGATGAAACTGACTATGTAACCGTACCGTGGATGCTAAGAATGTCATAACTTAATCGGAAAATTAAAATGAATAAAAAATTATATTCGTAATTGCCTTACTTTTATCATCAATTACTTCTGCTGGTGAAAATGTTTTAAATAGATAAATATTAGACATAGGGTGCCACATGACTGATGGAACATGTTACGTAACTCTAACTGGTGAATCATTTGGCGCATATGAAAATTGTCCAAGTAAAATGACAAATACATTTAGATTTAATAGCAGTTCAATCCATGGGCGTAGGGCTTATGCTAGTTTTTATGGCGCTTTCTTATCAAAAAAAACTGTAGAAGTTTATATAGATGGTTGTTATGAAACAGGTAGTCCAACCATTACCTATTATCACGTCAATTAAGGTAGCAAAAAAATGAAAAGAATAATCTTGTTGTTACTTATTTTGCTCAACCAATCTGTTTTTGCTGCAATGTGTACAGGACGAGTAAGTGGTGTGTCAATAAATCCGCGTACAGGTGGAGTTTTTGCCTCTAGTGTAGGAGGTTTAAGTAGCCCTTTACTGTGCAGTACATCAACAACATTAAATGAAATTTCTCCCTCAAATTGTAATAAGTTATTTGCTGTATTGCTCACCGCACAGGTTACAAAGAAATCAGTAACTTTATTTTTTTCTGGTCCACAAAGTTGCTCAGATTTTCAACCATGGACTTTAGCTGGAGGATTTTATCATTATATTTTAAACGATTAATTGACTACAAATGCATTCTAAAATTCAAACAATAACATTTAAATCAAGGAAATACAGCGATGAAGAAAATATTATTACTGGTGATTCTACTTACTCAGCAAGTTTTTGCAGCTGAAACATATGTACATGGAAATATAACCTCAATAACTAGCATTACTGAAGGATTACTTATTCGACTTGAAGAAGGAAATCTTCCCACAGTTTGTAATGGCACTCCTTACGGTTGGATGCTGATTCCTCAAACTAGTAAAGTTATCCTAGGGGTAACTTTGGCCCAATGGTATCAAAAGAAGCGAAGTGTAGTTGTCTACGTTGAACCTTATTCTGGTAATGGGTTTTGTAGAGTGACCCAAGTACAACCTGGCTAGTGAAATATATAAATTTAAGCCTTACAGATATTTAAAGATATATTTCTGATTCATCGCACTATACAAAATATTTAAATATACCCCACTTTATCTATAAAAAATTAAGTGGGGGATTTTAAGACAACCTGTTATTTAGAAATACAATTTAATTTGTATTTACGCCGAACACGCTAAAGTCTTTTCAGAAAGCTGTTCAGCCACATCTAAAAGCAACTGCTCAGTCTTAGTCCAACCTAGACAACCATCCGTAACAGATTGACCATAGGTCATATTACAAGAAATTTTCTGATTGCCATCAACCAAATGACTTTCCAACATGACACCACATACATGGGTTAAATGTCTTTCTTCAATAATCTGCTGTAAAACCAATGGTTGTTTTAAAGGATCTTTACTGCTGTTGCCATGGCTACAGTCAATCACCAATGCAGGTAATTTTCCCTGATGTTGATGACGGATTTGCTGAATCGATTCTGCATCATAATTGGTCCCTTTGTTTGAACCACGCAAGATGATATGCGCCAAAGGATTGCCCTGACTATGTACGATACACGGTGTACCTTTTTGGCTCATCGCAAGGAATTGATGCGGATGGCTTGCAGATTGGATTGCATCTAAAGCAATTTGAATCGAGCCATCGGTACCATTTTTGAAGCCGATGTTGAAAGGCATATGACTTGAAATTTCACGATGGATTTGTGATTCACTGGTCCGTGCACCAATTGCGCCCCATGCCAATAAATCATCAAAATATGCCGTTGCCATTGGACTTAAAATTTCACTGGCAATCGGCAGACCTTTTTCTATAATTTGTAAATACAGTTGGCGTGACTTTTCCAAACCCAACTGCATATTTGCAGAGCCATCTAGATTCGGGTCATATAAGAAACCTTTCCAGCCGACAGTTGTACGTGGTTTTTCAATATAGGCACGCATCACCAGAAAAATATGGTCTGAAACTTTTTTTTGTAGTTGGATAAGACGATCTGCGTATTCAAGTGCAGATTTTTCATCATGAATTGAGCATGGGCCTGTAATCACAAGCAAGCGGTGGTCTGAACCATCCAGAATGTTTTGAATTGTTTGACGTTGTTCAAATATTTGTAAGGCAAGCTTATGTTGTAATGGGAATTTTTCTTTTAACTCAACAGGCAGAGCCAACTGAGTTTCTATGGTTTGATCTTGTTGTAAAGCAATATTTAGAGCATTCATCACGTATTCCTTTGGACTCTCAATCAGTCCTAACTTTTATTTGAGCGTATGGGATCTATTCAAATGGGCAATCAGATTGTTCATTTGACCAAAGTAAAACCAATAAAAGTTACTAAAGTATACTGCGTTAAATTTCATCATGATATTCTCCAAAATCTTTAAATTAAAACGATTTAAAATCTTTAATATTAGGCATAAAAAAACCTGACCGGGGTTGCCCGATCAGGTATTAACTTGGATGGGCAACCATTTCAGTGCCCGAACGACTTCAGGCAACTATCTAAAGAATTGCCAGAAATAATAAGAAGTAGCGATTGTAGCTTGCTTTAACATCTTTATATCGTTCATAAAATCTGTATTGAATTTACAATACTCGGTGTGTCATGACTTTTCAAGCTATTTTTAAAAAAATTTTGATTTTATATAAATACCCTGAATTTGGCATATCTTTAGTAATATACATATGGTGAAACGGTAATCTCTCTAGCCAACATTTTTTTGACTTGATCTGCGGTGATCGCTGCACTAAATAAGAAACCTTGACCGAATTTGCATCCTATCGCAATTAAACTGTCTAATTGTTGAGTGGTTTCGATTCCCTCGGCAACAATATCTAAAGATAGAATTGGACCCAGTTTGGCAATTCCTTCAACGATTGCCTTGATTGAATCTTCCTCATGCATACGATTCACAAAATTATAGTCGATCTTCAGACTATCTACTGGATAATCTCGGATATGTGACATTGAAGAATGCCCTGTCCCAAAATCATCTAATGCGATACGCACCCCTGCATTTTTAAGTTTTTTTAATGCCCGAACCACATATTCATAACCACGATCTGCAAGCACATGCTCAGTTATTTCAATTTCAATCAAATGTGTCGGAATTGCATAGTTCATTAGTCGTTTAAGTAAAGTTTCAGCATAATTATCCCGCATAAACTCTACCGGAGATGCATTAATCGAAATGGGAACCACCTTTAATCCCAGACTCATCCAGTACGACATATCGGTAAAAATACGATCATGCATAATTTCACTGATTTTAGTAGCCAACTCAAAATCATTAAATGCTTCTGCGACAGTAGAAGGGAAATACACCTCTCCCTCCGGATCTCGCCATCTCAGTAACGCTTCAAATCCAATAATTGAACAATCATCGAGTTTTACTTTAGGCTGATAGAATGTTTCTACCTGATTACTCCGAATCATGTGTCGTGCAGTATGTAATTGTTTAGCTTTCCGCTGTGCTGTTTCAAACATGTCAGCCCCAAACATACGTACACCACCACGCCCACGTTCTTTTAAATCATTCAATGCCGTATCTGCACATTTTAAAAGTCCCGAACCATCTTTCGCGTCATCAGGATAAATCGAACCACCAATACTCATCCCGCCGTTTAATAGCTTGCCACTATAAGTAATTGGAGCTTCTAATTGTTTTAATAATTTTTTTGAGATTGTTTCAATTCGTTGATGGCTTTCTACTTTTTCAATCACCACTGCAAACTCATCTCCACCCAGTCTCGCAATATAGGCATGTTCATCAAGACAATTGGCTAGTCGTTTCGATAGGACCTTGAGTAAATGATCTCCCGCTGAATGCCCTAAAGTATCGTTGATATGTTTGAAATGGTCGAGATCAAGCAACAATAATCCAATTTTGCCACGGCAATCTCGGGCTTTACCAATTGAGGATTTCAGTCTTTTTTTGAATATACGACGGTTCATCAGACTCGTCATTTCATCAAATTCGCTGTTTAGTCTTAGCTTTTCTTCAGCAATGCGTTGTTTGGTAATATCTCTTGATACACACAGAATACTGGTGGTTTGTCCTAGTGCATTGACTATAGGCGTCAATATATTGTCCCAATACATCGTGACATTATTAAAAACACTCTTTCCGGCAAATCGGACATTTTTCCCTTTTGCTGCTTCTTTGATTGCCTTTTTACCCTGCTCTCTCACTTCAGGAGGTAACAGATCCAGCCATTGCATACCAAAAGCAGTGACGTTCTCCTGCCCAAGTAGTGCCCGACAGCCTGCTTTATTCATATGTGAAACAAAACCATCAGGACTAATGATTTTGATACAGTCAACACTGACATCCAACATGTCGGTATTGGCTTTTAATAGTTGTCGGGTTTCATGTAATTTTGAAAAATGCTCATGAATGTGGGTACAGGTGATTGTCCAATCGAAATATTTCTTTTGATATAACGTGCTTTGTGCAATTAACAAAAACCATTGATATTCACCATCATGTCGTTTGATACGACATTCTTGTTCAAAACGCTGACCTGTCTTTTGAGCTTTGGTCCAAATGTCATGGATAAGCGTTCTATCTTCTGGATATAAAAAATCCATCCATTGATGAACGTCAATATTATTATGATCAATTCCGAAATATTGCTTTAAAGCGGTATTAGAATAAGTTTCACCAAATTTAGTCATCCAAATTAAATGTGGAAGTTGATCTAAAGTAAACTTAACTTCATTTGAAATTTGCACACACTGCGGCTTTATAGAATTCCGAGACGAACTCACCTGATTCATATTACGATCATAAGGTAAATGAGCGCCAGCCATAGATTAATCCTATAATATCAGTGCAAATTCAATATAAACTCTTTTTCTAGATGATATATTTTAGTCACATGTTTATTTTGCGATCATTAACAGAAATGTTAAGCCTTTCATTTATCAGGAAATAAATTGAATCAGATCACACTTCAAAAGAAGAGTGTAAAATTATAGACAAAATGAGCGATAAAATCTATGTTTAAATGACTTGCTAGTTTTTTTCAACCTATCTATATCTGATTATTGCGGACATGTTTATTCGCAATAATCAATGCAAGTTTTTTATACTAATCTTGGTGCAAGCGCCTATTTTTCTGGAAAATTTTCCATCATTTAAAATAATTTAGCGGTAACTTTAGGTAACGAATCCCATTACTTTCAGCTTCCGGAAACTTACCCGCATCCATATTGATTTGAATCGCTGGAAGAATCAGTTTAGGCATGGATAAAGTTGCATCACGTTGTTCACGCATGTCAATAAATGCTGCTTTAGTAACACCTGTATGGATATGAATATTTTTTTGGCGTTGGGTTTTGATATCGGTTTGGCAGCGATAGTCTGTACGTGACTCAGAAAGATAGTCATGGCATAAAAAAATACGAGTGTCATCTGCCAGTTTAAAAATCTGCATGACAGAATCATAAAGTTGTGCTGCACTACCTTTAGGAAAATCACAACGAGCAGTACCATAATCTGGCATAAACAATGTATCACCAACAAATGCCGCATCGCCGATCACATAAGTTAAACATGCAGGCGTATGACCAGGTGTCGGAATATTGTAAGCCTCTAATTGACCTATTTTAAAAACTTCATGGTCTTTAAACAAATAGTCAAATGAGTGATGTGAGTTTAATGTTTTTATATCGACATGATAAATTCGGCTAAAAGTGTCTTGTACGATGGCAATCTTTTCACTCATTGCAATTCGTCCACCGAGCTTTTGCTTTAAGTATTGAGAAGCCGTTAAATGATCAGCATGTACATGAGTTTCCAAAATCCAGTCAACACAAAGTTGCTCTTGTTGAACATATTCAATGATGCGATCTGCATGCTTTGTACTGGTTGTCGCTGATGCTGCATCATAATCCAATACGCTGTCAATAATTGCACAACATTTAGTTGTTGGATCGGTCACAACATAACTGAACGTGTTGCTGTTTTCATCAAAAAAATCTTGAACTATTGGATTCAACACCACCTAAACTCCTGCAATTTTACGGTGAATAAGCACACCAACCAACATGGCGACAATAAAGTACATAGCCGAATAAACGCCTGCGCCAATCAAAGTAAATGCGGGGGCTGGACATATGCCTGCAATTCCCCATCCTATTCCAAAAAGCACAGCGCCAAGGATTAACTTTGTATCAATTTTCGTATTGGTCGGTAAGTCGATTTTTTCATTAAATAGTGTGACTGGCTGACGTTTTACTTTCTGAAATGGTAAAAATGCGACCATGATCGCTCCGATCATGACAAAAGCCAAACTAGGGTCCCAATGACCAGATATGTCTAAAAAACCAATAACTTTTGCAGGATTCGACATCCCAGAAAGCATCAGACCAATTGCAAATAAACCACCAAAAACAAAGGCAAATAAATTTTTCATGTTCATGCTCCCAATAGATGACGCATCACATAAACAGTGATGAATCCTGCCAGCATAAAAGTACAGGTTGCAATAATTGAACGCTTGGATAAACGGCTAATCCCACAAATACCATGTCCACTGGTACAGCCTGAACCCAGTCGCGTACCAAATCCAACCAAAAGACCTGCAATGATCAATAAAATTGGATCTGTCGTCATCATTTCAATTTGTGGATGAACAATGGAAGTATAGATAAATGGTGTGATCAACAAACCTAATAAAAACCATAAGGCTGGCGTCTTCAACAGCATTTTAGGATTTAATACCTGGGCAACCAAGCCACTAATACCAGCAATACGTCCATTTACCAGTAGATAGCCGACAACAGCCAGTCCAAGTAAAGCGCCGCCAATGAAAGCAAGGATAAAATCATGCATCGTTTTAAACCCAAACAATATATGTTTTTATAATATATATTTTTATACTTTATACAAGATCATTTTTGTATAAGGACATAAACTCCTAATCGATAGGAGCTAAAACAAAGTACAACCACATTTGCAATGGGAGTTTTTAGCTTGACTGAAAAAAGATCCTCTCTTGAACGTCAAGTGAATTCATTCAAAACTTTGTCAACAAACCATTTAGGAAAGTAATGGACAGCTGGGTTTAATTTTAATACTTCAGCATTCTCGATTTCAGCAATGAAAGATGCCCTTTCCCCTTCGCTTGAATTATCAAAAATATATGCGCGATCAGAAACTTCAATCGCTGACATCAATAAATCCAAACTCCGATGATAACGTTCATAGACCTTTTTTTCCGGAACATCATGCCCACCTGTATATACACGATACTTAACACGTGCAATATTTATTTTAGGATCTACAGTCGCAACATAGTATAAATATGTCTTGAACCCTTGACGCTTCGCTTCACGTAAAAAATCGACTTTACTGACATGCGACATTACAGTTTCAAAGGTAAAACTTATTTTGAGCTTTAAAAATTCCATCCGAATAAAATCAATGATGCGCGCACAAAGATAAGAATCTATTTCTGCTAATTCAAAAACGATCACTTGATCATTCATGATTTTGGGTTGAGAGGATAATAGTGGTACTAATTTTTCATTTCTTTTACGCTTATTTTGGTTTAGAAACCTTAATAAAGCAGAAGCTGATAAATCTGTGTGATAATCGCTTAAACGAAGTTGCTGAGTCGCATACAACTGCTTTTCCAGTTCATCAGCATTTAAATACGCTCCAATTTGATTCGGCGCTAAATAGTCTTTGATGGTGCTTTTACCTGATCCATTCGGACCAGCAAACATTCTTATTCTTGGTGGTCGCATGTAAAATTATGCCAAGACCTCTTGTTTCTTTTTACGCTTTAAAACACTACGTTTGAGTTTAGGCAATGTATATGCTGCCGATAAGTCTTGAATAACGGTTATTTCACCATGTAATTGTTGCACAAGCTGACCGTCTTTCACATAAGTGACCCCCATATCAGACAAACTCGCCTGTTTAAATGCATGATGAAATGCATCAATAGCAAGCACTGGAATCGTTGCTTCTTCACGCAATGTCGTTTTCATAACTGTAAATTGGCGCATGGAAAAATTCCCAGCCTATGTGTGCTGTTTGAGTTATCATAACATAAGCGGTATTTTTGTCTATTTATTCAACATCTTTCATACATGTCAATATACCGTTAATATTGTATCGACATCAACGCGTATATATTTATAAAATTGATTTAGAAATTCACGAAAAAACATATGTTCTAACCCATGCGACATGCTTGGACACAGTTATACTAAGCCAAACCATGATGGAACCGTTTTATGCCCAACGATCTTAAAATTGATGTCATGCGTGACTCAGCCTCATCAGTCGTTACGATCCTAAAATCTTTAGCCAATACTGATCGTTTGCTCATTTTGTGTCATTTGGCTCAACAAGAGTTGAATGTTTCGCAAATAGAAGAACATACTCAAATTAATCAACCTACACTCTCACAGCAATTAATGATGTTGCGCAAAAGTGATGTCGTTGCGACGCGCAGAGATGGAAAACAAATTTTTTATTCAATTAAAGACGACAAACTCACGACTGTCTTAAAAATGCTCTACGATCTTTACTGTCCTAAAATTTAAACATTGCAATAATTTAAAAAATTAAAAATAAAAACAGAGACTTATTGTTCAGGCACTTATTGTCGCTATTTTTCTTAGCATTTTTTCTGCATAATATATATGAAAATGTGATAATGACGATTCAATGGCTATTCCTAGATTGCAATTCAATAAAGTTCTCCCTGCTTGGCAATGGTTACAAGACTATACTGTTCCTAAATTTCGAGCGGACTTACTCGCCGCTTTGATCGTTATTGCCATGCTTGTTCCACAAGGAATGGCATATGCAATGGTTGCAGGCTTACCGCCAGTCACAGGGTTATATGCCAGTATTCTACCCATGATTATCTATGCCATTGTTGGCGGAAGTGCAACTTTATCCATTGGTCCTGTTGCACTGATTTCCATGATGACCTTTGCAACGCTTGAGCCTCTTTATGAAGTTGGCTCTCCTGTTTATATTCAAGCTGCATGTTTATTGGCAATTTTAGTCGGCATACTTTCGACCCTACTTGGCATTTTTAGGTTTGGTTTTTTAATTCGTTTAATCAGTCATCCTGTAATTAAAAGTTTTATTATCGCTTCTGCTGTGCTGATTGCCCTTAGCCAAGTCAAGTTTATGTTGGATATTCCCTTAAAATCAGGAAATATCATTGAGTTTATTCAAAGTGCCTGGCAATATCTTCGATTTACCAGTATTGAAACGCTGGTTTTTGGTATTACTGCAATACTGTTTTTGATTTATATGCCAAATGTCTTGAAGTCAAAAATATGTCACGCATTTTCAAATTCTGTGCAATTTTGGATCAAGGCACTCCCCCTTCTCTTGGTGTTTATTTCAATTGCACTGATTCATTTTTTTCATATGGATCAATATGGAATTAAAACCGTAGGTGAAATTCCTTCAGGATTTCCACCGATTGCCATACCCTACTGGAACTGGGATTTGGTGGTTCAGCTTCTCCCCGGTGCAGCCATGATTACAATGGTCAGTTTTGTTGAGTCTATCTCTATAGCTCAGACCACTGCCTTTCAACAGCGCAGTGAATTAAACAGCAATCAAGAGCTTATTGCCTTAGGTCTCGCCAATTTTAGCGCAGGTGTTACTTCGGCATTTCCTGTGACGGGTAGCCTTTCCCGGACTGTAGTCAATGCCGATGCTGGTGCAAAAACGCCAATGGCCGGAGTTTTATCGTCTATTTTTATTGTCATTGTCAGCTTATATTTTACAGGTCTATTTAAAGCCTTACCTTTGGCAATACTTGCAGCAACCATTATGGTATCGATTTGGAAATTAGTCGATTTTAAGCCTTTTATCGAAACTTGGCGTTATTCCAAAGCAGATGGAATTGCAATGTGGGTGACCTTTTGGGGAGTGTTGTGTATCGATATTTCTACAGGCTTAATCATCGGCATTATTTCGACATTTATTTTGTTATTGTGGCGGATTAGTCGCCCCCATATTGCTGTAATCGGGCTAGTTGAAGGTACACAGCACTTTCGCAACATTTCACGGCATGACGTGTTGACCAGCACCAATATTGTCTCAATTCGTATCGATGAAAATTTAACTTTTTTAAATGCCAATACACTAAAAGAATTTGTGATTTTTGAAGTCAGTCAACATCCTGAACTGCATCATGTTGTGATCAATTGTTCAAGTATCAGCAATATTGATGCAAGTGCGCTCGAAACTTTAGAAGAAATTAATAGTGAATTGAGCAAGTTAAACATTCAAATGCATCTTACCGAGATTAAAGGACCTGTCATGGATCGTTTAAGACAGTCGAATTTAATCAATGAACTGAGTGGGACAGTTTATTTAACCCATTATCAGGCGATGCATGCCTTAGATGCTAAAACTTTCAGATAAAAAATCATTTAATTTATCAACAAATTTTAATATGATTGCTGAAAAAGCTATATATTTTTTAATATCTTAATTTTTATGGCGAAAATGTGGTATTTAAGTTTTCGCTTTTAGGTATAGAATAGCCGGCTTGTTCATTGATTTTAGACCAGTTTAGGCAAAAAGGTTCAATATGTTTGCTGCCCTAGCACGTTTAAGTTTAGTTACACGTATTCTTGTTGCCATCATTCTTGGTTTTTTAGTTGCGTATTTATTCCCAAATTCAGCCCAATATTTCAATATTTTAGGCGAGCTTTTTATTAAAGCATTAAAATCTATTGCACCCATTCTGGTATTTGTATTGGTTCTCGCTTCGATCGCTAATTTTAAAGTCGGTGGCGGAGCAAGTAATTTAAGACCCATTCTTATTTTATATGCAATCGGAATGTTATTGGCTGCGATTAGCGCAATAATTATTAGTACCCTATTTCCAAGTACACTTATTTTCACTCATGCCAGTGAAGCTGCTTTGCAACCCCCTGGAAGTGTTGCGGAAGTATTAAAAAATTTACTGCTGAGTTTTATTACCAATCCCATTACAGCATTACATGAAGCCAATTTTATTGGTATTTTGGCTTGGGCTGTTGGTCTAGGCGCTGCGCTTCGTCACGGATCAGAAACGACTAAGCAAATGATTACAGATGTAGCAGATGCAGTTAACAGTATTATTCGTATTGTGATTTCATTTGCGCCAGTAGGTATTTTTGGTTTAGTGGTTGCTACTTTCGCACAAGCCGGTTTAGAAACCTTAAAAAATTATGCACATTTGATTGCAGTCCTTGTGGGAACCATGTTGTTTGTCGCATTGGTCATCAATCCACTGATTGTGGGTATTGTGATGCGTAAAAATCCATATCCTTTGGTACTCAAGTGCTTAAGAGAAAGTGGAATTACTGCCTTCTTTACCCGTAGTTCTGCAGCAAATATTCCTGTCAATCTTGATCTCGCAAAACGATTGGGTGTAAATGATACCACTGCGAATGTTGCCATTCCGTTAGGTGCCACAATCAACATGGCTGGTGCTGCAGTCACTATTACGGTACTCTCTCTTGCAGCAGTACATACCCTCAATATTCATGTTGATATTGTCACCATGGTTATCTTATGTATTGTATCTGTTTTATCTGCATGTGGGGCTTCAGGTGTTGCCAGTGGTTCTTTATTACTGATTCCAATTGCATGTGGTTTGTTTGGGATTCCTTCAGAAATCGCGATGCAAGTAGTGGCTATTGGAATGGTCATCAGTGTATTGCAAGATTCTACAGAAACTGCATTAAATTCATCTACTGATGTTATATTTACAGCAGCAATTGACCTGTCAAAAAGGTAATTTGTCGACCATATGAAGAAAAGAAGGAATTATGCCTCTTCAATATTTACCAGCCTGGATTCAGCTTGGTGCTTTTATGCTTGCAATCAATGCAGGCATAATTAATGTATTGGGCTTAATCACGGTTCTACACCAATCCATTTCTCATATGACCGGCAATGCCAGTCTGTTTGCGCAAGCATTGGTACATCAACAGTATAGTCATGTGCTTTATCTCTTACTGATTATGATCTGTTATGTACTCGGTTCAAGTTATAGTGGCTACATATTGGGTAATAGTCATTTTCAACTTGGTCGCAGATACGGCATCCCGCTGAGTCTAGTCAGTATCTTTATCTTTCTATGCTGGATCTTTATTCCCTATCACCCTCAATACGCATTACTTTGGGCAAGTGCCGCCATGGGTATACAAAATGCCATGGTGAGCCATTACAAAGGTACAATTATTCGTACCACACACCTTTCAGGTGTATTAACAGATTTAGGTTTGGCATTAGGCTACTTTTTCAGAGGGCTTGTGGTTGAAAGACGCCGGGTAACTTTGCATTTGCTGATTCTTTTTGGATTTATTCTTGGTGGAATCATTGCCAGTATCATTCATCCTTATTTACAATTGAATGCATTCCTTATCCCTGCTGGATTAAGTTTAATATTAAGCTTAGTGTATTGGTTTATTTATTTTCGACATGGCTCGAAACACAGTTAATCGTTGGTTATTATTATGGTTAAAAATGCATTACAAGCGCAGTTACTCAAAGCTGGCTTAGTTGATAATAAAAAAGCAAAGAAACTTTCTAAGCAAGCACAACATGAACAGCGTACTGGTCAGAGTAATGAAGCTGAACTGAAAGCAAAAATTGAGCAAGACAAACAGGAAAAAGTATCTAAGGACCAAGCACTCAATCAAGAAAAACAAAGAATTTTAGATGAAAAAGCATTAAAAGCATCAATCATCCAGATGATTAATCAACATAAAATCAAAGATACCGATGGCGATGTCACTTACCAGTTTATTGATGGTTCAATTAAGAAAATTTACATCAATCAACAGGTTTATAATGCTTTGGTTTCTGGTAGTCTCGTAATTGCGCATGATCACGATGCTTATGCGATTTTACCCAAAGCCTTAGCTGACCGTATCAACGAGAAAATGGCTGGCTTTATTATTGTCAATAATTCTGAAAAAAATGAACAGATAACGGATGAAGAAGATCCTTATGCCGCTTACATTATTCCAGATGATTTAATGTGGTAATTTTGGGGCAGCTTAAAACTATCTGTCATTATTTACAACATGGATTGTGCTCTAAGATCAATTGATTAGGCACAATCTTAATTTAAACTTACATAACTGAATATAAATAACATCATTTCAATTTAGCGATATGTTTAACGTATTGAACAATCACCTGCTCCGAAAAGTTGCAGATGATCTTTTCCGTCATCTCATCATTGCATCGATATAGCTTATCTTTGCTCATAACTTGCTTTTAAAGCTCATTACTCAGATGATATTTTGATCAACAGCCTCATCATGGGGTGCTGAATGCAATCAAAGATAAAAGCCCAAAATCACAAAACTGAGCAAACAAACAGTTTCAGCAATCTCAATACTCGCACCAATCGTATCGCCTGTAATACCATCAATACGCTGAATAAACTTATGTCGGAGATAAATCAGAGTCAGAATAAAGAGAATTGCAGTGGCTAAACCAACCCAGACAAAATATCCGACTGCCAATAAACTGATACTGAAGATAATGATTGACCATGTTTTTGGGATATATTGCGCAATGGTAGAACCTAAGCCCTTTTCACGAACATATTCTGTCGTCAGAAATAAAAAAAGTGGCGTTAAACGTCCAAAAACAGGAAATAGCACCAAAGCAGTATAAAGTTGTTTTTCAAGTAAAACATACAAGGCAGACCATTTAATTATACAAATGATGATCAGGCTTAATACGCCAATAGGCCCACAGGCAGGGTCTTTCATTATCCTGAGGGTATTTTCTTTGTCACCGAAGCCACCCACCCAAGCATCAGCAGTATCTGCCAAACCATCCAGATGAAGACCACCCGTTAACCAAATCCAGATTACCAAAATAAAAGTACTTAATAAAACAATGGGTAAAACATGCAATAGGCTCGCTACAGCATAAAGTACTAAGCCAATTAATAGCCCCACCACGGGATAGAATAATAATGAACAGCCATTCTGTTGTGGTGAAGGTAATGTTTTTAAGTGAACAGGAAAAATCGTTAGAAACTGCAGTGCAATAAAAAATGGAGTCATTTAACATCCTCCAAAAGTTCTAGTTGCATGGTTTCACTGTCTAGAATAAAGCGATTTAATTGCCCTAAATCAGCAGTCATTTTTAAAATATCATCTAATGATTGTTGCAGCGCCATGCACTTTAATAATTTAATTACACCGCCATGTGTAACCACCAAAGCCGACTGGCTGTTTGAAGCCAACATATGCTGTTGAATCGAATGCAATGCTTGATTGATTCGAGATTGAAAATCTAAATATTTTTCAGCATTGGGTGGCGTAAAACGAGTAGGATATTGCCAAAAATTTGCCAAAAGCTCAGGGGCGTCTGTATAAATCTGCTGAACAGAAATACCTTCCCAGTCACCAAAATGTATTTCCTGAAGTCGTTGATCTTGCAGAAGCGGAATGCTGACGTGTTGTGAAAAAGACTGCGCAAATTGTGCACAACGCTTTAAAGGTGAACTAAATATATAATCCCACTTTGTATGAACTGAGTTTTGATCTAAGAATATACTCTGGTGCATTTGCTGCCAGCCCAATTCTGTCAAATCATCATCAGTCGAACCACGCAAGGTATGACTTAACGTAGTTTCGCCGTGACGTAGTAGATCAACCCTCAGTTTCATTTATCTGCTCTTATTTTGAATATTTTAAACTTTTTCACCAATCACAGCAGCTTCAGCAAATGTTGCCATATTGTTATGTAAGCTACATGCGAGTTTGATAACCCCTAGTGAAGCCCCTGCTCCACTTCCTTCACCCAAGCGCAAATTCAATTTTAGTAATGGATCAGCATTAAGTTGTTTTAATATACGCAAGTGACCATATTCAGCAGATTGATGCCCAAACAACATCCACTGACGAACTGCAGGATTCAACTGAACTGCCACCAAAGCTGCAACAGAACTGATAAATCCATCCACAATCACAGCCAAACCGAGCTGAGCACAACGAATATATGCACCAACCATTGCTGCAATTTCTAAGCCACCCACTGCACAAAGCGCCTTAAATACATCACTTTTAACATAATTTTTATGCATTTCAACAGCATTTTTAATTATATTTTTCTTGTGGATCAATTGTTCTTCTCGAATTCCTGTCCCTACACCAGTTAATTGCTCTGCCGGTTCATTCAATAAAAAGCTTGCCACGGCGGATGCAGCACAGGTATTCCCGATTCCCATTTCTCCAGCAATGTAAATCGAAGCATGATTGGCAAGGGCTTTTTCAACACTTTCACGTCCTAAATCCATAGCCTGAGCACATTGTTCTTCAGTCATCGCCACTTGTTTTGCAAAGTTTGCTGTTCCTGGCGCAATACAGTGACGTTCAACGCCTTGATATTCATAAGCATCTCCAACCGTGCCACAATCAATCACTTGCAATGTTGCTGAATATTCTTTGGCAATCACACTGATGCATGCACCGCCTGTGGCGAAATTTTGCAACATTTGACGTGTTACCGCTTGCGGATAGGCAGACACATTTTCTGCCATCACCCCATGATCACCTGCAAAAATTGTAATCCAAGGATGCTCTACCTGTGGTTTGGAATTGTTTTGTAGACTTGCAAGTTGCACAGCAACATTTTCTAGTGCAGCAAGCGAACCTGTCGGCTTGGTCAATTGGGACTGACGCTCTTCTGCCTGTTGTTTCATCTCGGCATTTGGAACTTTGCATGCTTCTAACCACCAACTCATTGTTTTTCTCCATTTCAATCATTTTAAACGTATAAAAAAATCAATTAAATATATGATTTAAAACAATATAAATCATAGACTTTCACCTTTTAAAACCATCGGGAAACCAGCAATACAAAACACAACTCTATCGGCGAGTTGTCCCAGCTGTTGATGTAAACGCCCCGATTCATCGACGAATTTGCGAGTGATTTCTCCCATAGGAACAACTCCAAGTCCGGTTTCATTGCTTACCAATATCACCTGAGACTGCAGTTTAGGCAGAACTTGTAATAGCTTTTGACATTCCTGAATCTGTAGATTTTGATCATCATGTATTAGTAAATTACTCATCCACAATGTTAAACAATCAACCAGAATCAACTGTCCTTCTTGATCATTTTTTTTCAATGTATCGGCAAGATAATATGTTTCTTCAATCAATTGCCATTCACTTGGTCGTTGCGACTGGTGATGGGCAATACGCAGTTGCATTTCTTCATCCCAAGCTTGTGCTGTGGCAATATAAATCACATTTAACGACGTTTCTTTTGCAATCTGTTCCGCAAGTTTACTTTTTCCAGAACGTGCTCCACCCAAAATTAATTGCAGCATGTATTCTGCTCCAAAGATGCATTTTTAGTATCTGAATTGATTGAATAATAGTCTAAATCAAATAATTTACCCTGTAGATGTTTTGCTTTATAAAAACCAAAATGCAGTTGATCTACCGTGATTTCAAACTGTTGTTGCTGTGTCATTTCAATCTCTTCTAAAATTTGTTGTGAAGGAAATTCTGCATTGTAAAGACCTAGCGTAATGTGTGGACAATAATTTGTCGGTGCAATTTCACGGGTAGAACTGGATAAAATCGTTCTTATATTACTTAGGCTATTTTGATCATCTTCAATATCAACAAATAAAGCGCTGCTGAAACTGTTTATCTTGCCTGTCTTGAGTTGAAATGCTTGAATATTGCTTTTCTTTAAATCCTGTAGTTGCTGTTTTAATTGTTTGAGTTGAAAATCATCATTAAATTGCGGAGATAGATCTGTTAAAAAACCACAAACATATAATGTGATATGAAACTGTCGCGTATTAGGTTGAAATAAAAACTTTGAAAATTGCCGTCTTAATTCATTTAGGTAATTGAGCAATTCCGGATGATTAATTTCAATATACCACAAAGCATAATCTTTCCTCCCTTTATGCCACTCAGGATAATCATGCTTTTGTGTTGCTATCGTTAAGCTTTGGGAATGTAAAAACACAGTCAAATTCACATTCATTTTAATTGTTCTATTAAAGCATGGAATGAACTGATTTAATTACTAAATTGCATGAGTGTTGTTCAATTAAAGGGAGACCTGTATCTCCCTTGCATCAAAAAAGCAATTTATTGAATATTATAGCATTGTTTAAGCTTTGAATAATCATAGTAGTAACTGTTGACTTTATAACGCGCATAATCACAGTCTTTTTTAAAACTGGTCTCTTTCTCATTGTATAACATTTTCAATAAGGTTCGACCTTGTGAGTTTTGGTAAATATCCCACTGTATGTTTGCAGCCATTGGGGAAATAACTTCACCGCGCCATGTGCTGTTATCGTAATTAAAGGTCTGTGAAAATGGCACAGATTGCATCATGCCTTTTAGCTCTAGACTGGTGGCTAAAGGAATAATAATTTCAGCATGTGCAAAACGGAGCACGGCAATATTCTTTTGACGCTTATTGATCACATCATCGACTTGTTTAAATAAATCTTGTTTAAGTGACCGTGCAATATCGGTGGTAATCGCTTTACCGGCATCAAAACTTGGTCCTTTACTATAGAAATCACCGGCATCGTTATATTGGGCATAAAATTTGGCGGCATCGATTGGCATATATTTGTTAAAATCTGTAGCGCCTAACTCGTCTTGCATGCCACCTGTAATTGAATATAACTCATATAAATAAGCCGCGGCATCCACTGCACTTGCAATGGTATTTTTGCCTTTACCTTTTTCAGTGATTTGCTCACCTTGAGGACTGGTCACAGTAAACGACCCTGTATTGCTAAAGGTATAACCGCTTTGACCTATTTTTTGAATAAACGCTGCTTTAAAAATAGGCGTTAACACCGTTGATGCAATTTTTTGAGCATTATTGTCGACACTCAATTCTTTAAGCTTTTGTTTTAAACTTAGATCATTTTCTTCAAAATCTTGATATTTCAGGCTTGCATCATAGACTTGCTTTTCTACATCCGTTTTGATGTTGCTAAGATCATCCTGTGTATTCAAGCTGTGAAAATATAAGTTAAAGCGACTTACACCACCATCAGCAATACTGGGTACAGATCCACTGCTCAAGCTTTGATAACTTGCGGGTGTAATCGAATCCTTTAAGTTCGGTTGCTGTTTTAACAATTCATGGGTAAAAAATTTAGCACTGTCTACGGCGCGATCCACGCCTGAACTGACAATTTGAATGCTTTTACCCTGTTGATTGGCTTGAATAAACAAGTCAGGTAAACGCTTTAACAGTCGATCTGCAATTCCACGATGTTCTTTAATCCCTATCGATGATTCATTGCCATATCCGTATTGGCGGATACCTTCGACCCTATAACCCAATAAAATATTGGCTTTCATCATTGCTTCCAGATCAGCACCGAGTTTTTCACCTAATGGCGTTAAAGCATTTTCTTGTTTGGCTTTTAGCCACATGTTGTAAAGTGCTAGATCATATTTAATACTCGATAAACCACGTGAACCATGTCGTGCAACAAGTTCAGTAAAAACTGCCTGATAGCCAGCAGGTTGAGCCTCATAAGTGCTTAATTTCTGTTGTGGTAAATAAGGTTGTTTGGTCTGCAAATATAGAGATGTAGCTGTTTGTGGTGGTGTAGCAGAGTTCTTATTGTCCGTATCATCATTACAGGCAGTCAGGAATAAACCAGAACTCAAACATATAAATATAGAGTGTTTAATTTTTAAATTTTTCATCAGCACAGTGTCAAATTGGACTAAATGCCGAAGAAACTAGTTCAATAATATGACATTGGTATGACTTTAAAGAAATTTCATCATTCTTGAAAACTTGTATAATCATGTTTAAGTACGTTATTTTGTGAAGAGTTTCAATTGATTTGTACAGGCGGCACCGTAATTTTCACGGACAAAAAGTAGTAAAAAGCGCTATCTCTGTCAAAGCGGAATCCATATCCTCAAGGACCAAAGGCAGCATCCCTACCGCCAAATGCGACTGCAATTTCAGCTAAAATTGACTGATGGAAAAGTAAAAGAAATTTTGTCACTTGATTACTATTAAATGAATAACCTTAATTGACATTATTTCTCTGCATTGCATTTAAAAACAATAAAATAAAATAAGAACAGTGCAAAAATGCCAATCAATAAATAATATGGGAAAATAATATTGAATTGATACAGTGCTGTACTCATTAAAGGTGCAATCACTAAACTCAACGCCTGCACCATCGTGCATAAGGCTGCTATTTTTGTTTGCTCTGCCAGTGGCACGGATTGTGAAGCACCTGTAGTAAATGCAGGCATTAAACACGCTACGGCGATTCCATAAAAAATATAAGCAAGCTGAAAGACAATAATCTGTTGGGTATAGATCGACATCAGCAACCCGATCAGCATTGCTGATAATCCAACCAATAAAAGGCGTTGTAATGACCATTTCAACCATTTAGAAATTGCCACCTGCATGCTAACCAGTGCAATGCCAACAATTAATGAGCATTGGGAAAAATACAGCGCACTTTGTTCGATACTAAATTTGAATTTGTCTTGAATATAGAAACCAGCCGTTAGATTAAGGGTAACAATCGCAATATATAAACTAAATCCTAAAATCAGCCATACCAAGGCATTGTTTAATTTATGCTTATTGTTAATCTTTGCTCGAGGCTGATCATTGAGATCAAGTTGTTCGCAGGCTGAATCTGTATGGTCTTGAAATGATTTTTGTGGATGCTCGACTGAAATGTGGTTATTTTTTTGATAAAAACATACGATCAATATACTCAAAATTGCCAGAATCGCCACAGCCAGCCACATGGGAAGCAATATCCCATAAACGATCAATAATGTGGTTAGGAATGGTCCTAAAATTAAACCCAAGCTATTGAATGCACCAAATTTTGCCATCATTTGACTACGTTGTTTTTCTTCCGCATAGCGTGTCATCACATAACTTTGTAAAGCAATCTGCGGCATTGCCATAAAAATACCTGTACTGCTACGACTCAATAACAGTAAAGTAAATAACAGCCCCATCGGTATTGCATAGCTCAGCCCATAACTGAGTACACCTGAAAATAGTCCCCAAGTGATGGTCATCCCAATAAAACCAAGACTGAGTAAACCATACTCTTTCTGTAATTTGGTTTTTTTAGAGATCCACATTGCCGTTAAACTCATTAATAAGGCACTTGCGGACACCAATAAGCCTGCCTGAAGTTCTGACATTTTGAGCTGTCGAATCAGAGGTGCAAGTAAGGGTAAAATCATCGAAAAACTCATGCCATTCGCCAAACTTGCCAACAACAGAATCGTATTATTTTTATTCATATTGACCTTATTCAAATAGCCCAATGTACTGAGATTAGATTTTTTGAGACTGAGACGCATTTCTATGCATATTCAATAAAAAAGCCTCTTATAATGCGTAAGAGGCTTGGTTTATCCATCAATACTTTAAAGTATAACTCAAACCGTAGGTACGTCCTTGTGCCGGTAAGCTTGATAGTGCGCCATACACAGATGATACAGCTTGACTATAGACCGATTTATAATCTGTATTCCAGACATTATAAACACCAAACCCAAGTGTTCCTGGTCCAACTTTGGCATTGGTAATCACATCCATTGTGGTAAATCCTTTAATTTCAGCTGGTGGGCGTGTTGAACCACTTTCAATCGCATCTTGCCGCGCTTTGTCTGTGCCACCTATTGCTAAAGCTTGGATACGTACACCAATTCCATCATCAAACTGCCAATCTGAATAGACTGTTCCTTTTAATGGGGCAATGCGAATGGCATCCAATTCCTGCCATTTGCCTTGAGTATTCTTATATTGCCCTGTGGTATAGGCTGCTGTTCCGCCGACAGTCCAATTCGATGAAACTGGATAAGAGAGATTGGCTTCAGCACCATACACACGTTCGTCTGTATCAATTACCTCTATAGCATAATTCGGTGGTCCAAATTTCAAACTCTTGTCTGAGTCATTGTAAAACGCAGTAATACCAGCATTTAAGCCTTTAGCGCTTTGAATTCTCCACCCCAATTCATAGTTATTGACTTTAATTGGATCAATTGTCTGGCTATTCACCACAAAGTTAGCGGGTACATCACGTAGCATACGTTGGATGTCTGGTAAATTTGAACCTTGTGAGAAATTGGCAAAAACCTGTTGCGCATCGGTCAGATGATAGACAGCACCAATATTAAACAGGGTTGCATCATGTTTGACCGTACCACCATTTAAGGTCTTCGCCTGATATGTTGGAACAAGATCAGCCACAACTGCTTCAGTATAAGGTGTTGAAGCATCTACATCACTCTCAACACGTTCATAACGTACGCCTGCCTGTATATCAATACGATCGCTGATGTCCAATTGACTTTGTGCAAAAAAGCCTAATTTACTGGTTTCTACATCAGGACCGAATTGATAGCGCTTAAGCGGTTTAAAGGATAAACCATTACTCGCCATAAAAGTCGCTAAATCATAACGTTGCATATCCTGAAGATCTTGCTCATTTTCATAATCTACGCCATAGGTCAGCCCCAGCTTACGACCTTGTAAATTAAAATCCTTTTGTAAAGCAAGTCGAGCCCCCCACACATCAATATCAGTATCAGATTGATAGACTAAATACGTGCTGCCTGGCGCTGGCAATGCTGTATGAGCAATAGGATTCACTGCCGGATACCAACGGGCTTTCTCATTACGATAGTAGGCTTCCGCATTTAATATCTGTGTAAAGAAGTCATCATTTTGATATTGGGTATTAAAACTATAGCGTTTGGTTCTTGGCTGATCGTCGAGCAGTAAGCCTTTCACGGCTTTTTGGCTTGGTTTCGCACCAAATAAGACCGCAAGCCCGGGACCATAGTCTGGACCATAATCACTGTCTTGTTCATCATTGTAATATTGACCACCAAAACTGAGACTTTGACCATCTGCAATTTTCCATGTCAAACGTCCATTCACATCGAAGGTTTCGGTATCTTGGCGATCTGTCTGTGCAACTTCAGGTCCGACTCGATCCCCATGACTGTCTTGAATTTCTCCACGTTTAGCATAGCCGATACCCAGTGTTCCCTTTAAAGCATCCTGATTGAATGAAATACTTTGTGAGGCTTCATAAGCCATTGCATCACTTTTAAAATTATTGCCAGAAGTGACACCGACTTTGGTTTCAAAACTTAAAGGTGCTTCACCACCATTTTTGGTGATGATATTAATGATCCCACCTGTTGCGCCGGAACCATAAATACTGCTTGCACCTGAAACAACCTCAATTCGCTCAATCATAGATGGACTAATGCTATTGAGTTGTCGTGAACCATCCCGATAACCAGTTTGAGGGACGCCATCAATCATGTATTGCACTACCCGACCACGCATCGTCATACCGTAGTTTGATGTTGTACCTGTATTCGGCGTTAAAGAAGGTACCAACAAACCTAAAATATCCGCGGTACTTTTACCCGCATTTGCCTGTTTTTCGATCTCAGCATGATCAATGCTGTACACTGTTCCAGCGATTTCGGAAATACTTTTTGCAGAACGTGTTGCGGTAACAACGATAGGTGCCAAGCTTTTCACTTCTGATACGGTATCGTCATTATTATTCGCAGGCTCTTGTGCATAAAGTTGAGTACATATGGCCAGACTTAAACAGGTCAAGGGAATGTGTATCGATTTTTTTCTCATATGTTATCCTTCCGTAATCTTTGATTTTGGATTTATTTGCGATTTTGAAATAATGAGATGCGATAAAATTACACTCATTACAGATGCAAAGGCCAGTACAATATAAAAATTGCCATAGCCTAATGATTTGGCCAGAAAACCTGAGCCTGCCCCACCAATGAAATAGACCAACAATTCAAAACACACCAGAATTGTAAAATCAGTTCCTGCTTGTTCTTTTGAACTGTTTTGCATGAAATATGCATAAAGCGAAGTCATTGCTATATAACGAATTGCCAGAAAAGCAAGGACAAAAAGCCCCAGTAATAAATGCCACTGGTTTAACCAACCGAGTAAAATAGCAAGTCCTAATAATCCGTAAATTAAAGTTCTGAGCCATCCTGCCCAAATCAGCAATTGTGTTGCCTTTATTTTTTTGAGTAAAACTGCAGCTGAAACTGCAGCCAATAAGCCTACCCCAGCCCCCACTACAGACATCAGTACACCAATCTGTGACAACGACCAGTGTTGATCGATGAGCATTGGGTTAAGCATTGCCATTGCAGGTGCTTCGACAAAGCGATAGCAGACAATCAACAATAAAGCCCAACGAATTTCTGGTCGTTTAAATGCGCGAATCAGGCTTGGCGGATTCTGCGCAATATGGTCTTTCGGTTTTTCTTTGATCTGAAATACAGCCAGCATGGTTAAAGCGGTCATGACCGCTAAACACGTTAATGCAGTTTGCCAGCCATAATATTGATAGATCCATAATGTCGCAGCGCCACCAATCATACTACCGATGGCAACACCAATACTTTGTGCCATACTGCCAAAACGATAATCCTGTTCCGAGAACGCTTCTACAGTATATCCATCAATGGCAATATCTTGGGTCGCAGCAAAAGTTGAAATCCAGAGTCCAATTACTACAAATACAGCCAAGCCGTATGAAAACTGGGTAAATGCCAGTGCCAATACCCCAAGCACCAAAGCAATTTGCGTAAACAGCAACCATGTTTTCCGTTTACCTAATTTTTGAACATATATTCGATCAATCAACGGTGCCCAAAAAAACTTAAACGCCCATGGAATATATAACAGCGACAACATTCCAATCCAACGTAGATCTACCCCTTGATGCCTTAAAATTGCAGGCAGTGCCACATTGTAAAAATACAAAGGCAAAGCGTGAGCCAGATACAGAACAATTACAACACTCAAACTCAATACTGAAATCTGCTGCGTCATTGCTGTAGGTTTTGAATTCTTTATGTTCTGCATATCCACCTCTGCACCGCCCACTGCAGAGCATCACAACGATCCAACGTAACATAATAAGGAACGCGCCAAGCCACATGTAAAGCGGGTGAATTCAAGCGTTGTTGATCTGCATCATCCAACGCAATCCTCACCAAGCCCACACAATATTTAAAAAAATTGACTTTGTTTTTTTTATACCAAGCCGCTTGAACTTGGCGATATTCCTCTGGGAAAGTCGTACCATCTAGACTTTGCATCACCAGTGCAAAATTCTGTTGATGATGCAAAAAGTTTTCAACTTCAGTGAGCCACTGCTCAAACTCGGCAATTGATACATCTTTTGAAAACGTCATATCCATAATTTGAATATGTGTAGACTGGTAACTCATATGGAGGGTTCAACTCGCTCTGTTTGGTTTGGAAATTTCTTTTGCGCAAGATACTGCTGAGACTGCGTTAAATAATCCCCAAATTTTTGATAAAAGGTCTCTCTAAAACAATAATACAGCATGGCATCTTTCTCAGGCATTGGAATTATACCCTGAGCTTCATAGCACATGTCTTCTACTACTGCTGCATAAGGTTTGACTTTAGAGTCAGGTTCACCCACGATTTTCAATGAGGCTGCATTTTCAAAGATATAAAAGCTCAACAAACGCATCACTGCTCTCAGATAACCTTTACCAAATGCTGATTTTTCACCAAAAAGCAGATGCCAACCTAAATCTAATTCATGTCCCTTATAATAACGCCCCAATCTATCACGTTTTCCTTCATAAATTTCGCTATAACCTACATCTTGTCCGTCTACACCGACGATTAACAAACGATGATGGTCGTCAGCCAGTTGCTTTTCAAAATACACCTTGAGTTCCAATTCAGACTTATTCAATTGCCACTGCGGAATGACATGGGGTTCATGCATCCACTTGTGTAACAGTGCCATATCATCAGGATATTGCACCTGGCGCAGGTAAAACTGTGTCCCATTTTCATAATACTCATAAAAATCTGGTAATTGCTGTGATAATGTTTTCATTGATGTCACCTTGATAAAATGTATTGCTTCAATATTTAAGATTCAATTTGGATACTATGCAGACAGGCTAGCTGAATGCTTTTGAGTGAAATGCTGTTGTTGCAACTGTTGTTCCGCCCACTGCTGCAATGTGGTTGGACTGACAGGATTTGCGATCAAATCCAAAAAAACAGGAACAGGACGTTCAGCTTCATCGTTATAGCTGGTGGTAAACAGACGCACGCGGTTTAGACAGATCTTGTCGTACTGGCTTCTAAACATTGCAAATTTGTCAATACGTGCCGATAGTTCAGGATGCTTTTGATGAAACTCAGCAATCACATCCGAAATTGTTTGCCAAAATTCCACTTCGCTATGCGCGGGGAAGTCCTGTAAAAATACATTACAGATATAACGGTAATGCACCATGAATAAGCCTGTAAAAATAAAGTGACTGAGTTCCAAGGCTGAATGGCGAAGTAATATTTTTCCTTCTTCTGGCAGTCCGGACAGTTCTGGGAAATCTTCATCCACTAGGTTGATATCATCAATAAAGTCTTTTAATACCATTGCTTGAGGTCTACCATTTTCATGGATCAGCATGGTATTTTCACCATGTGGGGAAAACGCTAGACCATATTTATACAAACAAATCAGTAAGGGCGTTAAACTTACAACGGCAAATTGCTTTAACCACGCCAATGCTGTCAATCCCGAGGCTTGAATCAGCACCTCAAGAATAGATTTACCGTGAATATCTCGATGTAATAACGCAGCTTGAGATAGCACTTGCTGATGATCTTCGACAAAAGGATCTATACTTTCTCGCCACAGGCAACCAAATAATTCCTTGAATTGATAAGGTGCACCTTCGATTTGATCATAACAAGGCTGCTGTATGGTCAATGTTGCGACTTCACCGAGAAACACCACACCAGTATTTTGTAAATCTGTATCTTCATCGAGCAATTTTTTTAGCCAAGCTGTAACTGCAGGTGCTGCAAGGTTTCGTTTCGACGGCAAACCTCGGTAAACTGCTGTATTAAAAATACTCACTGGCAGTTTAATGTAATGACGTTGTGTGTTTGATGTATTGCATAATGTCCGAATGGACTGCATTGGGACATAATCATCTTGGCCAATATCAAGCTCTACAATTCGTTGATGGACAATTTCATTGCTATAAGTCGGTACAATCCATTGATGCCATTGCCAAGCATGCACAGGAATTAAAAAATAGTCTTCGGCATTTAAATTCAGGCTATGCATTTTTTCACGGAAGCGATCAAGTTCCTCAGCATCAAATTCATGCCGATATAGATCTATTGCTTGCCATTCATTGGTGGAACGAAACTCCGCCAAATCAGCATGTACAGCCAACCAAAGTAGTTTTACTCTGGGTGAAATTTCGGGGGCTGCACTGAGATAGTCATCATAACCGAATCCCATACGTCCCTTACTCATGATGAGCCATGGATGTCCACGTAACATACCTTCAATGCTATAGTGTGGTTCAGTCAATACAGCTGAGCTCGTTAAGCGGTTTTCATCAAAGACATGCGCTTCTGCAAGCCAGGTATTATTCATTTCTTTGATCAAATAGGCTTTGGTAAAGGGTTTTACTTGGGCTTGATTTGAAAATGCTGCTATGAATTGGTGTAAATTCCAAGCAACTTCAATGGCGTCTTGATTTACATTGCGGACAGAACCTTCTTCAATCCACCAATGTCCCAGTAGATATTGTCTGCCATTAAACTGATAGCACTGATCATCCAGAGTGATCTGGAATAAATTGCCTCCCATGTGGTCTGCCTGAATAATTTCCTCATATAAAAATTCAGCAATTGCCATTTCGATCAGGCGCTGTCCTGCACTACGCCACTGCTTCTGGTTAATTTTTAATTGGGCAAAATTCATATGCTTTTCTCAATATTTGAATATCGTTGTTGGTTTTGTTTATGCTGCGCACATTGCGGTAAAGTTGCTGATGAGGTTTTCAGGTTTTTTGCCGAATGCTCAATCTCTTTAGTCGGTCTGTAAGACTGTATCGCTGGATTTTTTGGAATCACTTGAACCTGTGGATTGTGGAAAGGATCAAAATGTTGAAAACATTGCGATTGCTCAGGAAGATCATACAAGGCATAACCGCATAGCTGATTGGCAATCGTTGCTGCACGATATGCCCCCAAGCCCAAGTCTGGTGTACCGACACCGTGACTGTGCATTTCCATATTTTGTACATAGATTTCGCCTACACCTGTATATGCACTACGATAGTCTATAGTGATATCCCAATGTCCTTGTGCATTGGTCTGGATCAGCGGTTTAATATGTTTGAGGAACTCAAACTCTGGACTCATATAACCTGTCGCACAAACGACATAATCACTGTCAATGCTGAAATGATTTAAGCCAACACGATCCTGAAAAATCAGTTTGATTTTCCCCTCAGATGTCAATGCTGCATCTATTAAATTAGACTGACTATGTAAATGTGTCGCCAGCTGTTGATTGGCAATATTTCGATGGTAAAGTTTTTTATAGATTTCTCGAATGGTCTGGGCACTAATACCTTTATAGAGATATGCCTGTTTTCCTAATTGCAAATCCTTATTTAAAACATCAAATTTATAAAAATGCTGAATATAATCTGGACTGAAATGCTCTAAACCCAAAGGCGTATATTCCATCGGGAAAAAGCCATTGGCACGTGTCAACCAGTTTAGGTTGAACTGAGGTTTAGACACTTGATCGAATCGGTACTGACGATCAAATAAATCCAAAAAGATTTCAGCTGCTGACTGCCCAGAACCTAGAACCACCACATTGCCTTGTAAATCTTGTTTTGAATGCTCAAGATAGTCTGCTGAATGCTTGCAGCGTTCAGGGTGCTCATGCATGAACTTGCGCATACATTGCGGTACATAAGGAGCGTTACCAGCCCCCAATACAAGATTTCGACAATTGTAACGTTGTTGAATACCATCTTGATGCACAGACACCTCAAAGCCATAGCTTTTAGGAATAATATCCGTCACTGTCGACAAATACTGAATACACTCAAGTTGATCCGCCACCCATTGACAATAATCGTTATATTCCTTACGTGGAATATGGGGCTGTTCAAGAAAATAAAACTTGTATAAGCGTTGTTGATCTTTTAAATAATTGAGAAAACTAAATGGACTGGTTGGATCTACCATGGAGACCAAATCTGCCATAAATGGAACCTGCAACAAGGTATTCGGTAACTGCATCCCCGCATGCCAATCAAACTGCTGCTTTTTTTCGAAAAAGAGATATTGCAAATCAGATTTTTTATGTAACAGGCTGGCCAGACTTAAATTAAACGGACCTAAGCCAACAGCAATAAAATCAAGCATAGATGGCATCCTTCTGTTTAAGACATAGAGGATTGGGCAATTGGACATACACTGATTGCTGTTCAACGGGAGCGATCAGCTCATCCAATTCATATAAACGCGTCAGTAAATTACCTTTATAAGGCAACGTTGGCTGATATAACAAAGCGTGCAGTAAAGTACTTTCAGGATATTGTTTGAGCAAGTCAGATAATTTATCCTGCAGCACATGAATGAGTCTTTGCTCAGAAATACTGCCTGTTGCACCGATTGCATTGATAATGCCGAAAATAGTATTGCCAAAGAAATAGTAGCTAAACCGTTCATCTACAAAAGACTTCGGTCCAACAGCATGTGCTTTTTCATCAAGCTCAGGAAATTCTTTTAATATTTCAGTCGCATATTCTTCGATATAGTAAAACCCCTGATTGTCTCTTAACCATAAATTTTTAGGATAGGCATTTTCCAACTCAACCAAGACATTCTGTTGATGTGATTCAAATGCCATGCCGTAACGATGATAGAGATACATCATGGGCACTAAACTGATTTCCAAGAACTGCTTGAACCAATTTAATGCAATTTGTTCAATATTGTGCTGAGGTTCAGCTTGAGCAATTTCTTCAAACAAATGATCAAAACGATTTAAATCCTTTTCAGGATGATCCTGACATAAAGATGCAATACAGGTGACCTGCTGCTTTTTGTCAAAAGGTTGATCTCTGAAAATACAGATGGTTTCATTGACAATACTTTCTCCCAGCTTCAACGCAGTCCATGCCGGATCGTTAACCGCTTTAAGCGTAGGACAATGTTCAACAATCGACTGCCCCATCGGCCCATGCCACAAGCGATGGGTCATTTCGCCACGATGGCACTCTTTGGCTAAATTGATGCGGATTGAATTGGTAATCATTACTGACAAGGACGGCTTGACCATCCACGGCGCGGCATAACTGGCTAAAGTTCTTACTGAAGTTGTAGCTGAAAACTGCCAAGCTTTTTCACCAAAATCGATCAATTTTTTTTTGGCTGTTAACTCCTTGTACCAGTCTTTACTTTGTAAATATCGCGCTTGCCAAGGATGTAGAGGCAGTAACTTATAGCTTGAATAGGTATTCAGTAATGTGATTTCAGCTTCATTTAAATACCATTGTATCTTTTGCTTGAGTTGTGATGTGATGTTCTCTTCACAAGAAGCATTGCTTTCAGCGACATATTCTGGTGCAACCAACCAGTAGTACAACTGGGTTTGACCTTGATGTTCAGGAGAAAATTTCCGCCAGTCTTCATGTATAAATCCCAACCTACTTTTAGGTGCGGGATGCATGCTGTGCCCTAGAATTAATGCTTGTTCTGATTGAATGAAATCCTGTTTTGCCTGAATCAAGCGATCAAAATCAGGCTCTCGATGTGTTAAAAACTGAAGCAATGCATCTCGACTTTGAATCCACTTTTCCACCAGTGATGCGCAATCCAATGTTTGCGAAGCGTTTTGTACCAACTCTTCCAACAGTAAGCTGACCATCGCAATTGCACTAAACTGCTGTAGTTGTCCTCTAATAAATAGTTGTGGAAGTCTGGCGATTCTATGTCTGCCAACAAAACTGCGATATGACAATGGAACAAATAATTGAGATTGAATTGATTCCAAAGGAATTACTAACAACGTCAAGCCTTGGCTAAACGTGAGTTGAGTAGAATTTTGTTGATATTTTTCAAGTAAAATTCCACTGCCTGTTTCTTGTGAGTATGCATTGATTAGGTGCTGCATCGCCAATCGGCTGGCAAGCTCTTTCATCTGACCATATCCTCTATACAAGACTTTTTACTGCACTAAAAAGTTCTAAATTTAATTTATGTTTTTTCTTGGATCATGCTGTCATGCCCAGCACAAATCGATCTTAATGTTAATAATTCTCATTTAAGAATGCAATTTTGTATTTTTCATGTATTAGGATAGTTAATTTGATGATTTTATGAATTTTTATCGTAAATCGTATTTTTTCTGAACATCCCTATCTTAAAATTTTTAATGGTATTAAATGATAATATTCTCATTTAGGATTGAGAGATTTCATGAAAATTTTCATTAAATTGCATTATTTAAGTTATTTCGTGCTTAATATCACAAATTAGCTTAAAAACAGAAAATTATCAGGATAGAAATTAGGAAGGTGTTTTTAGTGTAAAATTTAATTTATGTTTATCTAAGAAATAGTTCTATTTTTAACATAAATTTAATCAGTAGTTTTAGATAATATTCAATATTGTATTGCATAAAAAAACCTCCTTAAGGAGGTTAAAATTTAAATAGAAAACATTATTTAATTTCAATAGCACGAGCCATAATGCTTTGAGATATGTCTTGTTTAAGTCTAACGATAAGTGTTTTATCTGTAGCAACTAAACCTTCTTGGTCTAATACAGCAGATACATCTTTTGGCGTTAATGTATACATTGCACCTGTAGCAGGATCCACAATCAGTACTCCGATCAGCCCGAACCCACCAAAAACAATATTACCAAAATACCAACCGCTAACTTTTGCTTTTACTTCTATAGTTTTAGGCTGAAAACCTTCTTTTGTAAATGTTATATTGTAGATTTCACCTTTAAAATACCCAGCACTCTTGTTTAGAGTAACTGTGACTGGGGTTTGTCCAATATGTACCTTTTCTCCTTTCCTGTTGGTTATACTAATTTGACTAGCTTCAGGAACACTTTTAAAAGAAAGTGTTTGAGTTGAACCTGAGATGATACTTGCACATCCAGTTATTGACAATGAAAAAACCAGTGTGGAAATTTTAAAAAAATTATTCATCGAAATCATGTGTTGAGTTTTGTAATATAATATAACCCACTATATACATAATTTTACATAAGTAAATATAGTCTTGATTTCATTCATCATGTTTATTGTATTGTATTGCAGTATCCTAGATTTAAATTCACTATAAAGATCAAATTCAAACACTTTGTCCAATCTTGGCAATAGCATTTACAAACTACATCCAGAATAAACAATACGACATGACTGCTGATTGCTTAAAGAGCAAAACAATAGTGCAGCATCCTTGGCCTTATCCTCTGAAACATTATATTTTATTTCCGATTTTTGCCCGCCATTGATTGGATCCGCCACGGCAACGCAACCATTTTTATAGGTATGCGTAAGCTCACACTTTTGTACAGCATGCTGTTGACATGCTTTTAATGCATCAGCTTGCGCCTCATCTTTAGCTCTATGGTTTTTTGAAAAACCAACCGAACGCCCCTTTAATTCCCTGCCTTTTTCTTCAGCAATTGCTCCCCATAAGTTTTCAGCCATAGGATACAGTGCTGGACTTTGATTATAATTTCCACCGCCTCCACCTGAAATCGGCGCACAGCCTTGAACACCTTGCCCACCAACTGGATAATATCCCGAAGGACAATTACCTTCAGCATGAGTATTGGAAATTCCTAAAAAAATTAAGAGACTGATAAAAATAGGAAATTTTAAAATCTGATGTTTGGTTATGATCACTTTATCTATTCCTTTGGGAAGTGAAATGTTAAATAAAACTTATGCATCTTTTTGAATATTATCAATTTGTCACTGATCAATCATAAATCAAAAATTATTTCCAAGCTATTATGCTACAACAATCATGTAAATTATTTTGTAATTATTCTATTTTGACAAGAAATATAATTAGATATAAAAACTTACTTTTCATTTTGGAAAAAGTTGGAATCGTTGATGATTCAGCAGAATCATATTGATTGTTTATATATAAAGCAATTTTGACAAAATAATAAAAATATTTTTGAGTGACATTCTAAAACTTCTTTCAGGATTGCTTATTCATCCAAAACATCAACAAAATTTGCACCTAAAACACGTGCTAAATCCTGAGGATTAAGTCCGATATCAAGTCCTCGTTTTCCGCCACTTACATAAATTTTTGCAAATGCCTCTGCACTTTCATCAATAACCGTTTTTAAACGTTTTTTCTGACCAACCGGACTAATACCGCCAACCAAGTAACCTGTTAAACGTTCTGCATCTTTTGGATCTGCCATATGCAATTTTTTACAGCCAAAAGCATTCGCCACTTTCTTCAAATTCAGTTGATGATTGACAGGGAGTACTGCAACGAAATAATTTTTGTCATCCGTTACCATGAGTGTTTTAAACACTTCTTTCACGTCCAATCCCAATTTTTCTGCAGCTTCTAAACCAAAGCTTTTTGCATTCATGTCATGTTCATATTCATGAATAGAAAATTCAATTTTATTTGATTTTAAAACTTTACAGGCTGGTGTCATAAGATCAACAAGAGGTGGAAATTAAAAAGATATTGTAATTATAGGACGATTGTTAAAAATTTTAAATTCGTTTTCAACATTGATTGCTCAAAATTATCACTTGTAAAATCTTGAACAACCTGATTAAAATCATCTCAAAGACTTCATTTTAATAGAACAATGCCATCTATCTATCAATTAAAACCAGCATTTCAAAACTTATTGCGCCCTTTGGTACAATGGCTTTTCAAGCGCGGTGTTACTGCAAATCAAGTTACACTTTTTGCGATGTTTATTTCATTGGGTTTAAGCATTTTTTTATATGTGTATTATTTGAATCATCCTGTGAATTGGTGGTTATTACTGTTTCCATTATGGATGCTGATTCGAATGGCATTTAACGCAATTGATGGCATATTGGCACGAGAGTTTAACCAACAATCCAATTTAGGTGCTTTTTACAATGAATTAAGCGATGTAGTTGCAGATACAGCACTTTATGTTTGCTTGATTGCATTTGGCTTTATCCATGCAAAACTACTGTTATTGGTGGCTTTTCTTGCTATTTTAAGTGAATACACTGGCGTAATGGCTCCATTGATTGGACAACAACGTCGTTACGATGGCCCGATGGGAAAAAGTGACCGTGCATTTTGGTTTAGCTTAATTACAGTGCTGATTATGGTTTTTCCATTGTTCAATACAAATTTACAACTACTCAGTTTAATCTGTAATGGCATACTCAGCCTCATGGGTGTGTTACTTGCTTTAACAATCTATAACCGAATTAAAAATAGTTTAAAAACAGCTTCATAAAATAGTTTCATCTTTAGGGTAAATTGGTATGTATAACAATAGTCACCACACCTTCACCAGTCACGATGGCACAGTATTGTTCTATCAACACTGGGCAACAAAAACACCTTCTGAAAGCAAGAAAGCCATTATCCTATTTCATCGTGGACATGAACATTCTGGCCGAATGGCGCATTTAGTTGACGAACTTAAGCTATCAGACTTTGATTTCTTTGCATGGGATGCCCGTGGTCATGGCGATTCTCCGGGTGAGCGTGGAGATGCCCCGAGCTTTTCTGCCTGTGTAAAAGATATTCAATATTTTGTCCAACATATTCAGCAGAACTATGCAATTGACCCTGAGAATATTGCCGTTGTAGCGCAAAGTGTTGGTGCGGTACTTGCAGCCACATGGGTACATGATTATGCACCTAAAATCCGTGCCCTGTGTTTGGCTTCACCTGCTTTTGACATCAAGCTTTATGTACCCTTTGCAGAACCAAGCTTAAGAGTTATGGAAAAGCTGCGCGGTAACTTCTTTATTCAAAGTTATGTCAAAGCCAAAATGCTCACTCATGATGAAGAACGTGCATCAAGCTATGATACGGATCCGAAAATTGCGAAAGCAATTTCAGTAAGAATGTTACTCGGGCTTTACGATGCTTCAAAACGTATCGTTGCTGATTCACAAAATATCTTTGTACCAACCCAAGTCTTATGTTCAGGTTCAGATTTCGTCGTTTTCCAAAAACCACAACGTGAGTTTTATCAAAAACTTCCACATCCTAAAAAAGAATTACACATTTTAGATGGTTTCTTCCACGATACATTGGGTGAAAAAGACAGACATATTGCAACCGAAAAAATACACCGATTTATTCAACAATGCTTTGCAACAGCATATCAGGCACCAGATGTTTTAAATGCCGATAAAATTGGTTCAAGCTGTGCGATTGCAGAAGATCTCAGTTCCCCATTACCCGCTAAATCAATAAAGAATGCATTTTGGGAATTGACCAAAAAGAACTTAAAAATTGGAAGCCATTTATCCCAAGGTTTAAAAATTGGTGAAGATACAGGATATGACTCAGGCAGTACTTTAGATTTTGTCTACCGCAATCAAACTGAAAGCACTAACCCGATTGGTAAAATCATTGATCGCCAATATCTGAATGCAATTGGTTGGCGTGGTATTCGAGTACGCAAACAGAATATTGAATCTTTACTACAAAAATATGCAGATATTCTGATTAAAAAACGCAAGCCGCTCCGGATTATGGATATCGCATCTGGACACGGGCGCTATATTTTGGATGCGGTTGCTCAATTGCCTAAACAACCTGATTCGATTTTGTTACGTGACTATAGTGACATCAATGTAAATGCTGGTCAGAAAATGATTGCAGAACGTGGATTAAGTCATATCGCTGAATTTGTTCAAGCAGATGCTTTTGACGCAGCGTCATTAGCTTCGGTAAAACCAAAGCCTTCTCTAGCCGTGGTATCTGGTTTGTACGAACTGTTCAGTGACAATGATTTATTACGACAATCTCTTGATGGACTAAGTAAAGCGATACTTAAAGATGGCTATCTAATTTACACAGGTCAAATCTGGCACCCACAACAAGAGTTTATTGCTCGTGCGCTTACTTCACATCGCGAAGGTGATGCATGGGTAATGCGTTTGCGCTCACAGGCAGAAATGGATGCGCTGGTTGAAGCTGCCGGCTTTAAGAAGGTTGATCAGTGTATTGATGAGTTTGGAATATTTACAGTTTCAGTCGCACAAAAGCTATAAAAGCTGTTATTAGATTTCTTGGCTGAATAGTAATTTTATTCAGCCATCAATGCTGATTAAAATAATAATGGATGTCGTATGCCAACACTCATCAAAGAATCAGGAACCTGGAAATGGGGCTTGCTTTGCTTGGTTCTCTTTGCACCTTTCTTTTTCCTCACTTATGGCTTTGCAAATCAATACGCATCTGCATTAACGGATGTTCCAAGTATTGTTTTTGACTGGGAAAAAAATATTCCGCTCTGGCCTTGGACTATTGTGCCTTACTGGTCAATTGACCTGTTTTATGGTCTATCCCTGCTACTGTGCTGGAACAAGTTTGAACTCAAACAACAGGCTCTCAGACTGTTTTTAGCACAAGTGATTTCAATCAGTTGCTTTTTACTGTTCCCATTAAAATTCAGCTTTGAACGACCTGCTTTGGATGGTTTTTTCGGTCTTTGGTTTGATGTTCTTATGGGCTTCGATAAACCTTTTAACCAAGCGCCTTCTTTGCATATTGTTCTAATGGTCATTCTTTGGGATTTTTATCGTCGACATGTACAAGGCTCATGGAAATACTTGGTGGACTTTTGGAGTGCGTTGATCGGACTGTCTATCCTTACCACATGGCAGCATCATTTTATCGACCTTCCTACAGGGATTTTAGTCGGAGCTTTGTGTTTGTGGTTATTTCCAATAACGGTTAAATCACCATTCAGAAAAGATGGCTTACAGCAGCTTACAGCAAAACATTTAAAACTAGGCAGTTATTACCTGTGTGGAGCTGTAATTTTCTTGATCTTGGCATATGAATTAAGACCCTGGGGATTATGGCTGATTTATCCAGCCGTCAGCTTATTTATCGTTGCCCATAGCTATAGTTTTGTACGGCCTCACTTTTTCCAAAAACAAACCAATGGAAAAATGACCGTCGCTGCACAGATTCTACTTGCACCATACCTTATTTTTGCATGGCTCAATAGCCGAATTTGGACTAAAAAACATCCTGAAGATTCATTGGTGATTGATTCGGAAAACAGAAAAATCTTTATTGGGCGGATTCCCACTCAAAAAGACAGCCAAAAATATACCGCAATTTTTGATTGTGTTGCAGAGTTACCCTTAAACAGTGAATCTGAGTATCAACAGTATCCAAGCCTTGATTTGATTCCTTTACAAGCCAATCAGCTTGACTATGCAGTGAATCGGTTCAATCAGTTACTGATAAACATTGATCACAGTCCGTCACAAAATATTCTTGTCTGTTGTGCTCTGGGATATTCAAGAAGTAGTGCTTTACTCGCTGCTTGGTTAATGCAGCAAAATCAAGATGCAACTGTTGAAGACGTGATTGAAATTATTCGTAAAGCACGTCCGTGGGTGGTGCTTAAAGCTGTTCAAATTGAAGAGCTGCAAATTTATCAGCTTAAACTAAAAGGTTTAGCACCATGAAAATGAATTTCTTTGTGGTTGCTAAACTTTTGTCTGCAAGCGCTGGTTTAATGTGTTCAGGTTATCTGGCATTTGCTTTATCTGTTTTTGCAATATTATTCAAAGGTTGGCAATCGTTTGAGTTTTGGATATTCATTGTCATTACATTATTGCTGATGGCTGCACATCATTATCTCTCTTTTAGAGTCAAATTTGATGCTCAATTGATTGAAATGATTGCAAAAAAATCCCAAACAGATACGATTGAAAATCTTACACAACAGTTTGATCAAACTTTAGTGGAGATGAAACTGCTCCCAGCGCACAAAGTAGGTCGTGATTGGTCCCTGCGTTTTGCAGGTTGTTTTCGATTGATCAAATTGCAAATTGCACTCCTATTCATACAATATCTGGTTTTAGTGATTTTAATTTATCGAATTATCTAAGTTGGCTCCTTGGTTTAAGCAATCTTTGATGGTTAATTTTTAGATTAAAACTCAAACTAAGCTAGGGGCTAAAATGCCTATATTTGAAAGACTAAGATCGATAAATTGCTTTAAATTACGCTATGATTCAAAAAGTAAAAATGATAAATTAACATTTAGATATAAATGATTTTTACTTTTTATTCAAAACTGTTAATTTAAAATCGATAATGAATATATCGTTGAATTCAATATAATTTTGTACTTTTGAAAAGTAGAGATTTACTTTCTTATCATTTCATCATTCGTATGAATAGTACAAAAATGATTTAATATCAATTGGCTTAAATAATGAATCAGTTACCTGAACAGCGTCCCCAACAAGATTTAAAAATAGAGAATAATGCGCCTGTGCAGAACAAAATGCAGGCTTTACAGCCACCTCGTGGAAATCTGGCATCTAGTTCGATTGCTCGTTTTATTGCATTTTTAACCCGTCGTGGTGCGCGCTTGATCACAGGTGCGCGCAGTTTGTGGATTGGTTGTCAGCCTGAAATGAAACAACGAATCTACTATGCCAATCATAACAGCCATATCGACTTTATTTTATTGTGGTCTTCACTTCCCAAATTAATGCGTCGAAAGACCAAACCTGTTGCTGCATCGGATTATTGGCTGAAAGATGGTTTTCGCCAATTTTTGATAAAAGATACTTTTAATGGAGTCACCATTCAACGTAACCGAGAAGATGGTTCAGATCCATTACAGCCTGTAAAAGATGCTCTCGCACAAGGATATTCGATTATCTTCTTCCCTGAAGGTACACGCAATCTGGACGATGATGTTGAATTACTGCCATTTAAGAGTGGTTTATATAACCTGCATAAGCAATTCCCCGAAATCGAAATTGTACCTGTTTGGATTTCAAACTTAAGACGTGTCATGCCTAAAGGCTCTTTTATACCTTTACCTCTATTATCTACAGTATGTTTTGGCTGCCCTTTAGAGCAACATTTAGAGATGGATAAGACCGCTTTTATTGACTATGCCCAAAAACAATTATTGCAATTAAAAGAGGTTGAAAATCAATGATTCTTGATAATCTATATAAGACCTATCTTTTATTTGGCATTTTTGCGGGCATTTTGGTTTTTGCCTCCTCAGTGGGATTTATTCTTAAACAAAAAGCGGGACATCAGCCTGCGCCAGTCATTGATAACTTAAATGCTCGAATCAATGCTTGGTGGGTGATGTTAATTGTCATTGGTGCAGCAATTCTTCTTGGTCAAACTGCATTTATTATCTTATTTGGCATTATTTCGCTTTTTGCATTGCGTGAGTTTATCAGTTTGTTGCCGACACGGCGTGGTGATTACTTTCCGCTGTTGATTGCTTTTTATTTTGTGATTCCATATCAATACTATTTAATCGCTATCGACTGGTATGGCTTATATTCTATTTTTATTCCACTGTATGTGTTTTTACTGATTCCGATTGCCAGTTTAAAACAAGAAGACACCAAGCATTTTCTTGAACGCAGCTCTAAAATTCAATGGGGTTTGATGGTCTGTGTTTTCTGTATCTCTCATGTCCCTGCACTACTTAATTTAAAGCTACATGGTTTTAAGGGTGAACCAATTTGGCTGGCAATCTGGTTGATTATGGTTGTGCAGGCATCAGATGTTTTGCAGTATGTATGCGGAAAGCTTTTTGGCAAACACAAGGTTGCCCCTGTTTTATCTCCTTCTAAAACTGTAGAGGGTTTGCTTGGCGGTATCGTCCTCGCCACTGCTCTAGGTGTTGCTATGGCATGGCTGACCCCGTTTAGTTATTTACAGGCAGCATTTATTGGGCTTGTGGTGTGTATTTTTGGCTTCTTTGGTGGTTTGGTTATGTCTGCGATCAAACGTGATCGTGGTGTTAAGGATTGGGGACAATTGATTCATGGTCATGGTGGTATGCTAGATCGTATTGATTCTATTTGTTTTTCAGCACCGATCTTTTTCCATATTTTAAGATATTGGTGGAGTTAATCTGCCATCATCGGCTAATCTGTAAAAAATGAAGAGTAAAAGTTCAAATATTTTATATTAGGTCTTTTGCGAAAGTAGGTTTTTGCTCATTTGTGCTTGATGCGACAGCTTCTAAATCAAAAGCCATCCCTACTCGAATCTCAAACAATGCCAGAGGTCTATAAAATCTAAACCTTGCGAAGCAGTGCCTCTCATCTTTCAGAAACAGGGGAAATTTCCTTATACTCAGTAATTTTTTTTACGAACTTTAGTAAAGAAAAGAGCGGCAGAATTGTGATGCAGTATAGATAAAGCTGAGTTTTTTTATTCTCAAGTTTTACACTCGAAACATATAATCCGATTCAGGAAGTCTTAAATCGCCAAAGCTAAACAGATCACACCGAGCAAGCCCAACACCAAACCTAAAGCTGTAACAATTTTGAGTTTTTCTTTAAAAATAACCAAGCCTGCGATTACGCCCATCAAAACCACTAGAATATTCATGCCCGCAAAAACAATCGCAGGAGAATCTTTCAGCAAAAGATGAGCTTTTACATAGAGTGCGATATTGGCAAAATTTAGAACACCTAACGCCAATCCTGTATATACATTCTGGATTTTCCATTGTGTCTTCTGTAGCAGTAAATAGCCTATAGATAAGACAAAAGAACAAATAAATACCAGCGTTAATGTGACTGGAAATTGAAGACCTAAACTGGTTGTATATTTCAATAAAATATCAACCAAGGCATAGCCTACCCATACACTGAGTAAATACAGCATGCCCTTTTTATTGACTGACTGATTTGATGATTCTGAATGAGAAAGTACAATGCATAAAACTGAAAAAATCCCAAGACCAATACCGAACATTTTTAATTGGTTAAACTGTTCTTGAAATAGAAAATATGCAGCCAGAAGCGATAGGACAACAGATAAACGCTGTGCAATTTCTGTTCTCAGAATTCCTGCACTGTGTAATGATTGCGACAGACAAAAGAAAATACTGGGTAATACAGTCCCCAGTGCAACAATCAGCCACCAAGGTGTATTTGAAATTGAAATATGAACCAAATCTGGCTTAAACCAAAGGTAACTCAATAAACTGGCAACCAAATAATTCCAAGCAATCATCTGCAATGCATCAAAGCCTTTCTGCTTGGTAAATTTTAAAAGCATTGAGACCAATACACTACACAAAGCAGCTGAAAATATCAGTTCCATAATTGGGTTTCATCCGATCAATATGATGGATAAATTTTCAAAATTTATCCTATTACAAAGTTATCAAGTATTTGGCCAGTAAAAAGCCCACTGCACTGGAGTGGGCTTTCTGTAGTTTATTATCGTTAAAATTTATTTATAACGATCAACCATTTTTTCCAAAGAAATTGGACGAATTTTGTCAGCATTTCCTGCAGTACCAAACGCTGTATAACGATCTACACAAATTTGTTTCATTGCTTGGACCGTTTCACCGAAGAATTTACGCGGATCAAATTCACTTGGTTTTTCAGCCATCATACGACGCATCGCACCAGTAGAAGCTAAACGTAAATCTGTATCAATGTTGATTTTACGTACGCCATGTTTGATTGCTTCAACCAATTGCTCAACAGGAACACCATAAGTTTCTTTGATGTCGCCGCCATACTGGTTAATTACAGCCAACCACTCTTGTGGTACTGAGCTTGAACCATGCATAACAAGGTGAGTATTTGGAAGTGCCGCATGAATTTCTTTAATACGGTCAATTGCCAAGATATCGCCTGTAGGTGGACGTGTAAACTTGTACGCACCATGTGACGTACCCACAGCGATGGCTAAAGCATCGACATTGGTATCAGATACAAATTGGCGAGCTTCCTCTACAGAAGTCAGCAGCTGAGAGTGGTCAAGAACGCCTTCAGCGCCCACACCATCTTCTTCACCAGCCATACCTGTTTCAAGGCTACCGAGACAACCAATTTCACCTTCTACAGAAACACCGCAAGCATGCGCCATTTCAACAGTACGGCGGGTTACATCAACGTTATATTCATAAGAGGTTGGTGTCTTGCCATCTGCACCCAATGAACCATCCATCATTACCGATGAAAAGCCAAGTTGAATTGAGCGTTGGCAAACGTCTGGGCTTGTACCGTGATCCTGGTGCATCACCACTGGAATATGTGGCCACTCTTCGATGGCAGCTAAAATTAAATGACGTAAAAACGGCGCACCTGCATACTTACGTGCACCAGCAGAAGCTTGCACGATTACAGGTGAATTGGTTTCGTCAGCGGCTAACATGATTGCGCGCATTTGTTCTAAGTTGTTTACATTAAACGCTGGAACACCGTAGCTATGCTCACCGGCATGATCCAAGAGTTGGCGCAATGAAATAAGAGCCATAATATCCTCCCAAGTAATGCCCCATATTCTACATGCTGATTTATTTCAATTCAGCAACAATATTGACTATTTCATAAAAAATCCCCGCGTTTGCGAGGACTTTTAACAAATAACAACATTTAAAAAGATTATTGAGCTTTCGGTGCTTCTTCTTCAGTTGCAGGCGTCGCTGCATCAGCAGGTGCATTTGCTTTTTCAGCTGGGACATCCGTATTTTTTTCATCCAAAACAGGTTGATCAATTGCATCAATCGCAGCTTGTTGTTCTGGAGTCGTATTTGCTGATTCAGTTGCAACGGCTTCGGAAGTAGCAGTTTGTTCTGAAGCTGGCGCCTGTTCTTTTTTAGAACATGCAGTAAGTGCCAAAGGAGCAAGAATAAGAGCGACAAGTGCAAATTTTAATTTCATCACATTTCCCAGTGTTGGTGATTGGATTTAACTTAGTTTATTGCAGTTATATTTCATTTTTATTACTTTACAGTGAATCAGCTTGATGAAAAAGGCTGACACATGGCCAGCCTTTCATCAAAACGTCATAATTGCGCTAAAATATCAATTATGCACGCTCAAGCAATACTGCAACAGCTGGAAGGGTTTTGCCTTCAACAAACTCAAGAAATGCACCGCCACCTGTTGAAATATAACCAATTTTATCCGCAACTTCATATTTATCAATTGCAGCCAATGTATCCCCACCGCCTGCAATCGAGAATCCCTCAGATTCAGCGATGGCCAATGAAAGTGTTTTTGTACCTTCACCGAATTGATCCACTTCAAATACACCTACAGGACCATTCCAAAGAATCGTTTTAGATGTTTTTAGAATTTCAGCGAATGCTTTCGCTGTTTCTGGGCCAACATCCAAGATCATGTCATTGTCAGCGACATCTTCCACTTTTTTCACAACAGCTTTTGCTTTCGCCAATGAACCCAAGAAATCTGCAAAATCGATTTCAGCGGCATCTGCAACCACAACATCTGTTGGAAGTGGAACAGAGACTTTAGCTGCAATTGCTTTGGCAGTATCAATTAAATCATTTTCACATAATGACTTACCGACATTGAAACCTGCTGCGGCCAAGAAAGTATTGGCGATACCGCCACCTACAATCAATTGATCACAAATGTCTGAAAGTGATGTTAAGACATCAAGCTTGGTTGAAACTTTGGAACCTGCAACAATGGCAACCATTGGCTTTTCAGGTGTTTGCAGCGCACGACCCAAAGCATCCAATTCAGCTGCAAGCAATGGCCCTGCCGCTGCAACTTTTGCTAAACGTGCAACACCTTCAGTTGAAGCTTCCGCACGATGTGCAGTACCAAATGCATCCATAACAAATACATCGCAAAGTGCCGCATATTTTGCTGCTAGGTCAGCATTGTTTTTCTTTTCACCGACATTGAAACGGCAGTTTTCAAGCAATACCACTTGTCCTGCGGCAACATCGACACCATCTAAATACTCTGTAAATAATTTAACTTCCTGACCGAGTGCTTCAGTCAAATAAGCGGCTACCGGAGCCAGTGATTGTTCTTGTTTTGGTTCACCTTCAACTGGACGACCAAGGTGGGAATAAACCATTACTGCAGCGCCTTTCTCAAGCGCTAGTTTAATAGTTGGCAACGCAGCGCGTAAACGTGCATCACTGGTAATCACACCATTTTTAACAGGTACGTTTAAGTCTTCACGAATAAGTACACGCTTGCCTGCTAAATCAAGGTCAGTCATACGCTGAAAATTCATGTATAGCTCTCTTATAGATATTAAAAATCGCGTAGATTCTAAATGATTACACAAAAAAAGGTTAGATACTTTTGTAGAAAAGCTGTAGAAATGTTGAGATTTGATTATTATAGGGCAAACTTTTTAATTTTATATGCTTATGTCTTTTCATCCAGATCCTAAAATCAATGGTTTAAATGTCTTAGGTGAACCTCTAGCAAGTTGTTGCTTTTCACCCATCACGGGTTATTTTCGTAATGGTTTTTGCCATACTGCAACAACCGATTTAGGTCAGCATACGGTTTGTGCTGAAATGACCTCTGAATTTCTTAACTTTTCCCAAAAAATCGGTAATGATCTGATTACCCCTCTTCCAGAACACGGCTTTCCGGGTCTACAGCCTGGTGATTTTTGGTGTTTATGTGTTACTCGATGGGTCGAAGCCTACCAAAACGATATGGCACCGCGTGTGAAACTACAAGCATGCCATCAAGCTGTTTTGGCTTATGTTCCTTTAGACCTCTTAATGGAATATGCGGTATAACTGGAAAAACGAAGACATGGCACATTCGGAAATTATCTTGGCATCTTCCAGTCAAACCCGTCAGGATTTGATGAATCGTTTAGGTTTGGACTATCGCTGTATTTCACCTGATATTGACGAATCTCCTCAAAATGAATCTCATGCAGATCAACTTGCGAAACGCTTGGCTTTTGAAAAGGCTTTTTTTATTGCTCAAAACTGCCCAAATGCTATTGTGATCGGATCAGATCAGGTGGCTTGGCGTGAACATGCACCTCAGGATTTTATTGGAAAACCCTTGTTCAAAGATCAGGCAATTCAACAGCTACAGGCAAATTCTGGTCAAAATGTCTTTTTTAGTACTGCTTTAAGCGTGCAGCATTTGGCGTCTGGTTATGAACAGACCTTAGTCGAACATTATCATGTGAAATTTCGTGATTTAACGCGTGCAGAAATAGAGCGCTATATCGAAATCGATCAACCTTTACATTGTGCGGGTAGTTTTAAATGTGAAAGTTTAGGGATCAGTTTGTTTGAACAAATGATTGGTCAAGATCAAACAACCTTAATGGGTATGCCCATGATTCAACTCTGTAGAATTTTAAGGGAATTGGGAATATCACTGCCTTAATGATCATGCCCTTAAATCACTGGCATTTTTTGAGAAATAACCATCAGTTCATTGCAAATCACATGAAGGCTTCTTTAATTTTGGCTTGGGCGCGAGTTTGATCATCCCCAGCCAAGACTAAATCAAAGACAAGGATCATCTTATTTAAATACGCTCACTAAATCAGATTCAACTGCGCTTCACTTCAATCATTTAGCTGTGTTTCATCAACTGTCGATTGTGCTAAAGACAAATTTTTGCCTTTGATAGTGAGTTGCCAGTACAGGCGTATCAGTTGAAGCGTTTTGAGTACTATTGCTTTGGATCAGCACGATAAGAAATAGGAACACCCCCATATGCGTCTATCCGATAAAAAAATTTTTTAAATCAAAAAAATTGTCTGGCATTTTTACAATCATCACTGATATCGTGCTCTTCACTTCTAAAAAGTATGAATGACGGTCCTTTTATATCAATATATTTTGGATAAAATTACAAATGCTTGCACCTCCATTCATCTCATAAGACAATAGCACATTATAGATTTAAATTTGCTTAGGCTATTTTCATGTCTCAACCTTTAGATGTTCTTGGCGAAATAACTGCCGAACAATTCCTCACAGAATATTGGCAAAAAAAACCATTATTGGTTCGTAATGCACTTCCCGAAATTGCAGAGATTTTGGTACCCGATGATGTGATGGAACTCGCCCTGGATGAAAACATTACTGCTCGTTTAATCAAACAAAAAGATAAAGATCCAAATCAATGGTCCGTTAAAACATCGCCTCTCATCAAAGGTGATTTTCAAAAAATGCCGAAGCTCTGGACCTTGTTGGTTCAAGCAGTCGACCATTATTCATTTGACTTGGCTGAACTTTGGAAGAAATTTCCTTTTATTCCACAATGGCGCCGTGATGACATCATGGTGTCTTATGCGCCAAAAGGCGGTTCAGTCGGTCAGCATTTTGACTTTTATGATGTTTTTCTCGTGCAGGGTTATGGACATCGACGTTGGCAATTGGGACAAATGTGTGATGCCGAGACTGAGTTTGTTGAAGGACAACCATTAAAATTACTGTCCAACATAGAGATCAATTTTGATGAAGTTCTAGCACCGGGAGATTTGCTTTATGTTCCACCAGGCTTGGCACATTATGGTGTCGCAGAAGACGATTGTCTGACCTACTCTTTTGGCTTTCGTATGCCGAATATTGCAGACATGATGGATCGTGTAAGTGATAAATTTGTTGAAGATCAACAGTTACGCAATCCACTACTGGACATATTACGCAACAAGCAAAACCCGATTGGGCAAGTCACTCAAGCTGAACTTGATTATTTGAAAACAGAATTGCTGGCAAAATTAAACAATTCTGAAGTCTTGGAAGATGCAATCATGAGTTTAGTGGCTGAACCAAAATATCCTGAAAACATTCCAGATGCAGACGCTATAGGAACGGGAGATTTGGAAGAAGTTCTTGAACAAGGCTATTTACTGCAAATCGAACCTGCTTCAAGACTGATCTATCTTAAAAAAAATAATCAATTATTGTTCTGGGCAAATGGCGAATCGATATGTATTTCTAATCAATTTACCCCCTATTTAAAACAGATTGCTGATGGTCAAACCGTATCGTTAAATCATGAATTAGCCGAACAGGAAATCCTAGAAGATATTGCAGGTTTACTGAATGAATCCATTCTAATGCTGGTGCCTACTGAAGAATAAAATTCGCAATTTCAGAGATTTCATTTCGAATAAAGCCTGAAAATTCAGGCTTTATCTCTGTACGGATTTACATTTAGGATAATTTTAAGAAATAATTCCCTTATCTTTATTCAAACTGCTGTTTGAGTGCGATCGAGAGTTTAACGGATGCCTTAAAGCTTGATTGTCTGACTTCATCTTTTTATTTATAAAAACTGTAGTAAAAGCCCGATATAAGACAAAACTACAATGATGGAAACATAGATGGCTTAAAAGCTGGTATTCGGATTTAACAATTTGTTCTGAAATTCCGCAAACATAGATTTCTCCTTTTTATTTTGCAAAAATTATTCAACCCATGATTAAGCAAGTTGTCTTTAATGATGAACAAAAGAAATCATTGATGTATTAATCTAGAACCATTCTCAAGTCTAACAAATCATTACTTGAGCTGTTTCATAAATTTAGGCAATTTTAACAGCATATAACGAAAGAGATATTTCCTGTATGGCAAGTCCTGCTCAAGCAATTCGACATCAACTTTTAAACACTTTTTTCTCTCGCTATTCCGTTTGGTTTATCTGTATTTTTCTCTGTTTATTTTTGACTTGGATTATTTTCTTTAATGAAGGTCACTATATCTATTACTTTTTTTCAGATACCGTCCTGAATTTGGCTTGGGTTATTTTCTCAATTCTTGCTGCGATAGGTTTTGCAGACATTATTCAGACACAGCATTCCATTTTAAGAAATTACCCCTTAATGGGTCATTTTCGTTTCTTCTTTGAAGATATACGCCCTGAAATCCGTCAGTACTTTATCGAATCTGACGATGATGCTTTACCCTTTTCACGTGCACAACGAAGCCTTGTTTATCAGCGTGCCAAAAATGAAAATGCGGATAAACCTTTTGGTTCGATTATTGATGTATACCAGGAAGACTATCGTTTTTTGACCCACTCAATGACACCAAAAACTCCAGCTGACTTTAATACATTTAGAATCAGTATCGGTAATGATCAATGTAAGCAGCCTTATAGTGCATCTATCATGAACATCTCTGCAATGAGCTTTGGTAGTTTAAGTGCAAACGCAATTTTAGCTTTAAACACAGGTGCAAAAAAAGGCAACTTTTATCATGATACGGGGGAAGGAAGTTTAAGCCCCTATCACCTTAAACCAGGAGGTGACATTGTTTGGGAAATTGCCAGTGGTTACTTTGGCTGTCGTACTTTGGATGGTAAGTTTGATCCCGAAAAGTTCAAACAGCAAGCAGCTTTGCCACAGATCAAAATGATTGAAATCAAACTTTCACAAGGCGCAAAACCCGGTCACGGCGGTATTCTACCAAAAGATAAAATTACCAAGGAAATTGCTGAAATCCGCGGTGTGTCGATGGATGTAGACTGTGTCTCGCCTGCATCACATTCAGCATTTAGTACACCGATTGAAATGATGCATTTTATTCAACAATTACGTGAATTATCTGATGGTAAGCCCGTCGGATTTAAATTGTGTATTGGTCAGCCTTGGCAATTTATGAGTATAGTCAAAGCGATGTTGCAAACCAAAATCGTCCCTGACTTTATCGTTGTGGATGGTTCAGAGGGGGGTACAGGTGCAGCGCCAATTGAATTAATTGACCATATGGGGACTCCTTTGCGTGAAGGTCTGCTGTTCGTTCACAATACGCTTGTTGGTGCAGGTTTACGTTCACAAGTCAAAATCGGGGCAAGTGGTAAAATTATCAGTGCATTTGATATTGCAAGTACAATGGCCATGGGTGCAGATTGGGTCAATTCAGCGAGGGGCTTTATGTTTGCCGTAGGCTGTATTCAAGCGCAAAGCTGCCATACCAACCAATGCCCCGTCGGTGTTGCAACTCAAAACAAAGAGCGCCAAAAAGCACTTGATGTTCCATCAAAAGCAGATCGAGTATTCAGCTTCCAGAAAAACACCTTAAAAGCACTTGCAGAGATGATTGCAGCAGCAGGATTGCAACATCCAGCTGAAATTAAAGCACACCATCTTGCTCAGCGAATCAATGACCGTGAAATTAAAAACTATGAGCAGTTACATTTTTGGATGAAAGATGGTGAACTACTCAGTTGTGAAAATAAAGATGAAGAAAATTTCTATTTTAGAATGTGGAATCTAGCCAACGCTGAACGCTTCTGACCATGTTCATCACGAAGTCCTGATTAAGGAGATCATCTTGATCTCCTTTTTTCGATATTAAATCCTGTTCGACTTGGTCGTGCAATTGAAGTCAGATAAACAGATTTAAAATTATCTGACTTTAATTTTTTAAGATTGAGCACTTGAAATAATTGAAGTGATTGAAATCCCAAATAAGCGTAAATATCTTTGCTGAATGAAAACTTTAAGAAAACCGCATGACAAAATTGAAAATAATAATAGCTCACGATACTTATAGCTAATGCAACCAATGCTGCAAAAATGTCAAACAATATAAAACTGACTAAAACAATGAAGCCTGTTATTAATCTTAAAGTTTGCATATATTTTTCGTGGTGAGTCTGCGGGAATTGCGGTCTTTGCATGACCTGTACCAATTCTTCATCCATGCTTAAATAATCATGACCATCATGAATCAACCAAGCATATTGTCCTGTTGAATCATATTGTTGAGAAATGATCATCATTACATCAGTACCTTGGACAAAGAAAAAGTCGTCTAAATAGCTATAGAAATTTATCCCCTGCAGATTAAATTTTACTTCAGTTAAAGCATCTGGATGGGCAGTTGTTGATTCCCGCGTTTCGATCACATATTGATCCAATCTTCCAGAAATAGTCTCCAGTTTAAATTTGGCAAGTTCATGTTGGGTTAAACCAAACTGGAACAATTTTTGGGTTTGCTGCTGTAATTGAGTTTTTAATGCGGTATTATTTAGACTGCGCCTCAAATGATTGATTAAGCTTAAATCATACAATTGATCAAACTCATAAAAATATGAATTGATGAGTTTTAAACTCTCAAGCGTTCTTTTACTCAATATAGGCAGATCCAACATATGAAACAACGCTTCAATATTGCGGCTTTTTTGTTGATTTAATTTTAGCCCCTCATAAATAAAATAAACAAAGCAACTGCCCAAAGTTAATATGGTCAAATGTATGAACGTATCAAAATAATAAACAGTTCCATCCATAAAATATTGATAAAAAGGATATGCACCCAGTGCAAAAATCAAAACAGCCATACTGAAACTGAGTGATTTACGCAGATTCAATACAGCGTCAAAGTGTTCAACTGATTCAATCTGATCATTCAAATAAAGTATTTGCTTGGTTTTATTGAATACTGCATATATATCTTTATCCAGAGCATTGAAAACTACCTGAACATCATCCTCTAATTCAAAAATTTTTGATTGAATTTTCGTGCCGCGATACTTTCTGCTTTTTATCTTTAAGACAAATATCCCGGTCGCCGTATATTCTATAAAACTAATATTTCCACTTTCTTCAGCAAGATTTTCTATATGCATCATTTCTTATAAACTTTAATTCTAAAGGTCTTGTTGAATAAAACCTTGTTTAATATTAAAAATTGGAATGAATTATAGCTTTAATAAATATGGATAGATACAGATACGCCATATGAAATCAAAGTTTTGAATCATCTTTTTTTACGCATCAACTCGGTTGAAACAACAGTACCTGAGCACTTTTTGCATCTTCAAGCTGATGTTTGTCAACCATATTCCATAAATCAAAAACAATCCTAAACAGTAAAAAACATACCCATATTTTTAGTAATTCAACTCATTTTAAAAAGCTCGGAGAGAAAGCCTGTATATGAAATCACGCGTTGAAAAATGTGTACAAATAAACTCCATCGTTCTACATTAAATGAATCTCTTAAATACTACTTTTGATTGGACAAAAATCATGCAACACAATAAAAATTCACAAATGCAGATTTTAAAATACCTACTCCTTGGAGTCACTCTTACAACGTCATTACATTGTAATGCTACTGTTGGTGGCGGTCAGAACATTGAAGTGCTCGGCTATGAAGCGATGGAACAAAAGCTTTATTTACTCAGACATTTTCAAGATGAGCGTGGACGCTTAGCACAATTGTATTATTATCAGTTGAATAGCAGATCACCAGATCGTTTGATTGAAGTTAAGTCGCTGTATGTTAATCCTAAAACCCATCAAATTGATTATGATCAAGATGCTACTCAATTTGAAAAAGACCTGGCTAAAATAAAAAAACGATTAACACCATTGCTGATCAGCAATGCCATTACCGCAAAAATTCAGATCGTAAAAAGCCAAACTCAGTATGTTCCTGCTTGGGATGATCCCTCTGAAAAGATTCCTCAGTACAAAACCCTATATAGGGTGAGCACTGGCTCTTTAAAAAGCGGCAGTCAAGAGGTAGTACATTATTCTCCAACAATAAAAATCATTCAGAATTATGTCATACCCCATCAGAATAAGATGTTAGTAGTGATCAAATACTACGGTATTCCTGAAGAAACGGGTTATGATATTGAAGATCCGGTTTTATTATTACCTAAAAAATGATGAGGCAAAAATGTCAAGAATAATCGCGTCCAGTATTTTATTGATGTTTAGCTGTACCGCTTTCGCAAATGAGTACAGTAATATTACACTCGAAGTCCTAGGTTATGATTTAAATACTAATCATATATATGTTGTTGAAAATTCAAAAAGTTACTCCGTTCCTAAAGTTTATTATTACCCTATGAACGAAAAAAAGTATGACTTGCCAAAATATGATGAAAGATTCACAGCAATCAACGATCAAGTTAAGTTTAAGCAAACACTCGCCAAGATTCAGCCCCAACTTAAGCCACTTAAAGCATTGGATCTTGGAAATTTCAAGCTCAATCTCGTTGAACAAAAACAGTCATCACAACAAGATTCAACACCTCTAACGACCGTATACAGTTCAATATTCACAGTTCTGGATAGTCAAAATCAAAGTAAAGTGATGAACTTAACCAGTTACAGTCCCAATATAAAACTTAAACAGGCGTTTGAACTTCCCAGAAACCAAGGTGCCTTGATCACTTTTGAATCCCTCAGCTTGCCTTTTGATGAGGGATATACACGTGAAGAAGCAATAATCCTGTTTCCTCATCGTCAGCTTCCTCAATAAATAAAGCCTTCATGAAGGCTTTATTTTGATCATTTTTGGGTACAGCAATTACGCAGCTGAACGCTCTGAAATTGGAACAACTTTACGCAGTTCTGGACCTGTATAGTCCGCACTTGGGCGAATGATACGATTGTCTGCCCGCTGTTCCATCACATGTGCAGCCCAACCTGTCACACGGGACATCACAAAAATTGGGGTAAACAATTTAGTCGCAATGCCCATAAAGTGATAAGCAGATGCATGGAAGAAGTCTGCATTACAGAATAACTTCTTCTCACGCCACATGACTTCTTCACAACGAACAGATACCGGATAAAGTACTGTATCACCCACATCTTTTGCTAAACGTTCAGACCAAATTTTGATTATGCCATTACGAGGATCATTGTCTTTATAGATCGCATGACCAAAGCCCATAATTTTTTCTTTACGCTCAAGTTTACCCAGCATTTCTCGCTCAGCTTGTTCAGGAGAGGTCCAGTTTTCAATCATTTCCATAGCCGCTTCATTTGCACCGCCATGCAATGGACCACGGAGTGAGCCGATTGCACCCGTAATACATGAATGCATATCAGACAGGGTTGATGCACAAACACGCGCAGTGAATGTAGATGCATTAAACTCATGCTCTGCATAAAGAATTAAAGAAACATTCATGACTTGTTCATGCAACTCGTTTGGCTTCTCACCACGAAGTAAATGCAGGAATTGAGCACCAATTGAATCATCATCCGTATTTTCTTCAATACGCACGCCATCATGGCTAAAACGATACCAATAACAAATGATTGCAGGCAAAGTCGCTAGAATTCGATCTGCAACATCTTGCTGTTCTTCAAATGATTTTTCAGTTTCAAGATTACCCAGCATGGATACGCCTGTACGCATAACATCCATAGGATGTGAATCGGCAGGAATACGTTCCAATACTTCTTTCAAAGCTTGTGGTAATTGACGTAAAGATTTTAATTTTGCTTTATAGGCAGCCAACTGTTCTACTGTTGGTAATTCACCAAAAAAGATCAAATAAGCAACTTCTTCAAATTGGCAATTTTCGGCAAGATCTTGTACATCGTAACCACGATAGGTTAAACCTGCACCACTTTTACCTACTGTAGAAAGTGCGGTTTTACCTGCGACCTGACCGCGCAATCCTGCGCCTGTAAGTACTTTTCCTTCAGCCATTTTATTATTTCTCCTGCGTGAACAGCTTGTCTAGAGTATTTTCAAAAGTGTGATAATCAAGGAATTCGTAAAGTTCTTTACGTTGTTGCATGGTATCCAATACATTGACTTGAGTACCATTTTCACGAATAGATCGAAAAACTTCGAGTGCAGCTTTTTGCATGGCACGTGTTGCAGATAGTGGATATAACACCATACTGATGCCCTGCTCACCCAACTCTTCGGTGGTGTAATAAGGGGTATCACCAAATTCAGTAATGTTGGCAAGTACAGGAACACCGACAGCATCACATACCGTTTTATACATGGTAATATCAGTCATGGCTTCGGCAAAAATTGCATCAGCACCAGCTTCAACACATGCACATGCACGGTCGATCACCGCTTGCAATCCTTCTTTTTGTAAGGCATCTGTACGCGCCATCACCACAAAGTTCGAGTCAGTTTTAGCATCCACTGCTGCTTTAATACGATCCACCATTTCTTGTTGAGAAACGATTTCTTTGTTCGGACGATGCCCACAACGCTTTTGTGCCACCTGGTCTTCAATATGAACAGCAGCAGCACCTGCACTAATCATTTGTTTTATTGTGCGTGCAATATTAAAAGCACCGCCCCAACCTGTATCAATATCGACCAATAATGGGGTGTCTACACGTTCTGTGATACGGCGAACATCTTCTAATACATTGTCTAAGCTTGTCATCCCTAAATCCGGTAAGCCGTATGAATAATTGGCTACTCCGGCACCTGAGACATAGATAGCTTTATAACCCACTTGCTTTGCCATCATCGCGGCATAGGCATTGACTGTACCAATGATTTGTAATGGTTTTTCCACTTCTAGCGCTTGTCTAAATCTTAAGCCTGCAGACGTTTGTTGTGTCATATTCCCTTCCACAGTGGTCACTTGTTTATTGAGTTTTGAGTATAGCCATAATTTGTAAACCGCATATGACCATTTAGGTATATTACTCTAAAACTTTAGTCAAAGAAAAATGAATTTTGATTCATTTTTTTAATTTATTGATTGTTTTTTAGACAACTGTGTCAAATCAATGCTGATAAAGAAATTTATTGACATTTTTGCTATAATAATGACAACGTACTTTTTTTCCGCCATTTATGAACCAAGATTTAGCACATATTGAAGCCTCTGGATGTGATTTCCCACAAACAAAGCGTGGTCATGAACGTCGTTTGGCATTATTGATTAGTGCAAATCAACTTTTTTTGGAGCATGGTTATGATGCAGTCTCACTTGATGACATCGTAAATCATGCAGGTGGTTCAAAAGCTTCGATTTATAAATATTTTGGCAATAAAGAAGGCTTGTTTACTGCAATTTGCGACTATCGGCGTGATCTTTTTTTCAAAGATATCTGCCGACCTTTCAATCCGACATGCAATGATCTTCGTGCTTATCTGATTAATACCTTGATCACCTTCTATAAGCATATGATCATGCCTGAAAATATTGCATTTATCCGTTTGATCTTTGAACGCTCACAAAAAGATCCAAAACTGGCTCTTTATATTCATGAAAAGGGACCTAAACAAGTCCAACTCTCGATTGCCAGTGCTTTAGAACGTTATGCAGAAAATCAGAAATTGGTTTGTGAAAATCCACTCTATTCAGCACAATTCTATTTTGGGATTCTCAGAAATTTAGAATGGCGAATCTTGATGGGGATCGAAATCAAAGATTCTGATCAAGAAATACTCGATTGCATCAGTTATTGCGTAGATCGCTTCCTTCAAGGGCATCAAAAGGTCTAATTTTTTTGCGTTTTCATATTGATATAGTATATTAGATGATTCTCCTTTCTATTTTCATCAACCAACAATGAATTGTTGGTCAATTCGCTATTGGCTTTGACTAGACAATTATTGTGGAGTAACCATGGCTCTACGACATTTTCTTACTTTACGTGACTTATCCACTGCTGAACTGAATCGCATTATTGAACGTGCTTTAGAGTTAAAGCGAAAACAGCACAATAACGAAGTATTCCAACCTTTCGTTGGAAAAGTCATGGGGATGATTTTTGAAAAGTCGAGCACCCGCACGCGTGTATCCTTTGAAGCCGGTATGAGCCAGTTTGGCGGCAGTGCAATTTTCCTATCATCTCGTGACACACAGCTAGGACGTGGTGAACCGATTGAAGATTCAGCACGTGTCATCTCCAGCATGCTCGATATCGTAATGATTCGTACTTTTGGTCACGATATTGTTGAGCGTTTTGCTGAATATTCTTCTGTACCCGTCATTAATGCGCTGACCGACGACCACCACCCATGCCAATTACTGGCCGATGTTCAGACTTTTGTTGAACACCGCGGTTCAATTGAAGGCAAAACAGTTGCCTGGATAGGTGATGGCAATAATATGTGTAACTCATATATTGAAGCAGCTCATATGTGGGGTTTTAAATTAAAGATTGCTTCTCCAAAAGGCTATGAACCAAAACCGGAGTTTCTTTCTGAATTCGCTCATTGTGTTGAACTGTTTGAATCTGCTGAAGATGCTGCGGTCAATGCTGATTTGATTGTCACTGACGTCTGGGCAAGTATGGGACAAGAAGAAGAGCAGAAAATTCGTGAGCAAGCATTTGCTGCATATCAGGTCAATGAAAAATTGATGAATTTAGCACATCCAGATTGTTTATTTATGCATTGCCTCCCTGCACATCGCGGTGAGGAAATTTCTGAGAATATGCTGGATCACAAAAATGCAGTTGTTTGGGATGAAGCAGAAAATCGTTTACATGCACAAAAAGCATTGGTTGAATTCTTGATCAATGAAAACTTAAAAAAAGATTAGTTTTCTAAAGTTATGATCAAATCATATCCATAAAATAAGCACCGATTCAGGTGCTTATTTTTTATCTGTAATCTGTGATCGATAAAATTTAAATTTTATGTATTCTTAAAATTCTTTAACTCATTGAAACACGCTCAGTTTCACTCTGTCTGGATTTTCAACAGATTATTCTGTATTTTCTCACCGATCCATATCTGAAAATTATGTAAGATTTTTAATAAAAATTAGCTGCAAGGCTAGTAGATAGTGTTTGTTTCAGTATAATAAATCCATATTTTTAATAAGTGTATTATTCAAATGAATTTCAAAATAATATCTTTATCGATCACTACTTTTTTACTCACTCAATCGATCCCAAGTTATGCAACTGAATTGGATGATTATTTTATTCAGAACCAATTGATTGAAAAAAATTATAAAATCAAGGATTCTAAAAAGTTAGATGAAGTTTTAAATGCCTTGAGTGATGAAGACTCCCGCGTACTTCCTGTACAAATAGATCAAAATACAGTGATTGAAAAAATACGTATGTATCATGATCATATCGATTTAGAAGGTTTAATTACATCTGAGAATTTCAAACAGTTTTCTGACAGTATCGGTCATGAAAAGACACAGCAACTCCTGCTGCAAGGCATGCTTGAGAACTGCCATTTAATCTTTGAAAATGAATTTCAAAGGCATAATCCTTATTACGTGAAAATGAAACTAAGTTCTAAACAAAAAAACTATCAACTTAAACTCAAAAATGATCAATGCAGCTTTTAAAAATGACATTTTTGTTATTCAATATCTTGATACATTTATAAATTGTGAAAATTGATGTGTTTGCAATTGTTACAAGCTGGTTAAAAGCATTGATTTACCCAAGATTTAAAATTGAAATAATTTTCAATATTTTAAGTAGCTGTAACAATTTTGTCATGTAGAATACTTACTATGCCCATCAAGGTCGTTAAGACAGTTTCAAATGACGCAGATCATGCCCGCTTCAAAAAATTTATCCCCAGTTGAATTTCAACATAGTTCAAGTAGCTACATCAATCGTGAAATTTCATTGCTGGCGTTTCACAAGCGTGTGTTGGCACAAGCTAAAGATAAAAATCATCCCTTGCTTGAACGTTTAAATTTCCTCATTATATTTTCACGTAATTTAGATGAATTTTTTGAAATTCGAGTGGCGGGATTAATGAAGCAGATTGACTTCAAAACCATTACCACAGCGCCTGACGGTATTCCCAATGAAGTGATCATTGAACAAATCTCAGAAAGTGCTCACCTCGCGATTCAAGAACAATACGATACGCTGAATCATATACTTTTACCAGAACTTGAAAATTACGGTATTAAATTCATTCAATATCATAATATCTTAGAAAAACATCTGGATTGGATTAAGCACTATTTCTTTAAACAAGTTCAACCCGTCGTGACACCCATTAGCTTGGATCCCGCACATCCCTTTCCTCGACTGGTCAATAAAAGCTTAAATTTTATTGTGAGTTTGGAAGGAAAAGATGCATTTGGTCGACAAATTGAATTGGCAATTGTTCCTGCTCCGCGTTCTTTACCGCGTGTAGTACGTCTACCGGACGAATTGACGGATGGTGAAGAACACTACATTTTGTTGTCTGCAATCATCCAACAACATATCAGTGATTTATTCCCAGGAATGATTGCAACGGGCTGTTATCAATTCCGTGTGACGCGAAATGCCGATCTGACTCTAGCAGAAGATGTTGATGACCTCGCTGTCGCTTTAAAAGATGAGTTATCCTCACGCCGTTTTGGTCGTGCAGTTCGATTAGAGATTGCCAGCAATTGCCCAAACTCGATCAACGATTATCTTCTGGAGCAATTTGATCTTGATCCACAACATCTTTATCAAGTGAATGGACCGGTTAATTTAACCCGATTGATCACCAATTTCGATATTCCTGAACTGCGTTTTAAACCCTATCAAGCAGTAATTCCAAAAGCACTCAGAAATTCAAACAAGATCTTTGAAACTTTAACCAAACAGGATGTGCTTTTGCATCATCCATTTGATTCTTTTAAACCTGTCATCAACTTACTGCGTGAAGCAGCACAAGATCCGAATGTGCTTGCAATCAAACAAACTCTATATCGCAGTGGTCCCGACTCTGAAATTGTACAAGTACTTGCAGAAGCAGCCCGGAATGGCAAAGAAGTCACAGCGGTCATTGAGCTGCGTGCACGCTTTGATGAAGAATCCAATATTACTGTTGCAAATCTTTTACAGGAAGCCGGTGCTGTTGTAGTTTATGGAATTGTTGGCTACAAAACCCATGCCAAAATGATTTTGATCGTACGGCGTGAAGCTGGAAAACTGAAACGTTATGTTCATCTGGGCACAGGAAACTATCATGCTGGAAATGCACGGATGTACACCGATTACGGTTTACTGACAACACATGAAGCTATCTGTGAGGACGTTCATAAAATCTTCCAAGAACTGACTGGCATGGGGAAACTGTTAAAGCTGAAAAAGTTATTTCATGCACCCTTCACCTTGCATGCCCAGCTTGTGCATTTGATCGAGCAGGAAACTGCACATGCCAAAGCAGGTAAAAAGGCCCGAATTATCATTAAAGTAAATGCTTTAACTGAGCCAAAACTCATCTCTGCATTGTATACAGCCTCACAGGCGGGTGTAAAAATTGATTTGATCATACGTTCAATCTGCTGTTTAAGACCACAGATACAAGGGCTCTCCGAAAATATTCGCGTGCGCTCGATTGTAGGTCGCTACCTGGAACACACTCGCGTCTATTATTTCCATAATGATGGTCAGGAAGACTTGTATTGTGCTAGTGCGGACTGGATGGGTAGAAATCTGTTTTCACGGGTTGAAACCTGTTTTCCAATCGAGGATAAAAAGCTGAAGAAGCAAATCATTGACTATGGTTTACTCAGCTATCTTAAAGACAATGTGCGTGCGTGGGAATTGGATGCAAATGATCAATGGCATGCAGTAAGCCCAAAAGATGGAGAAGAAGCACATATTGCACAACAAGTGTTAATGCAACAACGTACTCTTCCAACCTCGGCGTAGACAAAGATTACATCACTATCACTCAGCAAAATCATGGTCATTATCCAGCCTTTCTTTAACTTTTAGGAGAAAGGCTATTTTGATCCTTACAGATGAACTGGGCTTATCATGTACAACCTGTCCTATTCATTCTAATTGAGTTTAAAGCCCCATCCCATCAATGATGCCCTGCTGTTTCAATTGCTGTAATTGATCATTCGTATAGAATTTTCCTAGAATCTCTTTTGTATGCTCTCCCAAACGTGGAGGAGCATTGCGATACTGAATCGGTGTTCCTGACATTTTGATCGGAGAAGCAATCATTTTAAACTCACTATTCTCCGTATGCGGAATATTGACCACCATTTTACGAGACAGGATTTGTGGCTCATGCAAGGCATCGGCAACAGAATTAATCATGCCCACAGGCACTTTGACAGCATGAATGGCATCTACCCAATGTTTCGCATCTTTATTCAAGAAATATTCAGACAGCTCTGCAATTAATTCATGCCGATATTTCACTCGATCTTGATTCCGAATGTAATTAGGATTGTCCAGTAATTCAGGTTTGCCTATCGCCATACACAAATCTTTAAATTGCTTGTCATTTCCACAGGCAATGATAAATTCCTTATCTCGAGCTTTAAAAGTCTGATACGGCACGATATTGGGATGACTATTGCCCATCCGTTGCGGTGCAATACCTGAGCTTAAATAATTCATGCCTTGGTTGGCTAATCCAGCTACCTGCACATCAAGTAGTGATAAATCAATATACTGTCCAACTCCTGTGTGTTGGCGAGCAATAATCGCAGCTTGGATCGCAATGGTTGCATATAATCCGGTTTGAATGTCCACCACCGCCACACCGACTTTTTGTGAACTTGCACCCAGCTCACCTTCTTGCTGTCCCGTGATACTCATCAAGCCTGACATACCTTGAATGATGAAATCATAACCTGGCTCCTCAGCACGAGGTCCATCCTGTCCAAATCCAGTAATTGAACAGTAAATCAATTTTGGGTTGATTTGACTTAAAGTCGCATAATCCAAACCATATTTTTTTAACGACCCTGCTTTAAAATTTTCAATCACCACATCTGCTGTTTGGGCAATCTGTTGTACCAGTTTTTGACCTTCTTCTGTTGCAATATCAATCGCAACAGAAGATTTATTACGGTTCGCGGCTTGATAATAGCCCGACTCTCGAGTGGGTTGCCCTTGTTGATCAAGCATCCAAGGAGGTCCCCACATGCGGGTATCATCTCCCACTTTGGGGCGTTCGATTTTAATCACCTCTGCGCCCAAATCTGCCAAAACTTGCCCGCACCATGGACCAGCAAGTACTCTACTGAGATCTAATACGCGTATACCGTGTAATGCACTCATCTGTTTTACCTCTATCCGAGGAGCAGTTAACGCTCCCACAAATTCATGATTGAATTGAACCTAATAACAATGGGTTGTGTCCTAAGCCGCTTATGCTTGACCAATAACTATTGTTGTTGCGGATCGTATTGACGGTCTTTAATGAATAGGCCTGGCAGTACACCAGCCACAAAATAAGCAGCCCCCATGACAATAAAGGCTGTCATAAATGTCCCGCCTGAGGCTAGAAATCCAATGGTTGCAGGAGCAATTGCAGCACCAACACGCCCGATGTTATATGCTCCACCAATTGCTGTACCGCGGACATCAGTTGAAAATGATTCAGCCATATAGGTTGCATTTACACCATAAGGAATTCCATACAGGAAGCCAAACGTAATCAATAAATACAAAATGTTGTCAGGCGTATTAAAGAAAATAATGATTGGAAGGAAAACTGCGCTGGCGATGGTGCCAAAAACAAATACTGCTCGACGATTGAATTTATCTGCCAGATAGCCTGCCAATATTTTCCCTAAAATCATTGCTGTATATGAACCCACCATATAACTGGTTAGGTTTTTAAAATTCATATGCACTTCAGTTTCAAGATAGCTTGGCATCCAGTTATTGATCCCGTAATAACCGAACTGTAAGAAGAATGCAGTCGTCATCCACAGTAAAAACATTTTACGGTGCTTGAAGTTGGCAAAAATCTGCTTGTAGATACTGCCACTTTTGGGCTTTTCTTGAACGACTACATCAGGTTTCTTTTTCACTTGAAGCTGTTCGATTTTAGTCAGTTGCCAAGATTTTGGTTCTGGTACAAATCGCTGTAAGAAAATATTGATAAACGCTGGAATGACTGTAATAAAAAATAGCACCCGCCAACCGTGTTCCGGAATAATCGCACCTGCTAAAAGGGTTGCTACAATATAGCCCACTGTTTGCCCTGTTTGTAATGTACCCAGTACCGTTGTTCGATAAGTGGTGGGTACATATTCAGCCATCAAGGTATTACATGCCATAGCACCAATCCCTAAAGCACCAATAAAGCGCAGCGCCATAAATTGCTCAAAGCTCTGTGTAAAACCCAATAAGCAGGTCGCCACTGAAAAAAAGGTTACAGAATTTGCAATGGTACGTACCCGACCAAATTTATCACACGCCCACCCGCCTAAAATTCCACCGATTCCCATCCCTGCCAGTGAAGCACTGCCCAGAGCACCCGCTTGAAAAGTAGATAATGCAAACTCACCTTTTAAACTGGTTAAACTATAGGACAACAACATAATATCTACGCCATCAACCACCATGGCAAAATATGCAAACAATAGCGCCCATTTCCACGTGTTTGGTCCTATTTTTTCATAAGTACCAATATTCGACGGCAGGTTGCCTTTTGCTGTAATAGCAACTGATTGAACCTCATTGTTCATTTTCCTTTACCTCATTTTCCCAAATGAGTCATCGGGTATCTTTCATCTTTTCTCTACTGATTCCGTTATTGTTTTTATTCAATATCGTTTAGGAATGAAGTAAGAGTATTAAAGGGCTGTTCACAATTCTTCCATGTTTGCGACCAGATATGTTTTTAAACGATATGAGGCGCGAAGTATGAAGTTTAGTCATGCTGAATAATGATCAACACTGTTTGCTAAGGGAGCGATGATCTAGTAAAAACACAATCCCCCCGCTGCGTATTGCCTTGCTTTATTTGCAGGGCAAGCCATGTATGAAATGGCGACAGTCCTTAAAGATAATGAGATATTTTCACGATGAATCCTTCTATCGTTGATATTTTTACCTAAATCATGACTGAATTTAAGGTAAAAGATGCTACAGGGATGTTGATTTAACATCCCTGTTGTAAAACCAATAAATTAATTAGAAAAAGCGGCAATGCCTGTTTGTGCACGCCCAAGAATTAAAGCATGTACATCATGAGTACCTTCATAGGTATTCACCACTTCAAGATTAACTAGATGACGGGCAACACCAAATTCATCACTAATACCGTTTCCACCCATCATGTCTCGTGCAACGCGTGCAATATCTAAGGCTTTACCGCAGTTATTACGTTTAATTAAGGAGGTTCCTTCGACCGAAGCAATTCCTTCATCTTTCATACGTCCAAAGCGCAGAGCAATTTGCAAACCCAATGCAATTTCGGTTTGCATATCTGCCAATTTCTTTTGTACCAATTGATTTGCAGCCAAAGGACGACCAAACTGTTTACGATCCATAGTATATTGATGGGCAGTGTGCCAACAGAACTCAGCAGCCCCCATTGCACCCCAAGCGATGCCATAGCGGGCACTGTTTAAGCAGGTAAACGGACCTCTTAAGCCACGAATTTCAGGAAATGCATTTTCTTCAGGCACAAAAACATTGTCCATTACAATTTCACCTGTAATTGAGGCACGTAATCCCACCTTGCCATGAATGGCTGGTGCGGAAAGTCCTTCCCATCCCTTTTCCAAGATAAAACCACGAATCTCTCCTACATGACCTTCAGCAGAAACTTCCTTTGCCCAGACAACAAACACATCAGCGATTGGGCTATTGGTAATCCACATTTTTGCACCCGTCAGACGATAGCCACCTGTGACTTTTTTAGCGCGTGTAATCATGCTTCCCGGGTCAGATCCATGATCAGGTTCAGTTAAACCAAAACAGCCTATAAACTCACCCGATGCAAGTTTTGGTAAATATTTCTGCTTCTGTTGTTCCGAGCCAAATTCGTTAATCGGTACCATCACCAATGAACTTTGCACACTCGCCATTGACCGATAACCAGAATCCACACGTTCAATTTCACGGGCAATCAGACCATAACTCACATAATTAAGTCCTGCACCGCCATATTGCTCTGGAATTGTAGGTCCTAATAAACCCAACTCACCCATTTCACGAAAAATCGAAATATCTGTCTGTTCATGGCGGAACTGCTCAAGCACTCGAGGCATGAGTTTATCTTGTGAATAAGCATTGGCAGCATCACGAATCATGCGTTCTTCTTCAGTGAGTTGCTGCTCCAATAAAAAGGGATCCTGCCAGTTAAACTGTACATGTGGTTTTTTCGCTGAATTGACCATTTGATTCATCGCATCCTCTGCTTGATGTATTTTGTCTTGTTGCAGTTGATGTTATGTGTGATAAATCATTCTTTCAAACGATAAATTCTCACTCAGATATTCCATTTACGCATATCTTATGTTTTTATAAATTCAGTAATAGAACACCTTTTATTGTTGACAGATCTAAACAATCAGTCATCTTGTTTTATTTTCATAGACTTACAAATACCACTTAAAGTTACGTGAAGTATTGATGATTTTATTTTTGTCAACACTGTAGCCAACCCTGTTAAATCGGTCTTTAAAATAGCCCCAGATATTCAAGGAATGAATATGCGTAGAATGATCCCTTCATTACAATCTTTAATTTGTTTTGAGGCTGCTGCCAAACATTTGAGTTATACCTTTGCAGCACAAGAATTACATCTGACTCAAAGTGCAATCTCTCGTCAAGTGCAGCAATTGGAAGATTTTCTGGGATTACATTTATTCAATCGAACTCGACATGGTGTTGAACTGACCCAAGCAGGTGAACATTATTATAAAAATATAAAATCTCATTTATTGGGCATTGAGCAAAGTACGCTTGATTTAATCAGTCATAAAGGTTTAGGCGGCACATTAAAACTCGGTGTCGTTCCTACATTTGCAACACGCTGGTTACTGCCCCGACTATACAAGTTCAATGCAGTCTATCCAGAAATTACCATCCACCTTGAAACCAGTACCAAACCTTTCTTATTCAGCGAACATATTTTTGATGCTGCAATTTATACAGGAACACCGGCACAAATCGAAAATTGGCCAGGGGCAAAAATTCATTTCTTAATGAATGAAGATGTCGTTCCCGTCTGTTCAGCTGAATTAATTTTTAAGTATTTCCCCGAATTAAAAACGACCTCAGGACATTTAAGTCGCAGCCTCACTGCTGAAGAAATCGCCAGCTTACCCCTACTGCAACAAACCACACGGCCTTATATTTGGAAAGAATGGTTTGAAGTGAACGGCTATGAACACCCTTTTGCTCTGGAAGGGCAACGACATGAATTATTTTCAATGCTTGCTGTAGCAGCCACACATCACATGGGTGTTGCACTTATTCCTCAGAAACTTCTGGAAAAAGAACTACGTTCAGGTGATTTGGTGATTGCTTCTAATATTAAACTTAAAGGCTCACGAGCTTATTATTTTGTCTATGCTGAGCAGCAGCAATCACCACTCATTGCAAAATTTGTTGAATGGCTTCTTGCTGAAGTAGAAATTTCCAAAAATACATTTATGAAATAAACAGCCTATCCCCATCTCAAATAGGTTTAGATTGCATTTAAGCACTAAAACCAATATAGCGATAAATTTCTTGAGAACCAACTGAACCTAGACTTATTTTATAAATCATATAGTTTGCATATGTACTTTGACCCAGCTCATTAAAAATATTTAATCCTTGATCATCATGCTGATGGATTTCATCCACGCTGCGTTGCATCGTTTGTTCAAATTCATCTGCAATATATTCGAAACCCAAATCCATAGCGATAAATAAAGTATGCTCGCAAGGTTGAAGATATTGTTCTTCATTCCAATCAATCACTGCATGTGTGCAATGCGGGCATGTAACATTTTCTTGAGAATTTTCTAGAGTGATCAGTTGAAATGGCATACGCTTTAGAACAAAATAAAATTGTATTTTAAACCAGTTGGCAAAATTAAACACGGGATTTAAACACGACTCTTGCCAGTTTAAAATTGCTTGTTAAATCTTTTATAAATAGAGAAAATATAAATAAGGATACTATGTCAACGATTGAAAAAGCGATTGCTTTAGCAGCTCGTAAACACGCAGGTCAAAAAGATAAAGGACAGCAACCTTATATTTTTCATCCATTGAGACTAATGTTTAAAGTTAAAACTGCTGAACAGCAGATAGTTGCTGTGTTGCATGATATCTTAGAAGATACCGATACCACTGTGGTCGATTTGATTTCTCTGGGTTTTAGTCAAGAAATTGTTGATGCCATACTTGCATTGACTAAAAAAGAAAATGAATCTCGTATCGAAGCAGCATATCGTGCGGTAAAAAATCCCATTGCGAGAATTGTCAAATTAGCAGATGTCGCAGACAATATGGATCTTTCCCGTATTCCACATCCCACCACCAAAGATCTTTTGAGGTTGGAAGAATATAAACAGGTTCAATATATTCTAATGGCGGGTACAGCTTAAATCCCTTTTTTTCACAATTTACAATTGACTTGATGCAACGATTAAGGTTAAAAAAGCCAAATTGTCGCAATAATGGAATGTCTCATGCTGACTGATTTGGATGATTTTTATTGTTTTGGTTTGGTTGTTGAACACGGTGGATTCAGTGCTGCTGAACGTGCAACCGATATTCCAAAGTCTAAACTGAGTCGCCGAGTCTATAATCTTGAAGAAAAACTGGGCGTACGTCTGATTCAACGCAGTTCCCGTCATTTTGCTGTAACTGATATTGGCATGAACATATATCGCCATGCGCAAGTCATGATGAATGCTGCTCAGTCTGCACATGATTTGGTGGATCATCTTAGTGAACAACCACGAGGTGTAATTAAAGTCAGCGTACCTGTTACTGTTGCGCAAAGTGAATTATCCAAAATTTTACCTGCATTCTTAAAAACCTATCCTGAAATTAAAGTGCAACTTTTGGTCAGCAACCGTCGTGTTGACATTATCAATGAAGGTTTTGATCTCGCCCTACGTGTCCGAGCAAATTTGGATGATGATCCAAGCTTAGTTCTGAGAAAATTTGGGAATATTGAACAGCATCTGCTAGCAAGCCAAGCTTACTTAAATGAATTTGGGATGCTGAAAAAACCTGAAGATTTAACTGAACATCGTATTTTAAGTATGGTCGATGAACATTTGGATCAGCAAATGATTTTGCATGATGGTCAAAACCAACAGAAAAAAATTAAAGTCAATCCTGTGCTTATGGGATCAGATTTAATGATGCTTGCAAAATTAGCCAGCCAAAACTGTGGCATCGCCCTACTCCCAGATACAATTGCCAATGATTTTGTTGCATCAGGTGAGCTGGTACGTGTATTGCCTGATTGGAAAGCGCCACATGGTATTTTCCATGCAGTTTACCCTTCACGCCGTGGCTTACTCCCTGCTGTACGGGTGTTTATTGATTATTTAGTCGAACATCTCAGTAACCGTTAAGCGCAGATTCTACTCAAAAGTTGAAAATAAGGATTTGCGGAATCTGATTCAAAGTCTAAGCAGAATAAATTAAGTAAGATGGGGCGTTATTCGGTGTCCATCTATAGCTATTTTTGATACCATCACCACTGCTTAATTCCAACGTTTTTCTGATTTATATGACTTCATCTTATCAACAACAACTTGATGCCAAAATTGAACGTATTCAATCTCAATTTGCAGAATTTAATCCACCATCACTGGAAGTCTTTGTATCGCCTGAACAAAACTTTCGTATGCGTGCAGAATTCCGCATTTGGCATACGGAAGACGATATGTTCTACGCCATGTTTGAGCGAGATGAAAATCAGCAGAAAACAGTTGCACGTATTGATGAATTTCCTATAGCAGATCTTAGCATCAATCAACTTATGCCCATTTTATTGGCTGAATTGAAAACCTGTCCGCAGTTATCCAAACGTCTTTTCGAAGTGCATTTTCTTGCAACACTGAAAGGTGAGATGTTGGTCTCGTTAATTTACCGTGCTCCTTTAAATGAAGAATGGGAAGTTTTAGCAAAACAATTGGCTGACAAACTGAATATTAAAATTATTGGACGTAGCCGTGGCCAAAAAATCGTATTGAGCGATGAGTTTGTTGTTGAAGAATTACAGGTATTCGAAAGAAAATTTCAATATAAACAAATCGAAAGTAGTTTTACTCAACCAAATGCACAAGTCTGCCAAAAAATGTTGGAGTGGGCTTGTCAAGCAGTAGATGGCGACAATCAAGACTTACTGGAACTGTATTGTGGCAATGGTAACTTTACCCTTCCCTTGTCGTTAAATTTCAAGCGTGTTTTGGCAACTGAGTTGGCAAAGTCTTCGGTCTATGCTGCACAATGGAATATTGAGCAGAACAAAATTGATAATATTCAGGTAGCACGACTGTCTGCTGAAGAGTTTACCCAAGCGTATAATGGTGAGCGTGAATTCCGCCGTTTACAGGAAGCAGAAATTGATGTACAAAGCTATCAATTTGATACTGTTTTTGTTGATCCTCCACGCGCAGGGATTGATGACGATACGCTCAAATTACTGCAAGGTTTCGATACGATTCTTTATATCTCATGTAATCCAGATACTTTATACAGTAATCTGGAAACCCTTACCAAAACCCATAAAATTGTTAAATTTGCGATGTTTGATCAGTTTCCTTACACCCATCATGTTGAATCTGGGGTTTTGCTTAAAAAGATTTAAACAATTTATTACAACCACGATATGCCATGAAAGATTTCATGGCATTTTTATTTTTCACCAATGCTTATATATATCAATAACATATAATATTTTCTTATATTTAAACTTAAAAGAACCACTTAGAAAATATTTAATGATTGGCAAATTCAGTCTATAACTCGACCATTTACCATGCCTGCTATCTTGAATTTTATAAAAAAACGTCTATATTTCGAACTATGTTAGGTTGCGTATGAAGGCTCTATGAGTTTTTGGCAAAAGCTGTTTATGGCTAAAGATACTGTGCAAAATGAACATAAAAATCAGATTGCATGCGTTGAAAATGATTGCTCTTGTAAATCCAATGATCAACTCTTATCTGCGTTGATGAATACTACAGATCAAGATGTGATTACTGGAATTAAGAAAGTACTGATCTCAAGAGGTTTCAGTAAAAAAGAGTTAAACCAGTTACAGCATCCACCTATTCAATAGTCATGGATGACCGCTAAGAAAAAGCATTCAGTTTACTGGATGCTTTTTTATTGCAGCCTTGACTGCCTTTTCTATAACCCAGTTGCAGCAAATTTTGCTGTTTGTCCTAAGCTTCTATACAATAATTTGCAATAATATAAAAGTGAAGTATTGATCTTGAAAATAAAAAACCTCTTCTTGTTATTATGGCTGAGTTGCTCTATTGCCTACGCTGAGATCAGCGATGATGATCTTCAAACCATTGAAAATTTAACGGGTCAGGTTTTGGGAAATAAAAAACTAGCCCAACTGGAACCCCAGATCAAAGCTCAAATCAAAAAATCACAACCCACTGTGCAACAATTATTCAAAGCTGAACAAATTAATTATAATGATTCCGTCTATTTACATAATTATGCAATCATTACTTCTGGATATGCTGAGTATTTGCTTGATCAAGATTGTGCAGAAATTTCACATCCGATCCAAGAACTGGCTGAACAAGCCTATCTTGCATTACAGAAACGCGATCCTAAAGATAGCATTGCATTAAATAATTTTGGACTTTTCTATGCACAAATGTCTGTTTATTATCGAAAAAATAGCAATCCAACACCTCGTTTAACTTATTTGCTTAAAGCGGAGCAATTATTTGAAACCTTGATTCAAATTGAACCCAAGAATGAAGAATATGAAAGAAATTATTATGCCGTATTGAGCGATAAGTTAATGTTGCTATACAAGTATCATCGAGATACGGAAGAACAAAAACGTTTGGTGAATATCCTCAAAAAGCCCTTATTTCAGTATCTATCTCATCCTGAACAAGCTTTTGATTCTGGTAACTTTATTATTCTGGCACAGCAATACTATCAAGGTTTAAATAGAGAGAACCCCGAAGCAGCTGAAAAATGGTTAAGAGATAATCAACAAAAAATTGAAAAAGTGGTCAATAAAAATCGTAAGCATACTCAGCGTGAAAATGAATTTTTAGCTGAATTCTATGCCTTATTGAATCAACCCGCTAAAGCACTCTCATATTTAAAGCAATTAGAATTTTCAGATGAGAACAGCACTGAACCCTCTTCTTTTGAAGATGAACCCAATCTAGCAAATTTAAGATTGAACCCTGAATATCAAAAATGGTTTAAAAAATATACTCAAGATTATCAAGAATACCGGAAAGCATTACCTGAAGTTTGTAGAATCAGTCAGTTAGAAACAACGAAAAACCCAGTACCTTAAATTGACTTGTGGCAAAAACATTTAACGAATCAGCCCTTGTGGCTGTAAAATAATCACTAAAGCACCAATCATCACAATACACCCGCCGAGTAAATCCCAACGGCTGAGACTGACTTGATCAACAAATCTCAGCCACATTAATGCTGAAAAAATATAGATTCCCCCATAAGCTGCATAAATCCGCCCAGATGCTGCCGGATGTAAGGTCAATAGCCAAACAAATACAGCCAAACTCAATGCCGTCGGGATCCATAACCACTGGCTTTTATTTTGATTTAAAATCAGATAAGGAAAATAACATCCTAAAATTTCAGCTACGGCAGTGACTAAAAATAATAAAATCGTGGTGAATACTTTATTAAATGCAATATCCATTTCTACTCAAGCTTAATTGATGTTGTAAAAGTATAGGGGATTTTCACAGAATATCCGCAATAAATTTAATCATCCTTGATGCCTGATTCAATTTTTAGTATCCACCTATTGCCTATGTTGAACTAAAAAAAGAAAATCCTACATTAAAGCATCCATCGATTATTTTATATGCAAACAAATGCGTTAAACTCAAAAACTTTAGAATCATGGCGGTTCAAATGAACATCCACTATATGCGATGTGGTTTGTTGGTGATTCTCTTTTTCAGTCAACAAGAGCAGCAGCATTCACACTTCCGCTTTGGACGTACGCATCCATGACACTACAAAATCCAAATACAGTTGTTAAACATGGTGCAGTTAGCCACATTGACTTTCCCTATCTCAGGGTATAGCTACCCAAACATAGCAATCATGTGGCGATTCTGACGATTAGCGGTGGCGGATATGCCCGAGAAGAACTCGCCAAAGAAAGTACACCCACATCAGAGTTTCTACAGCACCTATCTTTTTAGCCCATTCGATTGATGATCCGATAGTCCCTGTTCAGCATAGTTTAGTTATGCAAATAGCTTTAGAGAACAACAGTATCTCTTATGAAATTCATTTATTTAAAAAAAGGAGGACATGGTTGGGGCTTAGGAAAAGCAAATACCGAAACAATGCAATGGCCTACTTTATTACTCGCATGCTTGAAAAAAATTAATATTTTGCCGGTTGAATATTCAGACAAAAAATAACCCGTAATCAATACGGGTTATTTTCTACAGCACCTATATCCAGATCATCAATCATCATGCTGGTTCAGCAGTTTGGTCTTCAAAAACCTCAAGTGTTAAACCAACAGCTTGACCATTCTCTTTTTTCACTGAAACGGCTACATTTCCGCCATGATCGGCAAGCTCTCCAAATAAGATCATTTCAGCCAGTGGTTTCTTCAGATGTTCTTGGATTAAGCGTTGCATTGGACGAGCACCCATCAAACGGTCATAACCATTTTCAGCCATCCAGTCACGCGCAGATTGATCAACTTCAAGCACCACCTTCTTGTCATCAAGCTGTGCCTGCAACTCAGTTAAGAATTTGTCAACCACTGATTCAATCACTGTGGTAGGTAAAGCTTTAAACTGAATCACACCATCCAAACGATTTCGGAATTCAGGTGCAAATGCACGTTTCATCGCCTCCTGATTGTCATTGCTGTTGTCTTGTTCTGTAAATCCAATGCTGGTTCGAGAAATACTTTCTGCCCCAATATTGGTAGTAAGTACAATAATCACATTACGAAAATCAGACTTGCGTCCATTGTTATCGGTTAACGCCCCATGATCCATGACTTGTAATAACAAGTTGAATACATCAGGATGCGCTTTTTCAATTTCATCCAATAATAGTACGCAGTGCGGATTTTTATGGATGGCGTCTGTCAGTAAACCACCTTGGTCATAACCTACATAACCTGGAGGTGCACCAATCAATCGTGATACAGCATGACGTTCCATATATTCAGACATGTCAAAACGTACAAGCTCTACACCTAACAATTTTGCCAACTGTTTGGTGACTTCTGTTTTACCAACCCCTGTTGGACCGGCAAAGACAAAACTCCCGACTGGCTTGTCTGGTGCTTTTAAACCGGCACGTGACAACTTGATCGCAGATGCAAGCGCTGTAATTGCTTCATCCTGACCAAAGACAACACGTTTCAGATCACGTTCTAAGTATTCCAATACAGATTTATCATCTTTAGAAACAGTTTTTGGCGGAATACGTGCAATCTTAGAGATGATATCTTCGATATTCTCAACAGTGATCAATGTATCGTCCTGTTCTGCTTTTAAACGGCGTTGTGCACCGGCTTCATCAATCACATCAATCGCCTTGTCTGGCAAGAATCGATCGTTGATAAATTTAGCAGACAGCTCAACAGCAGAAATTAAAGCAGAGTCATCGTATTTGACATGATGAAAGTCTTCAAACTTGCTTTTTAAACCGCGCAGTATATCGATTGTTTCTGAGATTGATGGCTCATTCACATCGATTTTTTGGAAACGACGTGATAAAGCATGATCTTTTTCGAATACTTGACGGTATTCTTGGAAGGTGGTTGAGCCAATGCAGCGTAAAGTGCCATTCGCCAATGCTGGTTTGATTAAGTTTGATGCATCCATCGTGCTGCCCATACTTGAACCGGCACCAATAATCATATGGATCTCATCAATAAACAGGATCGCATCCGATTTCTTTTTCAAAGCATTCAGCAGTTGTTTTAATCGTTTCTCAAAATCACCGCGATATTTAGTTCCTGCAACCAACGCACCGATGTCCAAACTAAAGACTTCAGCATTGGCAAGTGGTTTAGGCGCTTTACCATTGACAATTAGCCAAGCTAAACCTTCTGCAATCGAAGTTTTACCCACACCTGGGTCGCCCACCAGTAAAGGATTATTTTTACGACGGCGGCAAAGAATTTGAGCAGCACGCTCAATTTCTTTCTCACGACCGATTAAAGGATCAGTTTTACCTTTTTGAGCTTCAATATTTAGGTTTAAAGTATATAACTCAAGCGGACCTGCATTTGCTGAAGCACTTGATTCACCTTCCAAGTCATCAGATTCTTCTTCAACCTGAATCTCTTCTTTACGTGCGCCATGCGATAAATACTGAGTTAACGTTAAACGATTGATCTGGTGACGTTTGAGTAAGTAAACAGCAAAAGAATCACGTTCAGAATACATCGCCACCAGGACATCTGCACCTTCAACCGTGCGGTCACCGCCACTCGACTGAACATGGAAAATTGCGCGTTGCAATATACGATCAAAACTTTCTGTTGGATGAGGGGCTTGGTCGCTGTTTTCTCCTAATTTAGGTGTATGTTGCTCAACATACTCTTCTAATTCTTTACGCAAACTGATAATTTCAGCACCACATGCTTTTAAGGCATTTACGGCTGAATCATTGTCGAGTAAAGCTAATAATAAGTGTTCAACCGTAAGAAACTCATGTCTCTTTTGACGAGCCATGCTAACAGCCAAACGGAGTGAAACTTCTAATTGACGACTGAGCATGAAACCCCCTTATTCTTTTGGCTCAATCTGACAAAGTAATGGATGACCTTGAGATCGAGCATAGTTGTTTACTTGGTTGGCTTTTGTTTCCGCAATATCTCTCGGATATACGCCAGCTTCACCTTTGCCTTCATAATGTACTGTTAACATTACTTGAGTGGCTTGGTCAAGATTCAAAGCAAAGTATTGTTGTAAAATTTCAATAACAAAGTCCATTGGCGTATAGTCATCGTTTAGCAAAATGACTGAATACATCGGTGGTCTTTTTATTTCAGGGGGAGCTGTTTGGACAGCAACATCCCCCTGTTCGTGATGAGGATCTTCTGATTGGCTTGCACGAATATTCAAATGCCAATCTACATATCCTGAATCACGGAACGATGATTTCACTTCATTTAAACTCATTTGACGCTTATTAGTTCGCATATTTTCCAAAATACTTATGATTTATTGAGAATTAGCTTCTGCTTGAGGTACCTCAGCAGCAAATGCGGCTGCACTGTCTACCGCCTTTCCGCGTGACCAACTGAATCGCTTGATGACTGGTGTGGCACCATTTAAACGCACTTCGATAAATTGTGGATTGAAGCCTTTCGGCATCGTCCAGCGACCTGTCAAACGCTCATAATCAGTAAAATTGTAATTAGCATCACCCATAGGTACAGTCAACACTTCTGTACCACTGATTAAACGAATTTCTACTGTACCCGTAGCACGTCTTGGACTCACTTGGATAAGATCGAGTTGATATTCGTAAGCATTTTCAGGCAAAGGTTTAACCGCAAGATTCTGAATCGTCAAGCTTAAACCGCCGCGTTGTTTTAACACTTCACGGTAAATTGCACTCATTACATCGATTTGTGATTTTTCTGCATTGGCTTTATTTAATGCTTCTAGTAAGTCATTGGCATTAGAAACAGCCACATCACGCTCTTGTACAGTGGCATTTAAGTTTTTATTTAACGTAGCCAGTGTCGTTTTTTGTTGTTTAACCACTTCTACCAATTGTTCCGCGTCTGCATCAAAACCAACAACCGTAAGTCCTTGGCGGTGTCCAACCGTGTAGCCTAAAAGTACACTACCCGCACATAATACGACACCCCCGATCACCAATGGCATATTGCCTTTTAAAAAAGGTTTTTTGGGTGTTTGAGCTGGTTGTGACGCGGTATTTGTTTCTGTGTTCTGCATCGTCATCTCTAAAGTATTGATCGCATCAAAACACACATTTAACCGCAAAGTTAAATGTGTGGGAAGTTATAAAGCGTTTTTTATGGTAATAATCCGATACCTTGTAAACCAGCATCTTCAGCAAAACCAAACATTAAGTTCATATTTTGTACTGCCTGCCCCGCAGCCCCTTTCACCAAATTATCTTGCACCGATAAAACAATCAGTTTTTTTGGCTGTGGTTTGTACAATGCAATTCTTAGTTGGTTGGCACCACGTACTGAACGCGTTTCAGGTGAGCTGTTGGCCGGCATGACATCTACAAATGTTTCATCAGTATAAAACTGCTCGTAAAGTGTTTGTAAATCTGCATGTTCACCCTCATCCGTCAGATCAATATAAATCGTACTGAGCATGCCGCGAATCATCGGCACTAAATGAGGGACAAAGAGGATATGATCAAATACCCCTCGTTGCCCTGAAATATTTTCAAGTGCCTCGACAATCTCAGGATGATGACGGTGTCCTGCAACGCCATAAGCCTTAAAGTTGTCGGCATTTTCAGAATAGATCATACCTAAGCTGGCTTTGCGTCCAGCACCAGACACACCTGATTTTGCATCGATAATAATACTTTCAGGTTTAACCAATGTTGCAGTTTGTTTAAATAGTGGTGCTAAGCCCAGTTGTACGGTTGTCGGATAACAGCCTGGGTTTCCAACCACTTTCGCTTGCTTGATCTGTTCGCGGTTAAGCTCAGACAAACCATATACGGCATCGGTTAAAATGTCCGGACAAGCATGCTGCATTCCATACCATTTTTCAAATTCAGTTAAATTTTTTAAACGAAAATCAGCTGCTAAATCAATAATTTTAGTATTTGATGCCAATAGTTCTTCGGCATGTTTCATTGCAACACCATGCGGCGTTGCAAAAAATACTACATCACATTTTTTGAGTTCATCAATTTTTAAATCTGAATATTTAAGTGTCGTATGTCCACGCAAACTAGGGAACATATCATCTACTCGACGACCCTCTTCAGTACGCGATGTCAGTACATTCACTTGAACATTTGGATGTCGCAGTAAAAGACGCAACAATTCAACGCCTGTATAACCCGTTCCACCGACAATACCCACTGAAATCACGTTTTTTACCTCGATTTAAATGTATCCATTCTGTATGAACTGTAGTATGACAGGAAGTTTATGCTTTCTAAACTGTTTTACTTGGTTTTTTATCGTTTTAATCGCCTTGCAAATCTTAATTTGCATCGTTTCAGGCATTCATTAGCCTTGAATAATGCAATTCCGACCAGCACGCTTGGCGGCATATAAACATTTATCCGCAGATTCAATGCCGAGTGCTAGATTTCGATACTGCACCTGAACAAGTCCGAAACTGGCAGTTAATACAATATTTTTCGAAGAAAAAACTTCATTTTCAATGCTGATACGGATTTTCTCAGCAATTTCATATGCAATTTCAGCATTGGCAACGTGCAATAGAACAATGAATTCTTCACCTCCGAAACGCCCGACCAAGTCTTCTTTTCCAACATTTTGACTGACCAAATTACTGACTCTCTGTAAAATTTGATCACCAATCAGATGTCCATAGGTATCATTAATTTTTTTAAAATGATCTACATCACACATCAGTAAAAAATATTGGGTTTGGGATAAATCAATTAAGCTTGTCTTGGCAGCATCATAAAACCCACGGCGATTGAGCAGGTGTGTGAGTGGATCTCTTGAACGATCATCGTTCAATTTTAAAATAATATCGCGAACCAAAGTTCCTACAACAATAATCGCAAACCATAAACTCAACAGAATACTTGCGGCTAGCATCATGAGCCACCACACAGAATCTACAAGCATATTGGTTTGAACGTTTTGCAGACAACAATAGACAATAACGCTACGGGCAAAAGTATATAAAACTATGAAAAGATAAGAATAATCTACTAATTTATTCAACCAGTCCCGATGTTGATAATCTTTAAAAAGCGATGGCAAGACCAAAGACTCAATCATTGCAATGGCTAGATTTAAAATCAGCATTCTGACCCAAAGCTGTTCATCAACATATGAAAAGTAAATGAGGAATGGCAATGTTAATCCAGTTAAAACAACTGCCAATAAATTATGAGCATTTCCATTTTTACGTAATGCCATTGCATAAGCGCTGGTCCAAGCGCCGAATAAATAGAAACAGCCTAAAAGTGGTGCTGTTAATGTCAACTGCTGGTTGGTCATAAAGCTTTGCGCAGCCAAAGAAAATGACGGCACAATATATCCAAGCCCCAACCAAAATAAATATGCAGGTGCTTTAAAAAAGAAATGACAAATCAGAAGCAAACTACCCATTAATATCAGGCAGATGGGCACAATTAAAATAAAGTAATGGGTATCTGCAAAATTCACGTCTGATATCTTTATGATAAGAAATAGGAAATATCGGAAAGTCGATAAGTTTAGAGTATTTTTTTATACGCGCCCAATCAATGATTAAAAATAGTCACATTATTTTGTAATTTAATTTCATATATCTGCTTAAAACTTAAATTCTTTACTATTTTTACTGCTCGCTTGCTCCTATTTTAGGCTATTCCCATAACAGTTCGGGCAATAAAATAGCCTCAGCTAGAATCAAAAGCCAACTGAATTTGCTCATTCCAATCTCACCCTACTCAGTTTTATCCACGTTGTTTTAAAGCAACTTGTATTTTCTTTTCAATTCAGAGAGAATAATTAGAGTAATTACTCTAATTATTAACAATAGGAATCATGTCCCATGATCGGATCCCGAAAATGGATGGAAATCAACCAAGGAAGCCTGAGCTTTAAAGAAAAAATAAATCTGATCAAACAGACTTTACTGCCAATCACCTACAAGTACTCCAAGACCTTTATACAATCCCATATTCAGCCGGCTCATATTGCCATACAAGATGTCCGAATTCCCGATACACCTATTGTCAAAGAGGCAATAGCTGAGCTAGAAAACGCACGGGATCAAGCTATTTTCCATCATTCTTGGCGTAGCTTTTTTTGGGGAGCAGGCATCGCGCAAAGTAAAGACTGGCAATTTGACCAAGAAAGCTTTTTAATTGCCTGCTTAATGCACGATTTGGGCTTGGTTGCACATCTAGATCAATATTCCTGTCACTGCTTTACTTATGAGAGTGCCTTACGTTCAGAACGTTTATGTCTAAAACACCGTTACGATGAATCGCGTACAAAAATTATTTCTGAAGCGATTTGCCTTCATATGAATGGCTATTTAGATGAGTCTAATCAAAATTTGCCGATAGAAGCGCTGTTACTGCATCAGGCAACTTCATGTGACGTTATTGGCACAGATTATGTACGGTTTTCAAAAACTTATGCTGAAGATGTTTTGACAGAACATCCTCGAACTCAATTTAATTCACATTTCAAAAAACTTTTACATAAGGAGTCGCTCAATCACCCTCAATCCCGCACAGCTCTGTTGTCTGGATTAGGACTACCATACATGATTCAGCTTAATATTTTTAAGGAGTAATCAAATGTTAAACAACAACTTAATACAGAAAACGATATATTTTCAACAACATCCTATCCTTGTTGACCTCTATGTCCATCCACAGAATAAACACACGATTATTTTATTGACGGCTTTAGGCGTAACAATCAATAAATACGAGAAGTTAATTGGTTTACTGGCAAATCATGGTTTTAATCTTCTTGTCGCAGATTATCCCTATTGTGGACGGAACACGCCTCATGTATCAGCCCAAATAGATTATGGTTACGCCGATCTCATCCATGGTTTTATTGCACAACTTGAGAAGATTGCCGTGGATGCAAATCTTCATTCCCCTATTTTATTGGGTCATAGCTTAGGTGGACATTTGGCTACATTGTACGCACAGAGCCATGACAATACAGTCATTGGTATAGCCACAGGCAATATCGGACTAAAAAATTGGGATTTAAAAGGTAAAATCAATATTTTAAAAGCAGTCACTGTTATTAATGCCATGATTTTAAAGGATGGTTACTTTGCAGGATATAAAATTGCATTTGGCAATCGAGAAGCCAAATCCTTGATGCGAGACTGGTCAAAAGTCGTCTTTACAGGAAATTATAAACACATCATCAGTAAAGAACAAATTGTGGAAAACGCAGCCTTGTTTATCGCTTTAAAAGATGACGATTTTGCGCCCATGTCATCTATGTTGGCTTTAAGCCGTTATTTCAAACAGCCCGTCGTTCAAACTTTAGATCTGTCTAAAACCATCCAAGGAAATCAGCATAGCGTTTGGATTAAACAGCCGGAAAAGGTTGTACAAAAAATCACGGATTGGATAAATCATTTTGAGTCATAATTTTTCTTTGGACATCAATAGATAAGTGCCCTCTTCGCTGTTACCGGTACCAATCACTGTCCAGTCATGACGCTGATAAAAATTCAATGCTTGTTTATTTTCCAATAAACACTTTAGATAGCCAGTTCCAGTAAACAGTTGTTCTGCTGATGCCAGCAATGCTGAGCCTACTCCCTTTTTTTGCACATCGGGCGCAACAAATAGATGATGTAAAAAATTATCATCAAGATAAATAGAAGCAAAACCTAAATATTGTTGACCGTTTACTGCAACTAAAATAATTTCATGCTGTGTATATTTTTCAAAATCACTCAATTGCCATTTTGAGGAATCTATCCACAACCAACTTGTTTTACGAGTTTGCAGAAAAAGTTGACTCAATGGCTCTCTATCTTTTTGCCGAAAATATCGGATATTCATCATCATCCCAAGCTTTTTTTATGGCATTTCATTTCTTAATCAACTTGAATCTGCCTTTCTCCAAATGCCTCCATAATACCTCATGGAGCCATTTGAATCCTGTACTGAAAATTGTTTTACAATATTGTATCATTTGCGCGAAGCAACGTTGTTCAGCTTCATTAAACAGCAACCATAGAACCCAACTTAAACCTGTTGAAATCTTATCAAGCTGCTCAATCTCGATTTAAAAGCTTATGCCTCATCCAATAAATAATCCACCCAAGATATAAGCCATCGTCTTTGTTATTATTGTTTCAAGATACAGTACACACCATTAAGATCTTAATATACGATTTTTCTTCCAAATGCTGGGATATTAAAGAAAAACCATCGGCTGCCCCAAGCTGATCACTTATCATGCAAATGTTTGAAGATTCATTCTGGAACCGATTTCTTTCGTTGCATTTAAAACCTATCGTGTTGTCGTTTTAAAAATCTGGGGTTCAATATGTTGCAATAGATTGACTGTCTTGCCAAAAGGATCTTTTAAATAAAAACGTTTTACCCCCCATTCCTCAATGGTTAATGGGTATATGATTTCCATATTGAATTGCTGAGCTCTAGCGTACAATTCATCCACATTATCGACTTCTATTGAAAAATCAGGGACCTCTGTTGCATTTCCGCCTTGGGAGGCAATACTAATTTGCGGGCTCATCATTTCATGACTTGCATAAGTTTTTATCCATCCATGATCCATGACTAACTGCATACCTAAAAAATCACCATAAAAGGTTTGTGCCGACCTCAGATCTGGAGCCTGAATATTACTGACGATTCTTTTTATTGCCATGGCATTTCCCTGCATCACTGATTAAAAGCTGCGCTTTATTTTACAATTTGATTAGCTCCACCACCACGGTAAAGTTCCATTTTTTAAAATTTGACGATGTTGTTTATAATTCGGATCATATTTTGCGACTTCAGACCAAAATGCCGTACTATGGTCAAAATAACGAGTGTGCGCCAATTCGTGTATACAGACATAGCGCGTAATATTGAAACCACATAAAGCCAATGTACTATTCAACATAATATCATGCTTTACGGTACAACTTCCCCAACGTGTTTTAGCTTGTCGAATCGCACATTGGTTAAATTTCAAACCTGTTTCTTCACTGATTTGCTGTAAAAAAATTGGTAAATGCTGTTTGGCATAGTGAATTACAAAATTTTTTAAATAGACTTCAGCTTGTTGGTCACTGATCAATACGGTTAGCGCCTGCTCATCAAAAACGAAGGCTGGTCTTTGCTTTTGATAAATAATTTTTATTGGTTGTTGCAGATTAAAAAGCGTCAATGTAGAGGGTAAACTTCGGTCAGCAAGCGCAATATTTTGTTGCTGTTTCTGCCAAGTTTCGATCATCCAGGATTCGGACTGTTTTAAAAAATCATCAATTTGACGCTGAGTACAAAATTTGGGGACGGTTAGTTTAATTTGACTAGGTTCAACACGTAAGCGCAAACGTGTAGCACGTGCATGATGGGTAATTTTAATTTCAGGAAATGTGGCTGCCATATGACTCTAAATTTAATTTACCGTAACGCTTCAGAAGAAAGTAAACCCTTCTTTACGAAGGGCTTAACAGAGAGAAATCGAATATTTAGATTGCTGTACGCTCTTCAATACCCTTGTTGGTCGCAACAATTGCAATATCTGCTTTATTGATTGCAAAAATCCCGTTGCACACAACCCCAGGAATATCATTAATGGTTTTTTCTAACTCAAGCGCATTTAAAATATTCAAATTAAAAACATCTAAAATCACGTTGCCATTATCAGTAACCACTCCCTCACGATAAGTCGGGTCACCCCCTAAAGACACAATTTTGCGGGCAACAGCAGAACGTGCCATAGGAATTACTTCGATAGGCAACGGAAACTCACGTCCTAATTGCTCAACCCATTTCGAATCATCCACAATACAGACAAACTTTTTTGCAATTGAAGCAACAATTTTCTCACGTGTCAGTGCAGCACCACCACCTTTGATCATGTGCATATGACGGTCTATTTCATCTGCGCCATCCACATAGGCATCCAGACCACCAACATGGTTCATGTCAACCACTTCAATTCCTAACTTTTTAAGGCGTTGCGCAGTCGCTTCAGAACTTGCCACCGCAGCTTCAAGTTGAAGTTGTGGCAAAAGCTCGATCAAAAAATTGACCGTACTTCCAGTTCCAACACCCAAAATGCCCCCTTTTGGTAAGTGTTTTAAAGCGGCTTGGGCTGCAGCTTGTTTTTTCTCATCCTGGGTTGCATAAAGGCTCATGACATCTCTCAATTAAATTTCAATTTCCTGCACATTTTGCATAATTTTAAAACGCAAAGGTGCAACGGTTTGTTACAATGGATGCTCATTTTAAACTGTTAGATGGAAAATTAACATGCTGTCTCGTTTGGTTCGACAAATATTACAGGCAACGGTCTATGACGTTGCAATCGAAACCCCACTCGAAGCAGCGCCACGAATTAGTGAAAAACTAAACAATAACATTCGCTTCAAACGCGAAGACTTACAACCTGTCTTTTCTTTCAAGCTGCGCGGTGCTTATAACCGTATCAGCCAATTACCGAAATCTCAGTTGGAACGTGGCGTTATTACTGCTTCTGCGGGTAACCATGCACAAGGCGTGGCATTATCTGGTCAAAAGTTAGGTATTCGCGCCATTATTGTGATGCCCAAAACCACACCCGATATTAAAGTACAGGCCGTTAAGCGCTTAGGTGGTGAAGTGGTGCTTCACGGCGATTCTTTTGATGTAGCCAACAAATATGCCATTCAACGTGCAGCAGATGAAGGCATGACCTTTATTCCGCCATATGACGATGAATTGGTCATGGCGGGTCAAGGGACAATTGCCAATGAAATTTTACGCCAATGGCGTGATGTAGAATATGTATTCGTTGCAGTGGGTGGTGGTGGTTTAATCGCAGGTGTTGCCGCTTATTTAGGTGATGTCGCTCCACATGTCAAAGTCATCCCTGTAGAATACGACGAATCTGCCTGTCTAAAAGCGGCTTTAGAAGCCAAAGAACGGGTTATCTTACCTTCTGTTGGTCTATTTGCAGATGGAACAGCTGTGGCTCAGATTGGTGAGAAACCTTTTGAAGTCATTCAGTTACAAAAATCAGATCTTTCTGGCCCCATAGTTGAGCCAGAAGTTGTTCTGGTCAACACCGATGAAATCTGTACAGCGATAAAAGATACGTATGACGAATGCCGTAGTATCGTAGAACCGTCTGGTGCTATGGCATTGGCTGGTATCAAAAAATATGTAGAAACGCATGGGCTTGAAGGCAAGAACATGGTGTCGATTATATGTGGCGCAAACATGAACTTTGACCGTTTACGCTATATTGCAGAAAGAACAGAATTAGGTGAACGTAAAGAAGCAATTTTTGCTGTTACCATCCCTGAAGAAAAAGGATCTTTCCTTAACTTCTGCCGTGCTTTACAAGGACGAAATATTACCGAATTCAACTATCGTGCAAGTGATGCTTCAGCAGCACAGGTTTTTGTCGGCATTAGTTTAAAATTTGGTGAGAAAGAACGTCATGACATCTATGAAGCGTTAAAAGTTCATTATGATGTAGATGATCTATCTGATGATGAAGTCGCAAAACTGCATATTCGCTATTTGATTGGCGGTCATGCAGATATCGCCAATGAACGTTTATTCCGTGTTGAATTTCCGGAACGTCCAGGCGCATTATTAACCTTCCTTGAACGTTTGGGTCCTACACATAACATCAGCTTGTTCCATTATCGTAACCATGGTGCAGCGGAAGGTCGTGTCCTGGTTGGGTTGGATGCGGAAGATGCTGTACAGAATCCAGATGGCTTAATTGAAACCTTAGAAAATATCAATTATCCATATCAGGAAATTACCAATAATCTAGGTTATCAACGTTTCTTGAAATAAATGAATTTTATCAACAGCCTGTAATAATTTTACAGGCTGTTGATGATTAATTTTCCAACATTACAGTCGATTTGCCTGAACCCCTTTTGCGGAATACCACTCAGTATAGAATAGCCTCTTAGTCTCGCCCTTTGCTCGTCAGGAAGAATCTTTTAATAGGGTTATAATTTGATACACTTCAATTTTTAATCACCGCAATGCTTCAACCCATACAACATTGACATCAAATATTGAAAAATAGATCTCTTTCATCAAATAAAAATAAACGGGTTCAACGAATCATCAGAATACTCATATTCTCTCTCCCTCACATGAAGAAGGTCAGAATGAGGCGTATTTTATGCCGATTTATGGTTTTAAAATGGATTGATGAAATAAAGCGACCAATAATCAATATATTGCCATATTTAAATCACCATCCTCATTAAATGCTTCATTAAAAGCATCAACAATTTGAATTAATTGCTGTTCATCTTGCGTAGGTACCAGCATCCAATATGGATTTTCTCGATAAACCACCAAGAGTGATAACTGGTGCTGGTCTGCCAGATTTTTAATGGCATCAAAAATGATTTCCTCAGTACGTTCCATGACATCCATTTGCTCTTCAAATGAAATATCGTCATCTTCCTGAAGTTGTTCAAAGCATTCCTGAACGGCAATTTCAATCTCATTTTGCAATTGCTCAGTGTCAACATTGTACTTTTTAAAATAAAAGTTATCTTCAATCCCATTGTCACTGTATTCTTTTAATTCAATATAATGCAGCAAATTTTGATCTTCATTGATCCATTCATCAAATGTATGGAATTCATCGTCTACTGGGATGGGCTGCATGTTTAATTCAGCAAAAGTGGCTTGAAGAAGTGAGTAAATTTTATGTGACATGCGGATCTCTCTCATGGCTTTATTATAAAGTGAAAAGTAAAACTTTAAAAATCAGGTCGATCTGGAACAATCAAACAATGCATAGTGCTCTATACTGATATCTTCATCATGAAACTGTTTATTGAAATGCTTACAAAACTTTTCGATCTTGTGCTCATGGTTCGGAACGATTAACCAATAATAATCTTCAGCGTAGATTAGAAGCAACTCATGATGATGTTGTTTTGCCTCGGTTAATATTTCTTCAAATACAATATCATAGACTTGATCTTGCACATTATAATAACGCCCGATAACATCTTTGTGCAATTCGTAATGATCAAATAAAGGTTGAGCTCTTTGGCGAATCTTGCTTTGAATGCCTAGACTATCAACGGCATATTCATGAAATACAGCACTTCGCTCAATCTGATTTTCATGAAACTCCATGCGATCTATTTTCATCAAATAGGCGCGGAAACGACCACCGAATTTTTCTGCAGCAAGCCAGTTTAAAAACGCTTCAAAACTTTTACGATACTTCTTTTTCGGCATATCCCTTTGCTTCAATTCAGGAAACCAATGTTGGAGTATTTTATAAATTTTTTTATCGTCCATTTTCTTATACTTAATCAAACAAGCGAATATTGATGAAGATCAATTTTGAATACCTTGATTGAGCATAGCTAACTCATTTGAAGGTTTTATGACATAATTCAGGTTTTATTTACATATATCAGTTTATATTCAAGGTTTCGAGATTGGCGATTGAATACTTTAACTATAAAATATATAAAAATTGAAGATGATAATGCTCGCACAATTCAAGTGCTGAGATAAGGATTTTGTAGAATGGCGCAGTTCGCTGTCATCGGTTTAGGTAGTTTTGGTGAAGCTGTTGCGCTTGAACTGACCAACTTAAATCACGATGTGATTGGCATTGATACCTTAAAGAAAAATGTTGAAAATATTGCAGACCAAATCAGTCATGCCGTCATCGCAGATGCAACTGATGAGCATGTTTTAGATGAACTCAATATTAAAAATTGTGATGCTGTGGTGGTTGCGATCGGTGAAGATATCGAAGCCAGTATCCTGTGTGTACTCCATCTCAAAAACTTAGGCATTGAAAAAATCTTTGTCAAAGCCAAATCTAAATCCCACCACATGATTTTATCGCATTTGGGAATCAGTAAAATTATTCATCCTGAAGAGGATATGGGCATCCGGGTTGCCCAGTCTTTAAGTTATCCAATGGTCAGACGCTACATGGCGCTGAACAATGATCGTTATATCGTAAAAATCGAAATCGGTGCAAATTTACAGGGCGCTCAGTTTCAAACCGTCATGGAAAATACTCCCGAATTAACCACATTATTGTTACAACGCGGATCTCATGTTCTCTATGATATTGCACCTGGCACAATTTTACAGGAAAAAGACATTTTAATTCTTGAAGGTCCTGTAGAAATGCTCAGACAATTTTCGATTCGCTTCTTATAGTCATAATCATGCGTCTATCTAAAAAAGAACTGATCAACAAGCAACATAATAGTATTAATCTCAGCCCACCAAGTTTACTTGCTTTAGGTTTTTTGAGCTTTATTATTATTGGAACAGTATTACTGAAACTCCCTTTTGCCCATCAAGGTGATTTGACTTGGGTTGATGCTCTCTTTACGGCGACATCTGCAGTAACGATTACAGGACTTTCTGTTGTCAATATCGGTGAATCACTGACTACATTCGGTCAAGTGGTGGTCATGATCTTGATTCAATGCGGCGGTTTGGGATTTATGACTTTTGCAATCCTCGCTGCCCTGAGCCTATCTTCCAAAATCGGGCTGAAACAGCAAATCATGGCACAAGAAACCATTGGGCAAACCAGTCTAGCAAGAGCAACTTTTACGGTTAAAGGTGTTTTTCTCTATTCCTTATTTTTTGAAGCGATTGGCACGGGTATTTTAACCATGGCATGGTCACATCATTATGATCTAGAGCATGCTTTCTTCTATGCCCTGTTTTACAGTATTTCTGCATTTAACAATGGTGGATTCTCGCTATTCCCCAACAGTTTAATGAGTTTCTCAGATCAGTATATGGTGACTTTTACCATCAGTATGCTGTATATCATTGGTGGTATCGGTTTTGTTGTGTTGATGGACATCAAGAAAGCCAAGCGCTGGAAGAAGCTTTCAACCAACAGCAAATTAATTCTATCTACCATTGCCGGGCTCAATCTTTTTGCATTTATCGTGATTTGGGCGATTGAAGCATCTAATCCACTCACACTGGCACCGATGACATTCGGTGATCAGGCACTCAATGCATGGTTTCATGCAACCGTTCCCCGTTCATCTGGCTTTAACAGTCTGGAAGTCAGCAGTATGACCAATGCATCCACCTTAATCACCATGGTTTTAATGTTTATTGGGGGTGGATCGCTCAGTACAGCTGGGGGGATTAAAGTGGGTACATTTATCATTATGATCTTGAGCGTCATCACTTTTTTAAAACGTTCAGATGAAATTACCGTATTTGGTCATTCCGTTTCTCATCAAGCCACATTTAAAGCACTGGCAGTCATTGCAATCACATCTCTTCTGATTTTGATTGGCTTTTTTACCTTATTGATTCTTGAACCGGATAAAAAGTTTTTAGATTTATTATTTGAAGCCGTTTCCGCAGCTTGTACTGTTGGTTTATCACGAGGAATAACTGAAAACCTGCATGCAGGCAGTCAAATTGCCCTGATCTGTCTCATGTTTGCTGGACGTCTTGGTCCACTTACATTGGCTTATCTGATTGCGACACCAAATAAAAGTCGCGTGCGCCATCCCACTACAGAAATTCAAGTGGGTTAACTTCTGTCTTGGTACACAAATGCCTAAAGATCATTCAACACATAGCCACCAGCTTATTTTGCCAAGACAGTGTTAAGTTTGTTGTCTATATTTAAATAAGCTGTACTGATAGCATTAAAAAAAAGCGATCTTATTTTTGACTGAGATCGCTTTTTTATCTCTTTGAATGAATTATTCAACTTCCAGTTCACTGTTTCCTTTAATCAGACGATGTTCTGACTGTAAATATTCATCAGACTGCATTTCCAATAAACGTGAACGGGTACGTTCAATTTCAAAGGCAAGTTTTTCACCTTGATAAATTTCAATAATTGAATCTTCAGAGGTCAACAATAATTTTACTCCACGATCATAAAACTCATCGACCAGATAAATAAAACGCCGTGTTCCTTCTGAAAGCAAATCAGTCAAATGTGGGACATTACTCACCAGCACAGTATTATAAATATTTGCAATTTCAATAAAATCCGATGGACTTCGCGGCTTCATACAGAGCTCCCGGAAATCACACCATAATACATCCTCAGTATGCCCCAGAGTTTCAACAATACGATTGTTGATGGTGATCGGTTCTTCCGACACTGTCTGTGAAGCGGTTAAAGCACTAAATCGCTTTGCCATCCAAACTTTATTATCATCGCTAAGCGGTGCTTTGAATAATTGGGCCTGCTTCAATACACGTAAACGATAATCCACACCCGCATCGACATTTAAAACCACACAATGGGTTTTTACCATTTCAATGGTTGGAATAAAACGATCGCGGTGGATACCATTTTTGTATAAGCCATCTGGCGCTATATTTGATGTCGCCACCAAAGTAATGCCGCGAGTAAATAACTTCTGAAACAAGTCACTCAGAATCATCGCATCAGTTACATTGGATACAAAGAATTCATCAAAGCAGATGACAACAGCTTCTTTGTAAATCTGATCCGCCACCATATCCAAAGGATTACGCTGACCAGATAATTTATTGAGTTCTTTATGAACAAATTGCATAAAGTGATGAAAATGCATCCGTGTTTTTCGACGAAATGGAATGGAATCGTAAAATTGGTCCATTAACCATGTTTTTCCACGTCCTACCCCGCCCCACATGTAGACACCTTTGGGCGCTGTTTGACGACGGAAACGACGGAAAGCCTTTTTTGAAGCTTTATAACGATTAATCAGCTCTTGCCATACACGTTCCAGCTCATGTACTGCTTGTGCCTGAGCATCATCGGGTAAAAATTGCCCAGAGGATAATGCTTTTGCATAACGCTCAGCAGGTGAAACGGGAGTAAATGCTGTTGAGGAAGTTCTATTCTGATCTAATAACATATCGTATTGTTACTTTTAAAGGCTGAAGGAAGTATAGCGAAGATTTATTTTTGATAAATAAAACTTTGGCATAATTTCTATACTGTATTTCATTTTTAACACCACCTGTTTATTTACCGTACTGTCGAGGGCTTTGTCCAAACCAACGCTTAAAGGCATGATTAAATGCCGCAGGTTCTGAATAGCCCAACAATTCGGCAATCACTTCAATCGAATACTCTTTATATTCAATCAAACGTAAAGCTTTATGTTTAATGAGCTGCTCTCGAATCTGTTTATAGCTCGTATTCAATTGTTGCAACTGATGACGCAAAGTACGCTCAGGAACATTTAAAGCCTGTGCAACCTCAGCCATAGATGGAATGACGCCTTGTTGTAATTCCAAATAATCATTCACCCGTTGAATCAGCGGAGCCACTTTCTGCTCTTCAGCATTCAAGCGTTCAATTTCAGCAATACATTTTGCCTCATAAACCCGATGGGTAATGGGATCAGCAGAAGGTATGGGCAATTGCATTACATCTTCATTAATCCAAAATGCAGCTTTATCACAATTAAAGTGTAAATCTGAACCATAATAATCATGGTATTGTTTTAAAATAACCGGGTCTTGAGGTTGCTGAAATGGCAATTCAATTCTGACACTTGGTGCAGTTAATCCCATCATTTTATAAATATCGTCGAGAAATTTATAAGTGCCTGAAATTTCACATTGTGCCCGAAGTAATCCCATTTCGGTTTCCAAATCCACTGGTTGATAGGTCAGTGCAATTTGATGGTCACCTTTTTCAAGCCCGAGTACTCCGTACAGATAGGTCAAACCTTGATAACGAATCCCATTTTGAATTGCATCACCGACATTGTTGCAAGTCACCAATAACATCAATAAGGGACCATATCCTGCAAGCGAATAGTGCTGACCAATGAATAATCCTGTTTCAGGTTGCACACCCTGACCGATAATTTTCTGGATATCCCACTCTAAACTGGGATGAATAATTGAACTCGGATCAAGCGCGTCAGCTTTAATCCCGACACTTGCAAGTCGAGAGTCCACATCAATTCCCGCATTACGCATACCATGAATTAAATACATCAAACCGAGAATCGATCGCTTCATTTCATCATCATTTCATTTTCACCCAAACTTTTTACTACAAAGTCAACATTTTGGGAATTGCCGAATATATCAATTTTTATGTCATTGCAATCATATTTCAAATCCAACAGTTTCGATATTCTATGCAAAACTGGAAAACTCAGAGTGAAGAAAAATGAGTACAACATCTGCGGTTCAAGCAAACACACAAACAACACAGGTTGCCATCATTGGTGCCGGCTTTGGAGGATTAGCCATGGCAATCCGCTTAATAAAAGCCAACATCCATGATTTTATTATTGTTGAAAAAGCCAATGATGTTGGGGGAACATGGCGTGAAAACCAGTATCCAGGTGCTGCTTGTGATGTTCAGTCGCACATGTACTCACTTTCATTTGCGCCCAAAACAGATTGGTCTAAACGTTATGCGGAAGCACCTGAAATTTTTGATTATATTCAAGATTTGATTCAACAATACGATTTAAAAAAATATATCCAATTTAATCAAGAAGTCATTGCCGCACATTATCATGAAGATCGGTTTAATTGGCATTTAGCATTAAAAAATGGTCAGCAAATTAACGCTCAATTTGTTATTTTTGCATCGGGCCCCCTGCATGTTCCACAAATACCACAGATTAAAGGCATTGAAAAATTTAAAGGTGAAGTATTCCACTCTTCTCAATGGAACCATAAATATAACCTGAATCAAAAGAATGTTGCCTCTATTGGTACAGGAGGAAGTGCAATTCAGTATATTCCCGAAATCGCGGATAAAGTTCAAAATCTCTATGTGTTGCAACGAACACCCGCCTGGGTAATCCCACGTGACGAACGCGCATACAATGCTCTTGATAAAAAACTATTTCAACGCTTTGAATGGTTTAGAAAACTGCATCGTGCCCGTTTATATTGGTCAAATGAGTCGCGTGTGGTCCCAATTGTCAAGCCACAAATCATGAAATACGGTCAAAAACTTGCTGAAGCCTTTATTAGATTTCAGGTCAAAGATCAGCAAACCGCACAAAAACTCATCCCTGATTATGTTATGGGCTGTAAACGGATTTTGATTTCAAATAAATATTTCCCAACTTTCAATCGCGACAATGTTGAACTGATCACTGATGCCATTCAAGAAATAACCGAGGACAGCATCATCACGAAAGATGGTAAAGCACGCCAAATTGATTGCTTAATCTATGGCACTGGTTTTATTACCGATCCCCGTATTTATTTAAAATCTTTTGATTGCTATGGGGAAAATGGTCTTGAGTTAAAACAAGCTTGGAAAGACGGTGCAGAAAGCTACTATGGCGTCATTACCAAAGGCTTTCCAAACTTATTCCAATTGCTTGGACCAAATACTGTATTAGGGCATAATTCTGTTATTTTCATGATCGAGTCTCAGGTCAATTATATTTTACAATTGATTCAGATGGTGCAAAACACCCAAACCCAGGCTGTTGTGGTTAAAGCAGAAATTCAAGATCGATTTAATGACAAAGTACAAAAGCAGCTCGAAGGTACGGTTTGGCAATCCGGATGTGTCAGTTGGTATCAACAGGATGGCGGTAAAAACTTTGCACTTTGGCCAACATATACTTGGAAGTTTTGGTTAGAAACACGCAAGATCAACCCAGGCAATTTTAGGTTGTTGGGCAAACAACAAAAGGTTCAGGCCAAACCTCAAGCTGCATAATTTTTTATGATCTGATCACAATATTGCAAACAGCTTTTAAAAGCTCCGTTATAATAGATAGGTTCTCACTACCTATCTATTTTTATGCAATCGCTTTGGTTAATTTTCCAACTCTTATTTTGCTTATTTTTTGGATTTGTTCTCGCTCGAAGAATTCCTCAAGTTATCGAAAAAATCGCATTCAAGATATTGCCTTATTTTACTTATATTTTGTTGATTGCCATTGCAATTGAATTTTCTCAAACCATTCATAATATTACCAGTCCCACACAGATTCTCACCAGTGCTGCAACCATTGCACTGAGCACTTCACTGGGAGCATTTGTCTGTTGCTATCTGGTGTTTAAAGCCATTGGTCTTAAACCTGCTCAAGGTAAAGTTTCTGCCGAATTACTGCTTGGTTCTTTATTGAATATTAGTTATGCATTTATTGCTTTGGCTGTGGGTTATGCTGTGGCAGAGTTTGCGCACTATGCCAGTGTCCCCTTGCATATCAGTACATGGAACTTACTATTGCTCTATATGCTATTGATTGGCTTAGATTTGGCTTATTCGCCACTGGATCGTTCATGGTTAAACTGGAAAATCATGCTTGTCCCATTGGCTTGTGTGATCGGTTCGTTATTAGGAGCCTTTGCAGCTTTTTTCTTGGTTCACGATATCAGCATGCGAGATATGATTATGTTGTCACAAGGTTATGGATTTTACTCTATGACTGGGATTGTAGTCACTGAATTGAAGAATGCACACTTAGGCAGTATTGCCTTAATGAATGATTTGTTTAGAGAAATTTTTGCGATTTTATTGATGTACCTCATCGGTTGGCGCTACCCTCGTTCAGCAATTTCATCAGCAGGCGCCACAGCCATGGATGTTACTTTACCTATGGTCAAACAAGCCTGTGGAAATGATTTTATTCCGCATGCCATGGTCAGTGGTTTTATCCTTTCTGTACTTGCACCGATAGCGGTGAGTGTATTGGCAGCACTTTAAATGCATATGATTTTATTGGACCCATTCTATAAATAGATTTTTATTCCCGTTAAAAAATAAACCCTCTGTTCCTGATTAAGAAAAGAGGGTTTTTTAGCCTGCCACTAAGTTATAATGTCGCTAAAATATCTTTGAGCATTTGACTCGGATTCTCTGACTGAGTAATTGGTCGACCAATCACTAAATGTGTTGAACCATCCAACATGGCTTGCTTCGGTGTTACAATTCTTTTTTGATCATCTGCATTTGTACCTGCCGGGCGGATGCCAGGTGTAACGAGAGCAAATTCTGCACCTAAATCTTGACGCAACATTTTTGCTTCTTGTGCAGAACACACTACACCATCCAAACCACTATCTTGAGTAAGTTTAGCAAGACGTTTCACCTGTTCAAAAGGCTCAATATCCAAACCAATATCCCGCAGATCTTCCCGTCCCATTGAGGTCAAAACAGTTACGGCTATCAGCTGTGTAGAATAATTACCCGCTTTTAAACGTTCTACACAAGTTTCCATCATCTTGCGGCCACCAGAAGCATGTACATTGACCATCCATACCCCCAAGTCAGCCGCGGCACACACCGCCTGCGCAGTCGTGTTTGGAATATCATGAAATTTTAAATCTAAAAAAACTTCAAAGCCATGATCATGCAATGCTTTTACTACACTTGGACCTTCATGAGTAAATAATTCTTTGCCTACTTTTAAGCGGCATAGTGATGGATCCAACTGATCGGCAATTGTTAGGGCGTCATATTGGCTTTTTGCATCTAGGGCGACAATAATACTCACAGATCTTCATTCCATCACATAAAATTTGGCACATTATAAAGTGATTAACAAAAGCAGAAAACCAACATCAGCAAAAAACTCAATCTAACATGGCAAAATATCTCTATCTCTGTTCAGAAATTAAAATTGCGCGTGTATCTTGCTCTAGTGCTTCAAAGATGTGTTCTTGATCTGCAGGATAAGACATATAATCTCCAGCATTAAGAACTTCACTGGCATCGATTAAACCCACTTTGGCAGATCCTTGCATAATAATAATATGTTCAACACTTCCAACAGGATGCGGTTGGCTACAACGTGGCTCACCAGGTTGAGTGGTTAAAATATACACATCACGCCTTGCATTCGGTGGGCAAGTTGCCAACAAAACTGCTTGATAATTTGATATTTCAGATGTTACAGATGCGCCATCACCATAACGAATAATGTGAGATGTTTGTGTTTGAGCCTCGACTAATTTAGCAAAAGGGATATTTAACGCTACACATAATGCCCATAGGGTCTCTAGGCTAGGATTACCTTGCCCAGACTCAAGTTGAGAAAGTGTTGACTTTGCAACGCCAGCACGCCTAGCAACTTCACCCAATGATAATCCAGCGTTCGTTCTTTCTGTGTGCAAGTTTTTTGCAATGATTTCAATTGGGATAGACATTTTCACCTCAAAAAGTACGATCGTTCGATTTGACGAACAAAAATAATATCACTATTATAACAAATGAGCGTTCGCCATATCGAACAGTTTTGTACTCTAAATCAAGGCCAATTCAGATGAAGTATAAAGAAATTAGAAATTTACCCAGGCCCATCGTAAAGTCGATTGTAATCATCTGTATAGCAACCGCCATGATTGGTATTTCACTTGGTTCACTTGCCATAAGCTATCAGCTCCCTATTTGGATACCATTGTTGCTATCCACCTGTGTGCTGGCAGGCGCAGCAGAATTCACCTTCATTGGAATGATTGCTTCTGGAAGCAGTCCCATTACTGCTGCGATTGCAGGCTTATTAATTAATTTACGCCATCTTCCTTTTGGTTTGGTAATTCACGATTTTATTGAAAATAACAAATTTAAATACTTTGCAACACATATTATGAATGATGAAAGCGTGCTATTTGGACTAACTCAACCTACACATGAGCTAAAACGTAGTGCCTATTGGTTATGTGGAATCGGTATTTTATTTGCTTGGCCCATTGGTGTTTTGACAGGTTATTTTGTTGGAAGCCATTTAGCTTATGCAAAGCTATTGGGTATTGACACCATTTTTCCGGTGGTTCTCTTTGCACTTACGTTTAAAGCATTAAAGCAAAAATCAACCCGAAAATCTGCTATTACAGGGGCAATGATTAGCTTAGCAACAGTCCCCTTTCTACCCACAGGAATCCCCATACTCATGTCATTGTTTGGTCTAATTGCAGGAAGAAAATAACATGAATCAACAGATGATTATTCTTATAGGGATTCTACTTCTTGCAATAGGTACATATCTCATTCGATATTCGGGATTTGTATTTAATCAATATTTTTCCATCAGCAAACAACAAGAACAGCTGTTTAATGATGCAGCAACAACATTACTTTTTTCTATTGCTATTTTGAGTACTTTTTTTGAAGCTAACGGATGGGCTGATTTTGCAAGAATCTGTGGTGTGTTGGTTGCCTTATATTTGATATGGAAAAATTATTCACTGATCACCATTATTTTTATTGCAACACTGACCACGACTTTGTTCCGATTGATCATATCGTGCGATTTTAATTGAGATCTAAAAATCAATACCCCAAACAAAAAGCGCTTTTCCTGTAAAGAAAAGCGCTTTTTTAGCATAATGATTAAAGAGGATTAGAATTCTTGTTTTCGGGTTGAATATCTAATACCGTCTTTTCATGACGTGCATTAGCAGCAGCTTCAGCAGCAGCCAATTGCGCAGTCTGAATTTGTTCTTTTCTGAGATGATCAATATCTTTACGAAGACGCTTAACTTCCCATGCATTTTGGAATACACGGAAAACCTGCACACCAAGCAACAATCCAAGAACAATTCCGAGGAATAAAGTCAATAATAGTAATAGCCCTAAACGCATTGCAGGAACCTGAGTAAACAGCAAGTCTACTGGAAGTTCGGCAGGATTCTGTAGGACTAATGCTAAAGCATAGCCAAATATTACCAATAGTAATGCAACTAAGAAATAGCGCATAATCACCCCATTCGAATTTTATTAGTTGGCAGATTCGTTTACTGCATCACGCAATGCTTTACCAGGCTTAAAGTGCGGTACTGCTTTCGCTGCAACTTCTACAGACTTACCAGTTTTAGGATTACGGCCTACGCGTGGCTCGCGATGGTGCAGTGCAAAACTACCAAAACCACGAATTTCAATACGATCATCTGAAGACAATGATGCAATCATTTGATCAATCATAATTTTTACTGCTTCTTCAACCAATGGCTCTGCCAAATGTGGGTTCTTGAGAGCAATTCTTTCTATTAAGTCAGACTTATTAAGTGCTTCAGTTGTCATTTAAGACCTCATTAATTTTAATGCTATTTGACATACACTAGATAATATCCTTTTTAAATACAAAAAGGTAGCGCAGTCATCATATACTACGCTACCTTTTACAGTATTTGAATAAAAAATATTAATTAATTACATTAAATAATACTTCTTAACAATAACTTAGTGGTTCATTTGCGCTTTGATCAAATCGCCAATTGTCTTAGGACCATTGTCTTGACCATTTGCAGCTGTTTTCAAGTTAGCTACTGCTTCTTTCTCTTCAGCTTCGTCTTTCGCTTTAATCGACAAGTTGATAGAACGTGATTTACGATCTACATTGATGATTTTAGCTTCAACTTCTTGACCAACTTCTAAGAATTTAGTTGCATCTTCAACGCGATCGCGGTTGATTTCAGATGCTTTCAAAGAAGCTTCAACTTCATCAGCTAACTTAACAGTAGCACCTTTAGCATCAACTGCAGTTACTGTACCTTTAACCAACGCACCGCGTTCGTTAGCAGCTAAGAAGTCATTGAACGGATCGCTGTTCATTTGCTTGATACCAAGGCTGATACGGTTACCTTCTGCATCTACAGACAAGATAACAGCTTCAACCGTGTCACCTTTCTTGTAACGACGAATCGCGTCTTCGCCTTGTTCGTTCCAAGAAATATCAGACAAGTGAACTAGACCATCGATACCGCCTGGTAAACCGATGAAGATACCGAAGTCAGTGATTGACTTGATTGTACCTGAAACTTTTTCACCTTTGTCATGTGACTTAGAGAACTCTTCCCATGGGTTCGCGCGAGTTTGCTTGATACCCAATGAAATACGACGGCGCTCTTCATCAACTTCAAGAACCATAACATCAACTTCATCACCAATCTGAACAACTTTAGATGGGTGGATGTTTTTGTTAGTGTGATCCATTTCAGAAACGTGTACTAAACCTTCAACACCTTCAGCAATTTCAGCGAAGCAACCGTAGTCAGTTAAGTTAGTAACACGTGCTTTAACGATAGAACCTTTAGGATAGCGGTTCATGATCGCTAACCAAGGATCTTCGCCTAATTGTTTAAGGCCTAAAGATACACGATTACGTTCTTTGTCGAATTTAAGTACTTTAACAGTAACTTCTTGACCCACTTCAACAACTTCTGAAGGGTGTTTGATACGTTTCCAAGCCATATCTGTGATATGTAGAAGACCATCAATACCGCCAAGGTCAACGAATGCACCGTAATCAGTAAGGTTTTTGATTGTACCTGTAACTGTTTGACCTTCTTCCAATTGAGAAAGAAGCGCTTCACGGTCAGCTGAAGATTCAGCTTCCATAACAGCACGACGAGATACAACAACGTTGTTACGTTTAGCATCAAGTTTGATTACTTTGAATTCTAACTCTTTACCTTCAAGGTGAGTTGTGTCACGGATAGGACGAGTGTCTACCAATGAACCAGGTAAGAATGCACGAACTGGACCGATGTCAACAGTGAAACCGCCTTTAACCTTACCAGAGATAACACCAGTAACGATTTCGCCGTCTTCAAAGATTTTTTCAAGTTTAGTCCAAGTTTCAGCACGTTTTGCTTTTTCACGTGATAAAACTGTTTGACCCATACCGTTGTCAAGCGCTTCAACAACAACATCAACTTCGTCACCAACTTGAACTTCAAGTTCACGTTGTTCGTTTAAGAATTCTGAACGTGCAACAACACCTTCAGATTTAAGGCCTGTGTCAACAGTAACCCAGTCAGAGTCGATGCTAACAACGATACCTTTAATAACGGCACCTTTGTCGATATTAAGAGTTGATTCGCTTTCTTCAAAGAGGGCTGCAAAAGATTCGGTCATGATATACCTAGAAAAGTCAGCGGTCTTGGATCAGACAAGGCCGGTTTAGTTAAGCATCTACATAGTCCATATAAAACTGATCAAGCTATGCTTTTGCTAATATTTAATAAAAATATTCGTTACTTAGCCAAATGGGCATCGACATAATCAGTCATCAGTTTGAACACTTCATCAATGCTCAAATCTGAACTATCGATGATATACGCATCTACTGCTGGCTTGAGTGGAGCGACTGCGCGTTCCATATCTCGCTTATCTCGAGCTTGTATATTAGCTAAAATGTCGCTTATTTTAACATCCAGCCCCATTCCCTGCAACTGTTTTACACGACGTGCTGCACGGGACTCAGCCGATGCGGTGAGATAGATTTTAGCCTGCGCTTGTGGAAAGAGCGAAGTCGCCATATCTCGACCATCTGCCACCAAACCAGGTTGTTTGGCAAATGCGTGTTGGCGCTCAACCAGAGCCGCTCTAAGTTCAGGAATTGCAGCAACCTTTGAAGCAAACTCACCTACGCGTTCAGTACGAATAGTTTGGGTGACATCTTCACCATCCAGCAAAATTTGTGTACCAACATCCGTGGTCTTAAACACAATATCCAGATTTGTTGCAATTGTAACGCTTTGTGCAAGGACAGTTGCTGAGTCTAGTGAATCAAGTAATTCTTTTTGATGCAATGACAACCCAAGCAGACGATAAAGCGCACCTGAATCCAAGAGATGAAATTGATAATGATCTGCGAGTTTTGCAGCCAATGTTCCTTTTCCAGAACCACTCGGCCCATCAATCGTGATAATTTGAATTGTCATTGTATTTCCAATTAAGCTACAGACTTTGCAAGTTTCTTAAAGCCAAGTGTAATCGCTAGTTTAAGCTGTGCAAGTATTAATTTACTGATAAAGGGCGCACGTGCTTGTAATTCGATCGTATAGTTGACACGGGTTTTATTTGGCGAAAGTGCTTCAAACTCGATAATTCCAATATGATGTTTGATTAAGGGATTTTTAATCAATTTATATTCAATACGTTTATTGACATCTAAAAAAGTGATTTGTTCTTGAATCGGTTTAATTGGACCAAACCCCATGCGACGAATGGATCCCAATCCATCTGGACGTTCAGGATCAGCCGCATCTTTTACCCGTACCACTTGTACTGGCGCAAATGCTACATTGTAGGTTGCATGTTTTGACAGCAGCTCAAAAACTTGCTCGACTGGTGCATCAAAGTCTTGTTTTACTTGAATAGAATTCATTATTGTACCCTTCTATGACGGTCATATATTTTGTTGCATTTATTTTTGACAATATCAATTGTCATTAAAACCATCAGTATTCTAGATCATTTTAATGTGTCATTTAAGGTCTTTTGTTGTTGCTTTAATTGTTTTTTTTGTTCACGACGCATTTTAAAGAAATTAGACAGTTGAAGTGAACATTGTTCTTGCAGACATCCTCCATCATATTGAAATATATGATTGTAATAACCCGTTTCCAATAGCTTTCGACTACTGACCAGCGACCCTGCTTTGGGTTCTTCTGCACCAAATACGACCCGATGTACTCTTGAATGTATTAATGCACCCACACACATGGTACAGGGTTCAAGGGTGACATATAAAGTAGCATCCTCTGGAAGGCGGTAGTTTTGAATCTTTTGGCATGCTTTTCTTAATGCCTGAATTTCGGCATGTGCTGTGGGATCATGGCTGGCAATGGGTTGATTGTATCCCATGCCAATTACCTGACCTTGACTCACCACTACAGCACCGACTGGGATCTCCCCCAAGGAAGCTGCGAATGCAGCCTGCTCCAAAGCAAGCTGCATCCATTTCTCATCGATACTTTGCTGAAGTTCTTGAGTCATGGCACTCTAAAGGATGCCATACTGAGTAAGCAAACTATTCCAGCTTTCTATGCTCGTTTTTGGTGGATTATGCCCAAGAATTCCTTTCAATGTTCTTGATTCAATCTTCTCCCATTCAGGAGATAAATCCTTGTCCACTAAACGCGCACGCACACCCTCAACAAAATCTGGATGGCGAATTTTCCAGTCAGAAATTTGTTTTTCCAATTCAAATACTTCAGCCCAAGAATGAACTTGACGCCCCCATTGCCATAATAGCCATGTAATTGCAGCCGTACTTGGAGAGCCTTTTTGTAAATTCTCACTGGCCTGACGCAACCAGTCACTGCGCGCATCACTTAAACCGATGATCGCTTCGTAGTCTTGTTCAAAGTTCACACCACGACAAACACTGTGAATCACATCCAAAGAATTTTGTAACGGTCCAGGTGATACCGGGCGATGTAAACTATTTAATGTGTCATCCAAAGCACGGAAATCACCCGCAGGATAATGATCCCAATCAATATCAAGCAGTTTTTGCAATACAACATCACGTTGTGCATCACAAATATGGGTTGCCCAACCGATTCCATAACCACCAGCAGCAGTCATGATTGAACCCGTTAAACCAGTAAACAATCCAATTGGACCACGATCAGCCAAGAAGCGCGTCGCGCCTACATCTGGATAAAGTCCAATATTCACTTCTGGCATAGCCAAACGAGAGTAAGGAGTCACCAAACGGAATGGCGCAGCCATAAACAAACCTAGCCCACCACCCATCACATACCCTTCGCCCCACACGACTATTGGCTTAGCGTAGTTATGCAGCAATAAATCTAGAGCATATTCAGTTTCAAAAAATTGATTGGCAGTTTCAACCTCATTGTTAATCACCAACTGACGAAGCTTACGCACGTCACCACCCGCACAAAATGCCTTAGGTGTCGTTGAATCCAACCAAATTGCCTTGACTGAATCATCATGATGAAAATCTTGAAACAGTTTTAAAAGTGCTGCAACGATGGATTCATCAAGGGCATGAAGCGATTTAGGGCGATTTAAACGAATAATCCGCCAGCCATTTTGTGCTTCATCGATAATCAAATCAGGGTGGTAGTTATTTATTTCGGGAGAATTTGTCATGCGTCCAGCTGCCAGTCGATTGGCTCAATGCCATGTTGTTTCAGATAATTATTTGTTTTAGAGAAAACCTTACAACCAAAAAAACCACCACGATTTGCTGCCAATGGAGATGGATGAGCAGCCTTTAGTACCAGGTGTTTGTTCTGATCGATACGTTGTCCTTTTTTTTGAGCATATGCACCCCAAAGGATAAACACAATATGCTCGCGTTGTTGATTAAGTACATCAATGACATGATCGGTAAAGTTTTCCCAGCCACGTTTCTGATGTGAAGTTGGCTGCCCTGCCTCTACGGTCAATACACTGTTAAGCAGCAATACGCCTTGTTGTGCCCATTTACTCAAATCACCATGTCGTGAGACTGGAACACCTAAATCGGTATTCAGTTCATGAAAAATATTGCGCAAAGACGGAGGTAAGGCGACTCCTTTTTGCACAGAAAAACTTAATCCATGCGCTTGATCAGGACCATGATAGGGATCTTGTCCAAGAATCACCACTTTAACATTTGGAAGAGGTGTCGTGTCTAAGGCATTAAAAATAAGTGAACTTGGAGGATAAATGGTTTTATTTGCATTCTTTTCCGCCACTAAAAAAGAACGTAAATCATCCATTTGCTGACTTAAAAGAAAATCCGCCAAGCTTTCTTTCCAACTTTGATCTAACCGAACTTGATTTAGTTTTGTTTGTTCGAGTTCAGACAATTGCATCAACTTTCATCCTAAATTTAAATTTCCTAAAAAACTTATTTATATCTAAATGGATTTCTTTACTGAAATCGCCATTTATATTTTAACCTGTAAATCCACCTCAGGGTTTTGAAATTGAACACCTTGTTTCAATTTTTCATACATTTCAGGATCTGTCCACTCGGCTTGAACTTGTTCAGAGAAAATAATTTTATCCAAACTTAACAGTCCCATCTGCGCATTTTCAATATCTTCCTGAAAACTCTGTGCATATCCAGTATCTGTTTCATGCACGATGACAGAATAAACCTCAACATCACCTTCACCATTCTGGGTAATGGTTGATTTTAGAACCTGTTGCGCAAGAAAGAAAAATACACGGGAAAACTGCTCAGCTGAAGGTGAAACTGGCAATGCCACCCAACGTGCGCTAAATGTTTTACATGCTTGAATATACTCAGCACTATCTTCTTGCCAAAAACAGATCGCATGATCAAAGCTATCAAAAATTTCTTTGATTATTCCCTTCAGCAATCCAAAATCATATACCATTTGACCATGATCAAGTTTTGAAGCTTTCAGTAATAATTCAACTTTATAGCTATGCCCATGTATAGATCGTTTGCAACGATCTGATGTGCAATTACGCACAATATGTGCATTTTCAAACTTAAATAACTTACGAATTAACATGAGCCAAATTTTATAAACAAAGCGGTTAAGAAACTCGATTATAAAGCAAAACTCGAACCCTGAGCATTAATTTTCTCGTTCATTACAATTAGCCAAAAGGATACCCCTTTTTTTGGCTTGGATTGAGCTTAACCAATTCAATAAAATATCTCAACCAACCTTTTTACAACCTTTAAATTTCTTTTAAAATAATATACTTACAAATATTTCTTAATCTTTCTTGCTAAAATGGTGCCAAGCTTCGCGAGTATACAAATACTTGTGACTGATCATTTCTTAGCAAATGGCTGGTAAATTGACGCTTGCGATTGCTTAATAAAACTTCGATTTTCGCTTTAAAGTAATTCGATCTGACACCAAAAATTTTATCCGCTTCCGTTTTTGCCGCCGCCTCAAGAGTATCAAATGGCGATATTTTCATCAAATCTCCAACATTGGCAAAATACTCAAGTTTTTCTTGGCGTGCATTTAAAGCAGTTTGAATGCTATTCACATCTAATTTTTCATCAAATGCAGCTAAAACCAATGCAGGTGCTGTATTTACATTAATTCGAGTATTGATGTCTGGTAAAGCCGATATATAAGGTGCAATCAAATCATATTTGCTCCCTTCAAAACCACGTACCAACTTTAACTCTTCGATACTGGCAAATTTGCGATTTGCAGCAGAATAAGGTTTAGCAAGCCCTTGATAATAGCTTGTTTCTGCTCCCATTGCTCCTATTGTTTCATTATCAGGATCTTGCCAATCTATAACCGCTTGAACATTATCGGCAGGCAACCCAACACGCACCAACAGTTTAGAGAAATATTTCTGTGCTGCCTCATTCGGTTTACCCTCATTGTTCAATAAACTGTTGAGATTGAATTTACCCGACTCATCTTCCAGTACACCTGAAACATACCCATCTTCTACAGGAAATGCTGGCATTGGTTTTGCCCATGTTTCTTGAAGATAGTCCGCTTGCTTACCATTCTCACTATCCTGAACCAATATCTCTGAATAAAAAGCTTCTGCACTTTGAGCATAAAATAAGGCTTGGCTTTGACGTTTTAAAAAACCCGTGCTTTGATTCGTATAACTTTGATGTTTCGCAATTGCTGCGGCAATAATGGTTGCCAAAGCCACCATCACCAAAATAGTAATTAAGGCGATTCCCTGCTGTGGTCTGAGTTGTATAAATGATTTAACCATTTTGATTATTCTTTATCAAAAAATCAGTATTCAATAAACTGAAAATCCATTCGTATTCTACGTCCCGAATCATAATTTTCATTTTAATCCCACGTGGCAATTGGCTGTCATTTTTAGTTAAGTCATTTGGCCAACGATCTGACTCATTTGGATTAAGTATTTCAATTTGATAGCTGTCTACATCTGTCAACATTACACTAGATAATGGTTGTTCCGAGCTATTCCGATTTAGATTTGAATATTTTAATCGATAGAGTTTTTTTGCTTGCTGGTCATAACTGTATTCTACTCGCTCGTAAGGTGAGAGACCTTGCTTTAAAGGATCTGTAACACCGGCTTTACTGAATGATATTTTTTGCCGGTCTAAGCGCAAAGCCGGTTCGATTTGTTCACCAATCCGGGCTGAAATCGGAACGATTTGCAAGGTATCACGCTGAATTTGCTGATATGCACCTTGCAATTGCTCCAAATTCTCTTCATGCATGACATTGCGATCTTTGACCTTAATCAAATAGTCAAATATCTTCCACCCCAAGGCAGAAAGTACAGCAAATATAGCAATTGCCACCAGCAATTCAATTAATGTGAAACCTGATTTTTTTCTGACATTTACAGCATTATTGTTTTTATCGGAGGTGAATTTCATGACTGTTTTTCTTTAATTGGATAATTATAAAACACCATATTGGTAATTCCAGCTTCAACTTTACCTGTATCAGTATTAAATAAGCTGACCTGCACATCGATTTTTTGCACATCAGGACTTAGCGTAGATTCTGCTTTTTTATCCACCTGCCATGTTTCACCTTGAGCAGTGATCTGTTTTGAAGCCGTACCCGTTAGCCACTCTCGGTTAATCATCATCATTGAAATTTCATTTTGTGCAACAAACTGTGCTTTGGTCCGTAGAATCGCGTTGGCTGTAGATTGGGTATATTGCATCGCAACCTTGGTCAAGGCCATTGCTGCAACAGCAAAGATAGCCAGTGCCACCACTACCTCGATTAAGGTAAAGCCGCTATTTTTCTTCATCTACTTTACCCAAATAATCTACCCGAATCACACCGCCTACAGGCTTTTGTTGATAATACATTTGAATTGTGACGGGCTTGGTTTCTCCATTGCCAAACCAAATCAGCTGCGGCGCATTATTTCCCAATAGATCTGGATTGTTCGCATCTTGAAACCGATGATCTTGAGGTTCAACTAAAAATGAAACCTGATCAGGTAAAGTTCGACGGTTAAAGTCCGTAACCTCTTTCCAAGGTTTAGAATCAATAACTCTTATGCCTTGTTCAGTGCCCTGCTGCCTTGGAATATATTCAACCAATCCATATTGTGCAGTAGCCACATCGGTTGCAGGATGAAAATCCAAAGCATAAATACGGGATTGATCATTGGCTTCACGATTGATTTGCCTTAAATCCAGCAATAGCATCTCACGTGCCTGCATTGCCTTACGTTGATCTACACCATCAATATTTAAAACAATCAATGATGCGATAATACTGATAATAACAATGACAACCATCACCTCAATCAAGGTAAAGCCTTTATTATTGAGAGATGATGGCATACGCTTCATAAGAATTAAGCCACTTGTTCTGAAGCTTGCGGATGTTTAGGAATCGCCAGGGCTTGATCAATCAGTGCCACACGCAAAGTATCTCTACAGCCCAAATAACGTTGATAAAAGCTTGAATTCAAGATTGCAGCACCGCCATGCGTTATTGACCAAATCGAAGCCAAATAATCACGTACAGACATCAAACTTTGTATAGACTCCAAATAACTTTCAGTCATGCGAATGATCAGGCGAAGACGTTGTTTGCGTACCTGATAAAGTTCATTAAACAAGTGATAAATCCCTTGTCCCGTGGTAGATAAACGTTCTTCAATTTGATGAAATAACACTGCTCTCTCAGGATGATGTAAATGATGCAGCATAAAAAAAGCCAAATGTTCAGGAAAGGCCTTTTCCGTATCACGTACCATCTCTAACAACATGCGCTCATTACGAATAATCAGTAGCATGTACAGTTCATCTTTACTCTGAAAATGTTTATAAAGTGTTCCCTTCGCTAGATCTAGTTCCGCTGCGAGTGCATCTAATGTCATCCCCGCTTCACCGTTTTCTAAAAGCAATTGTTCAGCAACCTGAAAAATTAAAGCTTCTCTTGCTCTAAATTGAGCCTGTCGATCCATCTTCACCCGATAAACTCTCTTGTTAATTCTATCCGTTAATAAATTGCCGCACTTCTAGTCATGACTTTATCAATCATTGGCGCTTTGATTACTTTTGTTGAAGAAGATTTTCAAAATTTTGCGTGGTAATGAAAGCCATCTCCTCAAGTGTTTTATCATATACATCACTTAAGGCTTTTGCTACATAGGGGACGTATTTAGGTTCGTTAGACTTTCCTCTATAAGGCATAGGCGCTAGATAAGGACTATCTGTTTCTATAAGGACACGATCAAGTGGTACTTGTCTGGCTACCTCTCTTAAATCCTGTGCATTTTTAAAAGAGACAATCCCGGAAAATGAAATGTAATAACCGCAGTCCAGAACAGCTTTAGCAGTTTCCCAGTCCTCTGTAAAACAGTGCAAAATACCATGCGTCGACTTTTCTGCGCGAATAATATCTACAGTTTCATGCTTTGCTGAACGGGTATGTACAACTACAGGTTTTCTGACAATTTGTGATGCCTGAATATGTCGCGCAAAACATTGTTTCTGTTCCTCAATAAATTCAGTACTGTGAAAATAATCCAGGCCTGTTTCACCCAATGCCCAAACTTTATCAGTTTGAGCAAGTTGAACCAACTTTTCGACTGTTGCGCGTTGCATCATCTCCGGGTCTTCACAAGGATGTACCCCGACACTGTAACCAACATCAGCATGGCGCACTGCAATTTCAGCAAGCACAAGATGATCATCCAAATCCACTGAGATCCCCATGAATTTAGAAACCCCAGCATCACGTGCCTGTTGTAATGCCAAATCCAAATTACCTGCATAGGGTTCAAGATTTAACATGGTTAAATGGCAATGCGTATCAACAAACACAGGCTTTCCTAAATATTCTAAATTGGGTTACATTGTAAAGCTTGGACGATCCAAAGACATACTCCCAGCGAGTAGTTTTTCTGCTTCCATTTTGTAATAGACGCCTTTTTCACCCGTCAACTGAATTGCAAAACCTTGAGGTTTCATACCATTCTGTTTTTGCGTGATCCAAATCACTTTACCCGTTAAAGGAATTTTTTGGGATTGATCCGGTAAGCTTGCAAGCACGAAAACTTCGTCACCCATTTTGACAGGTGTTTTCGAAGGTACAAACAAACCGCCACCTAAAATATATGGCATATAACTTGCCTGCAGAGTTGCTCGATCAGCAATGTTGACTTGAATCAAACCGCCCATACGTGGTTGCATGATTATTCCCCTTAAATATTCAATTTTTATGTCACATTCATTAACTGAATGGTCAGTTGATCAATAATTAGATTTGTTTGTACATTTTGATCAACTTTGAGTTTCGCTTGTTGTAAGTTTTCATAAATGGAGAACAGTGTTTGCAAATCATACTGTCCTGCAATCTCTGAAAACACCAAATCTGAATTTTTGACAACCTGATTCAGCTTGACACAAATTATATCTGACAACAAGTATTCAAACATTTGAATCAGGTCATAAAAATTCAACTCTTTATTCCATTTTGAGGCAAACTGCATCGGCATGCTTTTTTGACTGACCAGTTTGAACCAATCTTGCAAAAACTCACCACGACGATTCAACCAATCCAATTCTGCAAGGGACTGTGCTTCTAAAGGCATATTGTTGGATAAATTCATTAGCAACTGAATTTGAGCGTGTTTTTCCACAGGAAGTCGTTGCTGCAAATACTGCTCCGTTTGCATTGGAGTAATACGGTCCATCGCAAAGTGTTGCAGTCGACTACGAATAGTTGCAGGAAGCTTTAGATAATGATCCGCCAACAAAATAATCAGTACCCGCTCACCAGGCTCTTCGAGGGTTTTTAACAACGCATTTGCTGAAGCTATATTTAATGCCTCAGCAGGTTCAATCACAATAACGCGCCAACCATCTACCGTCTGTTGCACAAATGGTAGTAAATCACGGATCTTCTCGATCTTAATTTTCGCGTTTTGCTTCTTATTCTCTTCATCGGTCGTGATATTGACATAATTAGGATGGGTATCCGATTTTAACCACTGACAACTGCTGCACTCACCACAAGCACCTTGTGATGTCTTATTTAAACATAGAACCCATGACAAAAAATGCTGAGCAAAAGCATCTTTACCACAGCCCTTTTTACCATAAAATAGCAGACCATGTCCTAATTTAGGAAAACGGGTCGTCAATGTTTCCCATGTCTGTTGTTGCCAAGGGTAAACCTGAGAACTTGAAGCATCCATAAATGAAAGACCTAAAAAAGCTTAAATACAAATTAACGTGAGTTTGATGAAACTCATTCTTTAACTGATTGAAAAAACAGATCCTGACAGAACCTTGCTGGGTATTCATCTTTTTTGGGGTCAGCCTGCCACTCGCCATACTGTTACTTCTATCTAAGCAGTAAAGCTCCACAAGAACAAGCATCTTGCACAATGACATCACTGTTCACCGCAAGACTCGTCGATAACCAACAACATTGTTAATCAATTGCAGAGCATAGCTTATAGAAGTATTTGCTCAAACCAATGCGAGGGTTTTTTCGAATATCATTTTTCATCGAGAATTTTTATCAAACTCAGATAAAATCACTCAAACACAGAAATATCCAAGGCATTTAAACGATCTAAATCAGCTTGGGTATCCACGCCAGGCGGTAAATTGACTTGTGCAATATCTATTGCAATACGGTGTCCATTCTCTAAAACACGTAATTGCTCAAGGCTTTCCAAACGCTCCAAAGTCCCCATATCCCAAGTCACATATTCTTGCAATAACTTCACTCGATATGCATATAGCCCCAAATGTCGAAATGCCGACTGATGTAATGTTTGATCGTTCAGCTGTCCAGTTTTACGCTCATATGGAATCGGTGAACGACTAAAATAAAGCGCTTCATTTAACTTAGACATGACCACTTTAACAATACTTTCACGCTGGAATTCTTCAACTTGATGAATGGGTTCACATAGCGTTGACATTGAGCATTGCGGATTATTGGCAAGCAGTTCTGCCACTTGCGTTACCAAGGGTGCGGGCAGCAACGGTTCATCACCCTGCACATTGACAATAATGTCATCTGCACCCCAGCCTTTGATTCGAGCAACTTCACTCAGACGATCAGTACCTGATGGATGATTGGGATCTGTAATGACCACGTCTACACCTTCCTGACGGCAAATCTCAGCAATACGTGAATCATCTGTTGCCACACAGAGATCATCAAATCCCTGAACTTTTTTTGCTTGGTCAACGACACGCAAAATCATTGCACGACCATGAATTTCTAAAAGCGGCTTTCTTGGTAAACGTGTACTGGAAAAACGTGCAGGAATAACAATATGTTTCATCAAATTAACCTTGTATTAGATCAATACCAAGCTGAGAGAGTTGTTGATTGAGGAGCAGATAGCAATCATCTGATAACACTGCACCCACAGGAACTACCCAAATTTCACGATTAAATTCAGGATGATTTTTTAATAAAGCCAGTAGTTTCACTGCATCTTTTTCAGTGGTAATGATTGGATTTGCATCTTCAAACTGCAAATCATCAATTTCATAATCATAATGGTCTGGAAACTCATGACATTGAAATTGGCTCACACCAATACTTTCCAAAGTATTATAGAACCGTTGCGGAAAGCCAATACCCACCACTGCATAATAATCAAGCTCGGAATCAAAAGGTTGGGCCTGATCAAAAAAAGGATTTAACAGATAAGGCTCAGCCACCTCCAAATGCATGTTCAAGAGCGAATCTGGCTGTTGCGCATGTTCAATCACTGTGCTTTGTTTTAGACGGCTGACCGGTTCTCGCAGATAACCTTCAGGAAGCAATTTTTTATTGCCTAAGCCTCGATTATTGTCCAATACAATCCATTCAATCTGCCGCTGCAATGCCCAATGCTGCAAACCATCATCACTGATAATTAAATCCAAATCATAGCGCTGAAGCAACAACTCAATGCTTGCTCGACGATTTCCACCAACCACCATAGGCACAGCAGTCGATTGAACAATCAAGCAAGGTTCATCACCCACCACTTCAGGTAAGGAATCTAATGTAACCAGTGCTGGAAATGGACCTTTTCCACCATAACCACGGCTGATCACACCAACACGAACCTGATGAAGTTGTAAATATTTAACCAACTGAATCAGAAGTGGGGTTTTACCACTCCCACCTACAGTAATGTTTCCAATGATCATCACTGGAACTGGTGCTTTATAGGTTTCTTTGAGCCCAAATTGATACAATTGTTTATTCAGCGCAAAACCAAATTGATATAACCATGACAAGGGACGCAGTACAATCAACCACTTGGACTGTTTATTCCAAGCATCTTGAATGATTTGCGCGAGAGACATCAGTTATTCCTCAAAATTGCGTTCGTGTAGCTGATAGTAAGCACCATGTTTTGCCAACAGTTCAGCATGGTTTCCTTGTTCTATAATACGCCCTTTATCCATAACCACAATCTTATCTGCGTTTTCAATAGTCGAAAGACGATGCGCAATGACAATGGTTGTTCGGTTTTTATCTAAAATTGCTTCATCAAAGGCTTTCTGAATAAAATGCTCAGATTCATTATCTAGCGCACTGGTCGCTTCATCCAGAATAAGAATAGGAGCATTTTTTAGAACGGCACGTGCGATTGCGATTCGTTGACGCTGCCCGCCAGAAAGGCTCAACCCTTGGGCACCCAGAGGGGTATCATAACCTTTAGGCAATGCCATGATAAAATCATGTGCATAAGCTGCTTTTGCCGCAGCAATAACTTCTTCTTCGGATGCACCACCCAACTGACCATAGGCAATATTTTCCCGGACTGTCCGATCAAACAAGACCACTTGTTGGTTAACCATCGCAATCTGTGAGCGCAGACATGTCAATTCAATATCATGAATAGGTAAACCATCTAAATATATTTCACCAGCATTCTTCTCTTGGAAACGCACCAACATATTCACGAGGGAGGATTTTCCAGCCCCTGAACGACCAACCAGTGCAACAGTTTGCCCTGCTTGTATATCCAAGGACAAATCATCAATAGCCTTGACATTGTTTTTATAGATTAAATCAACATGTTCAAACCTAATATTGCCTTTTAAGTCTGGTGTTTTTGTGCCTGTATTTTCTTCGTGTGGCAAATCCAAAACTTCAAACACTGAATATGCTGCCGCCATACCGCGCTGTAATTTTTCATTGATATCGGTTAAATTTTTAATCGGTTTTGCCAACAGACCTGCTGCAGTAATATAAGCAACAAATTCACCTGCGGAAGTATCCCCTAAAATTTGCGGACGCAGTGCCAACCAAATAATAATACTTAATGCAAAGGACATGACCAATTGCACCAGTGGACTATTTAAATTCTGTACCACCACCATTTTCAAGCCGCGTCTTAAGTTCTCTTGTGATGATTTATAAAAACGAGCTTGTTCACTGTTTTCACCGGCAAAACTTTTAACAACTGCATTACCATTTACTGTCTCATGTACAATATGGTTCACATCTCCCATTGTGTTTTGTACTTGAATAGAAAGCTTACGCATGCGCTTTGAAGCTTTACGTACCAGTAAACCAATGATCGGCATAAAAATAAAAATACACAGTGTTAAACGCCAATTGGTATAAAGCAAATACCCCAATAAGCCCAGTGTAATCGTACCATCACGAATGATTGTTTTCAGCGACTCTGAGGAAGCAGCTGTTAACTGCTCAACGTTATACATGATCTTTGCTGTAATATGACCCGATGAATTATCAAGATAATATTGTGCAGGCAGCTTCAGCAGTTTGGCATAAATCTCTTGTCGAATACTAAACACCAAACTTCTGGAAATCACAGCGGTGAAATAGCCGCCCATGAATAAACCCAACCCACGAAAGAATATCAGAAAAATAATCAATGCCGGAAACCAATCAAGGTCACTCCGACTACCGCTCTGAATAGCATCAATAATATATTTGAGTAACTTGGCAACTGAGACTTCAGTGGCTGCATTTATTCCAAATCCGACAATAACGAGTAAGGCTGCCCCCCAATATGGCTTTAAATATGCCAGTAGGCGAATATAAACCTTAAAATCTTGATTCACGAATTAATAACCTCGAGATGGAACTTTAGTACTGATATTGATATTGACGAAGCCCAGTTGTCCTGCGACATCCATTACTCGAATAACGTCTTGATGGGTGGCTTTCGCATCAGCAGCAATAACAAACATTAAATCCCGTTTATCATTGGCTGCTTGTTTGATCGCAGTACTTAAATCGGCAGACTCTTTGCTCGAAAGTGCCTGACCGTTTACCGCATAATGACCTGTCGAGTCTACCATGACTTCGATCTTATGTTTGTATTCTTTTGGCGGAACACCTTGCGCATCAGGTAAAGAAAGATTGATGCGACTCTGTTGATTAAAAGTAGTCGTCAACAACAAGATCACCAGGATAAACAACAGACAATCAATCAGTGGAGTAAGGTTGATATGAATATCTTCCACCGTTCTACGTTTAAATTTCATAAAACACCTCTAGCTCAGCCTTAACCAGCTTTTTTTTGTGCACGTTCAAGATGTTTTTGAAAAAATAATGCTGCGTGAAATAACGTTGATTGCTGTTCTAATTCAGCCACATACTCCTGTACCAAACGTTGAAAATAACGATAGGCAAATAGAGCAGGAATTGCGATCAGCATCCCGGCAGCAGTTGTGATCAGCGCTTTTGATATCCCTGGAATCATCATGGTTGGATTTGCAGTTGAACCCAAGTCAATCACTAAAAATGATTCAATAATCCCAATTACCGTACCCAATAACCCCAACAAAGGAGCAACGGCACTTAAAGTTCCCAAGAAATTGATATTTTTTTCTAAATATCCAATTTCCCGTGAAGCAGTCACTTCCATTTGTGCACGTGCATATTCTTCACCTTGCGAATAAGCATCCACGGCATCTTTAAAAATATACCCCAAAGCTGATTGGCGAGCCGATTGATCCTGTTCCAACACATCAAGAACCTCATCAATATCTCGTCCTTTATACAGCATCAATGATTTAGGCAGAACTAAAGAGCGTTTTAGTCGTATAAATCTCTCAATCGAAATTGCAACTGTAAAAATCGAACATAAAACCAATGGCAGCATTAACCAACCGCCGGCTTTAACAAGTTCCCACATCTTTAGTTCCCCGAATTAATCAATCATTAAAAAAATTATTGTTCTGATAAACAGATATTTAAGATACCATCCAACTCATCAAGTGAGTTATAACTGATGACCAACTTTCCTTTGCCTTGTTTGTTATAATCCAATTTCACGCTGGCACTGAAACGTTCCGAAAGTTTCTGGGTCAATTGTTGTACATCTGGCGCAAGTGGATCTTTTGATTTTTCCTGTTTAGGGGTATTCCAATCACGTACCAGCTGTTCAGTTTGACGAACTGATAAGTTTCGATCAATCACCATTTTTGCAATTTGCAATTGGTCTTTGGCCTTCAAGGTCAGTATGGCACGTGCATGCCCCATGTCCAATAAACCCTGTTGCATTAGATTTTTAATTTCATCATCCAAGCTGAGCAGTCTTAATAAATTACTCACCGTAGTCCGTGCTTTACCTACAGTATCCGCAATTTCTTGATGGCTGAGTCCAAATTCATCATGAAAACGTTGCAATGCTAAAGCCTGATCTACAGGATTAAGATCTTGTCGCTGAATGTTTTCGATCAGTGCCAGCGCAATTGCGACTTGATCTGTTAAATCACGAACAATAGCAGGAATTTCTGTCAAGCCTGCCAATTGCGCAGCTCGCCAACGACGCTCACCCGCAATAATTTCATAAGGTGTTTCAGCACTTTCAATTGGACGAATCACAATCGGCTGCATGACACCGTGTTTTTTAATCGAAGCTGCGAGTTCCTGCAAATCCTGCTCATCAATAAAACGGCGTGGTTGATATGCGCCACGTTTTAATTGATTTACATCCATCTGTTTTAACTGACCGTGGTCCAAAGCCTGAACTTCAAGCTGTAATTTTTCTTTTTGAATAGAACCCAACAATGCATCTAAGCCACGACCTTTAGCCAAGCCTCTTTTTTTAACGGTCATGCTTTATTTCCTTTTTTCACTTTACTCTTTTTCAACATTTCAGCTGCTAAATTTAAATATGCAATTGCACCTTTAGAGCTCTTCTCAAAATAAATAATCGGCAAACCATGCGCTGGCGCTTCAGCCAAACGTACATTACGTGGAATCACTGTATCATAAAGCTTTTTGCCAAAATACTGTTCAAGTTCAGCAGAAACATCACGTGTCAATGCATTGCGTGCATCATACATGGTCCGAAGCACTCCGATAATTTCCAACTGTGGGTTCAATGCTTGCTGAATTTTATCAATGGTTTGTGTCAAATCTGCAAGACCTTCAAGTGCATAATATTCACATTGCATTGGAATAATGACAGCATCAACCGCAGCCAATGCATTTACTGTAATCAAACTAAGACTTGGTGCACAATCGACAATAATGTAATCAAAGTCTTTTTCAATTTGCTGTAAAGCATTGCGTAAAATAAATTCACGTCCTTCTTGTTCTGCAATTGCCAGTTCCACACCAGCCAGATCACGATTTGAACCTAAAACTTTATAACCCACTTCAGCTTTGGTAATCGCCGTTTCAATTGGAACTTCGCTCAGCAACACATCCGTGACTGAATATAATAAATCGTTTTTTTGAATTCCAGACCCCATTGTGGCATTGCCTTGAGAATCCATATCGACCAATAAAACACGTTTTTTTAATACCGCCAAAGAGGCAGCCAAATTTACGGCTGTTGTGGTTTTACCGACGCCACCTTTCTGGTTTGCGATAGCGATAATTTGAGCCATGGTAACCCCAATCCTTAGTCTGTTTTAGATCTGTTTTAATAAAAGTAAATGACGTTGTTCATCCAATCGTGGCACATGCAGCTCCACAATATCACACTGCCAATGATCTTTCAGGGCATCCATCTCTTCTGTTGGCACCACCCCTTTCATTGATGCAATGATGCTTTGCTCATGCATATAGGGTTTTGAAGCAGTTACAAAATCAGTCAATGAAGCAAATGCGCGACTGGTAATCACATCAAACTGACCAAGCTCATTGATACTGTCTTCATTTTCTACGCGCGTCTGCACCGCAACAACATTTTTTAGTTTTAAATCTGCAATAAACTGTTTCAGAAAACGAATTTTCTTACCATTTGAATCGAGCAAGACACATTGACGTTCTGGCTGACATAGCGCAATAATCATCCCAGGCATCCCTCCACCTGTTCCGATATCCAACAGGCGCCCTTGTGGTAAATCATTTAAAATACTCAGGCTATCCAGCAAATGTTTAACCAACATTTCTTTGGGATCACGAATTGCGGTTAAGTTATATGCTTTGTTCCACAGGACGAGTGCATCTTGATAACGTAATAACAATTCTAATGCTTCATCAGTCAGCTCTAAGCCAAGCTTTAAGCTACCTTGCTTTAACTCTGGAAAAAATGGATGCATGATCGAATAACATCTCTAAAAAATTAGCTGAAAGTATACCGATTTCTCGCCCGTGGAACAGTAGTTAACGATGAGTTAATATGCAGTTAAGCATATACACCCTGTCTAATTTGCAAATCTAAGGCGGTTAAACGCTCAGGAGTCCCTACATCTACCCATGCCGCATGCATTTTTTCTGCAGAAATCTTGCCGTCCAACATGCCTTGTTTGAGTAATGGCGCCAATGGTCGTTTACCCTGTGGCAAACCATCAAATATTTTAGGATGGATCACAGCGATACCACTATACGTAAGATTTTCACCAAGTTGTTCTTGATCAAAAGTATAGGCACGATCATTCATTAAAGTAAAATCACCTTGTGGATGCTGTTCAGGATTTGGAACCAAAACCAAGTGCGCTAAATCTTTGTCAAGCTTTACATCAAGTAACGCAGCGAAATCGAAGGTGGTCCAAACATCACCATTAACTAAAATAAAAGGCTCTTCGCCCAGTAAAGGCAAAGCATTGATGATCCCCCCAGCAGTTTCCAGACCTTCATCTTCTCTGGTCCAGCGAATTGTTACACCAAACTGAGCGCCATCCCCCAATGAACCAATCAAAATATCTGCCAACCAAGCAGAGTTGATTACGATTTCAGTTACACCAATTTTTTTTAATTTTTCAATATGCCAGACAATGAGTGCTTTCCCTCCCACTTCCAATAAAGGTTTTGGCTTATATAGCGTTAAAGGTCGCATTCTGTTGCCTAATCCAGCAGCTAAAATCATTGCTTTCATTATGCAGCCACCTCATATTTTCCATATTTATCTTCAAATTTTGGCAAAACTTTGGCATATATAAAGCTCATAAATGGCTGTAATTCCGCATATGGCTTAGACTCTTCAAGTAAATACCACATCACACGCGGCAAATCTTTGAGATAGCCTGATTTTCCATCACGTTCAAATAAACGTACAAAAATACCTAAAATTTTGATGTGACGCTGAATCGCCATCAAATCGGCATCGTGCTTAAACTGTTCAAAACTACGATCAAGTTTGGCTGACGCGGGTAGCATGTCATAAAACAGCTTAAACCATGAATACACACGTTCAGGATTCCATTGCACATAAGCATCACGAGTAATCGAAATCAAATCATAGGTATCTGCACCAATCACTGCATCCTGGAAATCGATGACACCCTGTTCAACCTGACCTTCAAGAATCATCAAATTACGGCTATGGAAGTCCCGGTGAACAATGACCTGAGGTTGTGCAAGCGCAGCATTTGCCAAAATGGCATAAGTTCGTTTGATCAGTGCCGATTCTTCATCATTGACTGAAATTTGTAATGAAGGCAACAACCAATCTGTCAGCAACTCCATCTCGGAAATCAATTTTTCATAATTATAGGCAGGTAGATGTGTTTCACCATCAATTGACTGCAAATGCACCAACTGTTTAAAACTTTGTCTATAATGTGCGTCTACATTGTGTTCATCCAATTGCGTAGACAGTAAAACATCGCCAAAATCCTCAAGCAACAACAGACCTTGTTCCAGGTCTTTGGCGACGATATGCGGAACTCTGACTCCATTTGAGTCAAAGAATTCATCAATCGCAACAAAAGGACGACAATCTTCCTTCTCAGGAGGTGCATCCATCAGCATAAATGTTTTATTATTCAAAGTAATTCGTGCATAACGACGGAAACTCGCATCGCCTGCTAAAAAATTGATTTCAAATTGATCTGAACTGAGTACAGATGTTATCCATGTTTGTATCAAGTGTTCACGTTGTGTATTCATTTGCAATTTAATCTAATTCAGGCTGAATTTTTGAAGTGCTAAGTGTAGCTACTTATCAACTTTTTCTCTATGATGCGACAATAATTAATTGCGATTAGCATATTTGGTTAATGAGACAAATGAAGCATCAGTTTAAATTTAATCCTTTAGCGACTGCTATTTTGACACTTCTTTGTGGAAGTTCAGTATCCAGCTATGCTGAATCGACAACGCCTGCTTCAGAAGCAGCTGTCTCCAAAGTAAATAACAAACAATTAAATGCAGCGATTAAAGAAAGCTACCCTGGTCAAAACTTTTTTGAACAATACTATATAGACAAAAATGCACCTGAAGCCCAAGTGCGTGACGAAAAGAATGCGAGTAATCGCTATTGTGAAGGGATTTGGGTTACACCATTTAGCACACAGGCAAAAACTGTTGATCCTGAAGAAGCGTCATCTGTGATTACAGCTGATCAAGCCTATTACAATCCCAATGGCGACTCTGTGTTGTCTGGTGATGTCATGATTGATCAATCTGGACGAATGATTCGTGCAGATGAGGTAACCCTTGATAAAACACAGACTTTTGCGAAAGCTAAAGGCAATGTCCAAATGGCACAAGGTGGTATCATTGCACAAAGTGATCAGATTGATTACAACTTAAAAAATGAAACCGGGCAATTAAACAATAGTTTTTATATTGCTGAAGTCACACATGCGCATGGTCATGCAGCAAGAATTGAAAGAACCTCCCCTACAAATATCGTACTTGAAAATGCCAGTTATAGTACCTGTCCACCTGACCAGAAACCAACTTGGAAAATCCAGGCCAATAAAATTGAGCTTGATCAAGAAACTGGGCGTGGTGTTACACGTGGGACCAAGTTGTATGTGAAGGATGTCCCTGTACTTGCTGTTCCCTACTTCAATTTCCCGATTGATGATCGTCGTACCACAGGGATTCTCAGTCCAAGCTTCGGGTTTACCAATGATGGAGGCTTTGAACTTGCAGTTCCCGTTTATTTGAACTTAGCACCTAATTATGATGCAACCATTACTCCTCGACTGATTACCGACCGGGGTCTGATGGCTCAGGGCGAGTTTCGCTATTTAACAGAGAATTTTGGTGCAGGCAGCATTTGGGGAAGTTACTTACCATCAGATCGTGGCTACGATGATGAAGACCGTAAAGATTTGCATTTTTTGCATAAGTGGAATATCGATAAACAGTGGTCTACCAATTTAGAATATAACTACGTTTCTGATAAAGACTTTTTTTCAGACTTAGACAGTAATCCGAACTCACGTACTGAACTGAATCAACGACGTGCTTGGGAACTCAACTATAACCACGGTATTCCTGGTTTAAAAGCTCAATTAAAGGTTGAAGATTTCCAAACCTTAGATAAAACCGTAAAGGATGTTGACAAGCCTTATGCTCGTTTACCGCAGTTCCTGCTGAATTATGTGGGTGGCGACTATCAAGGTTGGGAATACGAATTTAACAACGATACCGCATATTTCAAAAAAGACATTAAAGATGCCGATTACAGCAACCAACCTAGTGGTACACGTTTATACAATCAGTTTGCGACACGTTATAACTTCCGTAATCCATGGTCGTTTGTTATTCCAGAAGTTTCTGTTCGCAGTTTAAATACGTTCTATGACCAAACAACAGTTGATCAATTAAACCTCAACAATCAAAGTCAAGATTCAAAAAACAGATCAGTGGTTGTACCTCAGTTTACTTTGGATACCGGCCTAACCTTTGAAAAGGATGGAAAATTCCTTCAAACCCTTACACCCCGCGCATTCTATGCTTATGCGCCGTATAAAAACCAAACGGGTTATCCAAACTTTGATTCGACCACGGCATCAATCAGCTATGATCAGTTGTTCAGCCCTTATCGTTTTTATGGTCATGACCGACTTGAAGACAACAACTTCTTATCACTCGGGCTAAGCTATAGTCTATTTGATACGGTGGGTCTGGAGCGCTTAAGAGCGAGTATTGGTCAAAGTTATTATTTTGATGACCGTAAAGTTACTTTACTCAACAATACAGATGAGTTGGATAAAGAAAAACATACTGGTCCTGTAATCAGCATTTCCAGTCAGCTTTCGCAAAACTTTACTGTAAGCACCAATTCAGCCTGGATGTCGAATGGTGACAGTGCGCAACACGATATCCAAATGTATTACACGGGTGAAAAAGGCAATTTGTACAACGTTGGATATTTTTATAGAAACAACCTACCAGATCGCCAACGAGAATACGATCAAGCAGTTGCATCATTTATACAACCCGTAAAAGATAACTGGCGTATTATGGGGCATGTTCAATATGACCTTGACAACCATGTTGCACGCGAATATCTATTAGGTGTGAATTATGAATCTTGTTGTTGGGGAATTTCGGTCTATGGTCGTTCTTACTTCAATGATCTAGATGATGTTTCTCTCCCGGATACCAAGCCAAAACGCGCAGTTATGGCTGAAATCACACTCAAAGGACTAGGTGGTTTGAACAACAAGTTAAGTTCATTACTTGAAAATCGTATTTTAGGTTTTGATAAAGCTAATCAATCTTGGACTCATTAATGAAGACGCAAAAATTTAAAGAACTATTTAAAGCATCAACCTTAGCTTTACTCATCTCTACATCGTTATCTGTTTATGCAGCACCTAAAGATCAAATCATTGCCATTGTTGGTTCTACAGCAATTTTAAAAAGTGATTTAGACCAAGGTGTTGCTGAAGCTGCACATAAGTTCCAAGCACAAAAAAAAGAACTTCCTCCACAAACGATCTTGCAACAGCAAGTACTTAATCAGCTCATCATCCATGATGCCCAACTTGAGCAAGTTAAAAAATATGGTTTAAAAGCGGATGAAAAAAGCTTAAATGAAGCTGTTCTTAAAGTCGCTCAACAGTCAGGTTCGAATTCTTTAGAAGCTTTCCAACAGAAACTGGATAGCGTTGCACCTGGAACATACGAATTGTTACGTAATCGTGTTTCAGAAGATTTGTTAATTCAGCGCCTCAGTCAACAGCAAGTGATGTCTCGTATTAAAATTACTGATCTGGATGTTGAAAACTTTTTAAAATCGCCTGAAGGTCAAGCTGCTGTTGGAAGTCAAGCACATGTCCTACATATGCGTATATCTGGCAATGCCCCAGCAGCTGAACTAGAGGCTGTTGCCAAGTCTGTTCGTACTGATTTAAAAGGCACGGATGATGTAAAAAGTTTAGAGAAAAAATTCAGCACAGCGCAAATCAAAGTAGACGGCGCGGACATGGGCTTCCGTCCACTGTCAGAAATTCCAACGGAACTTGCTGCTCGAGTAAGCTCTCTTGAACCAGGGCAAACAACTGAATTAGTCCAAGCCAAAGACGGTATTCATGTTTTAAAACTACTTGAAAAGAAATCAAATGAGCAGAAAGCGCTTGTTCCTCAATTTGAAACTCGTCATATTCTCATTAAAACCTCAGAAGTCGTTAGCCCTGAAAATGCCAAGCAAATGATTGAGAGTATCTATAATCGTCTCAAAGCAGGTGAAGATTTTGCAACACTTGCATCAACATATTCGAACGATCCAGGTTCAGCACGTGATGGTGGTAGCCTAGGCTGGGTAAGTCCCGGTATGATGGTTCCTGAATTTGATAAAATGATGCAAAGCGCAACAGTCAATGAAATCAGTAAACCATTCGAAACCCAGTTTGGTTGGCATATTTTGCAAGTTACTGGCAAGCGTCAGCAGGACATGACTTCAGAATATCAGAAACGCATGGCTCGCCAGATTTTAGGTGAACGCCAGTTTGAATCTGAATATGACAGCTGGTTACGGGAGTTACGCGCTAATACTTATATTGAAATTAAAGATCCTAGTTTAGATCCAAAGAAAAATGAGAATTAACCGTTAAATAGGAACCAGTGCCGAGCACTGGTTTTTTATTGGATTAAAAACAATACCGAGAGATTCGACTCTACGGGCCAGAACATGTTTGCTAATCATAAAGCCTCTTTCTTTGGGCTACCGCCAATCATCGTTATTGCTTAAAATCATCATCCTCATTTTAGATTCTTATCATATCAATATAAATGTGTATCTGAATGTCTTCAATCTGGACTGTTTTCCACCAATCCTTTAACTCTTTTTGGCTACTTCAATATCTTCAAAAATTTTCTAAATTGTTTTTGCCATTTCTGCACTCATTCAACAAATCTTATACTTTAAGACCACATAAAGCTGCTCTGACTTTTTAATTTTTACATTACATATAAGCTGATTATTGTGAATCCCTAAAAGTATTGTTCCTGATTTTATTTAGCTAAATCAAAGTACAAGATTAATTTGTATTTTTAGTATCAATAAAGGTTATTAAAGTTTTCTCTTTAATCAACAATATTGACCTAAAATCCACATAAAATTAAAAAGAATAAACAAAGAAAAACCGCAATATGATCAAACATATTACGGTTTCTCATGAATCAAGAGACTTTTAAAACAGTCTCCTTCATTCAATTAATTTCTACATTTAGAAATTAACGATTATTTTCATCTTCTTGTGAATCTTCAAATTTACCTTCGCCACCAAAGTCAGAACCTTGACCGCCGAAGCCACCTTGACCCTGTCTCTAAAACACATCTG
>NZ_JADVOP010000002.1 GCF_016508585.1 Acinetobacter baumannii
TTTCTACTCAATGTATTTAGAAGATTTATCTTAGTATCAAATATAAATTTTTTATAAAAATACTCACAACCTGCATTTTTAATTTTGTGAAATTTCAAGTACTTTTTTTGCTTTATTTAATTGTATAATAATTTGATCCTCATCTAATAAAAAATCTCCTCCACCTGGAACATATAAAGCTATCATTAAAATTAAATCATCAATTACTTCATTATCAATACCTAGGTTATTCAACAAGAAATCAATTTCTTGAGCATTTTTTATTGAAATATCTTTTTTTTCAATAAAGTTTTGAATTCTATCATTCAGTGTAATTAGTTTCATATTATTTAGCTCTTGGATTTATCACAGTGATAATTCTATTACCTGTTTGGGCATCAACTACAACTTGAGGACTTCCTAACATATTTTTATTTTGAATAGTTAAAGTATCTCCATAAATATTGTAAGTCATCTTTCTAATATTAGTCGCTCCATCAAGTACGGCATCTATCTCTTTTGGAGACATTGGTATTCTTCCTTTGGGTGGATAAACCATTCTTTCAGCAGCATGAAAATTAATAGAGCGACCAGCAGGAGTTGTAGTTGTACCTAAAATCTGTCTAGTTGCATAAGCGCCATCCCATAAAATAGGGCTCGCCCCTTGTAATGCTGATGGAGTCAACCACACTACAGGTGAAATTGATGCACTATTCTGTACTATATTATAATAGCTTAATTCCGCAGTCGACATTGAAGCTAATCTTGCTGAGAATAGTAAGGAAGCTCCTCCATAACCAGCTATAGCAGCATCACCAATACCGCTAGGTAGTAAATTGTTTGCATTAGGTGTATCGGATCTAAGATTGTCAGCAATCCATAATACTAGTGGAACAAAAGCAACTTGAGCAGCCTGACCACTAGGATCTTTGAAGCTATAACTGTCATTCCAGCCATATTGATAACGATTGGTCTGTCCATGCCCATTTATAATGAAAGTCACAGGATCAGGCTGATAAAATCGACCTAATACTGGGTTATAGTAGCGTTGCTGCAAATAAATCCAATCATTTGTATCTTGAATTCCCCCAACAAAAGCATTTGGATTCTTTAAATTACTTGGTTTTTTGTATTGCAGTTGTTGACCAAAAGGTGTGTATTGATAAGACTGGCTTACAACCCCTTGTTCATTAATCACTTTTAAAGTCGAAGCATCAAAGTTTTGAACATGGTATTGAATTCTATCTTTAGCAAAAGATAAGGAGCTGAATATTAAGGTAATACTTATTATGATCAAATTAAATAAGTATCGATAATAATTTTTCACCATAATTTGCCTATATATTTTAATACTCAGTCTAATTATTTTATTTAAGATATCATAAATAGTGAATTTACCAATATTAAAAAAACTAGGTCAAAATGAATGATTAAAAATGTCCTTGCGGGTCATTATTTATCCGCAAATACACTCATTTAAGGCGCTTGTCGGACACTTTGCTGAATAGTCATAAATTGCCAATCAAATGACCGTAAATGCTAATGGTCTTTCGATCATTATGTCTTAATTTCGCCATTATAAAAGCATGGTTTTGACTGGAAATGTGAATTTGTATTGAATTTTTAGACAAAGCTTTGCGCCATAGATAAACAGATGAGGTTTTATATGTTGCTTGCTAAACCAGTCAAAAAGGTCTTTGCAAAAGTTTTTCCAAGCCCATTGGTGGATTTAACTGAGCAGGTCGCTAATATTCCCATTCGTCACTTTGATTTCAAATTCAGCCCTGATGAGCTGGATGTTAAATTTTTTATGCAAAAAGAATGGGCAACAGCTTATTTTGCTGCACTTTCCATTTTTTTGACCTATGGTGAAGAGCTGGTGATTGAAACTGCACGCCACCATCGTGACCAAATCAAAGATCCGATCTTAAAACAGCGTTTAACCAGTTTGATTGGTCAAGAGGCGATTCATTCTAAAGTCCATGAAGAATACAATGAAACCATGATTCCCAATCACTTGCCTGTGCAATTGTACCGCTTTCTTGCAGAGCAAGTATTCAACAACACTTTCCTGAAATTCCCGCAGCCCTTAAAGCTTTCAATGATGGCTGGAATCGAGCATTTCACTGCTGTTTTTGCCCAATATGCAATGACGCACCAAGACATTTTCAATCATTCTCTTGATGAAAAAACACGTGCCTTGTGGTTGTGGCACATGCTTGAAGAGTCTGAGCACAAAGATATCGCATATGATACTTATCAAGTCCTTTCTGCAAACTACAGCTTACGTATTTTAGGATTTTTTATTGCATTGATTACGCTTGGGTTAGGTGTAGGTGCCGGCGCATTATTTTTACCTTTTTTACGGCGTCCGAAAAATACATTGAGCCTAAGTTTTTGGAGAGAAGCCAAGGGCAGTTGGGATTTACTTTTTGGCTTAAAAGAGGGGGTATTTGGAAGTAGTTTAGGGCATATTTTTGACTATCTACGCCCAAGCTTTCATCCGAATGATCATGATACCAGTGAGTTATTGGCGTATTTCAAAAAAGAATTACTAGATCCTGTGACAGGAACATTAAGTCCTTATTTTATTAAAGAATTCACGCCAGCGATTCGTAGCTCATCTACACACTAAACTGCATACCTTATAAAGAGGAGTAACTGAATTGTTGCTCTTCTCTCATGTCTTAAAAAGAATTTTTGATCAATTGTGATTTCTCAAGAAATTACAGAGATTGTCTTCATGGGACATTTTCTATCTGGAAGAACAAGGCTAAGGACTGATTGTTAGACAATCCGTTGTGGTTGTCATAATTTGCTAATCGAATGTCTGCATATGCCAATGGTAATTGACAAAGCATATCGTAATTTTTAGCAATCAAATTAGAGTTTTTACTCAAAAGGCAAGCTGTGTCATGTTTTAAATAGAACTGTACATGGATGACCAGATTAAATGAATAAAGAGTATTTGCTATGTTCATGAAACCGTTAAAAAATGCTGTCGCTAAAGTGTTTGCATCAGCACCATTTAGTTTGGAAAATCAAACGCCGATTATCCCTATTCGACATATGAAATTTGATTTTGATCCAGCAAAAATAGACCACAAATTTTATATGGATGCCGAGTTAGCAAGTGCCTACTTTGCTTCACTGTCAATTTTTTTGACACGCGGCGAAGACTTGGTGATTGATACAGCACGATATCATCGTGATTTCATCTCCGATCCTTTACTGAAGCAACGTGTAACATCATTGATTGGTCAAGAAGCCATTCATTCCAAAATGCATGAAGAGTTAAATGAAGCTTATCTAATTCGTGATTTGCCTGTAAAACTTTTCCGTACTTGGGCCGGGTGGGCGTTTGAATATGGATTTGAGCGTCTTCCACAGCCAATGAAACTTTCATTAATGGCAGGGATTGAGCATTTCACCGCTGTTTTGGCGGAATACATGATGAATCATGAAGAAATTTTCTTCCGTTCTCAAGATGAAAAACAGCGTGCAATCTGGATGTGGCATATGCTTGAAGAATCCGAGCATAAAGACATTGCCTTTGATGTTTTTCAAGAATTATCAAATAACTATCTATTACGTATTGCAGGATTTTTCCCTGCATTGATCACGATTCTTGTTTTGATTTCAGCTGCTTCATTTTTGGTTCCTTTCTATCGAAATCCAAAGAATTTAATCAGCTTACGTTACTGGAGAGAGATTCCTTATAATTTCGGTCTGATTTTTGGTTTAAAAGATGGTGTTTATGGCAGCAGCTTTAAGCATATTTTTGATTATCTACGTCCAGATTTTCATCCCAATGATCATGATACCTCGGAATTTTTGGAATATTACAAAGAAAAGTTGCTGAACCCAGAGACGGGTATTCTTACGCCTTATTTGACCAAAGAATTTTATCCGACATTGCGTTCGTAAAATAAAAAAACATATGGATTGAAGAGATATGGGATTTTTTTCTAAAAAAGTAAAACCTAGTCAAAACGCTTACGCAGTGGTGACTGGTGCAGGTAGTGGAATCGGACGTAGTTTTGCCATGGAACTTGCCAAGCGTGGTGGAACGATTGTTTGTGCCGATATTAATTTAGATGCTGCTCAAGAAACGGTAAATTTGATCGAATCGCAAACCACAGGAAAAGCTTTTGCTGTGCAATGTGATGTCGGATTGAAAGAGCAAGTCAAAGCGCTTGCTGAACATGCTGAACAATTAATGAATCATCCTGTGAGTCTGGTCATTAATAATGCGGGTGTGGGTTTAGGCGGTAAGTTTGATGAGGTTTCTTTAGAGGATTGGCAATGGTGTATGCATGTCAATCTTTGGGGGGTAATTCACGGCTGTCATTACTTTGTTCCCAAGTTTAAACAACAGGGTCGAGGCGCAATTATTAATGTGGCTTCAGCTGCTGGTTATACCGCAGCACCGGAAATGACGGCTTATAACGTGACCAAATCCAGCGTGTTGGCTTTGTCGGAAACTTTATCCGCAGAACTCCGCAAAGACAACATACGTGTCAATGTGTTATGCCCAACACTGGTCCCGACCAATATCATGAAAAATGGTCGTTTACCGGGGCATTATGCAGGGCTTGCAGATGATCTGCTAATGAATCATGCATTTACCACCAGTGATCAAGTTGCCATCAAGACCTTAAATAATTTGGATGCAAATAAGCTGTATACCATTCCTCAACCTGATGCAAAGCTGTTCTGGATCATGAAACGTGCTTCACCAGCATTGTATGCCAAGGTATTGGGCATTGGTTATCCACTATTTAATAAATATGTAAAATAAGATTTGAGTAGACGAATATGACAACAGAAACGACTCTAGATACGCTTCCAGAAGATAAAAGCGTTAAAAAGACCACAACGCAAACAACGCTTGAAGAGATGAAACATGTGACTCAACCGACTAAGGCACAATCACAAAGCTCACAAGATAAACAGGATGAATTAAAACCTGCGGCGAAGCCTGCTCAACGCTCCTCTACAGTTAATAAAAACGAGATTCAAACACCAGCTAAAGTTGCGATTAAGTCTGCTCAACAAAAAGTTGCAACTCAAACAAGCGTAAAATCAGCAAAGTCTGAGCAGACTGATGAGAAAAAAGTAACCGGTGCCCAGAAAAAACAGCCCGTACATATCTACGATACTATTGTTGTCGGGGCAGGTATTTCTGGGATTGCTGCGGCTTATCAAATGAATCAAGTGGGCTATCATGACTACGTTGTACTGGAAAAAGCCAGCCGTGTGGGCGGGACTTGGCGTGATAACAATTATCCAGGTTGCGGTTGTGATGTGCCCTCTGCACTTTATTCTTTTTCATTTTCTCCTAGCCATAAATGGAGCCATCTGTTTGCCAAACAGCCAGAAATATTAAGCTATCTAGAAGAGGTAGTGGAAAAATACGACCTTGGTGAGAAAATTGAATTTAATAATGAATTGATCAGTGCTAAATGGGATGAAGTACAACATATTTGGCATTTAGAAACATCTAAAGCTCAATACCAAGCCAAGACGGTGATTTTTACTACAGGTCCAATTACTGAACCTTCAATGCCTAAATTAAAAGGTATTGAAACATTCAAGGGCGAAATGTTTCACTCTGCACGTTGGAACCATGAGTGCGACTTAACGGGTAAGCGTGTGGCTGTCATCGGTACGGGCGCTTCAGCGATTCAATTTATTCCACAAGTTCAACCTCTAGCAAAACAATTGATTGTGTTTCAGCGCACAGCACCATGGGTGCTTCCTAAGGCTGATATGGAGTTAAATGAAACGGCGAAAGGAATTATTTCTAGGTTTCCGGTCATTCAACAGACCTGGCGTAATAGTATTGCGCAGATTTTAAACGGGATTAACTTTGGTTTACGCAATCCGAAAGTACTGAAACCTGTGAATTTTTTAAGTAAACAATTACTTAGATTACAGATTAAAGATGAAAAACTGCGTAAAGACGTCACTCCTAATTTTACCATTGGCTGTAAGCGTTTATTGTTTGCGAACAATTATTATCCTGCTTTGCAGCAAGACAATGTGACGCTTATTCCTCATGGTTTGGTGGAAATAGACGGCAATACGGTGATCGCAGCCAATGGTGAGCGTCATGAAGTTGATGTGATCATTTGGGGAACAGGTTTTGAAGTTTCTCATCCACCGATTGGTAAGCGTGTTTATGATGCTAATGGTCAGGTTCTTGCAGAACGATGGAAAAACAGTTCTCCAGAAGCGTATTTGGGAGCAAGCATAGAACATGTTCCAAATGCATTCTTGGTCTTGGGACCCAATATTCTGGTCTATGATTCATTTATTGGAATTGCAGAAGCGCAAGTCGGCTATATTGTCGATGGTTTACTCAAAATGCGTGATCAGAAGTTCACCCGTTTTGAAATTAAAGGTGATGTAATCACACAACATAATAGACGTTTACAAAAGCATTTAAAAACAACGGTATTTAATGCTGGCGGCTGTAAGTCCTATTATTTGGATGAAAATGGACGAAACTTTGCGGCATGGCCTTGGTCATTGCAAGAGCTTCGTAATCAGTTAAAGCAACTTGACTTAAATCATTACACGGTGACTCGAAAAGAATAAAATATTTGTTAAACTGTGTATGGTTATGCGAAAGCCCTAAATTTATTTAGGGCTTTTTTTGTTGGCGTGTAGATTTTACATGCAACCAAATGACTATGATTTCTGCAATAATTAAGTTGATTACCCAAGCTAACCAAGATTCTAGTTGATAGATATGTATAGGTGTCAGCCAATCAAAATAGGGCTGTAAGGTGTACAGCCCCATTTTCCATGTTCTTAAACTCAGTGCAGAAAGGCTGAGTGCGAAGCTGCGAATCATCCAGTCACGATGTAGCATCCAGCGTTTTTTTAATAAAAAATATAAAGCCGATAATGTGGTGATTGCCCACAGTAAGCTTAATAAAACAAAGCTGATTTGTGTAGAAAGACCTCCGGCTGCTGAAAAAGCCAAAATCAAGCCACTCGGTAAGGAGAACCCTAAAATGGTAATCAAATAGAGCCAACCGCTAACCCGATGAATTTTAGGATAACGTGTGCGAAAAATGCGAAAGAACTGTGTAAATCCAGCAATCAGTACCAAGCTGCTACTGACCACATGGATTTTAAAAGCCGATTGCCAAGGTTGAGTATTAACGACATCCTGCTTAAGCAACAAAAAATGCTGGTCTGTGCGCCATGGAAAATACTGTATACATATTGCCACCATGAGGTAGCATAAATAGGCATAAATCAGCAGTGAAATTGCAGCTAGACTCATATAGATAAAGCTTTTTTTTGCTTTGGTCATTATTTCTTGTAATACAATGGGATTGAGAAATTATAATCAAAGATTGATTCAAGCACAGTGATTATATTTGGAGAGAATTTGATTATTTTTACATGGTAGTCCACCACAAAGCGTATAATTTGATTTAAAATTACCATGAAAATGAATCAAATACTGTCATAACAATAGGAATAACAATGAATAAGCGATTAATAACATGCATAGGGTTAGCTGCAATTTTCACTCAAAGTAGCTATGCGCTGGATATCCAACAATTACCAAAATCTTGGTCAGGAAAATACGATGAGCAAAAAATTGGTGTATTTATCCAATCCATAGATCGTAATCAGGTCAAAGGATATAGTGTTCTGGGTAAAAATAAACAAAGCTTCTCCGGTAAGGTGCAGACCACAGCGCAAGGCTATAAAATTACTGCAACAGAAAGTGGTCCGCCATCAAGCAGTGGTGTATTTAATTTTGTTGTAAACCATAATCAACCCAATGTACTGGAGTCGAGTTGGGAATCTTCAACGGCAAAAGTTAAGCCCAAATATTTTGATTTGAAACCACAGCAATGTCGCTATCAAAAAGATGTGGGCGATTATCCTGTTGCTTCTCAGCGTTTATTGAAAGATCAAGATATACAAATTCCTGCTGAAGAGTTGGATTGGATGCGTAATGAAATTTATGCACGACATGGCTATTCATTTGCTAATCGAGAAATTGCCAATCAATTTGCCGATCAAAACTGGTATATGCCATGTAGCACCAATGTAGAAAACCAGTTGACTCAGATAGAAAAAACCAATATCCAACGCATTAAAAAAATACGTCCCTACATGGCTAAAATGGAATGGGGGCGTTAAGCACCCAATGGACCATAAAATCTGAGAATTTATCTTATGCATCATTTTTCTTCAGTTCGATGGAGTAGTGCGGTTTTTGTTCTATGTTCATCTGCCATGAGTTTTGCAGCAGCACCTACAGATCAAGCAGTGATCAACAGTATTACGAATTTGAACGATTCACAAGCGACACCAGCCAAAGCGATAATGATTGATCAGATGAAAGAGATTCATTTGTTGTCGGGAGAGCTGGCTTATCTGTCTGGTGTAACATTTGAAAATGCCGGGCGAAATTTTTGGGGCGGCTACATATTGACTCGCCCGAAGCTGAAACAATCACGAATACTTGAGTTCGGTGGTCAAGCCAATGATTTCACGGTACATACTGTGCAGTATCGGGCAAAACCAATCGATTTGGTTAAAATAGAATCCGCAGGTTCGGGGCAGGGGGAGGTTTCCCAAACGACCGATTTGGTCTATTTTGACGGGTGGAAAGCGAAAATTATTGCAACTGTTGAATCCTCTAGTGATCCTGGACGATTTAGTGAGCAGCTAGGTGAGGAAGATTGTAAAACAGGTCAAGAAATTGTCTCGAGTTTAAAGATTTTATCTGCGAGCAATGAAATTATTAAAACCATTCAATCATCGAATGCGTGTAAAAATGCAAAAGTTACAACCAAAACGGAAAAAATTAAAATCGTGTTATGAGCCATTTATTGCAAATAAAGCTTATGTCAAAAAGTATACTTTCTTGTATTAATTATTTTTAATCAATGATATACCACTTTTAAAAAGCCAAAATGGGAAAAAGATTCCTGTTTTTTTCAAAGCGCTTAAAATCAAAGATTTTGAGCGCTTTGTTTGATATAAAATGTTAAATTGCTTGGGTATGCTCATTCAACCAGTTTAAAACATCACCTTGTAAGTGAGGGGCTAATCGCTCTCGAACAGTTTGATGGTATTGATTGAGCCATGCTTTTTCATCATCATTTAACAGCTCTACAATAATACAGCTCAGGTTAATCGGGCACAGTGTCAGTGTTTCGAATTCCAGAAACTGACCATAAGTCGTATCTTCAAAATGCTTAATTTTATTGACGACAAGATTTTCAATTCGGATGCCATACTTTCCTTGATGGTATAAGCCTGGTTCATTAGAGCTAATCATACCTTCATGCATCTTGGTAAAAGATGTCGCTGGCGCATAATAAGAGATGACTTGAGGTCCCTCATGTACATTCAATGCATAGCCTACACCGTGACCTGTACCATGACGATAATCCAAACCATATTTCCACAGGGTTTGACGTGTGATCGAATCTAGAAGGGGTGATGCGATGCCTTCTGGGAAAACAGTTTGAGCAAGTGCAATATGACATTTTAATACAAGGGTATAATCGCGCTTTTGTTCAATACTTGTGTTGCCGATAGGAACAACTCGGGTGATATCTGTCGTACCATCTGCGTATTGCGCACCTGAGTCGATGAGCAATAAACCATTACCTGCAATATCACTAAAACTTTCTTCTGTTGCTCGATAATGGGGTAGCGCACCATTGGCATTAAAACCTGCAATCGTGGAAAAACTTAGTCCTAGAAAGCCTTGTTGCTGTGCACGGAATCCAGTGATCATTGTGTCGATCGTCAACTCATTGATGGATTCGCCATTTGTTGCGGCTGTATCGAGCCAATGAAAAAAATGGCACAACGCAACCCCATCTTTGATCATGGCGTGACGTATATGCTGAATTTCCGAGGGGTGTTTTTGGGATTTAAATAAAGTGCTGGGATTGATATCTTGAATGAGTTGATTATGCTGCTCGATCGCCTGTGCATGGGAAATAGAGACTTTATTTGAATCAATGAGGATTATTTGCTGTTGCAGATTGCTTAAATACTCAATTGTTTGGGCATAGGGCAAGAGTTCAATTTGTTCACTTTTTAACTGGTTTTTAAGCTCATCCGAGAGTTTGTGAGCATCCACAAAAATAGTGGTACGCTCAGCACTGATATATAAATGTGCTAAAAATACTGGATTATATTCCACATCACTGCCTCTGCAATTTAATATCCAAGCAATATCATCGAGTGCAGAAATAAAATGCCCCGTTGCTTTTTTCTGAATCAGTTTGTGACGGATCGCAGCTATTTTTTCTAAGCGTGTTTGCGCATTTAAATCATCTGCCATTTGCCAAATGGGTTGTAGGGGCAGTGCTGGGCGTTCAGTCCAAATTTCATCAATTAAATCCAAGTCTGTTTGAATGAAGAAACTGTGTTTTATTGCAAGTTCTGATAAAGCGCTGTATTGCTGAGTGGAAATGGTATTTCCATTGACTGAAATTTTTGCATCTTTGGGTAAATGTTGTGAAAGCCAAGACAGATGTGTTGAAGCCGGATCGGGTGTCTGCTTTTGTAAAACGTAACCTGTATTTTCCAGTTGCTGTTCCGCTTGTACCCAATATCGACCATCTACCCATAAACCTGCAAAGTTTTGAGTGACTACAATTGTGCCGACTGAACCTGTAAAGCCTGTCAGCCATTCACGTATTTTCCAGTAATCAGGTAGATACTCTGACATATGTGGATCAGCACTCATGGCGATAAAAGCGTCCTGCTGATATTTCTTCATGATTGTACGAAGGTTTTCTAGTTTGTTGGCAGGTGACGAAGCGTTCATACTTTTTCCAATTGCATATCAATAGATTTTTGAGAGGAGGGCGTTTGATTGAGTAATTTACGAATTGGTTTCTTCATTAACCATAGAACGAGTGCACCAAGAAGTAAAGCGATGACACATCGCATAAACAGGAGGGGTAATTGGTCAACTTCATGGATAGAAACATGACCACCGATTAAACCTGCCATCAGGTTTCCTAAAGCAGAAGCTGTAAACCAAAGCCCCATTACTTGTCCGCGAATGATGGTTGGAGCAAGCTTAGTCATCGTTGAAAGCCCAACAGGGCTTAAGCATAATTCACCGAGTGTTAAAAGCAGCAGACTGGATGTAATCCACAATGCAGAAACAGTTCCGCCATTTTGGGTGATCAAGTAACTGGCAATGCTCATCACGAGGAAACCACCCGCAGCGAGAAGTAAGGCAATAATCAATTTGGTGATATAGTTAGGATCACGATTTTGTTTGCCCAATTTAACCCAAAGCCATGCGAGAAATGGTGCAAAAATGATAATGAATAGCGGATTAATCGACTGAAACCAAACGGCGGGTATTTCAAAGCCAAAGAATTGGCGGTTTGTAAAGTCTTGGGCGAAAAGATTGAAAGATGTTGGTTTTTGTTCAAATGCAGACCAGAAAAGTGCAGCGGTGATCAGTAAAATAAAACAGATGATCATTTGTTTTTTCTCAGTACTATTCAAACCGGCAAAGAGCAATAGATAGCTGAAATATAAGGCTATACAAATACAAATCGTGATATATGTGGCGATCTGAATTGGATCAATGTTAATTATACCAAGAGAAACTAGACTGATAATCAACCCAACAACTGCAATAAAACCTATGATTATTTGGGGGGCTTTAGGATGGTAATGAACAGGACGAGCCCAGTTATTTTCACTGCATTGCCCATGATTAAATTGTTTTAACTGAGGCACAGTGATTAACTTAAAAATCAGCAAGGCGATTAACATTCCGACGCCACCGATTCCAAATCCCCAGTGCCAACCATGTTCTTTCACCAATAAACCCGTCAAGAGTGGGGCAATCAATGAACCTAGATTAATTCCCATATAAAAAATGGAAAATCCTGCATCACGCCGTGAATCTTGAGCCTGATATAATGTGCCAACAATGACGGAAATACAGGTTTTAAATAGACCAGAACCGATCACAATCAACACTAAACCAAAATAAAAAAAGAAATGTCCAAATAAGGCTGCCAATGCAATGGATAAATGTCCGAGTGCGATGATCAGTGAACCGTACCACACTGCGCGCTCCTGACCGAGATAATTATCAGCAACCCATCCACCCAATACGGTCATCAAATACATACTGCCTGCAAATAAGCCCACAATTGCTGATGCTGTTGGGCGATCTAAGCCGAGTCCGCCATCAGCTACTAAAGCCGCCATATAGAGGATTAGTAAAGGGCGAATCCCATAATAGGAAAAACGTTCCCAAAGCTCGGTAAAAAATAAACCTTTTAAGGGTTTGGGGTGACCAAAAAATGCTTGATCTTGGTCGTTTACTTGTTTGGATAAATGTTGGGACATCTTCAATTCCTTTGAAAATGTATGATAAAAATTTTTTAAACAATATATAAAATAAAGTTATCTTTTTGGAATTTTATAAAGTAGTGATTTGTAAGTTTATGGGAAAACCATAAGCCTAAGTTCTCTAGGCTCATTATTGATATTGTTATGACCTGATTCTAAATGAATTTTTAAATAAATAGATCCTATACCGATTGATATGAATAGCCAATAAAAAACCACCCCAAAGGGTGGTCTCTTGTTCGATCTGAACGCGTAACGAATTAACGTTTGATATCGCGTTGAGTTTCGCCAGTATAAAGCTGACGAGGACGACCGATCTTGTACGGACCGCTGTGCATTTCTAACCAGTGGCTGATCCAACCAACAGTACGTGCAAGCGCAAAGATCACAGTAAACATTTCTGTTGGGATACCAATCGCTTTAAGGATGATACCTGAGTAGAAGTCTACGTTCGGATAAAGTTTACGTTCGATGAAGTACGGGTCGCTGAGCGCAATACGTTCAAGTTCCATTGCAAGCGCAAGTTGTGGATCATTGATACCAAGTGCACTTAACACTTCGTCACAAGTCTCTTTCATCACTTTCGCACGTGGATCGAAGTTTTTATAAACTCGGTGACCGAAGCCCATAAGTTTAACTTCTTTGGTTTTAACTTTTTCCATGAACGGCGCAACATTTTCTACAGTGCCGATTTCATCAAGCATCTTAAGAACAGCTTCGTTCGCACCACCGTGAGCAGGTCCCCAAAGAGCAGCAATACCTGCAGCAATACAAGCGTATGGGTTTGCACCAGTAGAACCGGCTAAACGTACTGTAGACGTAGACGCATTTTGTTCATGGTCAGCATGAAGCGTAAAGATACGGTCCATTGCTTTCGCAAGAATAGGGTTAACTTTATAGTCACGATCTGCTGGAGTAGCAAACATCATGTACAAGAAGTTTTCAGCATAGCTTAAATCGTTACGTGGATATACGAACGGTTGACCGATTGTATATTTGTACGTCCAAGCAGCTAAAGTAGGAATTTTAGCAACTAAACGAACTGCAGTGATTTCACGGTGATCTACGTTTTCAACGTCAAAACCATTGTGATAGAACGCAGATAACGCACCCACTACACCACACATCACAGCCATTGGATGAGCATCACGACGGAAACCATTGAAGAAACGGCTTACTTGATCATGAACCATAGTGTGGTTGCGGACTTTGTTTTCGAAGTCTGATTTTTGTTCAGCAGTTGGAAGTTCACCGCTTAACAATAAATAGCAAGTTTCTAAGTAAGAAGCTTGAGTCGCAAGTTGAGCAATAGGATAGCCACGGTGTAAAAGAACGCCTTTATCACCATCAATGAAAGTGATTTTAGACTCGCAAGAAGCTGTCGCCATAAAACCAGGATCAAAAGTAAAGTGACCTGAAGCCAACACATCCTTAACGTCGATTACATCTGGGCCCAATGTGCCGCTGTAAATTGGTAATTCAATTTTTTTGCCATCAAGCTCTAGAACGGCTTTCTTGCCAGTTGCTGCAGACATTCAATAGATCTCCTGTCCTGGTGGATATTTTATCTAACTTGCTTAGTCATCTTGTAATGCACAAGTCAGACGGATCAAAAATTGCTATTTAGCTTAGTGAGTACTGAAATTTTGTCAATTATACTTATGGATGAAAAAGTCATGTTTTCATCTACAGTTAGTCCAACTTCAACCAGTCGGATTCAACATCAAATTTCAGAGTCGGTCAGTATAATAAGGTAAATTCAGAGTCAGGTGCAGAAAAATAATTAGGATTGCTAGACAGGAAATGGCATTTTTGACCAATATTTTGATGCTTTTGTAAGTTGAATTCCTCAGATTTCATGTTTTAAAAACATCTAAATTTCATGACTTACATAGCTTTTAATGTAATGGCAGTATGAAAAACATCCAAATAAATTGATGAAATATTTATTTTCATTTTAGTGCTTAATTGATTAAAAAATAGTTTTTACAATCTTATTTTGGGTATAAAAAACATCCAAAACAACTGTTAAATCAAGTTTTGTCTGCTGTTAAAACAAGCAAATATGCAGCATATTGATCAATCAAAATTGGATTATTCACAAACTAAGTCGTTCTTTCTTATTGTAAAGCTTCAGGTCAAATCACAGAATAAAATGATCTACATCAAAAATCAAAATAGAGCCATATTTAGAATCGACATAATAGGTATCTAAATCACTATAAATAGATGATTCGAGGTTACGATGTTGGGGGGAGAAAAGGAGAGGACGCTTTTGTCCGTATTGTTGTGCTTTAGTCTAAAATTATCAAAATAATATAAGTCGTGATTATCTCTAGAAGTATATTGTTTAAAAATGATAAAAAATAAAGAGATAGCGAAAAATGCATCAATAAAATCATGATCTTTGTGATACAAATGGATGTAAATGATTCTTATTTGAGTGTTTTTTAAAGAAAAAGCTATTTTCCACGGTTTGTAATTTGACAGTTCACGTTTTATAATTCAGTGTCGTTTAAAGTTCAGGCAATTTTATTTGTTTGACAATGCTAGCTTTCCTTCGAATTAATTCCAACAAACTCCGGATGGAGTTTTTACTTACAGGATGCCCGCTGTGAAAAGCAACAGACCTGTCAATTTGTCCATGGGTCAAGTTTTAGATGTAAACTTAAAATCCCCTGTGGCTATTGCATCAATTCTACACCGTCTTTCAGGTGTCATCGTATTTTTACTCGTACCGGTACTTTTGTGGCTTTTAGACAAGTCTCTGTCTTCGCCTGAAGGTTTTGCTCAAGTTCAGGCAATCTTTGGTGGCTTCGTTGTACGCTTTGTCGTATGGGTATTTGTCGCTGGTTTATTATTCCATTTCATTATGGGTATTAAGCATCTACTTGCTGACCTAGGTTTTGCTGAAGAGTTGCAAAGTGGTCGCGTAGCAGCAACTATTGCATTAATCTTGGCTGTGATAGCAATTATCGCATCATTCGTATGGATTGTTCTCTAATGAAAAGTGCTACAGGTTTAACGGGGTCAGGTTCTCGTGATTGGTATATCCAACGCGTAAGTGCTGTTGTTCTAGCTGTTTATACTGTTGTGGTATTAGGTTGGATTCTGTGCAATGGCGGATTTAACTATGAGCAATGGTTCGGCTTTATGATGACACTTCCGATGAAGATTTTATCTTTGTTGGCAGTCTTATCTCTTGTTGCGCATGCTTGGATTGGCATGTGGCAAGTATTCACTGACTATGTGACTACTCGTCAAATGGGGCCTTCAGCTTCAGGTTTACGCATCGTGTTAACTTCAGCAGTAATTATTGCTGTAATTGCATATGCGATCTGGGCAATCCAGATTTTTTGGGCGAATTGATAGGAAGATGTCATGGGCGCTTTAACCCCTAAAGAAGATTATTCAAATATTCCAAGCCAGTTCTTCGATGCAGTCATCGTTGGCGGTGGTGGTTCAGGTATGCGTGCTTCATATCAACTTGCTCAAGCAGGTTTGAAGGTTGCAGTGCTAACTAAAGTATTCCCAACACGTTCTCATACTGTTGCGGCACAAGGTGGTATCGGTGCATCACTTGGTAATATGCAAGATGATAACTGGCATTATCACTTTTATGACACGGTAAAAGGTTCTGACTGGTTAGGTGACCAAGATGCAATCGAGTTCATGTGTCGTGAGGCACCTAAAGTTGTTTACGAGCTTGAACACTTGGGTATGCCATTTGACCGTAACGCAGATGGTACAATTTACCAACGTCCGTTTGGTGGTCACTCTGCGAACTACGGTGAAAAACCGGTACCTCGTGCCTGTGCTGCTGCTGACCGTACAGGTCATGCACTACTTCATACGCTTTATCAAAGCAATGTGAAAATGGGTACTCAATTCTTCGTTGAATGGATTGCATTGGATTTAATCCGTAACGAAGCAGGTGATGTACTCGGTGTAACTGCAATCGACCAAGAAACAGGCAAAATTGCAGTATTCCAAGCCAAAGCAACGTTGTTCGCTACAGGTGGTGCGGGTCGTGTTTACCGTGCATCTACCAATGCCTATATCAATACGGGTGATGGTCTTGGTATGGCTGCACGTGCGGGTATTCCATTGCAAGATATGGAGTTTTGGCAATTCCACCCAACGGGTGTTGCCGGTGCGGGTGTATTGTTGACTGAAGGTTGCCGTGGTGAAGGTGCAATCCTTCGTAACAAAGACGGCGAACCGTTCATGGAACGCTATGCGCCAACCTTGAAAGATTTGGCACCACGTGACTTCGTATCACGTTCCATGGACCAAGAAATCAAAGAAGGTCGTGGTTGTGGTCCTAAAGGTGATTATATTCTTCTTGATATGACGCACTTGGGTGCGGATACAATCATGAAGCGTTTACCTTCAGTGTTTGAAATTGGTAAGAAATTTGCCAACGTTGATATTACCAAAGAGCCAATTCCAGTAGTACCAACAATCCATTATCAAATGGGTGGTATTCCAACCAATATTCATGGTCAAGTGGTGATTCCTGAAGCAGCTAAAAATGAACCAGGCTTCTATGCTGGATTTGATAAAGCAGCCAATGAATATACAACCAATGGCACAATGAATTACACAGTACCTGTAAAAGGGTTCTATGCAATTGGTGAATGCTCATGTGTATCTGTACATGGTGCAAACCGTCTGGGTACCAATTCACTTCTTGATTTGGTTGTATTTGGTAAAGCTGCGGGTGAGCACATCATTGACTATGTGACAAAACACCATGGTGATGATTATCAACCACTTCCAAATGATGTGCTTGAAAACACTTTGAAACGTATTCGTCATTTAGATGATTCGACTTCTGGTGAAAATGCTCAAGAAGTTGCCGATGCGATTCGTGACATTGTTCAGGACCATGCCGGTGTATTCCGTACTCAAGCCTTGCTTGATGAGGGCGTGAAGCAGATCCTTGCGATTGAACCGCGTGTTCGTAACATCCATTTGAAAGACAAATCTAAAGTATTTAATACTGCACGTATCGAAGCCTTAGAAGTTGAAAACTTATATGAAGTCGCAAAAGCAACCTTGATTTCTGCTGCTGCGCGTAAAGAATGTCGTGGTGCACATACGGTCGTTGATTATGAATTACCAGCTGATGATGCGCACTATTCATACGGTCGTCGTGATGATGAGTGGATGAAACATACATTATGGTATTCAGCGGATAATCATCTTGAATACAAACCTGTACGTTACAGTCCATTGTCTGTAGACCCAATTGAACCTAAACCACGTACATTCTAATCGGGAGAGATAAGATGAGTAGAGGTACTCGTACGTTCGAAATCTACCGCTATGATCCTGATAAGGATAAAGCGCCGTATATGCAAACTTTTAAACTGGAACTGACAGATAAGCACCGTATGTTGCTTGACGCACTTCTGGCATTGAAAGTACAGGACGAATCATTAACATTCCGTCGTTCTTGCCGTGAAGGTATTTGCGGTTCTGACGGTGTGAATATCAATGGTAAAAATGGTCTTGCTTGCTTGTGGAACCTGAACGATTTACCTGAAAAAATCGTCATTCGTCCATTGCCTGGTTTGCCAGTGGTTAAAGATTTAGTTGTGGATATGAATCAGTTCTACGATCAGTATGACAAAATTCAGCCGTTCCTGATCAATAATCAACCTGCACCACCTAAAGAGCGTTTACAGTCTCCAGAAGAGCGTGAACACTTAAATGGTTTGTATGAATGTATTCTGTGTGCATGTTGTTCAACTTCATGTCCATCATTCTGGTGGAACCCTGATAAATTCTTGGGTCCTTCGGCATTGCTGAATGCATATCGTTTTATTATCGACTCTCGTGATACAGCAACTCAAGATCGTTTATCACGTCTTGATGACCCGTTCTCATTGTTCCGTTGCAAAGGGATCATGAACTGCGTATCTGTATGCCCTAAAGGTTTAAATCCAACAAAAGCAATCGGTCATATCCGTAGCATGTTGCTTGACCAAGCAGGTTAATACGACGTCAATAAAGAGCGTACATCTTTGGTGTGCGCTCTTTTTTTTATGCACATTCCTCAAGGTGAGGGAGTGTTGTTTTTTATTGTGGAGAACTTGGTTGAGAGCGTTGAAAAAAGCAGAATTGACCCGATATAAATGGAGGGATAATAATTGATTATTTCTTGTATGTATTTCGCTAATTTATAGATGGTATGTGTCAAAAAAATCAATTGAAGTGGCAGATCATGTTACGATTTAACAAACCACTATATGTAAAAAAGTGACTTTGTTTTGGGTACATTTTTTCAACATAAGTGTGACTCAGAACGGTTTATAAATCTTTTAGATAGATGCCGTTTAGAACCGCTTTAGAAAAAGCAAAAAGCCTTTTGTTTTTTCTAAGTCGATTTGCAAAAAATTGCTCAGCCTCGGTTGAGTATATAAGTGAGTGATGATGCCAATGAGGGCGTTATGATTCATTGTATGCATTAGTAATAAGCTAATGTTTATAACGCCCCATGGTCATTAGTACCTGATGGGTGAATGTCAATTTACCGATTTGGCATTATCAATCATGGGAGTGCTTAAAAAGCACCCTCTAATGTTTTTGCAATAGGAAATGGGTCCACAAATGCAAGAAGTTGCTGACGCATTGCGTCTTGATACTGAACTTTCCGCTGACAGTGCAGCGTATATTGAAGAGCTTTACGAACAGTACCTTTCTTCTCCAACCTCAGTAGGTGAGGATTGGCGTCAATATTTCGATAAATTCCCTAAAGGCGACCAACCGCACGGAAATATTCGTGAGCAATTCTTATTATTAGGTCGTAATTCAAGTCGTGTTCAGCCAGTTGTTCAAAGTGAAGTAAGTACTGAGCATGAGCGTCGTCAAATTGGTGTATTGCAACTGATTGCAGCATACCGTAACCGTGGTCATCAAAAAGCAAAACTTGATCCACTTGGTTTGGCTAAACGTGAAGATGTGCCTGATTTAGACCTTGCTGCTCATGGGTTAACAAAATCTGATTTAGATACAGTGTTCAATGCGGGCAACTTGGCGATTGGTAAAACTGAAGCGACTTTGGGTGAAATGGTCAACGCAATGGAAGCAACTTACTGTGCTTCGATTGGTGCTGAATACATGCACATTGTTGATACCAAAGAAAAGCGTTGGATTCAACAGCGCCTTGAAAGTGCACGTGGTCAATTTGGTTTCTCGGCAGAACAAAAGAAACATGTACTTGAGCGTTTAACAGCGGCTGAAGGATTGGAAAAATATCTTGGTAACAAATATGTTGGTGCTAAGCGTTTCGGTGTAGAAGGTGGTGAGTCTTTCATTCCGATGGTGAACGAACTGATTCAGCGTGCTGGTTCAGTCGGCTGCAAAGAAGTCGTAATCGGTATGCCACACCGCGGTCGTTTGAACCTGCTTGTCAATATCATGGGTAAAAACCCTGCTGATTTGTTTGGTGAGTTTGAAGGTAAGGCGCTCAATAAAAAAGGTTCTGGTGACGTAAAATACCATCAAGGTTTCTCTTCAAATGTAATGACGCCAGGTGGCGAAGTTCACTTGGCATTGGCATTTAACCCATCACATTTGGAAATCGTTGGACCTGTAGTTGAAGGTTCGGTACGTGCCCGTCAAGTTCGTCGTAAAGATATTGGCGGTGATGATGTATTACCAGTGATTGTTCATGGTGATGCGGCATTTGCAGGTCAAGGTGTGAACCAAGAAACCTTCCAAATGTCACAAACTCGTGGTTATACCGTAGGTGGTACAGTCCATATTGTGGTCAACAACCAAGTGGGCTTTACAACATCTGATCCACGTGATGCACGTTCTACAGAGTACTGTACTGATATCGCGAAAATGATTCAGGCTCCGATTTTCCATGTTAATGGTGATGACCCTGAAGCAGTATTGTTTGTTTCCCAGTTGGCGCATGACTTCCGTCATACATTCCGTAAAGATGTTGTGATTGACATGTTCTGTTATCGTCGTCGTGGACATAACGAAGCCGATGAGCCGGCAGCAACTCAACCAATGATGTATCAAGTGATCAATAAAAAAGCGACAACACGTACGCTTTATGCAGATCAGTTGGTACAGGAAAAAGTATTAGATCGCGCTTCTGCTGATGCTTTAGTTGAAAAATACCGTGAAGATCTTGAAGCTGGCAACCACGTAGCAAATGCATTGGTACTTGAACCAAACAAAAAAATGTTTGTGGATTGGACACCATACCTGGGTCATGAATATACCGATGATTGGGATACGACATTCCCGATTGAGCGTTTAAAAGAACTGGGTACAAAAATGCGCGAGCTTCCTGAGGGCTTCGTGATGCAACGCCAAGTATCGAAAGTGATTGATGATCGCTTTAAGATGCAAACCGGTGAAATGCCACTTAACTGGGGTGCAGCAGAAACGCTAGCGTATGCTTCTATTCTTGATGATGGCTACTTGGTTCGTTTGACGGGTGAAGACGTTGGTCGTGGTACATTCTCACATCGACACGCAAAACTGCATAACCAAGTGGATGGTTCAGTATATATTCCGCTGTGTCATATCAAGGAAAACCAGCCCCGTACTGCAATTTATGACTCGCTATTGTCTGAAATGGCGGTACTTGCATTCGAATATGGCTATGCAACGACCTTACCAAAAAGTTTGGTAATCTGGGAAGCTCAGTTCGGTGACTTTGCAAACTGTGCCCAAGTGGTGATTGACCAGTTTATCTCTTCTGGCGAGACCAAATGGGAGCGTGTTTGTGGTTTGACACTTCTTCTTCCGCACGGTTTTGAAGGTCAAGGTCCAGAGCATTCATCTGCACGTCTAGAGCGTTTCTTACAGTTGTGTGCTGAAGAAAATATGCAAGTGATTACTCCAACGACACCTGCACAAATCTTCCATGCAATGCGTCGTCAAGCGGTACGTCCAATCCGTAAACCATTGATTGTGACTTCGCCTAAATCATTGCTTCGTCACAAACTTGCAACATCAACGCTTGATGAGCTTGCAACTGGTACATTCCAGACCGTGATCGATGAAATTGATCAAATCAATAAACAAGATGTAACACGTGTTGTACTTTGTGGTGGTAAAGTTTATTACGACTTACTCGAAAAACGTCGTGAAGAAAACTTGAACATTGCAGTAGTACGTGTTGAACAATTATATCCGTACCCAGAAAAACGTCTTGCAGAAGTTCTTGCTACTTATCCAAACGTGAAAGAACTCGTTTGGTGTCAAGAAGAACCGAAAAACCAGGGCGCATGGTTATTCATTGCTCCTCGTCTATATGAAGGTGTAATGAAATCTGGTCAACAAATTCAAATTAGCTATGCAGGACGCGAAGCTTCAGCTGCACCTGCATGTGGCTCACCATATTTGCATGCAAAACAACAAGCTCAGCTCGTAAATGACGCTTTGGCGATCGTGGCTGATCAATCAGGAGAATCTAAATAATGGCAACCGAAATTAAAGCACCTGTGTTCCCAGAGTCAGTTGCTGACGGAACAATCGCAACTTGGCACAAACAACCAGGTGAAGCAGTATCGCGTGATGAAGTGATCTGTGATATTGAAACGGATAAAGTTGTTTTAGAAGTTGTTGCTCCTGCTGATGGTTCTATTTCTGCAATCATCAAGAATGAAGGTGATACAGTTCTTTCTGCTGAAGTGATTGCAACATTTGAGGAAGGTGCAGTTTCTGGTGCAGCTCAAACTCAAGCAGTTCAATCTGAAGAGAAAGTTGAGCAAGCTGCTGCACAAACTCAAGCCGGTAATGCACCTGTTGTTGAACGTGCTCAAGTGCAAGATCAAGCGCCAGCAGTACGTAAAGCACTGACTGAAACGGGTATTGCTGCTGCTGATGTGGATGGCACTGGTCGTGGTGGGCGTATTACTAAGGAAGATGTTGCAAATCATCAAGCCAAACCGGCTGCTGCTCCTGCAACACCACTGAGTGTTGCCGTAGGTGAGCGTATCGAGAAACGTGTTCCAATGACCCGTTTACGTAAACGTGTTGCAGAACGTCTTCTTGCTGCAACTCAGCAAACTGCAATGTTGACTACGTTCAATGAAGTCAACATGAAGCCAATCATGGAAATGCGCAAGCAATATAAAGATGCTTTCGAAAAACGCCATGGTGCACGTCTAGGCTTTATGTCATTCTTCGTTAAAGCTTGTACTGAAGCGCTTAAACGTTATCCAGCCGTAAACGCATCAATTGATGGCGATGACATCATTTATCACGGTTACTATGACATCGGTGTAGCGGTTTCTTCTGACCGTGGTCTTGTTGTTCCTGTGCTTCGCGATACGGACCGCATGAACTATGCTGAAGTTGAATCTGGTATTGGTGCATATGCTGCAAAAGCACGTGAAGGTAAATTGTCTATCGAAGAAATGACTGGCGGTACGTTCACGATTACCAACGGTGGTACTTTCGGTTCATTGCTTTCAACACCAATTTTGAACCAGCCACAAACTGCAATCTTGGGTATGCACAAGATCCAGGAGCGTCCTATGGCAGTCAATGGTCAGGTTGAAATTCTTCCAATGATGTATTTAGCACTTTCTTATGACCATCGTATGATTGATGGTAAAGAAGCCGTTGGTTTCTTGGTAACTGTAAAAGAGTTACTTGAAGAACCAGCTAAACTTATCCTTGATCTTTAATTCTATAGAATAACATCACAAGCTTAGGGTGATCCTCTAGGCTTGTTCTTGGAGATAAGCATGTCTCAACAGTTTGATCTTGTTGTAATCGGCGGTGGACCAGGTGGTTATGAAGCGGCAATTCGTGCTGCACAACTTGGTTTTAAAGTTGCGTGTATCGAAAAACGCGTACACAAAGGTAAGCCATCTTTAGGTGGTACTTGCTTAAATGTTGGATGTATTCCTTCTAAAGCATTATTAGATTCTTCACATCATTATGAAGATACCCTTCATGGCTTGGATGTGCACGGCATTTCAGTTGAAAATGTACAACTTGATCTTCAAAAGCTTCTTGCTCGTAAAGATAAAGTTGTTGATAACTTAACTGGCGGTGTTGCCCAGCTTCTCAAAGGGAACGGTATCGAATGGTTGCAGGGTACTGGTAAATTACTTGTGGGTAAAAAAGTTGAATTTACGCCATTAGAAGGTGGTGAAGTTCAAGTTTTAGAACCTAAATATGTGATTCTTGCGACGGGTTCTGTTCCTGTAAATATTCCAGTTGCAAAAGTAGACGAAGACTTAATTGTTGATTCTACTGGCGCACTTGAATTCCAAGAAGTGCCTAAGCGTTTAGGTGTAATTGGTGCTGGTGTAATTGGTCTGGAACTGGGTTCAGTATGGCGTCGTCTTGGTTCTGAAGTTGTTGTGTTTGAAGCATTAGATGCATTCTTACCAATGGCTGATAAAGCTTTGGCAAAAGATTATCAAAAACTTTTAACCAAACAAGGTTTAGACATTCGTATTGGGGCGAAAGTTTCCGGTACTGAAATCAATGGTCGTGAAGTGACTGTTCAGTATAGCCAGGGTGGTGAAGACAAAACTCAAACTTTCGACAAACTGATTGTTTGTGTGGGTCGTAAAGCATATGCAGAAGGTTTATTGGCTGAAGATTCAGGCATTAAACTAACTGAACGTGGTTTGGTAGACGTTAACGATTGGTGTGCAACATCTGTTGATGGCGTATATGCGATTGGTGACTTGGTTCGTGGTCCAATGCTTGCACATAAAGCAATGGAAGAAGGTGTAATGGCTGTAGAACGTATTCACGGTCATGCTGCACAAGTGAACTACGACACAATTATTTCTGTCATCTATACACATCCTGAAGCGGCATGGGTTGGTTTAACTGAAGAACAGGCTAAAGAAAAAGGCCATGAAGTTAAAACTGGTCAATTCCCATTTGCTGTGAATGGGCGCGCTTTGGCTGCAAATGAATCAGCAGGTTTTGTTAAATTTGTTGCCGATGCAAAAACTGATCGCTTATTGGGTATGCATATCATTGGCCCTGGTGCTTCTGATATCGTTCACCAAGGTATGATTGCACTTGAATTTGTATCTTCTGTTGAAGATTTACAATTGATGACTTTCGGTCATCCAACATATTCAGAGGTGGTTCACGAAGCTGCTCTGGCGGTCGATGGTCGTGCGATTCACGCCATCCAACGTAAACGTAAATAAAACAAAAAAGAGCGGTTTCGACCGCTCTTTTTTACTTCTGATGGTTGTTTTTAATTGAATAATCATCTAAGAATACAACAACAATTTTTAATAAATGCCAATAGTTATTGTGATGGAAGTCTAAGTATTGGTGTGTCATAACAACGTGAAAAGTAGTAAAAGGTAAAAGATGAATCTACATGAGTATCAAGCGAAAGCGCTGTTGAAAAAATATGGTATGCCAGTTCAAGAAGGCATTTTAGTGACCACACCAGAAGAGGCGTCAACAGCATTTGATCAAATTGGTGGCAAATTCGCTGTGATGAAAGCCCAGGTTCATGCTGGTGGCCGTGGTAAAGCGGGTGGTGTGAAAGTAGTTAAGTCAAAAGAAGAAGCAGCTGAATACGCAAAAAATTTATTGGGTACACGTTTAGTGACCTATCAAACAGATGCGAATGGTCAGCCTGTAAATAGTATTCTTGTTTGTGAAGATGTATACCCAGTTGAGCGTGAATTGTATCTCGGTGCAGTCGTTGATCGTTCGAGCCGTCGCGTGACCTTTATGGCTTCGACAGAGGGTGGCGTGGAAATTGAAAAAGTTGCAGAAGAAACACCTGAAAAAATTATCAAAGTTGAAGTTGATCCGTTGGTTGGCTTATTACCATTCCAAGCACGTGATGTTGGCTTTCAGTTGGGTCTTAAAGACAAACAAATTAATCAATTCGTGACAATCATGACAGGTGCTTATAAAGCATTTGTTGAAAATGATTTTGCACTGTTTGAAATTAATCCACTTTCAGTCCGTGAAAATGGTGAAATTTTATGTGTAGATGCAAAAGTCGGTATCGACTCAAATGCCCTATATCGTTTGCCTGAGATTGCAGCAATGCGTGATAAATCTCAAGAAAACGAACGTGAGCTAAAAGCATCTGAGTTTGATCTAAACTATGTTGCGCTAGAAGGTAACATTGGCTGTATGGTGAATGGTGCAGGTCTGGCGATGGCGACCATGGACATTATTAAACTGTATGGTGGTCAGCCTGCTAACTTCCTTGATGTAGGGGGTGGTGCAACCAAAGATCGTGTAATTGAAGCATTCAAAATCATTCTTTCAGATAGTTCAGTGCAGGGTGTGCTGATCAATATCTTTGGTGGTATTGTTCGTTGTGACATGATTGCTGAAGCGATTATTGCAGCGGTTCAAGAAGTAAATGTCACTGTACCTGTGGTTGTCCGTTTAGAGGGCAACAATGCAGAGTTGGGTGCAAAATTACTGGATGAATCAGGTCTAAAATTAATTTCTGCAAGCGGTTTAGCCGATGCGGCAGAAAAAGTTGTTGCTGCAGTGAAAGCGTAAGGAGTATCAATCATGAGCGTATTAGTAAACAAAGACACAAAAGTATTGGTACAAGGCTTTACGGGTAAAAATGGTACATTCCATTCAGAGCAGTCAATCGCATACGGCACAAAAGTTGTTGGGGGTGTAACACCGGGTAAAGGCGGTCAAACGCATATCGGTTTGCCTGTATTCAATACCATGCGAGAAGCAGTAAAAGAGACAGGTGCAAATGCAACCTCTATCTATGTGCCAGCTCCATTTGTATTGGACTCAATCGTTGAAGCGATTGATTCAGGTATTGAATTGATTGTTGTGATCACTGAGGGTGTACCAACTTTAGACATGCTGAAAGCAAAGCGTTATCTTGAAACTTATGGTAATAACGCGCGTTTAATTGGTCCTAACTGTCCAGGAATCATCACACCGGGTGAATGCAAGATCGGAATCATGCCGGGGCATATTCACCAACCAGGTAAAATCGGGATCATTTCACGCTCTGGTACATTGACTTATGAAGCTGTTGCCCAAACAACCAAGCTTGGTCTAGGTCAGTCAACTTGTATTGGTATCGGTGGTGACCCAATTCCGGGTATGAACCAAATTGATTGCTTAAAACTTTTCCAAGAAGATCCACAGACTGAAGCGATCATTATGATTGGTGAGATTGGCGGTACTGCAGAAGAAGAAGCTGCGGAATACATCCAATCCAATGTGACCAAGCCTGTGGTAGGCTATATCGCGGGTGTTACGGCGCCTAAAGGTAAACGTATGGGGCATGCAGGTGCGATTATCTCAGGTGGTAAAGGTACTGCTGAAGAGAAATTTGCTGCATTTGAAAAGGCAGGCATGGCTTATACACGTAGCCCTGCTGAACTAGGTTCAACCATGCTTGATGTGTTGAAAAAGAAAGGATTGGTTTAATCCCAATATTTTAAGAAGATTCAAAAAATGAGAGCCTCGAAGCTCTCATTTTTTATTAGATGGTTTAAGCAGCTTGATTCACTGTCGGCTTGATCGTTAGCCCTTGACTAGACCGCCATCAACGATGAGGTTTTGCCCTGTTACAGCCCTAGACCAAGGCGATAAAAATAACAATATTGCATCAGCAAATTGCTCCGGGGTGGTAACTTCCTGTAATGGCGTTGATGCAGCAATCAAGTCAAAGACTTGATCAGGTGTGGCACTGCTGGCATCAGTTTTACGTAATAGACCACCAGAAAGCATATTCACATTAATTCCATATCGTCCAAGATCATGAGACGTCGTTCGGGTAAATGCCAAAAGTGCTGCTTTTGCTGCGGTATAATCATGATATGGAACCACGGGATTCTGTACGAGGTTCGTTCCAATATTAATGATACGACCAAAATGATCTTTCTTCATATCTGCTAAGGCAGCTTGAGTTGTATTTAATGCGGCTTTGACTGCACTGTCTAATTGCTGCTGCATGTTGTTCCAGCTCAATGATTCTACTCTAGGGCGCAAGTCGCCATCAAATTTAAAAGACAATAGTGCATTATTAATCACGGAAGTAATGGCATGACCATAATGTAATTTGGCTTTTTTGAACATGTTGTTGACTTGTTCTTCATCAGTCACATCTGCTTTATAGATAAAAACCTGTTCAGCATGCTCTTTGGCAAGTTGCTGCGCTGATTCTTCGCTGTTGAAATAATTGACAACGACTCTTGCACCTTCTCGAATTAAAGCATGGGTAATTGCAAGACCTAAGCCACGTGCACCCCCCGTAACGAGAATAATTTGATCACGTATTTCCATGCGAATCATCCATTGAATTGAAATAAGTTAAATTTTAACTTCACTTTAAATATGATACATTTAATATAATCTATCACATATTTTCCGCATTTATATAAACCACAAAATTCTTCATAAATTGACCATCTTACTTATGCGATTTTTCTGCAATTTTTATTTCAAGCTGATTCTTCTATTTGGATTTAATTCACAGCTTTACGCCTTCGATCAAATGATCATGATACCTGAATCTGTTACTATGGAAAAACCGGGGTATCAGCAAGATGCTCAAGAATCAGATATTGAATTGGAACAAGATGCTTTATTTCATATTGAAAATCCAGAAAATCACTTAAGTTCTATTGATGAAGCAAAAGATCAAAATGAAGATTTTTTACAGCAAAGTGAAATTCAGAAAAAATTAGCGGAGGAGCATGATCAGCAATTGGCAGATTACTCAATCTTGAGCAACCCATTTTATGAAAATGATCGAATTCGGATTTTTAATTATACGGCTTATAATGTACAGCAGCTAAAAACTTCGTTGATCAATCCAAATTCAAACAGTGCCTCTGTAAATGAACTTTATCTGTCCTTTGGTTATGGTATGGAATTTAAGATCAATGCGTTGAATAAAGTCGGATATGAATATATTTCAAGTTTTCCATATGATCGTGGGCAACTCTTACGACTGTTTTGGATTCGAACATTAACTTATTAATTTAAATAATCTTTTTTCAAGAATTTGAGTAATGTGAATAAATCATGTTGAAATCACTACACGTTGATACATAAGCTTGCATTGGACTTCACAATGCATGGTTAAGCTAAAGCCAATAAGGTGAATAGGTATCAAGACCATGATGAAGAAAATTATTTTGCTGAGTGTTTTAGGTATTTCCTTAACGGGCTGTATTGTTGCACCATATGATGATGATCATCGTGGCGGACATGGTCGATATGATCACCGTGATCGTGACCGTTGGGATCATCGCTATGATCGAGATCGAAATGATCGTGATTGGAATTGGAATAAACGTTAATCTTTAAATCGATCACAGTCGCATTATGTTGAATGGATATTCATTTAATGCGTTGAGACTGAACCTCAATTACGGCTACATCAGATGGCAATGAGAAAAGGTATTTATTGAGAATTCAACCATGTCTTATTCTTGCTGAGAAATAAGACATGGTTTTTTATGCAGTGTGTTATAAACTCAACGGTTTATTTAATGACTCATGTATAAATTTAAACCGAAATTTTTTTAAATAAGCCTGCTTGTACCACACCGGCTTTGGTTTGTTTTTGCAGTTGCCAAGTTGAAGGTAAATTTAGTTGGCTGAGAGCACGATCTGCTTCAACATAAATCAATGCTTGATCCGCTAGATATAGGTCTGCTTTTTGAGCCAATTCTTCCCATAAATTCAAACTATAAGGTGGATCTAAAAATATCAAATCAAATTGTTCATTAAGGTTTGACAATGCTTGTTGGGCAGTCTGAACCTTGAGTTGACAATTTTCAACTTTGAGCAGTTGGATATTTTCTTTTAAAAATTTTGCCTGTGTTGTATTGGGTTCAATCATCAATACATGGCGAGCGCCACGAGATAAGGCTTCAAAACTCAAAGCGCCTGAACCTGCACAAAGGTCAAGAACTTTGGTATTTTGAATATCCCACATCAACCAATTAAACAAAGTTTCTCTAACACGATCTGGTGTAGGACGCAGTCCATCGATATCCGCAAAAGAAAGAACTCGGCGTTTCCATTCCCCACCAATAATACGTAATTGGTTTTTTACTTTATTATTCACTGATATCAGCCTCATTAGATGGTGGAGTTGAGGTATTACTTTGTCTTTGTGTATTGCTGTGGCTCTGTCCTGAATTGGCTGTTGAGTTTGGCTTTGGTTTCGGCATAGCATTTGGATCAGCTGCAAGTGAAACATCACCACTTGGTAACTCACCCGGCTTGATACCGGCAGTCATCAAACCACCGCTGACCTGATGGTTGAGTGGAGCGATTGGATTTTTCTTGCGGGTTAATAACCAATAGTCAAAAACTGGACGGGCAATTTTTGCAGCAGAGCCACCATGACGACCATTTTCCCAAATGACGGCTATGGCAATTTCAGGATTTTCAGCAGGGGCAAAGCCGACAAATAAACCGTGGTCCAATTGTCTTGACGTGAGAGCCGCCTCATTATAGCGTTTACCTTGGGCAATACTCTTCACCTGTGCAGTTCCTGTTTTACCCGCGATTTGATACATAGGTGTACGGATACCACGTCCTGTACCAGACTGAATGACATCGACCATTGCTTCACGCATTTTTATCCAGTCTTCGTCCGTGCCGCTAAAATTGATTTTTCCTGTAGGCGCATTATGGACAGGATGTTTTTTTGCACCTTTCGATTCACGTAAAACATGAGGGGTAACATGTGCACCATGATTGGCGGTAATTGCTGTTGCCATGGCAAGTTGAAGCGGTGTCGCAGTAAATGCACCTTGGCCAATACTCACAGAAATCGTTTCACCCTTGAGCCATTTGCTTTTACGGGTACGCATTTTCCATTCTGGACTTGGATAAAGCCCCGTGCTTTCACTCGGTAGATCTACACCTGTTTTTTCACCAAAACCAAATTGACGCATCCACTCGTTCATACGGTCGATACCCATTTGATAGGACAAAATGTAGAAATAGGTATCACAAGAAACCACGATGGATTTATGTAAGTTGACTGAACCATGTCCAGTTTTTTTCCAGTCACGGAATTTATGCGAATCGCCAGGCAAATGGAAATAACCCGGATCAGAAATTGCAGTGCCCCAATCTACTGTTTTAAAGTGGATACCTCCTAAACCTTCCATTGGTTTGATCGTTGAACCTGGTGGGTAGGAGCCTTGAACAGCACGGTTATAAAGGGGCTGATCGAGATTATCACGCAAGGCGGTATAGTCATCATGCCCAATTCCGGTCACAAATAAATTTGGATTGAAGCTTGGACTGGAGACGAGTGCTAAAATTTCACCTGTGCGTGGATCAATGGCAACAATCGCACCGCGACGATCTTTAAGTTGTTCAGCAGCTACGGTCTGTAAGCCATAATCAAGTGAAAGGTAGAGATCATTGCCACGCGTCGATTCTTTACGACCTAAATGACGTAGTACATTGCCATGGGCATCTGCCTCGATAGACTCATAACCCGGCACACCGTGTAATAGGTCCTCATAAGATTTTTCAACACCAATTTTTCCAATCAAGTTGGTACCGGCATAGCTGTCTTTATCAATTGCTTTAAGTTCTTTGTCATTGATACGTCCAACATAGCCAATCACGTGTGCAAATAACTCACCATGTGGGTAATAACGTGTCATTTGGGTTTCAATATCTACCCCTGGGAATTGAAATTTGACTTCACTGAAGCGTGCAATATCTTGTTCTGTAAGGTTAAGTTTTAAGGTAACCCGTTCAGTCTTTTTAGACGTTTTAATTCGGCTATTGAAACGATCTATATCTTCTTGAGAGAGATTTAAAATCGGAATTAAACGTTGAACGGTACCTTCAATATCTTCGACATCAGCCTTACTCAAAGTTGCCGTAAAAACTGGATAGTTGTCTGCCAATAAAATACCATTGCGGTCATAGATATAACCACGTGCCGGGGCAATAGGCTGTAAACGGATACGGTTTTTATCCGATGCTTCGCTAAACTCCTGGTGATGGAAAATCTGCAGATAAGCATAACGTGCAATCAGCAAACACATAAAAAATGAAACAATACCAATCGCAAAAAAAACACGACTGCGAAAGATGCGTTTTTCTTGTTGGACATTTTTTAAAGGAAACTGCTGCTTCATACGTCGTCGGCTTTAGATACTGAAAATTGGTGAATGCGAGGGCGAAACATTTTACCCTAGATTGAGGATTAAAAAGTAAAAAACACAAATAACTCGTAAAAATTTATGTTAACTAAAAATTTGGACAAATCATGTTGTATATCAGGGTATGGATTTGACCTTAGCGACATTAAATTTATAGCGTTTTGTATATGAGTGCTAAAATAATTCTGTTAAAGTCGAGCATTAAGGATAAAGAACTCGACCTAAGTTAAAGTTAGGGGTAATGGAGAAAATAATGAGAAAAATATTTCCCTTATTAATGTTAGTTGCTGTAGGAAACTTCGCACATGCTGATGTTAAAGAATATTTGCCGGATTTGAAGGGAATTTTACCGGAGGCGAAGATTAAGCCAGAGGATGCATCTAAATGGAATTTTGGTGCAGGTGTGACTCAGCAGATGGTTCACTTCAATGCTGAATGGGTCAATCCTTATGGAATTGCATATACGAAATTAGGTGCTTTTTATAACGGTGATCATGAGTTTGCTGGACAGGTCGGTTATCGAATTCCTGTTGCATTAAATGGCACTGACAAAAATGGATTCTATGTGGGGCTTTATGGTGGTTCGCTTAAAAGTAAAAAAGTAGACGGAAGCGATGAAGTTCAATATGGTGGTGGTGCTGATATTGCTTATGTTTTGTTGAATAAAGAACGTATAAGCACATTTAGTGTGGGAATGGGTGCAGGAAGTGAACTTCATAATAAAAATGGAGATATGATCTTGGAAACTCGTCCTCAGATACAATTCGCTTATACTTTAAGTGTAGGTTTTTAAAATTTTATGATTTTATACAGATCCTTCGACCGCCAATAGAAATAAATACGAGAGTCATGCATGTTGGAATACGTTAATGGTTTGTGGCACGCTTTTACAGCTAGACCCGATCATCTTGCTATCTTAAGTATCATTCCTGTGACAGCCTTTGTAACTTGGGCACACGTTTGGATGGCACTGAAAATGGTATTCTATCCAATTACGTTTTGGGGATTTCATTTAGGTCCTTTACCCGTAGGTTGGCAAGGTATTGTGCCGCGTAAAGCTGGACGGATTTCTGGCATTATCACAGACAATACTTTATCGAAACTCGGTTCTTTGCGTGAATTTTTAGATGCCATGGATCCAGAGGATATGGCGCGTATCATCGGAGAACAGGTTGGCTTTGAGCTTGAGCATCTGATCGATGAAGTGATGTTGGATCGCAATGCTGTCTTGTGGGAAAATTTACCTTATTCCATCAAACGTCGTATTTATGGACAAGCACATAAGCAATTACCAGGTATCTTAAAAGAACTTGTGACCGAACTGACCATGAACGTTGAGTCACTGGTCAATATGCGTGATATGGTGGTCAATCAAATGGAAGGTGACCGCCGTTTGATGGTGCGTATGTTTTTGAAAGTCGGTCAAAAAGAAATTAACTTTATTTGGCATATCAGTGCTGTTATTGGAAGTTTTTTCGGTATTTTTCAAATGTTTGTGTATGTTTTTGTGCCACAGCATTGGACTGTTCCATTCTTTGCAGCCGTATGGGGCTTCCTCACCAACTGGATTGCAATCTGGATGGTATTTAATCCCGTTGAACCACATTACATTCGTTATCCACAATTTTTTGAACGAACAAAAAATCGAAAATTTCCATGGATTAAACCTGTTATTCCTCGAATAGGCACATATAATGTTCAGGGCGCGTTTATGAAACGCCAAGAAGAAGTGTCAGAAGTCTTTGCAAGTGTAGTGACTGAAGACCTCATTACGTTAAAATCGATCATGACAGAAATGATGTATGGTCCAAAGAAAGACAAAACGCGCCGTATTGTGAAGCGTCATATTAACGAAATTATGGAAACTCCATTGGTTCGTACGTCTTTACAATTGTCTTTGGGACCAAAAGAGTATGCAAAACTCAAGACAGACTTGATTGATCGTTCAATTGAAATTACGATGGTGCCTGTTTGCGACCCAGCGTTTAATGCGAGCCGTGCACAGAAAATCTTTCAAATGTTTAGAGAGCGGATTAGAGAGTTAACCCCGAAAGAGTTTCAAAATTTATTACGTCCTGCATTTCAGGAAGACGAATGGATTTTGATTGTACTGGGTGGTGTTACTGGATTTTTTGCGGGTCTAATACATTTATTTGTGGCTTTCTTATAAAATTGATGCCATTACGATGATAAGTTTTAATTTGTCATGGCAAACGGTATCATAAATATTGTTTTAAATGAGGATGTTTTTTTATGCGCATTATATTACTCGGACCACCTGGAGCAGGTAAAGGTACACAAGCTCAGTTGATCTGTAAGCGCTACAATATCCCACAAATTTCAACCGGTGATATGCTCCGTGCTGCGATTCGTGAAGGTACTGAATTAGGTCTTAAAGCTAAAAGTGTAATGGAGTCAGGCGGTCTAGTATCTGATGAGCTTATTATCGGTCTGGTGAAAGAACGTATTGCACAACCTGATTGTGTGAATGGTTGTATTTTTGACGGTTTCCCGCGTACGATTCCTCAAGCTGAAGCTTTGGAAAATGAAGGCATTACGATTGATCATGTGATTGAAATTGAAGTGCCTGATGAAGAAATCGTGAAACGCCTTTCTGGTCGTCGCCAACACCCAGCTTCTGGTCGTGTTTATCATACGATTTACAATCCACCAAAAGTGGAAGGTAAGGATGATGAAACGGGTGAAGATCTTGTGCAGCGTCCAGACGATGAAGAAGCAACGATTCGTAAGCGTTTGGGGTCTTATCACAACGAAACTGAACAATTGGTCGGTTTCTATCAAGGTCGTGCAGCTTCTGGGGAAAATGCACCGACTTATAATAAATTAAACGGCTTACGTCCAATCGAAGATGTTCAAAAAGACTTATTTGCAGTTTTAGATAAATAATTCTGCAGGTTGAAACCTGATTTTTAAAGTTTTGACAATCGAAGAGACCTGATTCATATTAGGTCTCTTTTTTATTAGCGTGACGTTTAGCATGAAGCTTGTATTAATTGTCTTGGTCATTATCAGTGTCTTGGTTTTATTGGGATTGTTGTATATGAGCTTTAAATTGTTACGTAAAGCACAAAAAGAAGAGCTTCAGCAGCGCCGTGAAATGAGAAAATCAGGTCAATATCAAGTTCATCCTCAAGTAGCGGAGGAATGGAAACGACTTGAAAAAATGAAGAAAGATTTGGAAAATAAAAAATAAATCATCAACGGCGCAATTAGCTGAATTAAGCCGATTTGATTTCTTTTATAGCTCCAAACTCATATTTGTCAGGCCAATTACACACGTCTGATACCACACATTCATGACATTTTGGCTTACGCGCGATGCAGCAGTAGCGGCCATGCAAAATGAGCCAATGATGTGAGTCGATGATAAATTCTTTTGGAATGACTTTGATCAGGCGATGCTCAACCTCAAGTACATTTTTACCAACAGCAAGACCTGTGCGATTACCGACACGGAAAATATGTGTGTCTACAGCCATAGTCGGTTGGCCAAAAGCAGTATTCAAGACAACATTTGCTGTTTTACGACCTACGCCCGGTAAGGCTTCTAAATCGGTACGATTATCAGGAACCTGACTGTTGTGTTTCTCAATTAAAATTTTACATGCCTTAATCACATTTTCTGCTTTGGCATTATATAAACCAATGGTTTTGATATATTCTTTTAATCCCTCCACACCCAATGCATAAATCTGTTCAGGGGTATTGGCAACTGGAAATAATTTATCGGTAGCTTTGTTAACACTGACATCGGTCGCTTGAGCCGATAATGTGACCGCAACCAAAAGTTCAAACGGTGTTGAATAATTCAGTTCAGTTTTTGGATCTGGACGCTGTTCACGGAGCCTTTCAAAGAAAGTCTGAATCTGTTGTTTTGTCATATTTTTTACAGTCATTCAGTTTCTCCTTGTAAATCAGATAATTTTACCAAAAGTTGATCAAGCTGAAGCTGCTTGTTTTGATCTGCCCGTACACTGAGCTGCTTTTCCAGTTTTTTAATTTGGGTACGTAGTTTAGCCAGTTCAATGGTGGTTTTTGCATCTATAACCATTGGTTTTTTTTGAGGTGCTTCTACCATTTCAATCGTCGGTAAAGACTGACTGTTTTGAGTAATCTGTGCAAATAACTCTGTATCAATTTCAGCACGAACCACAGGTCCTTTTCGATGAATACGCTGTTTTTCTTCGCGTTGGATATGTGCATAGTAGCGACTGCGTAAATCGTTTTGTTCTCTTATACGTTGTTCATTATTTGGGGTGGGGTGAATATCTTCTACTAAGTCGATGCAGTCTACAGGGCAGGGAGCAATGCATAATTCACAACCTGTACAAAGATCAGTCAGTACAGTGTGCATTAATTTTCCTGAACCAATAATGGCATCTACAGGACACGCACTTATACATTTTGTACATCCGATACATTCATCTTCACGAATCACCGCTTTCATCCGTTGTGGGCGACCATCACTTTGAATTGGCCAGACACTCGGTTCTGCAATAAGTTTATTTCGATGAAGTAATTCTGCCAAAGCATCAGCAACTGGTTGTCCTCCAGGAACGCATTTATTGGCATCTTCACCTTCTACAATGGCTTTGGCGTAGGGTAAACATCCATCACGGTGACCGCAGAGTCCACATTGTGTCTGCGGCAAAATTGCGTCTATTTGCTGAATGATGGAGAGAGATGGATTCATGTGAATAAAGACTTTAAGCAAAAACAAAAGTTGTGTAAAACGTCGCGATGATGTGGATTCTAGCATGTTTTGTGCTGAAAATCTTTGCTCTAAATTGGCGCTATAAGTGCGCTAATTTAGATCAATATGGTGGTGTTTTTTGTGGCATAAAATGCCAATAATTAGACAGTTTTTTATCCCTTGATTAGAAATTATCATATTGAATTTAAATATTATTTGAAAAAACATTTGAAAAAAGGTTGTGGATTGTCCACAAAAGCGATTAAATACTTTGCGCCAAAATTTATCATTTTATTGAAAAGTTTGACCTTTTTTGTATCATTTTCTGCTGAGGAATGAACGTTGAAATATAGTAGCCTGAATGACTTTTTAAATTACGTAAAAGCACGTGATCCAAATCAACCAGAGTTTTTGCAAGCTGTGGAAGAAGTGATGACCAGTTTATGGCCATTTATTGAAAAGAACCCAGAGTATGCTGAACAAGGTTTGCTTGAACGTCTTGTAGAGCCTGAACGCGCTATTCAATTTCGTGTTTCTTGGGTCGACGACAAAGGTCAAACACAAGTTAACCGCGCTTTCCGTGTCCAATATAATTCTGCAATTGGTCCATTCAAAGGCGGTATGCGTTTTCACCCATCTGTAAACCTATCGATTTTGAAGTTTCTGGGTTTTGAGCAAACGTTTAAAAATGCTTTAACCACCTTACCTATGGGTGGTGGCAAGGGTGGTTCTGACTTTGATCCTAAAGGCAAGTCAGAGGGTGAAATTATGCGTTTCTGCCAAGCATTAATGATCGAACTTTATCGCCATTTAGGTTCAAACACAGATATTCCAGCGGGTGATATTGGGGTGGGTGGACGTGAAGTCGGTTATATGGCTGGGATGATGAAAAAACTCAGCAATGACACTTCCTGTGTATTTACGGGTAAAGGCTTGTCTTTTGGCGGTTCATTGGCTCGTCCAGAAGCGACAGGCTTCGGTACAGTTTATTTTGCTGAAGAGATGCTTAAAACTCGTGGTGATAGCTTTAAAGGTAAAACGGTCGCTATTTCAGGTTCAGGAAATGTGGCTCAATTTGCAGCAGAAAAAGCAATGTACCTGGGTGCAAAAGTAGTTTCTCTTTCTGACTCGAATGGTACAGTCTATGTAAAAAATGGTTTTAGCAACGAACTTCTTGCTGAAGTGATGGAGCTTAAAAACGTAAAACGTGGACGTATTTCCGAATTTGCTTCGAAACATGGCTTCGAATATTTAGAAGGTCAACGTCCATGGTCTATTCCATGTGATATTGCTTTGCCTTGTGCAACTCAAAACGAATTAAATGAAGAAGATGCAGCAGTCTTGCTTCAAAATGGTGTGATCTGTGTTGCTGAGGGGGCAAATATGCCTTCGACATTAGAAGCTGTTGAAAAATTCGTTGAAGCTAAGATTCTTTATGCGCCAGGAAAAGCATCAAATGCGGGTGGTGTGGCAACTTCTGGTCTTGAAATGTCTCAGAACTCGATCCGTTTGGGATGGACTTTTGAAGAAGTGGATGAGCGTTTGCATGCCATTATGAAAGAAATTCATCGTAACTGTGTCAAATACGGTACGCAAGAAGACGGTACAGTCAACTATGTAAATGGTGCAAATATTGCTGGTTTTGTGAAAGTTGCTGATGCAATGTTGGCGCAGGGCGTATTCTGATTTAAAGAAGCAATTTTCATATTGGATCGAAAGTTTTTATTCTACCGAGTTAAGTGATTAGCTCGGTTTTTATTTGCTCAAGATACAATACGTGTTTAAGGCTTGGCTGTAGTTTCAATAATTGAATCAAGTGTATACTGAAATTGAGATTGATCTGCTGCTGGATGCAAAATTTCGCTACGTTTTACTTTAATAATTTGCGTTGATTGAGGATCGTGTGTAAAACCATCAATACTCTCATAGAAATAGCTCGGTTGTTTTTCGATATATATTTTTTCTCCAGCTGGATTTAGGGTTAATTCACGCACTAATAGACAGGTTTGAGGTGCGACGCCTTCACATGGCTTGGTCTCCGGAGCAACTTCTAAAACAATGATCTTGGGTTGACTCGAAGTACTATGCACTTGCATAGTCTGATTTTTAATGGAAGTTGTTGATTGCGTTGAAGGGTCTTTGGTGCATGCAGACATCAATAATGGGCAAAGCAGCACAAGACTTAATTTATAATTCATCATATTTACCAAATATTGGGTTGAACAGTAGTTATTCAACACGAAGCTAGATCTGCATGAGCCTGAATGAGTTATTGGTCTGTCAGTTGAACGATCTATTAAAATGGTGAGAAATTTTAGATTTTTTTTAATAACGCATCAGACAGTTGAATAGTTTTAAATCATTAACAATGTTGGATATTAAGTCAAAACATTTGACGCAAAAAAAGCTGAAGTTAAACTTCAGCTTTTTATCAAATCAAATTATTTTACAGTTTCACGCTCAATAATCATGTCTTGTACATAAGCATATTTGGACTGATCAGCAGCAGGGTTTTTAATTTCATAACGCTTTAAACGTACAACTTGACGTTCACCTGGGTTATGTGTAAAGCCTTCGATTTGGTCATAGAAATATGTCCAATCTTTGTCTACCTGAGTTTTTACACCGTTGTCAGCATATTTGATTTCACGTACTTGAAGACATTGCATTTTCATCACGCCAGCAGAACACTCTTTAGTTTCTGGAGCAATTTCTAAGAAAATGGTTTCGCCTTGGCTTTGATATTTGGTTTCAGGTGTCATTTTCCCTGTAAACACAACCTTACCACCTGTAGCATTCAACAAGGTTAAAGTTGGGCTTTCAGTATTGGCTGTATCCAGTACGAATGCTGTTTTACCTGCTTGGAACAATGAAGCAGCAAAGCTTTCCTGCTTCATTAATTCAGGTGAACACATCATATTGGTTGATGCAATATTACCTGTAACAAGCAAACCATTTTCAACTTTTGCACTTGTCATCAAACGGTTACAGCCAGTCGCAACACTTAAGCGTTGATCAGCAAAGTTAAGCACGATCGGTTGTTTAGTTTCAGCTGGTTGGTATGACCACTGATAAGCATCCAAAGTTTGTTGTGCAGTACCTTGTTGTTGTAATACTTTCACAGCGGTATCACCTAATTTTTGAATATCACCCGATTGACAAGCAGCAAGCGCTAAAGGAAGTACGGCTAAAGCTAAATATTTGAATTTCATATTCTATTCACGTTATTAAAACTAGGCATAGGATAAAGCATTGTCCATAAAAAGATATGGAGACAGTTTATTAGTTCAGTTTCAAAATGTATCCATATAACTTAAAATTAAACAATACTTAACAAATTGTTATTAATTGTAGTCAATTTGAGCCCATTCAGCAATTTAGTCGAAGCGATAAATGTCCATACCTAATGCGCCCATGGAGAAACTGCTGTGTACAATGCTAAACCGATGCCCAGTTCCCATTGCAAAAAATAAAGGTGCAAAATGTTCAAGTGTTGGATGATTTTTTTGGATATAGGGTAAAGAATCCCATTGCAAGACTGCATCATAATCACTGTGATTTAATTTACTGACCACATAGTTCCTAAAGCTTGAAGCCCATTCAGGAACATGATGATCTTTTTCATGCCATGACAATTCTCTTAAATTGTGGGTAATGCTACCTGAGCCTATCAGTAAAATTTGCTTTTCACGTAATGGAAGAAGGGACTGACCAATGGCATAAATTTGATCAGCATTCATGGTCATCGGTAAGGAAATTTCAATCACGGCAATGTCAGCATCTGGATACATATGTAACAGAGGCATCCATACGCCATGATCACGAGGACGAGTACTATTCGCATGCGCTGGGATCTGCGCCTCAGCAAGTAAATGCAAAATTTCTTCGGCGAGCTCCGGGTTTCCCGGTGCAGGATAGCGAATATCATACAGTGCTTGAGGAAAGCCTCTAAAATCATGCCATGTTTCTGGTCGCACGCCCGTATTCACTTCAAGTGCATTGCTTTCCCAATGTGCCGACATCACGATGATTGCTTGTGGTATAGGGAGGTTGAGGGCAAGCCGATGTAAAGCAGGACCGACTTGTTCGGGATCAAGTGCAAGCATGGGCGAACCATGGGAGATAAATAAACCGGGAAGTGTTTGTAAGTTCATATCTTTGCGCCTAATGATCGTTGAATAAATCGGAAGTTCATTCTAACTCAATGAATCATTGGGCGTCAGAGTTCTACTTCAAGATCCTGTTGCATGAATACAACATCTTTACTCAAACTGAAACTGCATATGACAAACTCTCTAGGAGTATCAATCGTGATCTCTAAGGTTAGCCTGCACGATGATAAGGATGATTATGATTGATACTCATCGCACGATACAGCTGTTCGATTAACATGACGCGTACCAATGGATGGGGGAGAGTTAGCTTGGAAAGCGACCAATGCCACGCTGCTGCTTTGCGAACTGCTTCAGAATGACCATCGGGTCCACCAATTGCGAGTACCACATCATTACCTTCTAACATCCAACCTTTCATGGTTTCAGCCAGTTTTTCTGTACTGAATTCACGACCGCCAACCTCAAGTGCGATTAATGTTTCACCTTGTTTGAGTTGACTCAGGATACTGTCACCTTCAATTTGACGATATTTTAAAATATCTGCTTCTGAATCATTTTTGCCACGTTTAGCCATAGGCAATTCAATAATCTGAGTCTGTACAAAAGGTTGAATTCTTTTGAAATAATCTTCAAAACCAGTCAGTACCCAGGCTGGCATTTTTTGACCAATAGTCAGAATACGGATTTTCATATTAACAATTTCAAACGTGGTAATTACGCTATTATAACTTGATATTGGTTATTCTCAGGCATACAACAAAAACTGTTTTTCCCGATTGCTGTTTTTTTAATGATGTGTATAGCAAAACTGTTTATTGAGCTTATTTATGTTGATGCATTGTCTAATGATCAGAATTTTAAAACAAATTATCCCGATGCTTGTGCTGAGCTTGGCGTTTCCAATAGGCGCTATGGCAGCTCAACTACTCAATATTCAGCAAGCTGAACCTGAGCGGCTGAACAGCTATTTAAAGCAGGTGATTCATCCTCAGGCTTTTAGAAACTATCAAAATGTTCGAGAGCTCGATCGAGTTGCTGCATTTATTAAGCAACAAGTTGAGCAATTTTCAATTCCTTGTGAATATCAGCCCTATTTCGTTGATGGTAAAAACTACCGTAATGTTATTTGTCACTTGCAAATGGGGCACGCCCAAAAAGTGATTCTTGGCGCGCATTATGATGTGTATGGAAATTTCAAAGGTGCGGATGATAATGCTTCTGGTGTAGCGGGATTGATTGAAACAGCACGAATTTTGGCAACAAACCGGAGGCAGTTAAAGCAGAATGTAGATTTTGTTTTCTATACACTTGAAGAACCTCCTTATTTCCGTACGGAACACATGGGCAGCTATATTCACGCCCAATCGATATTAAAACAGAAAGATCTCATTCAAGCGGTTTATATTTTAGAAATGATAGGGTATTTCGATCATAAAAATGTGCAAGATTACCCATCAGGATTAGCGCCATTTTATCCAAAACATGCAAATTTTATTGGTGCCGTCAGTAATTTTAATTCACGTGCGATAGGGGAGAAATATTGTAAGGCTATGAAAAATCTAAAGCGTTTAGATTGTCAAAGGTTGATTGCACCGTCATTTGTCAAAGGCGTAGATTTTTCTGATCATTTGAATTATTGGCGCTTCGATATTCCTGCTATTATGATTACAGACACGGCTTTTTTTAGAAATAAGCATTACCATACTCAAGAAGATACAGTTGAAAAACTTAATTTAAATAAAATGGCTGATGTGGTTGATGGTCTGGTCAATACTTTGTTGAAGGACTAATCCTCGTTGTATTTTCCATCAGTAAAATTGCTTTAAATAAGGAGGGCTTATGCAATCTGGTGCAATGCAATTACTCTCCATGTGGATGAAAGAGCGTAAAATTCAACATCAATCTGAGCATACCTTGGATGCTTACTTCCGTGATGTATCGAATTTTATTGATTTCTGCTATGACAGACAGCTTGAATTAAAACAAGTAGAAGCGTCAGACTTGCGTGAATATGTGGCTTATCGGGTTGAAAAAGATCAGCTTTCAACCAGTAGTCTGCAGCGCCATTTGACTTCGATTCGTCAATTTATGAAATGGGCAAAGCAAGGCGGTTATCTGGAAATCAATGCTGCTGATGATTTTCAATTGAAACGTCAGCCTCGCCCTTTACCAGGTATGATTGATATTGAAACCATCAATCGAATCATGGACCAAGCAGAACCTGAAAAACCAATAGAAAAGCAATTATGGATGAGAGACAAAGCTATTCTTGAGTTGCTCTATTCCAGTGGTTTACGGCTCGCAGAAATACAACGTTTAACAATCCGTGATATTGATTTCACTCGGCATCTATTAAGAATTACGGGGAAAGGCAATAAAACCCGTGTCGTTCCTTTCGGTTCAAAGGCTAGACAGAGTTTGCTTGAATGGTTGAAAGTCTATCGAATTTGGCAAGGCGAGTTTAGTCCTGATGCTTTTGTTTTTATTACTCAACGGGGCAATAGTATTACACCTCGACAAATTGAAAATCGTGTAAAGTATCAAGCCTTACGAGCAGGTGTAAATGTTGATTTACATCCTCACTTGCTGAGACATTGTTTTGCCAGTCATATGCTGTCTAATAGTGGTGACTTAAGAGCGGTTCAAGAAATGTTAGGGCATAGTAATTTGACCACGACTCAAATTTATACGCATGTCGATTTCGATCGTTTGGCACAAGTCTATGATCAAGCACACCCAAGAGCATCAGCTGCAAAAATAAAATAAAAATGAATAAAATAACGCTGAATAATTTTTTAATTCATGTGACTTGAGTGAAATTCAATATTTAATTGATGAATAAGGGAAAATTGATTGCGAAGGCTTGTCAAATTATTGTACGCAAAAAAGTAACTTGTAAATAAACCGTTTATGAGAAAAAGCTGGCTGTTGAAAGGGAACAATATAACTATTGGGTTATAGTTTAACTGGATAATTTTTACAGTACTGATTGGCGCATTGAGCCTGAAATCTAGGGTTTCGATTAAGGATAAAATCAATAAAATTTAAGATTTTTAGGCAACCATATCCTCTAATTTTAAGTCATTTTTGTTAAAGCATTTATTGGCTAAACTCAACAAAAACGATTATAAGTTGAGTTTTGATGGCTATAGGCATTACTTGTTTTATGCAAATATATCTATTCACTATTCTGATTATAAGATGACTCAATACAAGCGGATCAGAGGCGAAACACCAGAGCGTTCGAATGATAATGGAAGTCCATCTAAGTTATCGAAACTCCCCATACATTGAGAACATGTACACAGACTAGACACATTTAGCACAGAAAAAAGTCGAATAGATAATTGTTTTTAAAAATGCTCTCATGTATATCTAAGTTTCGTATTTATCAAATACATTTTTTATTGATTCAATTTTGTAAAAAATTTAGGTCTTTCAATGATCCCCGAACTTGAACAAAAATATAAGCAACTGACAGAAGCTCAAAAAGAGATTTTTAAGGGCTATGGCTTACGTCAAATTAAGCATTTTGTAGAATTTAGCTTACCCAAAATTGAGGCAACTTTGCCTGAAGCGGGAAAAGTATTGGGAATTAATGCTGAAGGAAAAGTCCAAGCAATCAATACCCAAACCAACCAAACTTATTTATGGATATCCGATCAGCAATGGCAAGCCGCTCACACTGTTTCGAGCCATATTGATTTAAAAGAAGATTTTATCGAAATTTGGCAGGTACTGGAGCTTGAAAAACAAGATTTGATTGATTTAAGTCATATTCACCGTGATTTTCTGGAAAGCATTACCAAATAAAATATCTTAGTCTTGAAAATCCTGTTTTTTAATTCGATACAACTTTTCCTCGCGCAGTGGGTGATGATCTTCAAAATCAGGATGCAAAAAGTCATGTGAAAAACGCATTCCGATTTTTTCCATGACTTTTTGCGAAGCAAGATTATGTTTTGCAGTAAAAGCGACAATTTCTTCAAAACCCAATTCTTCAAAAGCAAATCTTAAACAGGCGTGTGCGCCTTCAGTTGCATAACCTCGATTCCAAAATTTGGGATCAAGTCGCCATCCAATTTCGATACATGGTGAAAAATCAAATTTTGATGGTTGTGGATGCATTCCAATACAGCCAATAAACTCTTGAGTTTCTAAGAGCTCTACAGCCCAAAGCCCCCAACCTTTAATCTCAATCAGATATTTGATTTGATTGGCTAATTCATCACTTTGTTGTCGATTTAATATTTTGGGAAAAAATTGCATTACTTCAGGATTAGAGGTTATTTTTGCAAATGCTTCTAAATCGGAAGGCTGCCATTGTCGAAGCAACAGTCGATCGGTGCATAATTCATAAATCATGGTGCAGGGGAGCTCCTTGTTTGCTTATTATTTATATAGCTGGCTCATAGCCATCGCTTGTTGGTTTTTTAAAGATGTGGATTAACTATACGATAAAGCACATGTTCTGCCAAAACATGTTGTCGATCTAAAGCAGGGTGTTTAAACAAGCAGACATAATGCATTCCCAATCGCTGCATTACTTTTTCAGAAGCTTGATTTGACACAGCAGTAAAAGCAACAATTTGTTCTAAAGTCAATTGCTCAAAAGCAAACTTTAAGCATGCTTGAGCCGCTTCTGTCGCGTAACCTTTATTCCAATAGTGGCGATCAAGACGCCAGCCAATTTCAACACAAGGTGAGAAGCTGAATTTTTCTGGTTGGTCAGCTAAACCAACAAAACAAATAAATTGTTGATTTTCCTTTAGCTCAACAGCCCACATCCCCCAACCATAACAGCTGATCAAATCTTGAAATTTTTCAGCTAAAAGATCACTTTGCTGTGTCGATAACGTTGATGGAAAATACAGCATGACTTCTGGCGCAGTGTTTAAATGCGCAAAAGGTTTTAAATCGCTTGGTTTCCATTGTCTCAGAATTAATCTTGATGTTTCTAGCTGAATTGGAGAATTAAATTTTTTCATGATGGTGTTTAATAAATTAACAATGATTTATTGATGGATAACCCACTATAAATCTTCTAAAGGAAGTTGGAAGCTTTGCTTGATGATTTGGCTGGGTACGTCTGTTTTGACACTGGTAATTCCATTTTTTTTGGTCAGATGGGTCGATTGAAATTTACGGTAACTTTCCAGATCAGGGACAACGACCTTTAACATCGCGTCACACTCTCCCAAGATGATATAGCACTCCATGACTTGTGGAAGCTCTTTCATTGCTTCAATAAACGTATCAATGGTTTCGGCATCTTGTCCCAACAGCCAAATGCGTGAAAATAAAATCAATTGAAAACCAATTTTTTGTGGATCAACCACAGTGGTGTAATTCTGAATAACTCTAGCATCTTCCAAGAGACGAACTCGTCTTAGGCAAGAAGAAGGCGATAAGCCAATTTCACGGGCTAAATCGTTATTTTGGATTCGACCATTGGCCTGTAAAGCCCTGATGATATTTTTATCAATACGATCTAGCTTTATTAGAATTGTCTTTGATGAAATTTTCATAAAATAGAATTTAATTTGAAAAATAATGATGATTATAGAATATTTGAAATCCTATTTTAAACGTTTTCGAAGATACTATTTTCTTCTCTCATCCAGACACAAAGGAAAATTGAGATGTCTGTATTTGTACTTTTTGCCTTGACGGTACTTCCGTTAATTTTCACACCAGGACCCGATATGTTATTTATCCTGTCACAAGTGATAGGTAAAGATGCTAAATCAGGCATGATGGCGACACTTGGCGTTTGTTCAGGATATCTGGTTCATTCAATATTGGTCGCACTCGGTATTGCAGCAATCATTGTGTCATTTCCGATTCTGTTTGAAACTATTCGTTACTTGGGAATCGCTTACTTGTTATATCTGGCTTTTCATTTAATGAAGTCTGTATTTAATACGAAACAAATACAGATTGAGCAAAAAGTGGTATCGAATCCCATTCATAAAGGTTTTTTTACCGCCTTGCTGAATCCCAAAGGAATGTTGATTTATTTTGCAATTTTGCCTCAGTTTATTGATAAGTCAGGAAATACGGTTACTCAGGGTTTTGTATTGTCCTTTATTTTCATCGCTTTGATTTTTGTGGTGTATTGCAGTTTGAGTTTTGTTGTTGCAAAAATGACGCAAAAACAAAAGATCAATGAACGTAATCAAAAATGGATTGATGGGGGTTCTGGAACATTATTGACCCTTGCAGCGGCTTGGTTAATCGTCAATTCATAAAGCCACAAAGATAAGACGGGATTCAAAAGGATGCCCGTTTTATCTTTTTTGTATTTTGTTACAAGTTTAATGTCAAAATAATCACAAATTTAATGAATAAACATAGTGAGTAAAATTGCTGAATCTGTCTGAAATGACAAAGCTAACATTTGTAAATTTATTTATGCCGGCATCCCGTTGATTGATTGATAATTTATCTTAATCATTTTGGTTATTTATACAGAATTTATACAAATAATGTTATTTATCAATATATAAATATTGTCGAAATAGTATTCTTATACGTCTTAATCAAACCATTTAGAAAAAATGTGAACTGTACGTTCAGGCTTTTTTAAGACTTTTTAGCGCTGTTTTGCGAATTGTGACTTGACCGAAATGCCAATCACATTGCAAGATAGGACACCTAAATAATTTTAAATGAAGCGTTATTATAACGCTTCTTAACATTTACTTTTGCTAAAACAGCCGAGGATTACATGAAGGCTCTTGTTGCTGTAAAACGTGTGGTTGATGCCAACGTTAAAGTTCGCGTTAAACCGGACAATAGTGGGGTAGACCTTACTAACGTTAAAATGTCAATTAACCCATTTTGTGAAATCGCAGTGGAAGAAGCGGTTCGCTTAAAAGAAAAAGGAACAGTTTCAGAAATCGTTGTTGTTTCTGTGGGTCCTAAAGAAGCACAAGAACAAATCCGTTCTGCAATGGCTTTGGGTGCAGACCGCGGTATCCTGGTTGAAACTACGGATGAAATTGGTGCTTTAGAAGTTGCTAAAATTCTGAAAGGTGTCGTTGAACAAGAACAGCCACAACTGATCCTTTTAGGTAAACAGGCGATTGATGATGACTCAAACCAAGTTGGTCAAATGCTTGGGGCGCTTCTTGGTGCAGGTCAAGGGACATTCGCTTCTGTAGTGACCGTAAATGGCGACAAAGTTCAAGTGACGCGTGAAGTAGATGGTGGTTTACAAACTGTAGAGTTAAACACACCTGCGATCGTGACCACTGACTTACGTTTGAATGAGCCTCGTTACGCTGCACTGCCAAACATCATGAAAGCACGTAAAAAACCGCTTGAGACGAAATCTCCTGCAGATTATGGCGTTACAGCAGCTTCTAAACTTAAAACAGTTAAAGTTGAACCGCCTGCAGAGCGTAAAGCTGGTGTACAAGTGAAGTCAGTAGATGAGCTTGTTGAAAAACTTAAAAATGAAGCGAAAGTGATCTAATACAGAAGGATAAAATCATGAGTATTTTAGTTATCGCTGAGCACGACAATAAGACACTTAACGGTGCAACTTTAAACGTTGTTGCTGCGGCTCAAAAAATCGGTGGTGATGTCACTGTATTGGTTGCAGGTTCTGGTGCTCAAGCCGTTGCAGATGCTGCTGCAAAAGTTGCTGGCGTAAGCAAAGTTTTACTTGCTGATGATGCTGCCTATGCAAATCAATTGGCTGAGAATGTTGCGAAACTTGTTGCTGAGTTGGGTAAAGGTTATACACATATCCTTGCTGCTTCTACAACAACAGGTAAAAACATTCTGCCACGTGCTGCTGCGCTTTTAGACGTCAGCATGATTACAGACATCATTGCTGTTGAAGGTCCAAAAACGTTCAAACGTCCAATCTATGCAGGGAATGCAATTGCAACAGTTCAATCTGATGAAGCAATTGTTGTGGCAACTGTCCGCGGTACTGCATTTGATCCAGTTGCTGCTGAAGGTGGTTCTGCTGCTGTTGAAACAGTTGCGTCTACAGGTGATGCGGGTATTTCTAAGTTTGTTTCTGAAGAAATCGTGAAATCAGAACGTCCGGAATTAACTGCAGCGCGTATCGTCGTTTCTGGTGGTCGTGGTGTTGGTTCTGGTGAGAACTACCATAAAGTACTTGATCCACTTGCTGACAAGCTTGGTGCTGCTCAAGGTGCTTCACGTGCTGCCGTTGATGCTGGTTTCGTTCCAAACGACATGCAGGTGGGTCAAACAGGTAAGATTGTTGCACCAGACCTTTATGTTGCAGTGGGTATCTCAGGTGCAATTCAGCACTTGGCAGGTATGAAGGATTCTAAAGTGATCGTTGCGATCAACAAAGATGAAGAAGCACCGATCAATGCAGTTGCTGATTACTGGTTAGTGGGTGATTTAAATACTGTAGTTCCTGAATTAGTGTCTAAGCTTTAATTCTAGAATTTAGTGTTCAAAAAGCGCTTGGGGCTTCCTAAGCGCTTTTTTATTCTTAAATTGATTCAAATAATACAATATAAAACAGATCATCATGATTGAGATTTTAAAACGCTTGTATTAAACCTTTATTTTGAATTTTAAGATTCAATAGATGTCTTTCAAAAATATTTTAAAGAACTGCAATTTGATCAATAGTTGATTGCCGCCGTTATCCCATTGAGCTAAAAAGCAGCTTCAGTACCCATAGTGAAAATGCCTGATGATCCATGTAGGAGATTTGATATGGGGAATTTATGCCCAATGAATTTTATATCCTTATATACACAATAGACCATCTTGAACAGGGAGATATAAACAAAGCACGGCTTTGTTTGCAGTACAAAAATACGGTGAACTAAAGAGAGGTTATGCCTATGCAAATCTATTTAAATTTTAGAAGTTAAACGTAACAGGAAAAGCTTAATATGATTAAAAATATATTCATTATGATGATTTTATAAATCAAGGGAAAGATATTTTATCGTATGATTTTTTCAGCAGAGTGATTATGTATCCTTTAAATAAGAAAAAAATTATATTCAGATGGCTTTGATATCTATAAATATAATACAAGTAAATTATCTGGATTTAAAATTTTTATTTTAAAAAAATTGAATGGAAAATTAATCCATCCATTCGTTTTTTTATAATTTCAATGACTTTATTTTCTATAATAGATAAGAAGGGAGTATTATGATATCAAGGTACTTAAAATAATTTGTATGCTTATAAATATAAAAATGAATTAAACATAACTTTAAAATGAAATTATAAAAGTCGTAGTCAATACATTTTAAATTGGATAGCAACTACCTTGCAAAACGCTACTCCAGAAATCATAGGTTTGAGCAAACAGAATACAGCATCATTAGGGTAATCGTTTTAAATCTGATTTTGAGCTTTATAAAATTGAAGTGCAAATACAGTTCAATTTTTAACATTATGCAAGGGTATTACAGAAAATATCCGTACAGATCAGCTTTATGAAACAAAAGAAATCATTTGATCCTGTACAAGCCCTAGACAATAATTTTAATATGCTATTGACGGGTGTGATATAGTCAGTTGATCTTTTCAGATTTTAACAGTCTCTGTAATCTGTGCGGGTATTGGTCAGCGTGCTAAATAATCAAAAAATCTGGACGCCAACCTGAACCTAAAGCTTTACGCAGATTAAATAATTCAACTTTAAATAGAAAAAACATGAAATGTCCTAAATGCAATGCTGAAAATATCAACGAAGCCGTGAAATGTGGGATTTGCGGTACACGGTTAAAACATGCCAAGCAGAGTAATATCTTTACTGATAGTGCACATGTGGAAGCATCTGTACGCCGGGAAAATAAAAAAACGCCGAATCAATTAAAACCAATCCCTCAGCCTCAGCCGAAATCATTGACAGAAACCCTTATGGACAAAAATGTTTCTGCCGAAGAGAAGGCTAGGATTTTCTTGGACTCTTGGCAAGACAAAGCCAAAGATACTTGGGAGGGTACACAGAATCCGAAGAAAAAGAAAAATTTAAAAATTGTATGGATACTTTTAGCAGTCTTTATGTTTGGTCCAGCTGTTTTAGGTGTGGTGGCAAGTGTAGTGATTCCCGCCGTGATGTCAGTGATTGGTATTGCAAATGTCGATCATTCTGATGCAGATGAAGCTGCTGAGGCGACGGATGTTGCAACGGCAGCTGCTGAAGGCGTAAATGTTGATAATGAAATAGATAGCATAAAAAATCAGTTATTTTCTCGCTACAGTGCCGTACAGGAGTTTCAGAAAGATATAGAGAAGTATTATCAGAAAACTGGAAAACTCCCTACGCAGTTGAAACAATTAGAACCCTATACTGAAACAGGCTTTAGTGATTATACTTATCAATATTTTGCAGTTGGTGAAAATGGATCAATCATTGGTTTATTTCGACTGGAACCAGAAAAAAAGATCTATGCTGTACCCGAAATTCGACAAAAAAAGATTGTAGGGTGGAAGTGTTATAGTATTGGAATAGATGATGATTTGCTCAAAGACTGCCAATACTTAGATCATGATCCATTTAAATCGTAGTTTATTATGAGCACAATCAAAAATACTGAACATCCAATGTTTGGCAGAATTTACATTTTTATTGTCTGCCTTTTTGCTTTAGTGATCGGTTTACCGTTATTTTTTAAAATGCAACATTCTATGTGGATGCAGGGCTTGCTGGCATATGGTTTTTTATTGCTCTTGATTGGATTTGTTCTCTATCATCTGGCATTTATCTATCGTGCAGACGATACCGATGTTCAAATGTGGATGGATCAATATGTTTTAAATGAGCCGACTTATTTACATCATGTGATTTTTCATTTTGTATTTTTTATGAGTTTAATGATCATTACACACTTTGTCTTTGTATTTTATAAATTATTTAGAACGACAGACTAACAGATTAAATGATGATGGATCCGGTCACCTGTCACATCAGTTCACTTGAAAATTAGTTGAATGAGAGATGGGCGTTAGACGGGTTTCGCGACAAGTGATTTGGTCTTAATACAGCAAATATAACTGAGATCAGTGATTTAAATATCGAAGTGTCTGATGGTAAGTGTTTTGTTGTTCTACTGCCGATTTTACCGGCTTTTTAAATCTCAAAAAAAACTGAAATTTGCTTAAAAATACTACAAAAAATCATGATTATAGTACGGATGGATTGGCACAAAAGCAATAGAATTTATGCTATACTGTACGACTGAATTTTACATTTTGGCTCAACTTTTTTTGAGCTAAATTTTGACTAGCTAGATGATATAAATGAACAGCAGCAATGAGTGCTGTTCGTAATAAGGAGTATGCATGAGCGTATCGGAAACTAGACCGATTGCCATTGAGGATGAACTAAAAAGCTCATATCTCGATTATGCCATGAGTGTTATTGTATCTCGTGCATTACCAGACGTGAGAGACGGCTTAAAGCCGGTTCATCGTCGTGTGCTGTTCGCTATGCACGAGTTAGGCAATGATTATAACAAAGCTTATAAAAAATCGGCACGTGTTGTTGGTGATGTAATCGGTAAATATCACCCACATGGTGACTCTGCCGTATATGAAACCATTGTTCGTATGGCGCAAGACTTTAGCTTACGTTATCAATTGGTTGATGGTCAGGGGAACTTCGGTTCTGTCGACGGTGACAGTGCAGCAGCAATGCGTTATACCGAAGTACGTATGCGCAAATTAACCCATGAAATGCTGGCTGACCTAGAGAAAGATACAGTTGAATGGGAAGATAACTATGATGGATCTGAGCGTATCCCTCAAGTTATGCCTACCCGTATTCCCAACTTATTGATCAATGGTGTAACAGGTATTGCTGTGGGTATGGCGACCAACATGGCGCCACACAACATAACCGAAGTTATCAATGCTTGTTTGGCATATGCGAACAATCCCAATATCTCTGTTGAAGGCTTAATGGAACATGTGACTGGTCCAGACTTTCCTACGGGAGGGATTATTTATGGTAAATCAGGAATTGTAGATGCTTACCGCACAGGTAAGGGGCGTTTACATATTCGCGGTAAATATCATTTTGAAGAAGATCAGAAAACAGGTCGCACCACAATCGTATTTACTGAAATTCCTTATCAGGTCAATAAAGCAAAAACCATTGAGCGTATTGCTGAATTGGTTAAAGAGAAAAAACTTGAAGGAATTTCAGAACTCCGTGATGAATCGGATAAAGAAGGGATGCGTATCGCGATTGATTTAAAGCGTGGAGAAAATGCTGAAGTCATCGTCAATAATTTATTCCTCAATACGCAATTAGAAAACTCATTCAGCATCAACATGGTCTGCCTCGATAATGGTCAGCCTAAATTGATGAACTTAAAGGATATTGTTGCGGCATTTATTCGTCACCGTCAAGAAGTAGTGACCCGCCGCACCATGTTTGAATTACGCAAAGCACGTGAACGTGGTCATATCTTGGAAGGTTTGACAGTTGCTTTAGCCAATATTGATGAAATTATTGAAACCATTAAAACTTCTGCAAATCCTACAGAAGCACGTGAACGTTTACTTGCGGGTGAATGGGCAGGTGGCAATGTTGTTGCGTTGCTGGAAAAAGCGGGAGCAATTTCGGTTCGCCCGGATGAAATTGAAGGTGAAGATCCAAATCGTCCATTTGGTTTAGAGGGTTTGGTTTACCGTTTGTCTCCAGCTCAGGTTGGTGCAATTCTAGAATTGCGCTTGCATCGTTTAACAGGTCTTGAACAAGACAAATTGCAAGCAGAATATTCTGAGATTTTGGCTCAAATTGCTGAACTTACTGCAATTTTAAATGACTTCAATTTGTTGATGGGTGTGATCAAAGAAGAGTTGGCTTTGATTCTTCAACAATATGGTGACGGTCGTCGTACTGAGATTGTTGAATCCCGTATCGATTTCTCTCGCGAAGATTTGATTCCTGAAGAACAAGTGGTATTGACTGTTTCTAAGTCTGGCTATGCAAAAACTCAACCTTTGTCTGACTATGCTGCGCAACGCCGTGGTGGACGTGGTAAGTCTGCTACGACGATGAAAGAAGACGATTATATTCAGCACTTAATTGTAACTTCAAACCATGCAACAGTGCTGTGCTTTACCAATGTTGGTAAAGTATATCGCTTAAAAGTATTTGAAGTACCGCAAGCATCTCGTGGTGCAAAAGGTCGCCCAATGGTGAACTTACTGCCATTGGATGCTGATGAAACGATTACAGCTATTCTTCCAGTGATTGATGCACCGAAGAAATTTACAGAACGCTTAACTGAATTTAGAAGCTTCGTGCGCACAAATGTTGCGAAGCTACGTGAAAATACCATTATCGATTCGCACTATGAAGCTCTAAAATCTGCATTTGCTGAATTAGGTGAAAATCCAGATGATTTATCAGATGCATTACGTAAGCAACTGAAAGAAATTGGATTGGAGTTATCTGCTTCGGATCTGGATGATGAGTTGATTGCTGAGTTCGCTGAACGTGTGGAAAGTGTGCGTAAAAACTTCTATGTATTTATGGCAACGGCATCAGGTACAGTAAAACGTGTAGAACTAGAGCAGTTTGGTAATGTCCGTTCAAATGGCTTGCGTGCGATTGAGTTGAAAGAAGAAGATACACTTATTGGTGTCGCAATTACCGATGGTGAACAGCAAATTATGTTGTTCTCAAATGAAGGTAAGGCAATTCGTTTCTCTGAAACTGATGCACGTGTAATGGGACGTACTGCGAAAGGTGTTCGTGGTATGCGCGTTACCCTGGCGGCAGCTCAGGCTGAAGATGATACGGAAACTGATGTGGATTCAGATGATGAAGATTCTTCAGACTCTAACATTGTCAGTCGTATTGTTTCGCTAGTTGTTGTTCCTGAAACTGGTGAAGTACTCTGCGCATCTGAAAATGGTTATGGTAAACGTACACCAGTAGATGATTTCCCAACCAAGAAACGTGGTGGTAAAGGGGTTATTGCCATCAAGACATCTGAGCGTAATGGTGAATTGGTTGGAGCGGTTGCAATTGATGAATCTAAAGAATTAATGCTGATTTCCGATGGTGGTACTTTGGTTCGTACACGTGCCTCAGAAGTCGCAAGAACAGGGCGTAATGCACAAGGCGTACGTTTGATTCGTTTAGGTAATGAAGAAGTCTTGGTCGGTGTGGTTGCTGTCGAAGCTGTCGAAGCCGATGATGAAATTGTCGGGCAATTGGACGCGATCGAGGGTGACGCCGTTTTAGAGTCGGTGGATTTAATTGATTCTGAAAAATTAGTCGATGATGAAACCATCATGGATGAGGGTGAAACTGCATCTGATGAAGGCTCTTCTGAAGAATAATTATGTGTGTAAATAAAAGGGCGCTTAGGCGTCCTTTTTATCAGATAAAAATTAAGAAAAGTTATTGTTGAGTACATTGAATAATGAAAAATCTATATAAACTTCTTTTGATGAGCATTGTTGTGCTGTTGGGTGCGTGTGATCAAATTAAAAAACTTGGTGATGAAAAAAAGCAGGAATTTGTAGAGAAGCTTGAACAGCAAATGCAAGAAAAAACACGCGATTTAACCGAGCAAGAAGAACTGAATGCTGAGGCGCTTTATATTGCGATTCGGGACAAAGACTTGGCGATAATAGAAAAATTACTCGAACCTAAAGCTTATCAAGAGATGCAGAATGATGAAACAGCGCTTTTAGAGTTATCCAGTTATATTCCTTACTATGATCCTTTATTGAAAAAAGAGCGGATTTCATTTGGCAATCAGTATTATGTCGGAGAAGGGCATTTTGTTATAGCCACTTATCTCTATGATTATGGTAAATCTCAAAATCGCTATACGGTTACGTTTAGAGCAGATCAGACCCAACAGAATATTGCTGGTATCAATATACATAAGACTTTTTATTGATTCAGAATTAAATTCAAATGGTTAGTTTAATGATATTTTCAATCAAATTTATAGAAATTTAACAATAAAGGTCACAGGTTTGGAAAAGTTAGCGATGCGTTGTGTCGAAGGAACGGTAGAGACAACGTCATATGATAAAAATACTCAACAATTACGCTTGGTAATTGACCAAATTAATTATACATTCCCATTAAAAAGTGATTTCTATTTTAAGGTAGGTGATCATGTCAGAATTATTTTTCATGGAAAACATGATGAAATAGACGCAGTGCTTAAATTAGATAATGGGTTGCTGTATTTGAATCATGCAATCTATCAGGTTAATTCTAAAAAACTATCAAATCAGTTGTATAAAATATGGTTTTCTACGTTTTGGATCATCTTAATTTTTGTTTTGGAATTGGGGATTTATCAATTGGTGATGGACAGTACAATCTATTATTTTGATATTTTCCAATACGTTTTCGGTATTTGTTGCTTATCTATACTGCTGACTTGCTTTTATATTGTTCATCGTCTAATTAATCCTCCATATCAATATGCAGATCAAGTATTTAAATTGCTGCAATTACCTCGTTTAGAACAACAACAACTCCAATATTTCAGGATGACAAACTCATATTTTGAAGTTATTCCAGATCTTTATTTTATGGAATTTGTACTGAATATTTCTAAAAAGCATAATTTAATTCAATCCCAAGCATTGCTGGAAAGAATGTGCAATGAGCGAAACAGTGAAAATTTGACAGAATTTCAAGTGCTCAGGTTTAAATTACAAGCTCAAAAAGGCACGATTGGAAATATTCAATCCCAAAAAATTCCTCTGTCAGCAAAAGATACTGATCCATTTTTTGAGGTTAGGGCAACATTAAATGGCTTGCCGATTTATGGTTATTTTGATGAGTTTTATGTCAAGAATGGGCAAAATGTTGATGTGGTTTTAACAGAATTTCCAGATGAAAAAGGCTATTATATTTGGTATTTATATGACCAAAAGCGGTATTTATACTTAGATGAAGATCAACCTACAACCCTCAGTCAACATCATGGATGGACTGAATGTGTGATCATGATCATTGTGATGGCTGCAGTCTTATTTTTTATCTGGTTGTTTTTTGCTTTGATTGTTGACTTTGTCTTTTTTAGCTATCTATATTTTGCAATCATGCTGTTGGTCATCCTGTATCAAGTAGCCTTAGTTTTTTATAAACGCAAATTTGATACTGAGGCTAAAGTGGAGTTTTATATTTATAATCAGATCACAGCATTGATCAAGCCTCCCAAAAATATTTATCTATCGGACTTAATTTTATACAAAATTGATCGAGATGAAGCGTTCGAAACCAAGAGTAGAACCGGATATGACCTTACCCTTAAACCATAGTCTCATGGTCTATTAAAAACAAACAAATCAGTTTTGATATGGAGTGTGCCTATGCTTAAACTTATATATTATGTTCCAGAATCCCATTTGGAGATCACCAAGCAAGCAATTTTTGATGCGGGTGCAGGAGGGATCGGAGACTATGAACATTGCGCATGGCAAGTTTTAGGCATGGGACAATTTAAACCGGTAAAGGGTGCAACGCCATTTATAGGTGAGTTAGATCATTTAGAGCAACTGCCTGAATGGCGTGTAGAAACCATCGTTCCAGAACTAAAAGCAAGATCTGTGGCAAAAGCTTTGAAAGCCAGTCATCCTTATGAAGAACCTGCTTTTGAATTTATCCAAATGATTGATATTGAAATATAAGCAAAATGCATCCGCTCTTTGAAAAAGCGGATAATTAGACATTTAAAATCAAACTTTTCGAATGAATAAATCACGATCGAAACGGTATTGCGGGAAAAACACACCATCTTCAGCGCGTTCGCCCGCACTGATGACCATGATTGGAAATTCTTTATGACCTAAGTTGAGAATTTTACGGACTAAAGGCTCATCAAAGCCTTCCATCATACAACTATCAAAACCATAAGCGCGTAAAGCAAGTACCAGATTTTCACATGCCAAAGCTGTGGTTTTACTCGCCCAAAGTTGTGCATCCGCAGGGTTGAATGCTGTGACAGGAAGCTGTTTATCTAAAGTTCGTGCAACTTTAAAAGCCACTTTTTTAAAGTTGCCGAGTGCATTGAGATAACCTGTTTTATAGTTATAGGCGATAAACTTATAATATTGCTTTACTGCTCTTGGCGCTTCTGGGAACGGGAAATCGCTTAGATTTTTTTTCGCCATTTCATCAATACGGTCTATTCGAGCTACACAGACGATTAATTCAGCCGCAGTTTTAGCTGACAATTGATTCAGGCATGCTTTAACCAGCTGTTTCTTTTTTGATTCAGATTGAACCACATAGAAAGTCCAAGGCTGTAAGTTAGATGAATTTGGTGCAAGAAGTGCCAAATCTAAACATGCATCTAAAACTTCCGCGGGGATCTGCTTTTCAGTGAATTTACGAACCGAACGACGGCTTTCGATGACTTTACGAAAATTTTCAATATCGATATCTTGTGGAGCAGGTTCGTAATAACGTTTTTTGGGGGTTGAAGAATCTTGAGACATAATATTTTTACTTCGTGTTGAATGGCACAATTTTAGTGAATCAGAAATAAAAAAAACCACTGAATATTTGTAATGCAGTGGTTTTTGAACGAAATTAATTAGTTGAACTGTGAAAAGTTTGGCTTCCGCTTTTGCATAAATGCGGCAACAGCTTCCGCCATTTCTGGTGATTTTACACGTTGCATAAAGATGACAGCCTCATCATCTACACATTGAATAATTTCTTCAAGATTGTGTTTCATTAATGCTTTGGTCTGTTTGATTGAAGCTAATGGAAGTGCGGCAAGCGTTTGAGCTTGATGCAATGCATGACCATAAACATCGTCTTCAATACTGTTGATCAGCCCAGCATTTAAAGCTTTTTCACTGTTAAATTTTTGTGCAGTTAACAAGAGTTCAGCTGCCTTGTGGTAGCCTGCTTGCTGAATTAAAAGTTTGCTGGAAGCACCTTCAGGTGATAGCCCTAAGCTAACAAACGGAATCTGGAACAAAGCAGTATTGTCTGCATAAACCAAATCTGCATGTAAAAGAATCGTTACGCCGATCCCGATTGCAACACCGCGTACTGCACAAATTAAGGGTTTGGATAAGCGCGCAGCGGATTTAAGTAAAATAAAAGGGGGACCATCTCCTTCTTTACCTTCTAGGGGTTGTTGAATGAAAGCCATAAAGTCTTTCATGTCATTGCCTGCACTAAAGTCAGCATCGGCACCACGTAAAATGACCACACGTACATCGCTGTCTTGATCTGCTTCATCGAGTGCTTTGGCAATCCACAGATAGAGTTCGCCATACAGGGCATTTTTAGCTTCAGGTCGATTAATTGCTAAAGTCAGTACACCATTTTCTAAATTTGCGTTTAAATGTTGATGCGGTTGTTGAATACAACTGAGTGTCATCGTACTATCCTTGCTTTAAAATTTAATTGGATTTTATGCTCTCATTATGTCGCATATTTGAATTTATGTTGCAACTGATGAGTTCATAAAAAATTTGCTTTATGACTTATAAATTTGATTATCTGGTTTATATTGGACGTTTTCAGCCTTTTCATTTAGCGCACATGCAAACCATTAAAATTGCATTACAACAAAGTCACTTCGTGATTTTGGCGTTGGGATCGGCACAAAATGAGCGGAACACCAAAAATCCTTTTCTGGCTTCAGAGAGGGAACAGATGATTTTGTCAAATTTCTCGGCTGCAGATCAAAAGCGAATTAAATTTGTTCATGTGATTGATGTTTATAATGATACCAAGTGGGTTGAGTTGGTTAAGACATTGGTCAATGGCGTGGTCTTAGAGCATGATAAAATTGGTCTGATCGGGCATTTTAAAGATGATTCTTCTTACTATTTAAAGCTCTTTCCAGAATGGGAAATGGTCGAGTTGGACAGCTTGGTGGGCTCTATTTCCGCAACGCCGCTACGTGAGGCGTATTACCGTGGTGAAATTTATCAAGCTGAATTTCCACTAGGCACGGCAGAGTTTTTAGAAAAATTTCAAAAAACCGAAATTTACCAACAATTAAAATACAAATACCAAACCGAAGACAAATCTAATCTTTAATCTATTTTGATGCGCCTGCAATACACTGTAGAACAGAATCAAAATCGCAAAATAGGATTTGGAACGGTATATGAATTTTAAATCAGCAGCAATAAAGAGTATTGCTTTGTGTAGTGGTTCGATATTTGCACTATCCACATCTGCAACAACTTGGTCTTTGAGTGCAAATAGTCAGGTCGGTTTTCATATTGACTCATTGGGTGTCAATATTGTTAAAGGACAATTTCAAAAGTTTCAGTCGCAATTGGATTTTGATGTTGACCGCCCACAAGTTGCATCGACCCAATTTGTGATGGATGTTAACAGCCTAAGCATCAGTAAATCATCTTTAAAAAATATGATGATGGGACAAGATTTGTTCTATGCAGAAAAATATCCCACCGCGGGTTTTAAAAGTACTTCTTTTAAACCCCTAGCCAATCATCAGTATTTAATTTTAGGTCAGTTAACACTGCGCAATGTAACCAAACCAGTGACATTTAACGCGACGATCAAGCCTCATTCCAATGACCCAAAATTATTGGACTTTAACGCTTCAACGGTCATCAAACGAAGTGATTTTGGTATGAAAAAGGCACTTGGTGGAGTAGGAGAGAAAGTCAATATTCAGGTTGCAGGACAATGGAAAGCAAAATAAAAATGTAAAGCTGGACATGGAACTCATTGGGTATCTGTACGGGAAAATAAATATCAAATACATATTGATCGTGCCATCTGCCTGAAATATCCGAGGTTATGTCTTTTGTGTTTAAGTGTTTTGTTGATGCGACAATAACTAGATCAGCATTTGCTAAATGACGCAGTATAAGTTTTTGATTCACCGATATTTTAAACATTGTAATGAATTTTCTGTCCACAATAATATTTAGGACCAATATTCAAAAAGTAAAGAATTGAATATTAGCGAGGATAGAATTAAGGATAAAAGTTATTATTATTTTTATCGGAATCTATCTTGATGATTTCCAAGTTAAAATAAATATTAAACCAAAATAGATTGTGTATGGGAAATCAATGTGGAGGTTAACTGATCCAATTGCGTGGATTGCTGTTTCCAATGATGCCAATAGAGATGTAAATCTGTTCTGGCTTTAGGCAAAATTTCCACCAATTTTCCCGCGGATAATTCTTTATGTATCTGCATTTCAGGTACCATACCATAACCGAGATCAAGTAAAATGGCATCAACAAATGAATTGGTTGAGGGAATAAAATGGCAGGGATAACTGTTGGGCATTAAGCCAAAAAGCTGTTGTAACACCTCACCATGGACATGATCTTTATCATTAAAAATAACCGCCGGCGTGTGTCTGAGCACTTCTCGATGTAAACCTTGACTTAGATACTTTTGAACAAATGAGGGTGTGGCTACCATTTGGTAATTCATTTTGCCTAAATGAACGGCTTCACATCCTTTCATCGCTTGCGCCTCTGTAGAGATACAGGCATTGACCAATCCTGCTTCAAGTAAATGATGGGTTTGGGTTTGGTCATCAATTTTAAAATCAATCACAATTTTTTCTTTGATCAAGGTGTGTTGAATGAGGGGAAGAAGCCAGGTGGTGAGTGAATCGGCATTCGAGGCAATATTTAATTTAAAAAATTGTGATTGTGCAGATTGCCCTTGTAGACGCTGGATTAAATTCTGTTCCATCAGGCGGTGATGTTGCAGAAAGAGTAAAACATCTTGTCCTGCTTGAGTAACCTTACAGGGTCTTTCTCGAATAATCAGCATTTGTCCAAGTTGCTTTTCCAGGGTTTGCACACGAAGTGTGACTGCTGAAGCTGTAATATTAAGGCGTATTGCCGCGTGTTCAAAACTACCTGTCTCTGCAACAGCCAGAAAAGCTTCACTGTGTTTACTCTGCAGCATGATAATCCTGTAATACGTGGTTGTGGTCTTGCTTTGCTGAATCGGATTTAAATTATATCCATAAAATTAAAATAAGAAAAACTTAGTTAAATTGAAATTTATTTAGAAATACTCATTTTAATACTGAAGTTTGGATAATAGCACAATTCATTAAATACGTTAAAAGTGTAGTCCGAGATGTTGCAAAGTTATATGCAGGGGTTGGCTGTTGGGTTGAGTTTGATTATTGCGATTGGTGCTCAAAATGCATTTGTGCTGAAACAGGGATTAAAGAAACAGTATGTATTTTGGATCTGCGTGGTTTGCGCTGCATCTGATTCAATTTTAATTTTATTGGGCGTACTGGGTTTTGCAAAAATTATCCAAACCCATCCTGAGTTTGTGGACTGGGCAAAGTATTTTGGTGCGACATTTTTATTGGTCTATGGTGCACAGCATTTCATTCAGGCTTTCAAAGCATCCAGTGGTCTTGCGCCGAGTGAAAACAATGAGTCTAAGCTGTTTAAAATGATCATGATTTGTCTTGCCTTAACTTGGCTTAATCCGCATGTGTATTTAGATACTGTGGTATTGATTGGTTCAATCTCAACCAAGTTTGAATCGAGTGCAGTTTATTTTGCGGTAGGTGCTGTGACAGCATCATGGTTGTTCTTTTTTAGCTTGGGCTTTGGCGCGCGCTTTTTATTGCCGTTTTTTCAAAATCAACGGTCATGGCAAATTCTAGATTTTATGATTGGTCTGGTGATGTGGGGAATTGCTTTATCTCTGCTGCTCTAATCAATACTGCTTGGCTGATTAATGATAAGTTTTTGATTTAATGCTGTTAATTATAGTTTTGTGTTTAAGTTATATATTATAAACGCCCCCTACAAATTTAACTCATTCAATTTAAACGGATAGGGGGATGCTACTTTCAAGCTTTTTGTAATGCTTTTAAGTCTTCTAAAACTTGCTCAGCATGTCCAGCCGCTTTCACTTTGCGATATTCCTTGATCAATTTGCCTTGATGATAGATAAATGTTGAGCGTTCAATGCCCATTACTTTTTTACCATACATATTTTTTTCTTTGATCACATCAAAGTGTTTGCACAACACCTCGTCTTTGTCACTGATCAGATTAATGCTCAATGACTGCTTTTCAGTAAAGTTTTGGTGAGCCTTTACTGAATCCCGAGATACACCAATTATCGTGGTATTTAAAGCATCAAATTGATTTTTAATGCATGAAAAACCCACGGCTTGGGTAGTACATCCTGGTGTTGAATCTTTCGGATAAAAATACAGTACCAACCATTCAGTACTTAATTCAGTCAAATTGATTTCACCCGTGGTGGTTGGAAAATTTTGATTCGGGAGTTTGATCTGTTCAGTCATAGGGATCCTTCAAGATGGTTGTGTTTAAGTTGTAGTGTTAAAAAGGCATAATTTTCATGATAGAGAATATCACCTTTATCAAGCAAAAGTGGGGCTTTAAAAATAGGACCATCAATCAGTGTCGTATGAAATTCTCCTGCTTCACCACAAGGATCAATTCCACGTGCAATCAATTCTTTTACAAACTCAAAGTTTAGAATTTTACCCAGATCTTCAACCCGCATACCTAGATTTAAGTTGATCGTGACAATCATGCTGACAAAACCTAATTCAATAAATTCACTGACAATGTCAAGCCGCGGTTTCTGCCATAAAGGCATGACCAGACTTAATCCACTTCGGTCACATACAGACTGATTCCATTGTGCAGGTTGAATCAGATCAATGTCTCCAGTCACGAGTGTTTCAGCGCCTAATTGTTTTGCTTGACTCAGTAGACTTAAAAACTGTTGTTCATAGTCATTCCAAGTTGCTGATGCCTTTAATATCGGTAAACCAATCAACTCAGCCTGTGCATCGATGACCTCAAGTGACATTGCGTGTGAACGAGATTTAAGTCCTTGTTCTTCGAGCATGACAATGAGAACAAGGGCTTCTCCAGATTGCAATGCATGATATAAGGCGAGACTGCTATCTTTACCACCACTATATGATGCAACAAACTTTTGCTGTTGTATTACAGTTCTTTTCCATGAAGTATGCATCGAATATACCATGTACGTATAAAAAGAGCCTGCATAGGCAGGCTCTTAAACATAACTCGAATTATTTCTTCGCTTGTGCAGCTTTCATTGCTTCTTCAGTTAAGGTTTTTAATTTACCTGTTAACTGAGGACCAAAACAAGTTTGAAGGTCTTGGTTATTTTTTTGAACAAAAGCTAATGTCGCAGGGCTTTTCTTTTGGTTGATGGCACTTTGGATTTGCCATTTCTGATCGTTGGTTAATTTACCATCAGACTCAACAGCACACGTACAGTATTTGCTCACCTCAGCGGCAGTGAGCTTTCCACCTTTCGCGGTTTCTGTTTTACATACACCAATCAGTGCAGATTTAACATTGGCACTTTTATAGGCTTGTTGAATTGCATTTGACTCAGCAGCGAAAGCCGTCGATCCCATTAAAGCCGAAGCTGAAAATAAAGCAGAAAGAATAAGACTTGATTTTAAATTTTTCATAAACAGTACCTTGTTATTGCGGTATATAACGTGTCGGGTCTGCAACACCTGCATCTTTGAAGCCTTCTTTACGAAGTCGGCAGCTATCACATTTGCCACAAGCACGTCCTTGGTCATCTGCTTGGTAGCATGAAACCGTTTGACTATAGTCTACGCCATGTTCGATCCCTAAGCGTATTATATTCGCTTTGGATAAATGTAACAGAGGTGTTTCAAATTTAAGAGGTTTTCCTTCTACTCCAACTTTAGTAGCTAGTCGGGCCATATTGGCGAAAGCTTCGATAAATTCAGGACGACAGTCAGGATATCCTGAATAATCAACAGCATTGATACCGATCACAATGGCTTGGGCATCAAAAACTTCCGCTGCTGCGAGTGCGTAAGACAGGAAAATAGTGTTACGTGCTGGAACATAAGTTACAGGAATACCATCAGTTTCATGATCAGGCACATCAATGTTATGGTCTGTAAGTGCAGAACCACCTAAGTTACCCAAATCAATATTGATCACACGATGTTCTACACCAGCATTTTTCGTTAATGCGCGTGCCGCATCAAGTTCGGTGGTTGAGCGTTGACCATACATAAAACTTAATGCGATACAGTCGTAATTGGCTTGAGCCCATGCTAAGCAAGTTGTTGAGTCTAAGCCACCAGATAGCAAAACTATGGCACGAGGGCGCATATCCAATTCTCCAAATATTAATAAATAACGGTAGATTAACGACCAGTTTCATCATTCCAAAGCAATTTATGTAACTGCAATTGGAAACGAACAGGGAGATGGTCTTCTAAAATCCATTGGGCTAAATCACGTGCCAGTTGTGGTAAACGTGTAGCACCTTTTTCAACAGCAAAAGCAGGTGAGAACCATACCGTGCTGACTTTTTGATTTAAAGCATAGTGTTCTACTTGCTGTTTTGACCATTCATAGTCTTCACGATTACAAATCACAAATTTGATTTGGTCGTGTTGGGTCAAATGCTCAAAGTTACTGATTAAATTTCGAGTTACTTCACCTGAAGTTGGTGTTTTTAAATCTAAAACTTTTGAAACACGAGGGTCAACTTTGGAAACATCCAGTGCACCACTGGTTTCTAAAGAAACCTCACAGCCCAAATCAGCAAGACGTTGCATTAATGGCAGTGCATTGGGTTGAGCAAGTGGCTCTCCACCTGTAACACAAACATAGGGGGTTTTATAATCTAAAGCTGTTTGAATAATTTGATCAAGTGATTGGCGTTCACCACCTTCAAAAGAATAAGTGGTATCACAATAGGTGCAACGCAGTGGGCAGCCTGTTAATCGAATGAAAACAGTAGGTAAACCTAAGGTGTTTGCCTCACCCTGTAATGAATAGAAAATCTCCGTGATACGCAATCCCGCAGATGGATCAGAAACAGGAATAGTTGAAGAACGAAGAGAACTCATGAGATTTACCACAGATTACAAAATGAAAAATCTCTACGATCATTGTTGGTCGTAGAGATGGGAGTGTTGATGACCCCGCTTGATGACTTTAAATATATAGTAAATTTAAAGTCAACCAAGAATGAATGAAGCTTAGTCTTCGCGAAGTAATTCGTTCAAGCTGGTTTTAGCACGAGTTTTCGCATCTACTTTTTTAACAATAATTGCTGCATATAAGCTATATGTACCACATTTAGATGGTAGGCTGCCTGAAACAACCACTGACCCTGCTGGTACACGTCCATAATGGATTTCACCAGTTTCACGATCATAGATCTTGGTGGATTGACCGATGAAAACCCCCATTGAAATTACAGAGCCTTCTTCAACAATCACACCTTCAACAATTTCAGAACGTGCGCCGATAAAGCAATTGTCTTCAATGATTGTTGGGTTGGCTTGAAGTGGCTCAAGTACACCACCAATACCCACACCACCTGAAAGGTGGACGTTTTTACCAATTTGAGCGCATGAACCTACTGTTGCCCAAGTATCAACCATTGTACCTTCATCTACATAGGCACCGATATTGACGTATGATGGCATCAATACAACATTTTTAGCTTGGAAAGAACCTTTACGTGCCACAGCAGGAGGCACCACACGTACACCAGCTGCTTTAAATTGTTCTTCTGTCCAACCTTTGAATTTAGTCTCTACTTTATCATAAAAACGAAGGTCACAAGACTCGATCGGTTTGTTATCATTTAATTTAAAAGACAATAAAACAGCTTTTTTCAACCATTGGTGAACCACCCATTCACCGTCAATTTTTTCAGCTACGCGAAGTGTACCATTATCCAAACCTGCAATAGCTTCTTCTACAGCTTGACGTACTTCAGCAGGGCAATCTACTGCTGTAAAGTTGGCACGGTTTTCGAACGCTTGTTCAATGATCGTTGAAAGCTGAGACATAATCATCCTTCCCAAAAAAATTTTAAAGATTCTACACCAAATTAGACTTGGTTTAGAGATAAAATCGGCTCTAATCGAAAAAACTCATCCCATAATTTAAAATAATATAACTGAAATCCGTGATTATTAAGATTTCGTTAAATTTTTATCTTTTTAAAACAACAATTAATATTCATTTGTATCAAAAAATAACAAAAAGCAATCAATTTGCCTATTAATTGTGTAGATCAAATCACATATTATTTTTTCGAACCAAACACATTAATGATTAAAGAACAAACTCTATTTTTTGAGGAGACATAAATGAAAGTGTTAAAACTATTAGCGGTAACAGCTGCATTATCTGCTTCTGGTCTAGCAATGGCTGATGGGTCTGTTGTTGATCAAGGTTATGCTTTTGAAGCTAATCAATTAATTCCGACAGGTGCTCGTCTTGAGGTAGGTACAACTGGTTACGGTGGTGCTTTACTCTGGACTGCTAACCCATATGTTGGTTTAGCATTGGGTTATAATGGTGGTGATATTTCTTGGTCAAACGATTTGTCTATTGATGGCACTAAATATGACATGGATTTAGACAATAACCTGACATATTTAAATGCTGAAATTCGTCCTTGGGGTGCAAGTCAGAATGCATTGGCTCAGGGGCTTTATGTAGCTGCTGGTGTAGGCTATGTAGACAGTAAATATGATTTAAAGAAATCATTACATAACTCAAATGATACTTTGAAAATTGATGGTAAAAACTATTATGCGCCAACAGGTAATGGTAGTATCAATGGTAAAGTAGATTATGATAATCAAATTGCACCATACATCGGTTTTGGTTGGGCTCCAAAAATTACCAAGAATATAGGTGTATTTGGCGAAGTTGGCGCTTATTATACAGGTAATCCATCAGCTAACCTAAAAGCTGTTGGTTTACAAGAAGTGGGTAGTTTAGATCCTACTTCTGGTGCAGATGCAGCAAATCGTTTAGAAAATAAAATTCGTAATGATGACAAATATCAATGGCTTCCAGTTGGTAAAGTCGGTGTGAGTTATCACTGGTAATTCATTACGAATAGGTACATAAAAAACGAGCTTCGGCTCGTTTTTTATTGATTGAGGCAATCAAAATAATTTAAAAACGATATCCCATTCGAATTCCGTGTGCAAATGCAACATTTCGACCCACTTCAGCTAAAGTTGAATTTTGAGTAATTGGATTGTTTGCATCCAGATCTGCTACTTTTGCTTTCTGAAATCGAAAATACTTTATGCCATAGGAAATAAAACTGTTTTTATTAAAGTTGTACATACCGCCTAAGCCTAATGCATAAAAGCCATCGGAGGGATTGAGTGTTCCGGCGGGATTATCATTGCCCGAATCCCAAGACAAATCAGTTGTGGTCAGCCATTGATCTGAAAACATATGGGCAATACCGAGTTTTGCAGACCATTGATTTTTTTTATAATCAATCAAATTGAACGGTTTGATGAATTCAGGATATTGTTGTACTGCATAATCAACCACAGCAGAAAATTGTCTGGGTTGAATTTCAAAGTCTTTCCAATTGACCCAACGAAGCTGACTATAAAGAATATTGTTTGCTGTTAATCCAGACTGAATTTCTAGATTTAGGGATTGTGGTGTGGAAATTTGAGTTTTTTCAAAAGGCACCACAGCTAAACTTTGACCTGAGATGTATTCTGCAACTGTTGCTTGATGATTGATTTTAGAACGATAGGTCAGTGAGCTTTTTAAGGCATATTCTGGAATTTGATAACTTAAGCCTGTTAGCCATCCATAACCCGCACTTTGTTCAAATTTTGCTTGATAACCACTCATGGCAGAATAGTTTGTACCAAAAACATTTAATTTACCTTCAAATTGCTGATAAACCGCTCCTGTGTAGATGTTCCAGTGTGAAGTAGGCTGGTAACCCAAGAGCATGGTCAGATTTTGACTGTCAAAATTAAACTGTCCAGACTCTAGAAGTGCTTTTCCATGATCACTCTGCGGACGGTATTGATAGGCAATGTCAACGCCATAAGGTTGGTCGTAGATAAAACCAAATGACCACTGTGCTGCGATTTGTAGTTTTGCTGCTGCATTGACAAAATGATAAGTATTAATCAAATTGCCTGTAGAAAAATCATGAATGCCTTGTTGTTTCAATTCCTCTCGTTGAGGTAATTGTCCGGATACATCGGCATAAAGTTCAGCGTAAGACAGTTCGATATAATGCTTGGGCTCAAGAAAAGTACGGATGGATTGATCAGATTTCTCCATAGCTGCGGCATGACTAAATAGAGGAAGCACGCCTCCAATAGCTAAACTCCAGATCCGATGATTCATCCTTGTCCCCAAAATGACAATATTAAAGTATGATTTAGGTTAAATTTTATACTAAAAAACTGTGCTTTTGAAAAATATTAAATAAAATCAATAATTTTAGTTTTTCTTAAATGTTTTTGCTGTGTATTTGAATGGTTGAATTAAAATAAAGACAGAGAACACTTTTGTACTCTGTCTTATCTTTTGATCGATGAAACTTAATCTTCAGGGTAGGCAATTTTCTTTAATGCTTTAATATCGGCTTCTGGCGAACAGAGTGAAATAAACTCATAACCATAACCCCGCAGTAAATGGCCTTTACGTACCGCAATCCAGGTGGTGTTTAAGCCAAAAATGTCCGTATCAATCTGTTTTAACCGATGATCACGTTCTGTATCGTATGCCACATCATTGACAATACCAACCCCCATTCCAAGCTCAACATAGGTTTTGATTACATCGGCATCGAGTGCTGACATGACGATATCGACATCAATATTGGCATCTTCAAAGGCTTTATCGATTTTAGAACGACCCGTGAAACCACCGTGATAGGTGATAATAGGGTATTCAGCCAATTTTTCTAAAGTGATGTCTTTGGGATTGAGTTTGGTTAGAGGGTGGTCTTGTGGAGTAATAATGCTGTGTTTCCAATTATAGAATGGCACGCTTCCCAAATTATCTTCTGTTGTCAGTGATTCAGTTGCAATACCAATATCTGCAAGACCCAGGAGCAGCATTTCAGAAATTTCAACAGGGCTGGCTTGTTGCAAAATCAAATGTACTTTAGGAAAAGCTTTTTTAAACAAATTTACGATTGGAGGTAACACATAACGAGCTTGGGTATGTGTTGTTGCAATGGTTAATGTGCCCTCATCGACTTTATTGAAGTCATCCGCAAGACGTTTAATGTTGTCGGCATCAATCAACATACGTTCAACAATACTGAGCAAGGCTTGCCCGGGTTCGGTTAAGCCCAATAAACGTTTGCCTTTACGAACAAACAATTGTACACCTAATTCATCTTCTAAATCTTTGATGTGTTTACTGACACCTGATTGCGATGTGTAAAGTGCTGCTGAAGCTTCAGTTAAATTGTAGTTTTGACGAACCGTTTCTCGGATAATTCGTAATTGTTGAAAGTTCATGATGTTCTATACCTCAGATGTGGATGAGTAGGGTGAATACTCATCCTGTCGACGATTACGCGACTTGATTTTCAAATAGGTGAAGTGTAGAAGCACTTACCCAAACTGTTTGATTTGGTCTGTATTGATGTAATTTTGCTTCTTCTGGATTTAAAGCAATTTCAATCAGTTGTCCCTGACGATCCTGTAATTCCGCCATGACTTTACCTGCAATCCATAATTCACGTAAGAAGGTCGCTTGAATTGCATTTTCAGTCGGCTGTGCGTGAATTCTCAATTCGTTTGGTCGAGCAAAAGCAATCACTTTACCGTCAGCAGTCTTCTGTGCTGAAGGCAGTTGGATTCGATCATCACCGATTTGAATGATACCTTGATGATTTTCACCTTCAAAACGATTTGCCTGACCTAAAAAGTCAAACACAAATGGGGTTGCAGGCTTTTCATAGACTTCACGTGGTGAGCCAATCTGTTCGATATCACCTTTGTTCATCACCACGATTTGATCCGCCACTTCCAATGCTTCTTCTTGGTCATGGGTAACAAAAATAGAGGTGATATGCAATTCATCATGCAAGGTTCTGAGCCAACGACGCAATTCTTTACGAACCTTGGCATCGAGTGCACCGAAGGGTTCATCGAGTAATAATACGCGAGGTTCAACGGCTAAAGCACGTGCCAAAGCAATACGTTGACGTTGACCACCAGACAGTTGCGCAGGATAGCGGTCTGCCAAGAAACCTAACTGAACCAAATCCAGCAAACGTGTGACACGTTTTTTAATTTCGTTTTCATTTGGACGCGTAGATTTAGGGCGAACGCGTAAACCAAAGGCGATATTGTCATATACCGTCATATGGCGAAATAAAGCGTAGTGCTGAAATACAAAGCCCACTTGACGTTCACGTACGTGAATATTGGTTGCGTCCGTACCCTCAAGAATCACTTGACCGCGATCTGCTGATTCTAGACCGGCGATAATACGAAGCAGTGTGGTTTTACCGCAGCCTGAAGGTCCAAGTAAGGCAACCAGTTGACCTTCTGGAAAATCCAGTGAGATGTTTTTAAGTGCATGGAATGCACCAAAGTTTTTTTCAATATTTTTAACTTGAATACTCATGTGCAATTCCTTAAGAAACAGTAGATTCTTTACTTTCACGATCTTGTTTTTCTTGGCGATATTCAACCCATGTTTTTAAAATTAAGGTAATAATTGCCAAAAATGCCAACAAGGTCGAAACCGCAAAAGCAGCACTAATCGAATTTGGTTCGTTATATAAAATTTCAATATGTAGCGGCAATGTATTGGTTTCGCCACGAATATGACCTGACACAACGGAAACTGCACCGAACTCGCCCATCGCACGGGCATTACATAAAATCACGCCGTAGATCAGACCCCATTTGATATTGGGAATGGTAATTTTCCAAAAAGTCTGCCAGCCAGAAGCACCCAAAACAATGGCCGCCTCTTCTTCCTCTGTTCCTTGCGCCTCCATTAACGGAATCAACTCACGTGCAACAAAAGGAACTGTAATAAATACTGTGGCAATGATGATTGCAGGTGTGGCGTACAGGATTTTGATATCATGTTCAATTAGCCATGATCCCATCCAGCCTTGCGAACCGAAGATCAGAACCAGCATCAAACCTGCAATGACAGGCGATACAGAAAATGGCGTATCGATAATCGTGGTGAGTATAGACTTTCCACGGAAATTAAACTTTGCTACACACCATGCTGCCGTGACACCAAAAATAACATTCAGTGGAACGGCAATTGCTGCTGTCAGCAAAGTGAGTTTCACGGCAGACAATGTATAGGGATCGATCAATGAGGCGAAATAAACCTGAACGCCTTGTTTAAATGCCTCAACAAAAATCAGCACTAATGGAAGAACTAAACAGCCCAGAAAGAAAATCAATCCAATGATGAGTAAGGTATAACGTACCCATGTTGGTTCACGGGTTGCATCACGAGATTGCAGTTTTTCAGCCAAAGCATTGCTGTTGGTATTTAAGCTCATCGTGCAGTTCTCCCTGTACGGCGACTTGCCCATGCCTGAACCAAATTAATCAGGAACAAAATAAAGAATGAAATAATGAGCATTACAACTGCAATGGTCGTTGCCCCTGCATAGTCATATTCCTCTAAGCGGGTAATGATCATTAAAGGTGCGATTTCAGTTTCGTAAGGTATGTTGCCTGCGATAAAAATAACCGAACCATATTCACCCACACCACGTGCAAACGCTAGGGCGAAACCAGTTAACAATGCGGGGAACAGAATCGGTAAAATGATTTTAGTCACGATCTGAAAACGATTTGCCCCAAGTGCTGAAGCGGCTTCTTCCAGTTCTGTTTCAAGATCACTCAACACAGGTTGTACTGTACGCACAACGAAAGGAATACCGATAAAAATCAGGGCTAGGGTAATACCCAAAGATGTATAGGCGATTTTAATCCCTAATGGTTCAAGCAATTGCCCAATCCAACCTGTCGAAGCGTATAAAGAGGTCAGGGCAATACCTGCAACGGCTGTAGGTAAAGCAAAAGGTAAGTCGACAAGCGCATCGACTATACGTTTGCCAGGAAACGAATAACGGACTAAGCACCAAGCCAATAAAAAACCAAAAATCACATTGATCAAGGCTGCAATGAGGGCGGTGGTAAAACTGAGCTGTAATGATTTTAAAATACGTTCAGAGCTCAAGATTTCCCATAAACCATCCCAACCTACGCCTAATGATTTTATGAATACGGCAGAAAGTGGTATCAGTACGATTAAAGATAGATACGCTAGGGTGAAGCCTAGTGAAAGACCAAAACCTGGCAGCACTCGGGATCGCTGCGACATGATGACTCCTCAAAAGAGAGAAAGCTTATTGAAATCAATAAGCAAATTTAAAACGGTTTTTGCAAGCTTAAAAGGCAATGGTTAAATTGCAAATTTAAAAAACAACTTGGTATCATCAGTATTACTCATAAAGATTTTTTGTTGCTCAATGATTAAGTGGTCATAAATTTCTGGAAAATGTCCAAAACCTGAAGCAACATTGATATGACCCACTTGACCTAAATTTCTGGGTTTGATTTTCCAAGCGCGTGCCAATTTTTGTGCATCTTCAAAGTCTAACCAAGGATCATTTTCAGAAATAATCATTTCAGTCGGAACAGCAATATTTAATGTTTGAAAGTAATTTTCATAATCACCCATACTGTTTCGAGCAAAACCAGCTTCACCAAAACGTGCAGGATTTGCTGGTGCAACTAAAATCATTTTTCTTACTTTTGCAGTAATTTCGGGATGTTGTGCCAAAGCTGCAACACTCGTCAAGCATCCGAAGCTATGTGCGACAATTTGAACAGGCTGAGGCGCATTCAATACAGTTCTGACAAATTCATTTACCCAGTCTTTCAATATGGGCAAATTCCAATCCTGTTGCTGCACACGAGAGCATGACATGAGTTCACGTTGTAATTTGGACTGCCAGTGATCGTAATCGCTTCCACCAACGCCGGGAACAATAATGGTGTGAATCATGTCGGTGCTCCTGTTTTTAGCTTAAGTTGATTGAGAACAGTTATTTACTGCTCGCATTGGCTTTGACAATTTGATCAAAGACGCCATTGTTGTCAAAGTGTTGTTTTTGAACTTTAGTCCAACCACCAAACTCTTTGTCAATGGTTACCAATTTCAGTGGTTTGAATGTGCTGGCATATTTTTGTAATGTTGCCGCATTACGTGGACGATAGAAGTTTTTAGCCGCAATTTCCTGACCGGCAGGTGAATACAAATAATTCAAATAGGCTTTTGCTAAATTTAAATTACCGTCTTTTTCAGCATTCTTTTCTACAATTGCCACTGGTGGTTCTGCCAAAATTGACAATGACGGGGTAATGATTTCAAACTTGCCTGGTTGCTCACGAGTAGACAGATAAGCTTCGTTTTCCCAAGCCAGTAACACATCACCAATGCCACGTTCAGCAAATGTTGTAGTAGCACCACGCGCACCAGAGTCGAGGACTTTCGTTTGTTTATAGATTTGACGAACAAAATCTTGTGCTTTCGCATCTGAACCATATTTATGCTTTGCCCAAGCCCAAGCTGCCAAATAGTTCCAACGTGCACCACCCGAGGTTTTTGGATTTGGTGTAACAATTTCTACACCCGGTTTTACCAAATCGCCCCAGTCTTTAATGCCTTTTGGATTGCCTTTGCGTACAAGGAATACGATGGTAGACGTGTAAGGTGTTGAGTTCTGCGGAAACTTCTTTTGCCAGTCTTTAGGCAATAAATTAGTACTTTGTGCAATCGCATCGATATCTGCTGCCAGCGCAAGTGTGACCACATCAGCCTGTAAACCGTCAATGACTGCACGGGCTTGTTTACCTGAACCACCATGAGATTGCTTGAACTGAATGTCTTGACCAGTTTTAGACTTCCAGAATGCTGAAAATTGTTTGTTGAAGTTATCGTACAATTCTCGGGTCGGATCATAAGATACGTTTAAAAAATCTTTTGCTGCTACGCTGAAAGAAGTGGTTGAAATCAGTGCTGCTGCCACAGCAAATTTAAGTTTAGAGAACTGCATTTTTTGCCCCATTTATTTCTGAAGTTCGGTAAGATGGAGTAAGCATAATGCGAGTCTTTATTCATAAAAAATAATAAAAAACGAATTTTATATGAATAAAAGAGAAATAGAAGCTATGTATGTTTCAAAATGTAATTGAGTAAAGCCACGGGAAATTGCGTAATGATCTGTTTTAAAAATGCTCAACAAATTGATTCTATTCCACTTTTGGATCGAGCATTTCATTATGGTGATGGTTGCTTTACCACAGCCAGATTTCATCAAGGGAATTTTGAACTAGAGTCTTTACATCGTGCACGATTAAAATTGGCGACAGAACGACTTTATCTAAATTTTGATTTTGAGCTGTTGGATCAAAGTTTGGCGCTATTAAAGCAACAATTCAGTAGCTTAAATGGAACGCTCAAGCTTGTCTTGAGTCGTGGTGAGGGTGACCGTGGTTATGCCATGCCTGATCATCCTGCAGATTTCTATCTGATGTTTTATCCAAAAGAGACCAGTCAATTTCAACCTGAATTTATCCAAAGTGGCGTTTTAAATCAGGCGCTGGGTTTATTGATGCCAAATTTAGTGGGTTTGAAAACATTGAATCGTTTAGAACAGGTAATGCTAAAAAAAGAAGCGCAACAGCATGGCTGGGTAGAAGCATTGGTGACTGATGTACAGGGTTCAATTGTCGAAGGGATCAGCAGTAATTGCTTTTTTCAAATAAACAATACATGGATTACTCCTGAACTTCGCTATAATGGCGTACATGGGGTGATGCGTGCTGAAATATTGTCACGAATGCAACATTATGGTGTTTCCTGTGAACAACGTTTTATTGATATGGATCAAATTAAGCATATTCAGAGTTTATTTTTCTGTAATGCATTAAGTCCAATGAAAGCGGCGACAACATTGGATCATCTGAATTTGGACACTCAACCTTGTGTTGATTTATTTAACACTTTAAATTTAAGTCAGTTTAATTCTCATGCCTAAAGCGAAATCCAAGCCCAAATCTAAAAAGAAGACTCAAGCCAAAGACAGTACTCACATCTATAAAGGCATTGCTATTTTTGTAATGGTTTTCCTGATCATTACTGCGATTGTTTTAAAAATGAGTCTTTTTAAAAGCTACCCAGTTTCTGGTGCGAAACAGAAGCTTTCCATTACCAATGGGGAAACCTATACGGGTTTCATTGATGATTTGGCCAAACAAGATAAAGTCAGTTTTCCAATTATTTTAAAGCTGTATCGTAAGATTTTCATTCACGACACTATGAAAGCTGGTGTCTATGAAGTCAGTAAAGGCATGAGTGTACGCCAAGTTTTAGAAATGGTGTCCAATATTGAAAATGCTCAAATGAGCCGGCTTTTAGTAATTGAAGGTACAACGACGAAGCAGTTGATCCAATCTTTAAATAAAGATCCACTGATTGAAAAAACAGTCATTCAGCTTCCTCGTGCTGAAATGCTAAAAGTATTGGGTATTCCTTATGCACATCCTGAAGGATTGTTTGCACCAGATACATATTTCTTTGATAAAGGGGCAACAGATAAACAGATTTTGACAGATTTATATCAACGTCAAATGAAAATTTTGGATGATGCCTGGGAAAAGCGCGCACCAAATTTACCTTATAAAACAAAATATGAAGCCTTGATTATGGCGTCGATTATAGAGAAAGAAACCAGTGTCGACAGTGAGTTAAGACAGGTTTCAGGAGTATTTTGTCGCCGTTTAAAATTGGGCATGCGTCTACAAACGGATCCAACTGTGATTTACGGCATGGGTGATAAATATACGGGCAAGATTTCAAAACAAGATTTGCGTACACCAACCGCATATAATACCTATACGATAAATGGTTTACCGCCTACACCGATTGCTTTACCGAGTAAAAAAGCGATTGAAGCGACAATGCATCCTGATGATTCTGAAAATATCTATTTTGTTGCAACTGGAAATGGCGGACATAAATTTAGCTCGAATTTAAATGATCACAACCGTGCGGTACAACAATATATTGAAGTTATGCGCGCTAAAGTTAAGGAATGAGTATGTTTATAAGTTTTGAAGGAACTGAAGGGGTTGGAAAAACCACACTCATCCAAAAAATGTTTGAACATTTTCAAAAGCAGGATCAACAAGTTGTTCTAACGCGTGAACCTGGTGGTACACCTTTAGCTGAACAAATACGTGCATTACTGTTGTCTGTGAATCATGAAGAGCAGATGAGTCATGATACCGAGTTATTGCTGATGTATGCAGCACGTGCACAACATTTGGCAGGTGTGATTTTACCTGCATTAGATGCCGGTAAGGTTGTGCTTTGTGATCGTTTCGTTGATTCGAGCTTTGCTTATCAGTGCGCCGGTCGTGGTCTAAGTCGTGAAAAACTACAAATATTAAATACTAACTTTGTCTCCAGAATGCCCGATATTACCTTTTGGTTGGATGCACCGATTGAACTGGGGATGGATCGAGCACGGGCACGTGGTGCTTTAGACCGTTTTGAACAAGAAAAAGAGGTATTTTTTGAGTCTGTACGTAGTGGTTTTTCTGAAATTCATTTGCGTGATGCGCAAAGAATGAAACGTTTAGATGCTACTCAAACAGCAGAACAAGTCTTTGCAGAGGCCTTGCGCTATCTAAAAGAACTGTAATAGATTGATTTATTCTGATGTTTTCAGTCTTAAAAGCCTTTATATTGTTTCAGGTCAAGGATATAAAGACGTGAATGATGAAAAGCACTAAAACTGAAATCGTTAATTTTTTACAGCAATTTTTTTCACCAAGCTTGGAACGCTGCGAAATTGAAGAAGTGACTGAAAAAGGCGCCTCTCTGGTTTGGCATGTCAGTGATCAGGACATTCGGCCAGGTGGAACTGTGTCTGGACCAACCATGATGGCACTGGCAGATTTTGCCTTATATGTTGCGATTTTGGGAGAAATCGGTTTAGTTGGTTTGACGGTGACCACAAACATGAACATCAATTTTTTGCGCAAGCCTACCGGTGGTGTAGATATTCGCGGGATCTGTAAATTGATGAAGGTGGGGAAAGCTCTAGTCGTCGGTGAAGTATGGATTTACTCGCTGGGTTCAGATGATCCTGTTGCACATGTCACAGGAACCTATTCAATTCCTCCACAAAAATAAGCAACGTGTATAAAAAGCTCAAATACTTCATTAAATTAGATGAAATATATCATTTAATCTAGCTGTACTTTACTGTTGAATGCTATATTGAGTTATCTAGGGGATAATGCTAATTTATTCATAATAAATAGATTATTTTTAAAAATTAAATCATTTTATAAAATGGAATAGAGAATATGTCATCAGATCATGAAGTCGTTCGTTTGTTTAAGGAAAACGTTTTTCCCTTATCAAATAAATTGACAGAGATGTTAAATGAACACTATTCGCATCAGACGGAACGTCGAGGCTGTGGATATACACAAGCGACTCGAGTATTGGCTGAGTATATCAACTTTCCTCGTGACAGTGTTGAAGCGACAGATTTGAAAATATTCCAAGACTATGATTTTAAAAAGTTAAAGAAAATTATTGATCAGAAAAAAATTTATGGTTTTGATATTGAGGACTGGCATAATCTGGATCAAAACCGCTCAATTGAAAACTTTTTGGCTGAATCGCAACAACAAAAAAATGATGATTTTAGGGTCCTCGTTGAGCAAGAAGTCGCTACCCAAGCAAGTTTAAGAAAATTATCACAGCAAGCAGGACTGGAGGAAAGTCAAGTCATTTGCTGTATGTTGGAAGATGTGATTTTACCTAAAACAGCAAATGAAACAGGCTATGTTGAAATCGAGACATTAGCCGGGAAACCTAAAGTAGGCTCTTGCCCAATGGCTGAAAATTTTTTCCTGAAAATTGCGCACCGTTCAATGCTGAGACAAGGTTCAATCAATATTTTTGTCGATGAGCAAAACCGCCCGTTATTGATTGAAAAAATGAATATGGGAGATGATCATTCCTGTATCAACTTACAACCCCTGATCATGAATGGTATTCGCATTCCAGTTGGTTCTTTATTTTCGGTAGAATATGATATTGAACAAATTGACAATAAAGTGCCTAATCAAGAATTCAAAGGTTATATCATTCCATATAAAGAAATTCAGGGTTTCTGGTTTTTACGATTGACTACTTTAGCCATCTCACCTGAGAATCGAAAAAGAGCCTTTACCACCCATTTTGAACAACAAGTGAATAATGGATTGTTTAGTCCTGGTACAACCTTAATTAAACAACTGAATGACGTTGCACTGTCACAATTGAGAATCGCCAGTCTCGGATAACTTTATGTTAAATGTTTGTTTTTCATCGCGCTATTTTGCTCAAACACATACCAATAGCATGGAAAAACTTGTTGCAGTTGCCGAGCAATTACAACAATTTAATCATTTTAAATTTCATGAACCCCTACCCATAGATCCGGAAATTCTAAAGGCCTTGCATTCTCCCAAATATGTTGATGCATTTTTAACCGGACAACCTGCTAAACTTGCAACATTTGCTGGTTTTAAACCTTGGAATGAACAGTTACGTGATGCAGTTTTGTCCATCAATGGTGGACAAATACTGGCGACGGAGCTGGCTTTTCAACATGGTACTGCAGCCAACATTGCACAAGGTTTTCATCATGCCAATTATGACTATGGAGGTTCATACTGTACCTTTAATGGTTTGGCACTGATTGCACAGTATTTTTCCAATAAACGGATTTTTATTCTGGATTGTGATCAACATGGTGGTGATGGAACTGCCGAATTTACCCGAAGATTAGACAATTTATATAATTTTAGTATTTATGGATTGGCATTTGGCTATCCAACGTATGAACGTGCCGAAAGCCGTCATGTGCATACGAAACATGGAAGTTTTGCGCAATATACCCTGGCAATACACGAGGCTTTTCAACGTGCCAATGAGTGGAAAGCCGATATTATTATTTATCAGGCAGGCATGGATTGCCATCAAGCAGATCCTTACGGTTCAGCGTGGTTGACTACAGAATTAATTCAAAAGCGCGATGAAATGGTATTTAACCTTGCTAAGCGAGAGGGGATTCCACTGATGTTTGTACTTGCAGGCGGTTATCAGAATCTTGAGGATCTGGTCAATTTGCATGCTCAGACTTTTCATACAGCCCATCAAATTTATTATAAAAACCCTAAAGACTGAATTTGTCATAATTTGGCTGGATTTCCCTGTTTTTTGGCTCAATTGGGGAATGTGTATTAAAGCAAGCACAATAAAATGATAATTATTCTTATTTGTGGAGCCATCCCATGTTTATCCAAAATTTAGAAAATTTTCCAATCATACCGATCAGTTTCCAACCAGCTGATGCCGTTTCAGTCACAGAAACCATAGCCATATATGAATCATTACTCAGCCGTAAAGAAATATTTGTGTTTCTGAGTGAGGGCGCTTTTCCTGAACAACAGACAGATCATGAAGCACGTAAACAGGTTGCTGCTTGGGTGAAGTCAAAACGTGAGATTTTGGCACAATACGTGAAAGCTTTTATTCATATTGAGCCAGATGCAAATATTCGCTTAGAAACACAAAAGTTTGCCAATAATTTTATTAAGTTCTCCGGTTATCCGATGTTTGTTGTCGATAACCAACAGCAAGCGAATAAAATAATTGATGCTGTGCTAAGGAGACCAATGGGTTAATGATGCATACTGAAACGCCCCATTCACCATTCAATCACAATCTTCTGCCTTTATTTGTGTTGAAAATAGATCAGCAAGTTCCAGACTGGGAACTTGCTTCACACCAACATGAACAAAGTCAGTTATTGGTAACAACCAGCGGGTTGATTACTGTTGAAACGCCATTCGGGATTTGGGTGGTTCCGGCACAACATGCATTATGGATTCCATTAAAGACCTTACATAAAGTCAGTAGTTACGGTATTTCAACAGGTTATGTGGTATTTATTCATACTGTATGGCATCATTTTCCAACACAGACGTGTACGATGTTACACGTGACCAGTTTAATGAATGCAATGTTAGAGCGTGTTGAAACATTTTCTGATATGCCCTTGTTGGAAAACAATCGACGCTTGATGGACTGTTTACAGGATGAAATACAGTCTACCACCCATTCAATATTTTATTTACCTATGCCGAAAGATTCACGTATGTTACAAATCGCGTATGATTTATTAAAACAACCGGATCAAAAGCTGAATTTAGCTGAATGGGCAAGCCGCTGCTATATGAGTGAACGCAGTTTGACTCGGATTTTTCATCACAATACGGGAATGAGTCTTAATCAATGGCGGCGCAAATTACATGTGGTTTTAGCACTGCAATGGTTGACTGAAGGGGACTCAGTTCATCAAGTCGCAATGAAATTGGGCTATGACAGTGATAGTTCTTTTATCGTCATGTTTAAGAAAATCATGCATCTGTCACCCAAAAGTTATTTGCGGCAATCATGAGAAAAAATCAATAACACTTAAGTCAGCTACGATGCAAAAAATGAATAATAGCCAGAATACTCTGGCTATTTTATTGTTCTCTTTAAACTTCAGCATTGACCAAAGGGGTTTCGACCGTAAAGTCTGGTGGAGTCAAAACGGTTTTTCTCAATTCTTCAGAAAGCTCCGGATAGTCCAATGTGTAATGTAAACCACGTGATTCTTTACGTTGCATAGCACAACGCACGATCATCTCTGAAACCATGACCAAATTACGCAATTCAATCAAGTTCTTACTGACGTGGTAGTCTTGATAGTATTCGGTGATTTCTTTTTTAAGCATTTCAATACGATGTAAGGCACGTTGTAAACGCTTGGTGGTACGAACAATACCAACATAATTCCACATGGTTTGGCGCAGCTCGTCCCAGTTCTGCAAGATGACGACATCCTCATCTGGGTTGGTGGACTGCGAAGCATCCCATTCTGGAACATCAGGGCTTTCAAAAGATTGGTCAAGTTTGGCTTCAATATCTTTTGCCGCACTCATGCCATATACGAAACATTCCAAAAGAGAATTACTCGCCATACGGTTTGCACCGTGTAAACCTGTATAGGATGTTTCACCGATCGCATACAAACCTGCAATGTCCGTCTGGCTGTTTTCGTCTACAACCACACCACCACAAGTATAATGTGCGGCTGGAACGACTGGAATCATATCCTGGGTAATATCGATTCCCAACTCGAGCAGTCGTGCGTAAAGCGTAGGGAAGTGTTCTTTGACGAAGTCTTTAGGTTTGTGGGTAATATCCAACCAGACATGGCGAATACCCAGACGTTTGATTTCATAGTCGATTGCTCTAGCCACAATATCGCGTGGTGCAAGTTCAGCACGTTCATCAAAGCGCAACATGAAACGCTCTCCATCAGGGAGACGTAAATATGCACCTTCGCCCCGCATCGCTTCCGTGATTAAGAAAGAGCGTGCCTGAGGATGATATAAACAGGTTGGATGAAATTGGTTGAATTCCATATTTGCGACACGGCACCCGGCACGATATGCCATGGCAATACCATCACCAGTCGCAATATCAGGGTTTGAAGTGTACAAATAAGCTTTCATTGCACCACCACAAGCAAGTGCGGTGAATGGCGCTAAAAATGTATGTACTTTTTCATTGCTTTCATCCAATGCATAAAGACCCACCGCTCGGTTCGGCTGCTGTTTATGTCCAAGCTTATGGGTCGTGATCAAATCAATCGCAATGTAATTCTCAAAAATAACAATATTTTTCTTTTCGCGTGCTCTTTCAACCAACGTGGTTGAAATCGCTTTTCCTGTGGCATCTGCTGAATGGATGATACGTCTTTGAGAATGTCCACCTTCACGGGTCAAGTGAAGTTGCTCATCTTCATCTAAGGTAAACTGAACACCATGGTTCAAAAGGAAATCGACTGAAGGTCGCCCCCCTTCAACAGTATGTTTCACTGCATCAAGCTCACACAAATGTGCACCTGCAATCATAGTGTCATCAATATGCTGTTCAATAGAATCTGTTTCATCGAGCACAGCAGCAACGCCACCTTGAGCATAATAGGTGCTTGCATCTGTCAATGTAGATTTTGCTAAAACAGCAATATTTAAATGTTCAGGTAAGGATAAGGCTAAACTTAAGCCTGCACCGCCACTACCCACAATAATCACGTCGAATTGATGAGTTGTGTTTAAATTAGGCATGTCCATCAGCTAATTTGAAAAATGTTTGCTAATAACACTCTTTTTTTTAACAAATTACAATAGTTAGATGCGTCAGATTTTAGTATAAATAAGCGATTCCCAGTCTCTTAATATGATTTTAAGTAAAGTATTGTTTTATAAAAAAATGTAAACATATTATTACGCAAAGACATCAAATAATATGTTACAAATATTTTTTAAGCACAATCATCAGATGTAGGTTCGTGATAAATGAGTAATGGTCTAATGCAAAAAGGTATGTATGCAGCAGTATTCACTGTCGCTGCGGCTACATCACAAGTTCAAGCTTCAACACCTGTCGATTTTTCTAATTTGGTGGAACAGGTGAGTCCGGCAGTTGTCAGTGTAAACGTGGTTAAAAAATTATCTCAGGAAGAATTGCTACAGCAGCAGGTGCCTGAAATTTTAAAACGTTTCTTTGGTAATCAGATCATTATTCCACAACAGCGGGCACCGCAAGAAAAAACAGCTTATGGCAGTGCATTTTTTATCAGTAAAGATGGTTATCTACTCACCAACCATCACGTGGTAGAAGATGCTTCTAAAGTGACCATCATGCTCAATGACCGTCGTGAAATCGATGCTAAAGTCGTGGGCAGTGATGAACGTACAGATGTGGCTTTACTTAAAGTCGAAGGAAATAATTTTCCATCATTGTCAGTTGGAAATGTAGATCAGCTTAAAGTGGGGCAGCCAGTACTTGCGATTGGTTCCCCCTTTGGTTTTGACTATTCTGCATCAGCAGGAATTGTCAGTGCTAAATCAAGAAATATGATGGGTGAAACCTCTGTACCTTTTATTCAGACCGACGTTGCGTTGAATCCGGGTAATTCAGGCGGTCCGTTATTCAATCAACAAGGTCAAGTGGTTGGGGTAAATTCACGTATCTTCAGTGGTACGGGTGGGTATATGGGGCTGTCATTCTCAATCCCAATCGATGTGGCAATGGATGTTGTTGATCAACTGAAAAAGAATGGTAAGGTGACACGTTCTTATCTCGGTGTGATGTTGCAAGATATCGATCGAAATCTTGCTGAAGCTTATAAATTGGATAAACCGGAAGGTTCATTGATTACTCAGGTGGCGCCAAATTCACCTGCTGAAAAAGCGGGCTTTAGAGCAGGGGATGTGATTCTAAAATATAATGGTTCGCCTATTTCAAGAACATCTGAACTATTAAATTATCTCAACCGCACTCAACCCAATCAATCCGTGAAACTTGAAGTGTTGCGTGATGATAAGCCGCGTGTGATTACGGCGACATTAACTGTTGCACCTGATGATACCCCTGCAAAAGTTGATAATACTACGGCATCAGCCAAGCCCCACAAAGGTCCAGTTATTGGTGTTGCGATCCGTGCCTTGACTGAACAGGAAAAGAATCGCTTAAATGTGAAAGGTGGTGTGTTAATTCAAGATGTAACACGGGGTGGTTTGGCTGCGCAGTCAAGAATTATGCCGGGCGATGTGATTACTCAAGTGAACAATAAGAAAATCAATACACCGAACGACTTTGTGGATGCTGTAGCTGAGTTGCAGAAAAATACCGTCGCACGTGTGGCAATTGTGCGTGAAGGGCAACATGCAATGATTGGGTTACGTATTCAATAAATCCAATTGATGTAAATCAGCCACTCTAGGAGTGGCTTTTTTATGTCAAAATGCAGCAATTTTTTTAAATATGATCAAGAGTAGGAAAGTTCATATGAGCTCAGTATTTGATTTGGTTATTCACGTTAAACCCGAACATATCGATGTTTTAGGTCATGTGAATAATGTGGTCTATGTACAATGGATGCAGGATGTGGCATCGGCACATATTGAAACTTTAGGTGTGGGCTTAAAGCAATATTTAGAAATGAAGCATGCTATGGTGGCTGTGGAACATCATGTGCAGTATCGGAAAGCAGCGATGTTGGATGATGAAATCATTTTACGAACATGGCTCTATGATATTAATGCATTGTATTCTTTTCGCCAGTATGCATTTTTCAATGCCAAAGATCAGACTTTGCTATTTACCGGCAATACCAAATGGGCGTGCATAGAAATTGCCACAGGTCGCCCAAAGCGTATGTCACCAACATTTATACAGGCCTATCAACCGATCGATAAAGATCTGGATCCTTATGATTTAAGTTCCATCGCAACAGTGTGACTCAGGTTTTCATGCTTCGGTTTGAGTTTTGCAATAAAAATAGCGTGGGTTTATTTAGGTAAATACTATAGATTGAATATCGCTTGGTAAATTAAAGAAAAGTTTAAAATTTCGGTGCGGGTGATATTCTTCAATTTAAGATTTATTTTTTTCAAAAGCTAGAGGCTTTAGCTGAATTGCGGTTGAACGCAATCGCGGACGATAGCTTTGATCAAAGACCAATTTAACCCGAAAATTGAGCTCGATTAGTGCAAGAGCAATGTAAGCCAAAGCACAGACAGATAGTAATTTTGCTAATCCTGCAGCCAGTGGATAGCCACCATCAAAGCGCCATAGAAAACCCGCACTGATTGCCGCTAAAGCATATAAAATATTGGCACTGAAACGAGTTCGCCCCATCCGTTTGGTTTTTGAGGAAAGCTTGAGGATGAGTGTGGCACTATACCATCCCCAAAGTGCTCCAATCACAATATCGAATGGCCAGTGGACACCTACCACCACACGACTCCAGGCAATCAAGGTTGCCAATGAAATTATCAAGTAGGTAAATGTTCGGTGATATACAAAATCATTGAGCTGAAGATATTTGCTCAATACACCCGCCAGTACAAATGCTGTTGCAGCATGACCAGAAGGAAAGCTATGATATTTTAATGCCTTGCCTATTACTTCAACATTGTCTATCCCGAGATAAGTTATTGGACGAACAATTTCAATGAGTTGTTTGGTGGCGTGTACACCAAAGCCAGTAATGACTACGGCGAGTAAGCCTAGCCAGAGCAAGTGAGCAGTGTGACGGCAAAAAAATATCAACAGGACATAAGCGGTCAGACCATCTCCCATAAAGGTTATATTTTGCCAGAACCAATCTGAGTGTGGCGGCATTCCATTGATCATCAGGAAAAGGGGCGTGTTGATTGCGTAATAGTGATGAATAAGTTCCCAAGCTAAAATGCAAAATATTGGAATATAAAAGAATGGAATCATCATGAACTTCCTTTCATTTTCGGGAGTTTGACTAAAACAATGCCTCCCTTGTTGAATAGAACTTCTGCATTAGGAAATGCCTGAAGATTTTCTAGACCTGTAAAAACCACCTCACCAGGTTTAGGCTCTCGTATAGGAACAACTTTTTGTAAGTAGATGCTGAAACTCGGCATATCATGACGCCACATCACGATAGGTTCGGTGATCTTCTGAGCAAATATTCCAGCTTGTTTGACAGGTTGCTGCTGAATAGATGCATAGGCAGGGATAACCACATGAATGATGGTTAAACTGAAAATAATGCTGACTAAAATTTGACGTAACCAAAGTACAGGATGAATACGAAATAAAATAATCAGTATGAGGAGAAGCGAGAACAAAATAGAAAGGCGATATTGCACGTCTAAAAATGGTAATCCATCTTGCAGCATAGCCACGACTTCAATTTTCTTTTCGTGAGCAATAATGTACTGACCAATTTCGGGAAGAAAAAGCAGCAATAACATGAATAAAGTGATCGGTAGCGCAACCAAGACGCGAGATCGCAGTTGATCTCGATATTTTGCCATCAGGATAAAAATTGGTGTTACACCATATAATAGATAATGCGGAAGCTGGGTTTTGGAAAAGCTGAAGAATGTCAGCACAAATAAAAACCAGCTCCAACAAAAAATATCCAGTGAATCAAAATGCCTGGCAAGAGAAGAAGGAAAAAATCGCCGCAGATGCGTCAATAACTGAAGGAAGAAACCTGTAACAGGCATAAAAACCAATAGGCTTATAGGCAGATAGTAAAGTAAATTTCCACCATGATTTTCCATCGTTTTAGAAAATCGAGAAAGATTATGTTTGAGAAAAAAACCGTCAATAAATGCTTGTCCTTGTGCAAGATATTCAGCCATGTACCAAGGTAAGAAGACTGTAAGACAAATAAACCATCCAAGTGGATTGATCAGCAAGTGCTGCCAAGATTTAAATTTTTTGCTCAACAGGGTATAGATTGTGATGCTGGCGAAAGGGATTAAAATAGCGATCGGACCTTTGGTCAACACACCTAACCCTACCCATATATATGCACGTAAAGCATATTTTGATGAACTCTTAGATTGTGCACAGTGTTGGTTAAAATGACGATAAGCATCAAATAAAGCTAGACAAATCCATAAATTGAGCAAAGCATCAGCTGTGGCTGCACGTGCGATAATTGAAATAATCAGTGAACTCGCAAGCAGGATGCATGCGGTGGCTGCTTTGGACCTATCTAAAAAATGCCGGCAAAACTCATAGATTGCCCAGCACCACAGCGTTGCACATAATGCAGACGGAAGGCGTAACGAGAACTCGTTTAATCCAAATAAAGAGACAGAAGCGGCTTGCAGCCAGTAGATCAAAATGGGCTTATCAAAACGCAGTTCCCCACCCATATAGGTGGTGACATAATCGCCTCGAATTAACATTTCCATGGTTGCAGAACTGAAAGCACCTTCATCAAGATCAAATAATGGCGAGCCTCCCAATCCAATTAAAAAATTGAAAGCGAGCAATACAATTAACCAACGCGATTGAAATAGTTTTTGTGCTGATTGAAAAATTGAGGAGATCAATGTGGATGCTGGAAATATCATTGCCCTCTCCGATGATGGTAAACACGACGGATCAGATAACTTTTATGATTTTTAGTGTCCAGATAGGTTCGAGTAATCAGTTCAGCGATAATACCTGTCATTAAAAACTGTAGTGACATCAACACACACATCACGCCAATCAGCAGCATGGGACGTGTACCGATGGAGTGACCCAGAATATATTTATCAATTGCCAGATAAATCAGCATGACTGTGCCGATACACCCAAGGAACAGTCCGATTGAGCCAAATAAATGACCGGGGCGCATGAGATAACGCTGAAAGAACATCACTGAAATTAAATCCAATATCACGCGAATCGTTCGAGAAATACCATATTTGGATTGTCCAAATTGTCTGGCATGGTGAATTACGGGAACTTCTCCAATACGTGATACAGGAACGACACTGGCTACCCAGAGCGGTATGAATCGGTGCATTTCGCCCACCAAGCGGATTTGTTTGATGATTTCGGCACGGTATATTTTCAGGCTACAGCCGTAATCATGTAAGCGTAGACCTGATATTCGACCGATCAGTCGGTTGGCGAGTAAGGAAGGAATTTTTCTTAACACTAATGCATCTTGTCGGTTTTTACGCCAACCCACCAAGAGATCAAGATCTTGATCAATCAGTTGCTGCAACATGGCTGGAATATCATGTGGATCGTTCTGTAAGTCACCATCCATCGTCACAATATACTGTCCATAAGACTCGTCAATTCCTGCCTGCATGGCTGCCGTTTGCCCATAGTTACGGCTTAATTGAATTAATCTTGCATTCAAGGGGCTTTGACCCAGTTTCTGCTGAATGGTCTTCACAGTTGCATCAGAACTGCCATCATCAACCATAATTAATTCCCAGGGTTGGTGTTGCGTGCCTAAAGCCTGTTGAATGGTATCTATTAATGCAATAACTGTTTCCTCTTCATTGTAAAGAGGAATAATCAGAGAGAAAAAAATGTGTGAGTAAGAGGGGCTAAGTAGATCAAGCTCTTCTTCAGGTTGTAATAAAAATGCGTTATGCATAGTTGATGTAATTGTTATTGATCCGTGTTTGATCATATATTGTTAAATTTAACTGAAAGATTACGATTTCATGATTTTTTAATGACAATAATTAAAGGTAGCACCTGTGTCTGAACAGATAGATCGCAATTCAAACCATCAGCTTGGCAGTCGACGCAAATACATACCACAAGTGTTACTGAGCATCGCCATCATTTTGTATGTTGTTGCGATTGAATGGTGGTTTGGTTGGTTGCAGATCTTTAAGGCTTGGAAACATGTTCCTATCCTATATTTGATTGTGTCATTGATCCTGATGCAGATGACTTATCTGATTCGAGGTTGGCGAATCCATGATTTCTTTTTGCCCATTACTCGTGGGCAGGGGATGACCTGTTGCCGAATCATGCTGATTCATAATCTACTCAATAACTTATTACCTTTTCGTTCTGGAGAAATCAGCTTTCCTTTACTGATGCGACGCTATTTTACGTTGAGCCTCAGTTATGCGACAGCAGGTTTATTGCTGCTGAGAATACTTGATTTACAGGTGTTGCTTGGGCTGGGTTTTCTCATCCTTTTATTATTGGAGCACTCCAATAATTTAGGCTTATGGGGCTTGATGCTTTTATGGTTAATCTCGCCATTAATATTATTATTTTTTACGCCGTGGCTAAAACGTTTTTCAGAACAGCTCAGTACACAGGGGCGATTGAAAAACTTACTTGAACACGTTTTATTGGCCATGCCATTGCATTTTAAAAGCTTACTGCGAAGTTGGTTATTTACACTGATTTGTTGGCTAAGTAAAATCATGGTTTTTGCAGTCGTTTTAGACTGGTTTATTTCATTACACTGGTGGGAGACGGCAGCTGTAAGTATTGGAGGGGAATTGAGCTCAGTATTACCTATTCATGCCCCAGCTGGTCTAGGGACCTATGAAGCTGCAATATTGGCAACTGGAAAACTGTTGAATCTCTCGGAAACCAAAGCATTGTTCTTTGCGGCTGTGCAATTGCATTTGCTCATACTCATCAGCACGCTATTTGGCGGTTTAATCGCATTATGCCTGCCTGCACAAGTTCAGTTTTCGGATAAAAGTGAGACAAATAAAAACAGGGAAAAAGAGAAAATAGATTGAAAGTGTAGCTTGCATACAATGTCAAGCAGAGATAGTTTTTCTCAAAGCCTTACTATATTTTTAACCTTGATCTGCTTATACTGTGCAGCAATTGGGAAATTTCATTTTTTGCACGCCAGAGGTACTTTTGATATTGAGTACATGATGGTGTACATATTTTTAGAGTAGTTTATGGCAGTAGCTAAGAAGTCTGTTAATATCAATAACATACGCAATTTTTCTATTATCGCTCACATCGACCATGGAAAGTCGACTCTTGCTGACCGATTTATCCAAATGTGTGGTGGATTGCAAGATCGTGAAATGCAGGCTCAAGTTTTAGACTCTATGGAGCTTGAGCGTGAGCGTGGAATCACCATTAAAGCGGCTTCGGTAACATTGTATTACACGCACCCGAATGGTCAAGAATACCAGTTAAACTTTATTGATACTCCGGGACACGTCGACTTCTCTTATGAAGTTTCTCGATCGTTGGCTGCCTGTGAGGGCGCACTATTGGTTGTGGATGCTGCACAGGGTGTGGAAGCACAATCTGTTGCAAACTGTTATACCGCCATTGAACAAGGCTTGGAAGTACTGCCAATTCTCAACAAAATTGATTTGCCTCAAGCTGAACCTGAACGTGTAATCCATGAAATTGAAGAAATTATTGGAATCGAAGCAACCCATGCACCTACCTGTTCAGCAAAAACAGGTTTAGGAGTAGAGTCAGTTCTTGAAACTTTGGTCGATGTCATTCCTGCGCCCCAAGGTGATCGTGATGCACCGCTCCAAGCACTGATTATTGACTCGTGGTTCGATAACTACTTAGGCGTGGTTTCGTTGGTTCGTATCAAACAAGGTCGTGTGCGTAAAGGCGATAAGATGTTGATGAAATCAACAGGTCAGTCACATATCATTACCTCGGTAGGTATTTTCAATCCAAAACATACTGAAACAGGCATTTTAGAAGCAGGTGAAGTCGGTTTTGTGATTGCTGGGATCAAAGATATTTTTGGTGCGCCAGTGGGGGATACGATTACACTTGCAGCAACACCAGAAGTTGAAACGTTACCGGGCTTTAAAAAGGTAAAACCACAGGTCTATGCAGGTTTGTTTCCCATTGATGCCAGTGATTTTGAACCGTTCCGTGAAGCCTTGCACAAACTGCAAATCAATGACTCTGCTTTATTCTTTGAACCTGAAAGTTCAGATGCACTTGGTTTTGGTTTCCGTTGTGGCTTCTTGGGTATGCTGCACATGGAGATCGTACAAGAGCGTTTAGAACGTGAGTATGATTTGGACCTCATCAGCTCAGCACCAACAGTGATCTATGAAGCATTGATGAAAAATGGTCAAACGGTTTATATCGACAGTCCATCTAAAATGCCGGACGGTTCAACCGTAGAAGATTTACGTGAGCCAATTGCAGAATGTCATATCCTTGTTCCGCAAGAATACCTAGGCAATGTGATGACGCTGTGTATTGAGCGTCGTGGCGTGCAAAAAGATATGAAGTTCTTGGGTAACCAAGTGTCGATTAGCTTTGAAATTCCAATGGCAGAAGTGGTGATGGATTTCTTTGATAAATTGAAATCATGTTCACGTGGTTTTGCTTCTTTGGATTATAACTTTGTCCGTTTTGAAAGTTCATCTCTGGTTAAGGTTGATGTATTAATTAATGGTGATAAGGTTGATGCCTTAGCAATGATTTGCCATCGTAATGATGCCCGTCACCGCGGTATTGCTTTGGTTGAAAAAATGAAGGACTTGATTCCACGCCAAATGTTTGATGTTGCGATTCAAGCTGCGATTGGTGCACAAATCATTGCACGTTCAACTGTAAAAGCTATGCGTAAAAACGTATTGGCTAAATGTTATGGTGGTGACGTTTCTCGTAAGAAGAAATTGTTATCTAAGCAAAAAGAAGGTAAGAAACGTATGAAACAAGTGGGTAGTGTTGAAATTCCACAAGAAGCGTTCCTTGCTGTGTTAAAAGTAGAAAGATAAAAACTAGAGGTCTGATTGCTCATGGATTTTGATTTTAATTTAATTCTCGTTCCTGTAACGCTGGTTTTTTTTGCGCTGTGGTTACTTGATAAGTTTGTGTTGAAACAGCGTGCAACCAAAGGAAAGGGGAATGAAAATGTCGTTATTTCATGGGCATATGATTTCTGGCCTGTTCTTGCTGTAGTTCTTGTTTTACGCTCTTTCTTCTTTGAGCCATTCAATATTCCTTCTGACTCTATGGTCCCGACCTTAGAAACAGGAGATTATATCTTGGTGAATAAGTTCCAGTATGGAGTGCGTTTACCGATTACCAACACCAAGATTCTGGATATTGGTGAACCGCAACGTGGTGATGTTGCTGTATTCCGTTATCCTGAAAATCCAAAAATTAGCTATATCAAGCGTATTATTGGATTACCCGGTGATCATATTGAATTTAATCAAGGTCAGTTGACCATTAATGGTAAAAATGTTGAGCAAGTTCCAACTCAGTTTAGTCGTGAAAAGGATATTTTAGATACACCAAAATCGATTTACTACTATGAAACAATGGGTACCCATAAACATTTGGTTCGTTTATTGGAAGGGCAAAATCCTCTGATTGCTGCATTTAATTATGCGCAAAACAAACAGGATTTACCTTATGTAGCGACTGCAAATGACCGTTTCGTAAAGTCAAATGGACAGAGCTGGGAAGTTACCGTACCTAAGGGTCAATATTTTGCGATGGGTGATAACCGTGATCAAAGTGCTGACAGTCGTTTCTGGGGCTTTGTACCTGAAGAGAATTTAACAGGTCATGCAATTTATGTTTGGATGCATAAAGAGCCGGGTCTAAAAATTCCATCATTTAGCCGTAATGGTGCAATTCAATAAACGCAATCCCTGCAAATGCTAAAAATAAAGAAAGGTCAATGTTTATTGACCTTTCTTTTTGATCTGCTAAAACTATGAAGTTATATTGATTTATAAGAAAAATAAAACAGAACAAATGATTTGAACTAGCAACTTGACGCAGTTTAAAGGATAATAGTGTCGATAAATTTTTTATCACAGTATTGTTTTCCAGTGTATAAGAAGTTTATAAACAATTGAAAATGATGAGTTTGCCTAAATCATAACTCTTGATCAAAGCAATAACTCTTTTTTGATTGGGATTAGGGATTATTTATTCTCACCTGTTGGATAAGAAAATGCGTAAAAATCAACAAGGCGCTTCATATATTGGAATTTTATTGGGGATAATTGCTTTAGCTTTTATGTTGAAAATCATAGTAGCTGTATGGCCATTATACTGGGATGATCGTGTGATTAACGGTCAAATTGTAGAGCAAATCAAAAATAGCTCTGCTGAAATCACACCATTGAAATTTGCAACAGAAGTTGACAAAAGGTTAGAAATGAACAATATCCGAGACACTAAATTCGAAGATATTGCGACTGTTTCAACTAAAGATGGTTTACAAGTGACTAAAAAATATGAAGTACGGAAAAATTTCATGCTGAATATTGATTTAGTCCTCACTTTCGAGAAGAGTTTTGATCAAAGGTCAGTTGAAAGTAAGTGATCTTCGCTTACAAAGTAGAATCGGTTACCAGTTTAAACAACACGAGTTACTACAACTCGCGCTGACTCACCGTTCGGTGAGTCACAAACACAACTATGAGCGTCTAGAGTTTCTGGGTGACTCATTGTTGGGGATGATCATCGCAAATTACTTATACAATGCCTATCCTCATGAAAATGAAGGGCGTTTAACCCGTATGCGTGCAACTTTAGTACGTCAGGAAGCATTGGGTAAAATTGCCAATGATTTAAAATTAAGCCAAAGTTTAATTTTAAGTACCGGTGAATTGAAATCAGGCGGTCATCATCGTGAGTCAATATTAGCGGATACGGTTGAAGCGATTATTGGCGCAATTTATACAGAAAGTCAGGATTTACCTTTGTTGGAATCCATTGTTCTCAAATGGTATGCCCCTTATCTGGATCATATTGAGCCGACAGATCAGTTAAAAGATCCAAAATCGCGCTTACAGGAGTATCTACAAGCCCGTAAAAAACATCTCCCTGTTTATGAGGTGGTTGATATTCAAGGTGATGCACCAAATCAACATTTTAAAGTAGAATGTACTATAGATGGCTTACCTAAAATGATGGGTGAGGGATCGAGTCGCCGTTTTGCAGAACAGGCAGTCGCGGCGGATTTTTTAAAGCTATTGGAGCAGTAAACTGCATGAATACACATTCCGATCACAATGATGCTGATCACGAGTCGTCTGAAAACGGTAATGATTTAATTAATCAGTTTTTTAGTTCACAAGGCACTGAAATTCCATCTGATTATCGCAGTGGTTTTGTTGCAATCGTTGGACGTCCAAATGTGGGTAAATCTACTTTGATGAACCATTTGTTGGGTCAAAAGTTATCGATTACTTCACGTAAACCACAAACCACCCGCCATAAAATCATTGGCATTGATAGTCGTGAAAAATCCCAGGCAGTTTTTGTGGATACCCCGGGTATGCATAAAAAAGAAGTGCGTGCCATCAATAAGATGATGAATAAAGCGGCACATTCGGCTTTGCGTGATGTCAATCTGGTTTTATTTGTGCTTGATGCGCAGAAATGGACGCAGAATGATGAGTTGGTTTTAGAGAAGCTTAAAAACGCAGAAATGCCAGTGGTTCTCATCATCAACAAGATTGATACTTTAGAAAACAAGCGTATGGTGTTGCCGTTGATTCAAGAACGTGCAAAGTTAATGAATTTTGCTGAAATTGTTCCAGTGTCCGCATTACGTGGTGCCAACTTGGATCATTTACGTGACGCGATTGAAAAATATCTTCCTTTCCAACCACCATTGTACTCTTTGGACCAGTTGACTGACCGTTCTGAACGTTTCCTTGCGAGTGAAATTATTCGTGAGAAAATTATGCGTCAGCTAGGTGAGGAACTTCCTTATGATTTAACAGTTCAAATTGAATCATTTAAGACAGAAGAAGCAACGATCAATGAAAAGACGGGTCGTCCTAAAGCTGCATGTACATATATTGATGCCACAATTTTTGTTGATCGCCCTGGACAGAAAGCCATCGTAATTGGTGAAAAAGGTGCTAAGCTGAAGAAAATCGGTATGGATGCTCGTGTCGACATGGAAAAAATGTTCGAGCAGAAAATCATGTTAACGCTTTGGGTCAAAGTCAAAGGCGGTTGGTCTGATGATGAACGTGCTTTGAAAAGCCTAGGCTATAGCGATATTTAAGTCATTTTTTGGGAACTGTCATGATCCGAGTTATTTCCATTCTTGTATGCGTCATAATGCTACAAGGTTGCATTACTAAAATTGTGACGGTTCCTGTCAAAGTTGCTTATAAAACTACAAAAGGCGTAGTCAAAGGGACTGCGGCTGTTGTTGGGGCTGTAATCCCGGATGGGGATGACGATGAAGACAAGAAAAAAGAAAAGGATGAATAAGATAAAGCAAGATGCGCAATGAAATCTTGCATGGTTATTTGATCCATCATCGAAAATACCGCGAACGCAGTCATATTGTACACTTGTTTACGCAAGAGCACGGTCGTGTCGATGGTATTCTTCGACAAACCCCGCCTCCCCAATACCAACCCATTACCCTGCAAGCTTCGGGGAAATCTGAACTCAAGAACTTTTCTAAACTGGAAATTTTAAATCAGCCGATTTTCTTCTATGGAGATGCCTTTTTTTCAGGTTTCTATCTCAATGAAATTATTCTGAGGCTTTGTCCACTTGAAGAAATGATGCCTGAAACTTTTCAGCAATATCATATAACCTTGCAACATTTACAGAACTTAGCGGAACATCCGCAAGCGGATTTATTTCTTCGACAAATTTTACGCCAGTTTGAACATGCACTTTTAGAGGAATTAGGCTTTCCACTAGACTATGAACATGATTCAAATCAGCAGATGATCACTACTGCACAACGCTATCAGTTTCAACTGTCTGAAGGCTTTATGCCAGTCGCGCATAGCGCCTCATCCACTTTGCTCGGACAACAAATTTTGAGTATGGCAAGTTATGAAAAGGGTAGGGATTTTAGTCCAGAACAGTTACAATTATTGACCAAGCTTTACCGACAAATGATCACATCACTTTTAGGTGATCGACCATTGAAGAGTCGTCAGCTTTGGATTCAAAATGCTCAATCTAAATCTTTGAGCCGTTAATTTCATTTTATTGGTTAATTAGGAAAATGTTATGGCTGCATTGCTAGGTGTAAACATTGATCATGTTGCAACACTAAGACAAGCGCGTGGAACAACTTATCCTGATCCTGTGAAAGCAGCATTGATCTGTGAGCAAGCAGGGGCGGAAGGCATTACTTTACACTTGCGTGAAGATCGTCGTCATATTCAGGATGATGATGTGCGCCGTATGCGACCAGTACTGAAAACCAGAATGAATTTAGAAATTGCGGTAACTGATGAAATGGTTGCATTTGCAACTGAGATTAAACCGCATCATGTTTGTTTTGTGCCGGAAAAACGCCAGGAAGTAACCACTGAAGGTGGCTTGGATGTTGTTGGGCATTTTGCAGATGTCAAGGCAGCTACACAGGCACTCACAGCGATTGGTTGCGATGTTTCTTTATTTATCGATCCTGACTTTGCACAGATTGATGCAGCGATTGCCTGTGGTGCGCCAACGATTGAGTTACATACAGGTGCATATGCAGATGCTACCACGGGTGCAGAACAACAGGCAGAACTTGAGCGTATTGTGAAAGGCGTAGAATATGCTGCGGCTCAGGGTTTGGTGGTCAATGCAGGTCATGGTTTGAACTTGGAAAATGTTGCTGCGATTGCTGCTATTCCTCAGATCCATGAATTGAATATTGGGCATTCTATTATTGCTGAAAGTGTATTTGTAGGTTTGACGCAAGCTGTAAAAGACATGAAAGCCGCTATTCAAGCTGCAGTTTAATTTACTTTTTTGATTTACTTTATTGAATATTGATCATGTCGAATATGAATTATGATGAACTCATGCAGCCAGTGATTGCCTTTTTGGGTTGTGAAACCCCAAAAGCTTGGTTGGATGAAGCATTGAACAATCTCCCCTTGTTGATGCAAGATCATGCAAATTGTGAAAAGAAAGCAGCAGGAACAGCAATGAACCTGATGTTTCGCTATAGCTTCTTTACTGATTTGCAAGTCAAACTGGCACAGCTCGTACGTGAAGAAATGTTGCACTACGAGCAGGTTTTAGAATTTATGCAAAAGCGTGGTCAAGCATGGCAGGGGCTAAGTGCAGGTCGTTATGCTGGTGGTTTGCGTAAGGAAATTCGAACCTATGAACCTGAAGCATTGATTGATGTTTTAGTCATTGGTGCTTTTGTAGAGGCACGCTCATGCGAGCGTTTTTATGCGTTGGCACCGTTGGTGGATGACGAGCTTGGACGTTATTACCGTTATTTGTTGAAATCGGAGTCACGACACTACGAAGACTATTTGGCGTTGGCATTGGATGTCGCTCAAACTGCAAAATTGAAAGATCCTGAAGAAGATATTCAACAGCGTATTGAGTTGATACGTGAAGTTGAAAAAGCGTTGATTTTAACTCCCGACAAAACTTTTCGTTTTCATAGCGGAGTACCCCTTAAGGGAAGTACTTAAGTCAAGTTTCGCAGAAAAGACCAAAGCACTGCTTTGGTCTTTTCTATTTAAGATTTAAAAATCTATAAAAACAGTAGTTTAATATTTTTCTATAGGCACTCAATCTGCTTCAGGGTCGTATTGTCCTTGTATTTGCTCAAGACTAAACAGTTCATCCAATTGATAAAGAGAATAGAATTTGTATTGTATACTTCTATGACTTTTGCTGACGAGGCAAAAGGGAAAATTGGAAGTTATACTTTTAAAGTACAGCAACTGCTTCAAAATTTTAACCCAATATTTTTTAACTCTTTAATAGTTTAATAAAATCAATATGTTATATTTATACTTATAAACTTGGGTCATTTGATAATTCTCTGGCTTAACTTATTGTAATCATTTTATTTTTTGATTTAAAATTAGTGTTCACTACCGCATAGGTAGCTTAGAAATGATTCATCTAACTTTGTAAGTCTTTGAACCTGTTCACTACCGCATAGGTAGCTTAGAAAGCTGCACCAACATTGAGTTAATGCAATACGATGTTCACTACCGCATAGGTAGCTTAGAAACAATTCATTCAGAATGAGCGTGAAACCACTCGGTTCACTACCGCATAGGTAGCTTAGAAAATTAATGATTTTACGAGCATTAACATAGTCTGGTTCACTACCGCATAGGTAGCTTAGAAAAACGAAAGTACGCAATTTGTTCGCAATGTATTGTTCACTACCGCATAGGTAGCTTAGAAACTGAACCAGTCATGAATCAACATGATTTCATGGTTCACTACCGCATAGGTAGCTTAGAAATTATTCAATCATTAGCTATTCATCAATCAATGGTTCACTACCGCATAGGTAGCTTAGAAATGTAGATCATTGATTGATAATACTTTTGATTTGTTCACTACCGCATAGGTAGCTTAGAAAGTAAGGTCTAATTATAGCTCTGCACAGTTTAAGTTCACTACCGCATAGGTAGCTTAGAAATGAAAGCAAACCGCCTGCTTGATTCGCTGCATGTTCACTACCGTATAGGTAGCTTAGAAATTGTTTGCGAATATTGAAATATTGCTCACCATGTTCACTACCGCATAGGTAGCTTAGAAATTGATCGTCTATCTCTTGTTCTGGTTGGTCTTGTTCACTACCGCATAGGTAGCTTAGAAAATCGATTCGATCTGTTGGCGTGAGTACGGGCGGTTCACTACCGCATAGGTAGCTTAGAAAGTGCATTCGCTGCGCCTACGATACCGCTTGCAGTTCACTACCGCATAGGTAGCTTAGAAATGATTCCCACTTTTGATAAGTCTTTAAACCAAGTTCACTACCGTATAGGTAGCTTAGAAATGATTCCCACTTTTGATAAGTCTTTAAACCAAGTTCACTACCGTATAGGTAGCTTAGAAAACCATCAGAACCAAATGCTAGAGCAGGAAATGGCTCACTACCGTATAGGTAGCTTAGAAAATGTGGTGCCCAAGCTCAATATTGCTATATTGGTTCACTACCGTATAGGTAGCTTAGTAAAGTTGTATCGTTTCTCGGATGATTTAAATAATTATAGTGATATAACCTATTATTTTTTTTGAAAAATAAAAAAAGCCCACATCAAATAATGTAGGCTTTTAGAATTTGGCTCTCCAACCTGGGCTCGAACCAGGGACCTGCGGATTAACAGTCCGTCGCTCTACCGACTGAGCTATTGGAGAATCTGCATGCGATTATAAGGATATATCACGAGTGGTCAAGCCTTTGATGTCATCTTTTCTTCATTTTTGACTTGTATGCTTTTTATTTGAACAAACACGATCAAAATTAAAAAATGGATTTGAGTGGTTGCAAAGCGAGAGCTGACTTGTTAGATTAAAAACATAAAGAGCGTTTAAGTTTGACTTAAACCGTGTGGATTTAACCAACTTGCCAGCACTAAAATGGCTAAATAGGAGACAGCGCAATGACGACGCTTACTATTTCTCAAATTTTTGAAAAATTTTCTTTTTATCAAGAAAACTATCTTTCTATTCTTCAAAATCCTGAACAATATCATATTGAAGTTGAGCAAGCATATTTAGATGTTTGGCCTTTTTCTGAAAAAAAACTGTACTTGGGTGATTTGTTACAACTTTGGTTTAGCGAAAAATGGCTGATTAATTCAACATGCCGGTTGTTGCTTGATTCATCGAGACTAGATTCATCAAACTCAACCATTCAATCGACTCAAAAGCAGATTCAAAGAACACAGGATTTATACCTGTTTCAATTAAGTGGCAGTACATTATCAGGCTCAAATCATGCACAGGTCTGGTCTGTTTCAGAGCAAAAAGTGCTGTATGTTTCTTTAAACAGCATTTTTAAATACTACTGCTATTTTGAATCAATTGAACGTCCAAAAAACTATTCAGATCATCAGTTTAAAACTTTTGGACAAGTGATCTAGTCACTGTTTTGTGAAGCTTTTAAGTTGAGTATTTTAAATTTGCTTAAAAGCTTCAATTGCCCGGATACGACTTTGTTTTAAATCAATAATAGGTTGAGGATAATTCAACTGAATATTCGGATTTTTGGCATAAGGTTCATGAATAGTTTTTGCATCTAAACCTGCCAGTTCAGGGACCCATTTTCGGATATATTCACCTTCAGCATCAAACTTCTGTGATTGACTGACTGGATTGAAGATTCGAAAATATGGGACTGAATCAGTACCTGTAGAGGCGCACCATTGCCAACCGCCATTATTCGCAGCCAAGTCGCCGTCAACCAAATGTTGCATAAACCATCGCTCACCTAAACGCCAATCGATCAAAAGATTTTTACTCAAGAACATGGCGACAATCATTCGCACACGGTTATGCATCCAACCTGTCTGTAACAACTGGCGCATTCCAGCATCAACAATCGGGATACCTGTTTGACCCATTTGCCATGCAGCCAGTTCCTCAGGTGCATCACGCCACGCTAACTTTTGTGTTGTTTGTTTAAAGGGTAAATGCTTTGAGACACGTGGGAAGTCAAAGAGGATATGTTGATAAAATTCTCGCCAAAGTAACTCGTCCATCCAGATTTGTTGACCAATATGATCTATAGAAAACTGTCCCTGTTGTTTCCTAAATAAAGCATTGATACATTGGCGAATGGAGATAATACCGATATTTAAATATGCGGAGAGCTGACTGGTAGCTTCAAGATTTGGAAAATCTCGATCTCGTTGATAATGTTCAATATGGTTGTCTAAAAAATCATCTAAAAGATGCCATGCGTGTGCTTCGCCGACTTGCCATTGTGCTTCGGCATTTCTCTCAGCGAACTCAAATCCAAGTGCTTTATATGATGGAGGCGGATTTATATGATCTTTATAAATATCCAGATCCAAAGATTGAATTTCAGGTGCAGGATAACATTGAGTCACTGAAATACTTAATTGTTCATAACAATATTTCTTAAATGCGCCAAAGACCTGATAGGGTTGATTTGACTTATTACGGACCGAGCCTACAGGAAATAATGTACGGTCATGATATAAAATTAAATCATGCCCACTTTTATTCAAACGCTTTTGAACTTCAAAGTCTCTATTTAATTCATTGACACCACATTCAATATTGGCATGAATATTTTCAATATTTAATTTTTGACACAGTTGAGTCAGTTCTGTAGCGATATCTTTCCACAACGGAATGGTTTGAATAATCAGGGGAATATTTAATGTAGTTAATGTGTGTTGTAATGCTTCGATTTGACGTAAATAAAAGTCGATTTTAATTGGTGCATCATCATGCTTTTGCCATTGTTCAGGAGAAAGGATAACCAACGCAATCACTGTGCCAGACTGACGGGCATGCCAAAGGGCAGTATGGTCATGAATACGTAAATCTTGTCTAAACCAAATGAGCTGTTTCTGCATAAAATTTTCACAAATCGTTTTGTTGCCACATGATCCAAATCACTTTAACCCGACACCCATAAAAAAGGCAAAGTAAAAACTTTGCCTTTTCAGATCAGATAATCAGATCTTAGTGGTGATGACCACCTGCGCCATGTACATGACCATGTTCTAATTCTTCTGGAGAAGCGTCACGTACTTCTACGATTTCAACTTCAAAAGTAAGATCTTGACCAGCCAATGGGAAGTTGGCATCAACGATTACGTTTTCACCTTCAACTGCTTTAACTGTAACGATTTGAACACCATCATCAGTTTGTGCTTGGAACTGCATACCAGCTTCAATGTTTTCTACACCTTGAAACATTTGAGCAGGAACTTCTTGAACGAGGTCAGGATTGTATTCACCATAACCTTCAGCAGCAGGAATAGTCACTGTAAATTTGTCGCCTACAGTTTTACCTTCTAAAGCTTTTTCTAAACCAGGAATGATGTTACCTGCGCCATGTAAATATGCAAGTGGTTCACCTTGTGATTTATCAAGAGTTTCACCCTCAGCGTTAGTCAACGTATAGTGGAAAGAAACCACGTTGTTATTTGCAATAGCAGTCATGTTATTGATCCATTCGGTAATCGATAATTTTAAGGCTACATCATAAAGTGAAAAGCAGTTTTTGTAGACTAAATTTACTAAAAAAATGCATTTTCAGCTGTATTTTGACCATTTTTTCATAGATTGGGGCTAAAAACTAAATTTCAATGCAATTTAATTTTGGGTGCAATTTTTCGTGTAACAAAATCTTTAGCTGTTAATAGCCCTGCATGTGCATAACCGTAAATGGTGGCCTGATGGATACGGTATAAAGAGACATACATTGATTTTGCAACAAAACCCTGTACATTGACTTGCCCCAACAATTCACCGACGGCCTTATTTTCACTGAGTGATACCAATGAACCCTTGTCTGCGAATTGGAACATCGGCTGTTGGCGTCCTTTGATACGGGCATACATGGCATCCACAAGAAACGTGGCTTGCTGACTCGCTACCTGCGCACGCGGTCCAAGCGGGGCTTCTCGTGCATCTAAGATACAGTGTGCGCAATCTCCAAAAGCAAAGATGTTCGGATCTGCTTGAGTTTGTAATGTTGCATATACTTTCAGACGTCCCATGCGGTCTTTTTCAAAACCTTCCAGATTTGCAATCACTTCAGGGGTTTTGATACCCGCAGCCCAGACTGTTAATTGTGCTTCTACAGATGTACCGTCATTAAAATAGACTCGTTCAGCATCAACTTTTTCGACACGCTTTCCTGTTAATACATCAATTTTCATACGTTTTAGCTGCTGAGTTGCATGTTCAGCCATTTTTTCAGATAGAGCCGGCAAGATACGGTCGGCACCTTCAACCAAAGTGATTTTGACATGATTTGGATTGATTTTATTCAAGCCGTATTTATAAAAATTTTGTTTGGCTTGAACCAGCTCTGCGGAAAGCTCCACACCTGTTGCACCAGCACCAATGACAGCAATATGCAGTTCACGATCAATATTTTTATTTTGTGCGTCTAAGTACAAGTGGAGCAAGTCTTGTTGGAAAATTTCCGCTTGCTGACGACTATCCAAATAGTGACAGAATTCTTTAACGCCCGGTGTATTAAAATCATTGGACACAGAACCCACAGCAAGAATCAAAGTGTCATAACTGAGTACTATTTTTTCTTGATTGGATTCGTACTTACTGGTTTGCGTTTTACTTAGCACTATGGTTTTATGCTCACGGTCGAGTTGTTCAAATCGACCAAGGACAAATTCATAATGATGTTTAGCGGCATGCGCATAGTAATTGGTTTCTTCATCGCTTGGATTCATGGTTCCTGCAGCGATTTCGTGGAGGAGTGGTTTCCAAATATGGGTGAGTTTTTGATCAACCAGGGTGATCTTGGCTTTCTTGTTTTTACCAAGTGTATCACCCAGTTGAGTCACCAGTTCTAAACCACCAGCACCACCACCAACAACCACGATATGATGTAGATCAGACATAAAAAACCTAAATTGTTGTTATGAAAAGTAGAATGGCTTAAATATGCCATCCTATTTAATTGTTTAGTTTTTTTTTGTATTACAGGTTACATAATTACAATAAATCTAAGTAAATTGGTTGGTTTTAATGAGGGGCTGTTGACATTGCATCAGTGGCTTGTGTTGTAGGTTAAAATTGAGCAGGCATGAGGAGTATACTCCGCAAGGAAACCAAGAGAATAGCGAGGCTATTTTCAAGTTTCATAATATAGACTGAGATAATTTTAACCACAACCTTCAGCAAAAACAAAGCACTGCTTTGTTTGCAGTGCAAGGCTTAGTAGGGACTAGCGTGTTTTTTGTCGCTGCGTTGTTACCTTGCGAAACAATGTTTCTCATCATTTAGAATGACTAAATTTCATATTTCGTGCCTGGTATCGCCTCAAAAAAATACCTAGTCGCAAACGTAGACGAATCGTCAACAGATCCTAAATTCCAAAAATTGACTTAATCCATTCCATTAAACGTTCGAACCAAGAGGCTTGTTCTATATGAACCTCATCTTCAATATCAAAGCTTTGGATGAGTTGATTGTCTTGATATACATTGACTTTAGCCAAATGCATGATTTTTTCCAAAGGTGCAGTCAATGAAGTTTCATTAAGTTCGACATTCAAATGTGTTTGAGTCGTCGTCAATGGTTCAATTGCAGTTAAAATGCCATGAGCATCTGTTTTCATGACACGACTATTCACTACATCAAAGCTGTTCAGGTCAATTGGATTGATATCGTTATAAAGTGAGGTGGTCACTAACTGAGGTTTTCTGGCTTCAACTTTAAACATTTTCAGTGTGGATTTGACCACAGGAAGTTCAGCGATCAATTGCTTGTCTTTGATTGCCACTTCATCTCGTGTATAGGCATAGCCCAAATTTAAAAGTTTATGAGCAATTTCAGCACGTTTAATTGCACTTTTTGCACCCATCACCACAACAATTAAACGACGATCAGGAGACTCAGCAATTGCAGAAGGGCGGTGTGCTGTTAAAGCCAAATTATAACCCGCAGCTTTGGTAAAACCTGTTTTTAAACCATCTACACTTGGATCTGTTTTTAAAACGAGATTGGTTGCATGATGGAAGTGTTGGTTATAGCTAAAACTCGGCATCACTGAATAATGCATATATTCAGGGGTTTGTGATGTTACAGCTTGACCCAAGATCGCCATGTCATGCGCAGAAGAAAAATGATCTGGCATGGTGATTCCCGGAGGGTTGGCAAAATGAGTATCTTTCATTCCCAAAGCCTGTGCTTCTTGGTTCATACGCGCAACAAATGCGGGTACACTGCCAGAAATACGCTCTGCCAAAGTCACTGCTGCATCATTGGCAGACATGACGATCAAACCGGCTAGTAATTGATCAATCGAGATCTGCTCTCCTTGTTTCAGGTACATCTGAGATTCATCCCACTGTACGACTTGAACCACAGGTGTTGCGGTAATAATCTCTTCTTTTTTAAGATGACCTGCTTTTAGTTCTTTTAAGGCAATATATGCCACCATCATCTTGGTCATGGATGCAGGTGCACGCTGAACATGACTATTATATTCCGCAATGGTTTGACCTGATTGCGTATCTAATATTGTCCAAGCTTCAGCTTCAACAGATTGCGGATTAATATTTAAAAGTGCGGCATTAACAAAGGTGGAACAAACCAAGCCTGTTATTGCAATAAAAGAAGCAAGAATTTTCAACAGATTTACCTTTAAGCCAATCCAATGGCAAGAGTCGACAAACTGTGCGAATGCTATGCCTTTTTTGCATTCTACGCTAGTAAGAATTGCAGACAATTTCGACTAAAATCGCCCGACTTTGTAAAAAAATGCTAATCTAATTGGTAATTTCTCACTGTCTATTTTCGAATATATATTTATGTTGCATTATCAGATTGAATTTGACGATTATCGTCAACACCTCATCCATGTCACATTGCGTTTTCTGGCGAATCCAACTCAAGTATTGTCTCTCCCGACATGGATTCCGGGGAGTTATTTAATTCGTGAATTTTCAAAACACATCGAATCGGTAAAAGCTTATGATGAAGCTGGTCGTCAACTTAAAATAAATAAATTTGAAAAAAATAAATGGCGCTTATATAACACGGATCATGAACTCATTACAGTTGAGTATGATGTCTATGCTTATGATCTTTCCGTACGAGGTGCATATGTGGATCAAAGCCGTTTATATGTCAATCCAGCCTGCGTATGTTTGGGACTTCAAGATCAAGAAGATTCAGCGATCGAAGTTGAAGTTTTTTTACCTGATGAATTAAAGCACTTTCAGCTTGCGACTGGTTTGGCATCGAAAAGTTTGGTGAAAGGTCGTTTTACTTTAAAAGCCGATCATTATGCTCAATTGATTGATGCGCCATTTGAATTGGCGGAACAAACACGGTTTAGTTTTGATGCGAATGGAATTCCACATGAGTTTGTGATTTCTGGTCAGCATACAATGAATGCTGAACGTATGAAGCAAGATCTTGAAAAAATCTGTAGTACAGAAATTAGCATGTTTGGTTCAGCGCCTTTTGAAAACTATACCTTCATGACAATGGCAACAGGCAATAGTTATGGCGGCTTAGAACACCCGAACAGTACAAGCCTGATTACACCACGTAATGACTTGCCCAAGCTGAATGAACCTGATGAACCATCGGCAGATTATCAACGATTCTTGGGGCTCTGCAGTCATGAGTACTTCCATTCATGGTTAGTTAAATTTATTCGACCGGAAAACTTTGCCAATTATGATTTGAATCAAGAAGCTTATACCTCTTTATTGTGGATTTTCGAAGGTTTCACTTCATATTATGATGATTTGATTTTGTACCGTAGTGGTGTGATTTCTCAAGCGTCTTATTTGAGTTTGTTGAAAGGTCAAATTGATCGTTATTTGCAAAATCCGGGACGTTTTATCCAATCTGTCTCTGAATCAAGTTTCGATGCTTGGATAAAATTCTATCGTCAAGATGAAAACTCAAATAATTCAGGAACCAGTTACTATAACAAGGGCTGTTTAGTGGCACTGAGTTTGGATTTGGGTTTACGTTTGCGTGGTTCCAGTTTAGATGCGTTGATGCGCCGTTTGTATGAAAATACTCAAAAAGGGATTCAGGTCAATGAGCGTACAATCGTTGAATTATGTAATGAACTGACAGGCAGCAATTGGATTGAACAGATTAATCATTTGATCAATACCACAGATGAATTACCACTGGATCAATTGTTCCCTGAATTTGGTTTGGGTTATCGTTTAAAAAATGAAAAGGCACTGCCATTTGGATTGAAAGTAGCGGACAAACCTGAAGGGGTACTTATTCAACAGGCATGGCGTGAAGGAACGGGTGCAATTGCAGGGCTTTCAGCCAATGATGTGATTGTTGCGATTGATGGCTTAAAAGCCTCGGAAAAACTTTTATCACAATATTCCAAACAACCAGATCGCTTTACTGTCTATGCATTCCGCCGTGATGAATTTATGCAGTTCGAGCTTCAAGGTGGAGAAATTGACTTAACGACAGTTGAATTGACTGTCCTTGATCAAGACAAAGTAGAAAAATGGCTAAGCCTTTAATATCGTATGAACTGAAAACCGATGTTTGATACATCGGTTTTTTTATGGCGGAATTTTAAATCACCTCGATTCTTCAAGACTAATTGCCACGATAAGTAGAATAGCCATATGGGCTGATGAGCAAAGGAATATGATAATGCTCAAGCGTACCGTCTATCACAAAAACCACAGGCACTTCAGGAAAAAAGCTTCGCTGGTTTTTTTGCTTAAACCATTCGCCTGTTTCAAAAGTGACTTTATAGACACCTTTGTCCAGTGCTTTATTTTCAGGATATAAGGCTAAAATTCGTCCGTTACTGTCTGTGGTGCCCTCATTGATTTTTATCCATTTATCTTTTTGTTGAGCTTCAAGAATGACTTTAACATTACTTGAAGGTAGACCACTTTCAAGATTTAAAACATGTACGCTTAATGGATTTTGAGCAAAACACAGCCCAGAGAAAAAAGTCGCAAGCATTGATAAGGTAAGTTTTTTCATCATCATGTTTAGCTTAGATTAAAACCTCTATGTTAAAGTCAACTTACAATTGTGCCGCTAAAAAAATGTAAGATTATATTAACTGTTCAAATTCATTTTATTTATTTTTTATAAATAATTTATTTTAAGTTTTTCATTTTTTTAAACTGTTCTTTTATTCATTTGATCTGCTGATTCAAGGCAAAGTACGATCTTTTTACAATAATAAGCGAATTTTGTCCTATGTCTAATCATTACTTGGCATCATTTAGATTTGTAAAAAGAATGAGCAATTCGCTTTTTTGAATTTTAGATGATATCTTTAAAACTTATTGTTTAGTTTTATAAAAATAATATGTTAATTAAATTTTACAGTAAATTTTTAAATTTATATTGCGGCAACGAGTTGGACAATAAAAAGTTGTTTGCAATATTTGATCAAATCAGAAAATAAGGAAACACAAAATGGAGCAATTTCAAATGTATATTTTACGTATTGTGCTGTGTTACAGCCTTTTATTCACAGTATCAGTTACACGAGCAGATAATACAGGAAAACTACAGTTTTTATATACCGCTTATTTGGATATCCCCGCCTTGTTTCCGAAAACACTTGCTTCATGTAAGAAATTTGATGCATCGACAGAGCCAGAATTACAGCGCTTGTATGATCTGTGGTATCAACAGCACGGGCGATACCAGAAGGAATTGCAACAGCTGATATTCAAATATTTTAGTAAACAAATGGGGGTAGCAAAAACAAGGAAGGTTATTGCTGAGATTAAAAAAGAAGTTAAAGGTGAGCTGGTAAGCTTATCATTCCCACAAAATCATACGTGGACTGACAATTGGTTTTGCACTAAATTGCTCCCTGAAGATCTGACTGGAAAGGGTCTAATGTTGAATTACGCAGATTACGTTGAGGAACTTAAGCAAAATCTGGCGCAATTCAAACAGCAACCAGAATAAATAATTTTATTGATTTCAAATTTTAACTGAGTGGGTTTTGATTACCATTCATTCTTATTGGCAATTATTCAGTGAGAATTCCAATAAAGTAAGTTAAGTGCTTTTTGCTTACTTTTAATTAATAAATGACAACATTTTTGTCCTTCACCCTCAAAACGACATATTTTAAGATCGGTAAATAATAAATTTAATTTTTAAATTTAAAATGAATAATTCAAAGGGTTATATCCATGAAGAAAATTTTCCTGAATACCAGCATAATTTCATGTGGTTTAATGGCTGCGCAACTTGGATTTGCAGCGAATTGTACTGGCGCAATCAATAACAATGCAGTGTCGAGTTTAACTGTACCCGCAGGTGCAACCTGTACCATAAACAGTAGTTCTGTCGATGGCAATGTGAATGTACAAAAGGGTGCGAGCTTAATCCTCAATAATTCTTCAGTCAGTGGCAGCGTCCAAGCCAACACAGCCAAAGTGTTGAAGCTTGTCAACTCTTCAGTAGAGGGGGATGTGGCTGCATCTCAAGTTTCAACGACATTGAGCTTAAATAAGTCGATGGTTTCGGGAAATTTACATTGTTCAACATTGACAAAATTACAAAGCAATATGAGCAGTATCGAAGGTAAAACGATTGGAAAATGCCGATAAAAACTACTGAGAACAAGAAAAAGCACGCTATAGAGCGTGCTTTTTTCTTAGCGGCTTGAGTTCGTTTTAAGCTTCGATCGCTTGGACTGCGATTTTCTTCGCAGGATCTGCTTTACGGCGAACTTGTGGTACAGGCTCTCCATAATATTGACGATCGGCAAAATAACTTGAACGAACCATCGGTGCAGCCCAAATATTTCTGAAACCTAGTTTTTGACCATGCGCAGTATAACGTTCAAATTCTTCAGGTGTTACAAAACGATCGATAGGAGCATGTTCTTTTGAAGGCTGTAAGTATTGTCCAATAGTGACATAGTCAACACCGTGGGCATGCAGATCGTCTAACAATGCAATGACTTCTTCTTCAGTTTCACCAATACCGACCATCAAGCCGCATTTGGTTGGAACATCTGGGCAATATTCCTTAAACATTTTCAAAAGGTTTAAAGAGTGCTGATAATCTGAACCTGGACGCATTGCTTTATAAAGACGTGGCACTGTTTCAATGTTGTGGTTAAATACGTCAGGCGGACATTCCGTCATGATACGCAATGCAATGTCCATACGACCACGAAAGTCAGGCACTAGTATTTCAAGTAATGTTTTTGGACTGAGTGCACGCGCTTCTTTGATACAGTCTACAAAATGCTGTGCGCCACCATCCAATAGATCATCACGGTCTACTGAAGTGATCACTGCATATTTCAAACCTAAATTTGCAATCGTTTCCGCCATGTGGCGTGGTTCATCTGGATCTAGTGCATTTGGTCGACCATGTGCAACATCACAGAAAGGGCAACGACGGGTACAGATATCACCCATAATCATAAAGGTTGCAGTACCGCCACCAAAACACTCAGGAAGGTTGGGACATGCCGCCTCTTCACAGACCGTATGTAACTTTTGCGTACGCAAAGTGGTTTTTATACGTTGAACTTCATCAGGTGCAGCCATTTTCACACGAATCCAATCCGGCTTTCGTGGTGCTTCAACCGTGGGAATAACTTTTACAGGTATACGAGCAACTTTTTCCGCGCCACGTAATTTGACACCCTGTTCTGGTTTACGGTTCTCTGACATATTCAACTTTTCCACTGTTTTCTACGGGGGAGATAAACCATTATAACGGAAATGCAAAACGATGGGGTAAAAACACTATTCATATACTAAATGTCGTTATCACAGAATATATGCATGGGAAATACAGAAAATTGTTTCGGTTTAGTTCATAATATCGCATGAGAAAAGATATAGACTGAATTTAGTATAAGGAGCTTTGAATGCCACGTAAGAAAGAAGTCGTTAGTGGGAATTTTGTGAAATACGATGCAGTCGTACTTGGCTCTGGTCCTGCTGGTGAAGGCGCGGCAATGAAGCTTGCTAAATCGGGTAAGCGTGTTGCAATTGTTGATATTCGCGAGCAACTCGGGGGTAACTGTACGCATGTGGGTACAATTCCAAGTAAAGCTTTGCGTCAAACAGTTTCAAGTATTATCCGTTACCAACGTGATCCAATGTTTAAGAAAGTGGGGGATTGGAAGCAATTCACCATGAAACAAGTATTGCGAAATGCACATAAAGTAATTCAACAGCAAGTCGATACACACTCACGCTTTTACGACCGCAACAACATTGATGTATTTCATGGTCGTGCATATATTCAAGATAAAAATACTGTGATTATTTTCAGTGAAGATGGGGTAAAAGAAACCTTGGGTTTTAAACAGCTGGTTGTTGCGACGGGTAGCCGTCCTTACCATCCACAGGGTTTAGATTTCAACCATCCTCGAGTATTTGATTCAGACAAAATTTTGGATCTTGATTTCACCATTCATAAGATTATCATTTATGGTGCAGGTGTAATTGGCTGTGAATATGCGTCTATTTTCATTGGTTTGGACCACAAAGTTGATTTGATCAATACGCAACATCAATTATTGAGTTATCTCGATGATGAAATTGCCGATGCATTGTCATATCACTTGCGTGAACAAGGTGTATTGATCCGTCACAATGAGCAAATTGATCATTTGGAAACTTTTGATGATCATGTCGTACTGTATTTACAAAGTGGCAAGAAGATTAAAGCTGATGCGATTCTTTGGTGTAATGGTCGTTCAGGAAATACCGATGGTCTAGGACTTGAGAATGTAGGTCTTACACCAAACAGCCGTGGTCAACTTGCAGTCAATGATCAATATCAAACCGAAGTTGAAAATGTTTATGCTGCGGGTGATGTCGTGGGTTGGCCATCACTTGCTTCTGCCGCATATGACCAAGGTCGCTGTGCAGGTTCAAACATGGCTGGTGAAAAAGATGTGAAGCCTGTAAAAGATATTCCAACAGGTATTTATACAATTCCAGAAATTTCTTTCTTTGGTAAAACTGAAAGTCAGTTGACTGAAGAAAAAATTCCGTATGAAGTCGGTCAAGCGTCATTCCGTCACCTGGCTCGTGCACAAATTACAGGTGACACGGTAGGTGAGCTTAAAATTTTATTCCATCGTGATACCTTGGAACTGTTAGGCGTACACTGTTTTGGTAATAACGCTGCCGAAATTATCCATATTGGGCAAGCCGTGATGCAAAGCGGTAACAATACCATTAAGTATTTTGTTGAAACCACCTTTAACTATCCGACAATGGCGGAAGCTTATCGTGTTGCAACATTGAATGGTATGAATCGACTGTTTTAATCAAAAATGTTGATGCCAAATCTATTTAGAGCATCAACATTGCATAATAAAAAAGCCTTTCCCATCAACAGGGGAAAGGCTTTTTTTCAACCCATGTAAATTTTATTGCCAACCATATCGACGAATGTATATTGTTTTAATCCACTGTGTTAAACACATATAGGCAATTAAAATAAATGGGAGATAGAAGAAATAGCTCAGTGGCAATGCTTCCAGTTTTAAATAACTTGCCAATGGTCCCATTGGCAAGAATATGCCTATACACATAATGATTGCGGTCATGACCAATAAAGGTGTTGCGGCACGGCTTTGAATAAATGGAACTTTGGCTGTACGGATCATATGCACGATCAGTGTTTGAGTGAGTAGCCCCACCACGAACCAGCCTGATTGGAATAAAGTTTGCTGTGCTGGCGTGTTTGCTGAAAAAACAAACCACATCAGGGCAAAGGTTAAAATATCAAAAATCGAGCTGATTGGTCCAAACACGATCATGAAACGACCCACTTCACTAGGCTGCCAACGTTGGGGTTGAGCAATCAGTTCATCATCTACATGGTCAAATGGAATAGCGATCTGGGAAATATCGTAAAGTAGATTTTGAATCAGTAGGTGAATCGGCAGCATCGGTAAGAACGGGATAAAGGCACTGGCAACCAACACAGAAAAAACATTGCCAAAATTGGAGCTGGCGGTCATTTTGATGTACTTCAGCATATTGGCAAAAGTTCTACGACCTTCAATCACGCCTTTTTCCAAGACCATTAAGCTTTTTTCAAGTAGGATCAAATCTGCAGATTCTTTGGCAATATCCACTGCGGTATCCACAGAAATTCCAATATCGGCTGCACGAATCGCTGCCGCATCATTAATCCCGTCACCCAAAAAGCCGACCACATGCCCATTGGCTTTAAGCTGCTCTACAATACGCTCTTTATGAACAGGACTGAGTTTGGCGAATATATCATAGTGCTCGACAGCTTCTTTCAGTTGTTTGTCCGACAGGGTTTCAATAATGCCGCCAAGTAAAATGCGTTCACATTGAATACCAATTTCACGACACACTTTTTGCGTGACAAATTCATTATCACCAGTCAATACTTTTACTGCGACACCATGCGCATGTAAGCTTTTTACTGCTGCCATGGCTGATTCTTTCGGTGGATCTAAAAAGGCAACATAGCCAATTAAAATCAGATCACTTTCATCGGCTACAGAAAAATTTTCTTGTGTAGTGGGAAATTCACGATAAGCCACAGCCACTACACGCAAACCATCTTGGTTATAACTTTGGGTAAGTGTTTCAATTGCAGTCTGTTTTTGTGTGGTTAACGCTTCTACTTTGCCATCAATTTCAACATAACGACAAACTTTGAGCATTTCCTCAACAGCACCTTTGGTAATCATGCGGACTTTGTCTTGTGGTGTTTTCACCACGACAGACATGCGACGGCGATCAAAATCAAAAGGTACTTCATCTAATTTTTTAAAACGTAACTTTTGTGTTTTGATCTCTGGGTCAACAGCTTCTAATACAGCAACATCAAGCAGATTTTTCAATCCGGTTTGATAGTAACTGTTTAAAAATGCCTGCATTAAAACATAGTGCGAGGTTTGACCGAGTATATCGACATGTTGTGATAGAAAGATTTTGTCCTGAGTTAATGTTCCTGTCTTATCCGTACACAATACATCCATTGCACCAAAGTTCTGAATGGCATCCAGACGTTTAACAATGACTTTCTTTTTAGATAAAAACACTGCACCTTTTGCTAAAGTTGAGGTAACAATCATCGGCAACATTTCAGGTGTTAAGCCGACTGCAACGGATAATGCGAACAAGAAAGCCTCTGTCCAATCACCTTTGGTAAACCCATTGATAAACAGTACAACAGGTGCCATGACCAACATAAAGCGGATCAATAACCAACTGACTTTATTTACACCCATTTGAAAAGAGGTTGTGCCTCGATCTGTCGCTGTTACTCGATGAGCCAAAGCCCCAAAATATGTGTGTATTCCTGTGCTTACAACCATGGCATGTGCTGAACCTGAAACTACATTGGTTCCCATAAATACAATATTTTCGAGTTCCAAAGCATTGCTTTGCTGAAGGTTTGTTTGCACAGGAAATTTTTCTACAGGCATAGATTCACCTGTCATTGCCGCTTGAGAAACAAAGAGATCTTTGGCAGTGAGAATTCGGCAATCGGCAGGAATCATGTCTCCTGCAGAGAGCAAAATAATATCACCCGGAACCAAATATTGAATTGGCATTTCAAATTGAGAGTTTTTTTGATTTTTAACATCAATGCCATAGCGTTGTTGCATCAGCACCAGATCATCATAACTGAGTTGATCTCTTAAAACGGTTGCGGTATTGCTCACCATTGCTTTTAAGGCATCTGCTGCTTGGTTTGATTTGGATTCTTGCCAGTAGCGAAGCAGGGTGGAAAGAATCACCATCACACTGATAATACATGTGCCTGTCAAATCATCAGTAAGAAATGCCACCAGTGCTAAAAGACTCAATAGAATATTGAAAGGATTACGGTAGCAATACCAAAGGTGCTGCCACCACATCAGCGGCTTTTCATGAGAAATCTCATTCAAACCTATGATCTTTTGTTGGGCACTTGCTTGTTGCTCGGTTAAACCTGCTTCTGAACTGTTAAATTTGTTGAGCAGTTGTGCTGAGTCCAATTTGGCTGCCTTGACCAATCGGGTAGATAAAGTTTTGCTGATTTCTTGTGCATAACTGGATTGATGCAATTCTTTAAAAGATTGACTGCGTCCAAAGAAACGCATGAGATGAAATCTTTTGAGAAAAGTGGTAAATAGTTTGTGCCAGAGTTTCATGTTGAAGTCCTCTTTTTTTAGGCGTGCAAAGGCTCTGACCTTATGATCGAAATAAAGCCGATTTGAAAAATAATTTATAAAATAGAGCGGGGAATTAAGGTGTGTAACTTAATCCGAGTCCAAACCATCTCTGTCGGAAGGCATTGAAACGATCACCGAAAGTCGCTTCGAATGTTAAGATGTTTGGGATCAGGCTATAGTGGGCAGCGGTCTGAAAAAAAGGCGAATCACGATCTTGATTATAGGTTTCTGCGCTTAAAGCCCAGCGATCGTTTAGCGAATAATGTGTAGCAATTCCCCAACGAATGAAATGTGAATGATCATGCGCATATTGGTAACCCAAGTTAGTATCTACTGCTATGCGCGGAGATAAATTAAAACTCATGGGTAGATTGAAAAACCAATCTAAATCTGAAGAATGCTGAGACTGTTCATCTTGTGATAGCATCAGGCTACTTGCAACGCCCCAGAAATGATCCATGGGTTTTAATACGGTTTTTGCTTGAGCTGAAAAACCATGTACATTATCAATATCTTTCGACGCATGATATCCCACTGAAAGTTCTAGATTTTCAGAAAAGTTACATGCTGGTGCAACTTGATATGACCATGTACCTGCTGTGCTATGTGAATAAGCACTTTCCAATTGGCAGCGGTGAGCTGCTGTAATAGATGCATCATCCGTATTTAAAAGCGGATCGGCTTTGCTTTTTTGAGCAAGCACAACGAATCCACAGAGTAAAAATACACTGATTGCACAATACCATTGAATGGAAGCATGTAAAAACATCGGCTTCTCCCCATTTTTAGGTGAGAAACTAAACGGGTTGTAGTCAACACATTAAATTTTTGCTGATATGTAAAAATTTTATAGAGGGGGATTGAATTATAATTTTTCAAAGCTATCTCGTTGCAAGATAGCCGACCTAATAGGCTATATTGCTCAGTATTCGCTTTGGTTTAAAAGATAATTAAACCCGAACCTCGAACAACTTCCCATTTAGGATCTCCATTGAATAAACTCAACGGCATTATAGTGCAAGTGTTTGGATTAACAAGTCATATTTGATGAATTTTTTATTATAAATTTAAATTTAACAATCAATACTTTGTAAATAAATGACTTAGCTTATTTTTTATTTTACGGATATGGTGCTTAGGAGGATTGGATTTTAAATTTTTACTCATTTTTTTATGTTTAAGAGTTAAAAGTCTGAATTATCCCAAAGTGCTTAACAGTTTTTCTTGAGCTGCCTACTTTTTAGAAATTTGATCTATGAACAACATAGTTTTAATAGGTTCAAAGGTTTATCATAGCTTCAGTTCAATATGTGGATAATGTTATGAAAATTGTTGCAGATGAAAATCTAGCATTTACTGAATATTTCTTTTCAGAATTCGGAGAAATTCATCAGGCAGCAGGGCGCACTCTTAACCACGACAATGTTAAAGATGCGGATGCTTTATTGATTCGATCGGTCACAAAAGTCAATGAGCAGTTGATTGCACAGACTGCATTAAAATTTGTAGGCAGTGCGACGATCGGCACAGATCATTTAGATATTCAAGCTTTAGAAAAACATCAAATTACTTGGTCGAATGCAGCAGGCTGTAACGCACAAGCTGTTGCTGAATATGTCATCACCGCTTTGTTGCATCTTCATCCAGAATTTTTGGATGCAGGAAAACACTTTACTTTAGGAATTGTGGGTTTAGGTAATGTGGGGACGCGTTTAGCTTACATGGCGCAATTATTGGGCTGGAATGTGATCGGCTATGATCCTTTTATGCAGCATGACAGCATTAGACATGTTGAACTTGAAGAATTACTGAAGAATTCCAATGCTGTGACCCTGCATGTACCCATAACCCACACAGGGCAATATCCAACACATCATTTGATCAACGCTGAAAGATTGGCGATGATGTCTCCTGAAACAATTCTCATCAATTCTGCGCGTGGTGCCGTGGTTGAAGAGGCGGCATTGATTGCAGATATTTTAACGACCCGACGTAAAGTTGTGTTAGATGTATTTGAACATGAGCCTGAAATTTCACAACGCTTACTTGATTTAATTACTCTCGTGACACCACATATTGCAGGATATAGTTTAGAAGGTAAGGCTAGAGGAACGCAGATGGTCTATGAGGCGTTCTGTAAACGCTTCGAATACTTAAATCATAAAAAGTTTGAATCACAATTGCCTGCCTGTGAACAATACTTCTATGGCAATAGTATTAAACAGACCCTAAAAAACTATTTGACTGAAATCTATAATATTCAACGTGATGATGACAATTTGCGTGACTGCCTAAAAGATGGAAAAGTGGATCAAAAAGCATTTGATTTTCTCCGTAAAAGCTATCCCCTACGCCGTGAATGGTCTGCTCATGGAGGTCCAAAAGCATGACGATTAACTTTAAACCGACTTGTGATATTCATGCATTGAAAGCACGTGCAAACATGTATCGGCAAATTCGTCATTTTTTTGAGCAACGGAATGTTTTGGAAGTTGAAACACCCATCTTGTCGCAAGCGGGTGTCACAGATGTTCATTTGGCTTCAATACAGGTACAACGCCATCTACAGGGGAAAATGCAAACACATTATTTACAGACCTCTCCTGAATTTGCGATGAAGCGTTTATTGGCAAGTGGCAGTGGCTCAATTTATCAAATTTGCAAAGTGTTTCGTGATGATGAGCATGGTCGTAAACACAACAGTGAATTTACCATGCTGGAGTGGTATCGCCCGCACTTTAGTTTAAAAGACTTGATGTTTGAAGTGACAGACCTGTTAAATGTTGTTTTGGCTGAACGTTTTGCTGATGTCCGTCCGACAGTCTTGAGTTATAAACACGCATTTATTGATCGTTTAGATTTAAATCCACTTAAGGCAACTTTATCAGAACTCAAAGATGCAGCCCATCGAGTCGGGTTAAATCTGGATTTGGGTGATGACCGTTTGGCATATATGGATTTGTTATTTTCACATCTGGTTGAACCGAGTTTAGGCTTTGATACACCCGTATTTTTAACTGATTTCCCACCAGAATTGGCATCATTGGCAAAGACTAGAATTGATGAAGATGGTGAGTTGGTTGCTGCACGTTTTGAGCTGTATATCGAAGGACTTGAGCTTGCCAATGCCTATGATGAATTGATTGATGCAGAGATTTTACGAAGCCGTTTTCAAGCAGATAATGCTGAGCGTGAAAAACTCGGTTTACATGTGATGCCTGTCGATGAGTATTTACTGGCGGCTTTGCCGAATATGTCGGAGTGTGCAGGGATAGCGTTGGGGATTGACCGCCTATTGATGGTGGTGATGAACCAAATAAAACTGGAAAAGGTGATTACATTTCCTGCGGATGTATCTTAAAAGTATTTTTTCACCTATTGTTCATGTTGTTCGGGCAATAGGTGAATATATTGAATGGTCATATTCATTTTACAGGCAACAATATTAATTGTTTCAGGTTTTAGAGTCGTCCATGAATAAAAAACCTCTCACGCTGAGAGGTTTTTTTTAAACTGTATGATGATGATGACCTGATTGATGTTTTAAGTTTGCAATCGCATCGATACGCTTTTGAATCAGCATCTCACCAATATCCGCGCCTTGAACCTCTGGTGGTAAGTCTGAGGCTTTGATGCCCCGTACAGTTTTCATGGCATCCAAAAGGTAATTGGCTTGCGGGTATTCACGATCTTCTAAACCCAAGCGACCTTTTGCATCACATTCACAGGCTTGCACAAATGCCTCAACACGCTCAGGACGGCGCAATACATCTAAACGTTGTAGTAAACGCCATAATGTACCTGCTTTTAAAGTAAAGGCTTGATGGCATTTTAAATGCTCTTTACATACAGCAAGCGCCAGTTGTTTGGTTTGGGTCGGTACACGTAAACGATTACATACTGCTGTAACAGGTTGAATACCACGTTCTTCGTGCATGATATGACGCGGAAGCTCATCTTTAGGCGTGAGGGCTTTCCCTAAGTCGTGAACCAGTACAGCAAAGCGCACATCTAAAGCGTATTGGGCTTTGCAAGCTTGTCGCAGAGACATGAGGGTATGAATGCCACAGTCAATTTCTGGATGGTATTCAGGTCGTTGCGGTACGCCAAAAAGTGCATCAATTTCCGGAAATAGAACTTTTAAAGCACCACACTCACGTAATACTTCAAAATAAACATCGGCATGATCTTCCATTAAAGCGCGTGAGGTTTCTTTCCAGACCCGTTCTGGTGTTAAGGCTTGCAACTCACCAGATTCAGCCAGTTGGCGCATGAGTGCAATGGTTTCATCGGCTATACGGAAACCGTATTGCGCATATCGGGCAGCAAAACGTGCAACACGGAGCACACGCAAAGGGTCCTCTGCAAAAGCACTGGAAACATGACGTAAAATTTTATGCTCTAAATCATCCTGCCCGTGATAGGGATCATAGACTTGACCGGCATCGTCCATTGCCATGGCATTGATGGTCAGATCGCGACGAATCAAATCTTCTTCTAAAGTGACGGCAGGATCGGTAAAAAATTCAAAGCCATGATATCCATGTCCCGACTTACGTTCAGTACGTGCGAGTGCATATTCTTCTTTTGTTTCTGGGTGTAAAAACACAGGGAAATCTTTTCCCACAGGTTGGTAACCTTGGGCAAGAAGTTGTTCTGGTGTTGCACCAACCACAACATAATCTTTTTCGTGATAGGGATGTCCGAGTAAATGATCTCTAACGGCACCGCCTACTAAATAAACTTGCATGAAAAAACCTCTATTCTTGATGCCATCATGCAACAGAATAGAGGTTTTCTCAAGTACAGAACTTGAGTTGCTTGACTAAAGTTCCTTGGGATTCACGACACAGCTCAATTAGCCTTGTGCTTGTTGAATTTCAGCAACAGTTAAAGCAGTCATATTCACCAAACGACGTGTTGTTGCAGTCGGCGTCAAGATATGTACTGGTTTGGCAGCGCCAAGCAAAATAGGACCGATCGTCACATTGTTGCCTGAGGTTGATTTTAACAAGTTGAATGAAATGTTTGCCGCATCAAGATTTGGCATAATCAACAAGTTTGCAGAACCTTTGAAGCGTGAATTTGGGAATGCAAAATGACGAATATTTTCATCCAGTGCTGCATCTGCATGCATTTCGCCTTCTACTTCCAACTCAGGTGCAATCTCTGTCAAGATTTCAAAGACTTTACGCATTTTCTGTGCACTTGGATCATTTTGATCTGAACCAAAACTAGAGTGCGACAATAATGCAACACGTGGTGTTACACCAAAGCGGCGAACTTCTTCTGCAGCTAGAATCGTCATTTCAGCGAGCTGTTCAGCAGTTGGGTTGGTATTTACATAAGTATCAGCAATGAAAATATTGCGATCTTCAAGCATTAAAGCATTCAAGGTAAAGAATGTGCTACGACCATCTTTCAGACCAATCACATTTTTAACGAAATCTAAGTGAATGTCGTAACTTGCATAGGTACCACACAACATGCCATCTGCTAAACCATGACGAACCAACATTGCAGCGATGAGTGTAGAGCGACGGCGTGACTCACGTTGAGCATACTCAGGCGTAACGCCTTTGCGCTGCATCAAGTTGTAATAATCATCTGCAAACTTATCGTAATCAGGATTTTTCTCTTGATCAACAATCGTGATGTTTACACCGTGTTCTAGACGTAAGCCCAATTTCTTGATGTTGGCTTCGATCACAGAAGTACGACCCACGAGAATAGGTTGTGCTAAACCTTCATCTACAGCAATCTGCACTGCACGCAATACACGAAGATCTTCACCTTCAGCATAAGCAATACGTTTAGGTGCAGTTTTTGCTTGCGCAAAAATAGGTTTCATCATCAATGCTGAGTTATATACAAACTCAGATAAACGTTGACGATAAGCAGAGAAGTCAGCAATTGGACGGCTCGCCACACCTGAGTCCATCGCAGCTTGAGCGACAGCAGGTGCAATTTCCAAAATCAGACGTTGATCAAGCGGTCGTGGAATTAAATAATCACGACCAAATGATGCAGACTTTTCACCATAAGATGCCGCGTCTGCTTCAACATGTGCCATACGTGCAATTGCATGTACGCAAGCAATCTTCATTTCTTCATTAATCGTTGTTGCACCAACATCAAGCGCACCACGGAAAATATACGGGAAGCACAGCGCATTGTTCACTTGGTTTGGATAGTCCGAACGACCTGTTGCCATAATCACATCTGGACGTACTTCATGCGCATGTTCAGGCAGAATTTCTGGATCCGGGTTGGCTAGGGCAAAGATAATTGGATCAGCGGCCATCACCTTAACCATTTCTTTGGTCAAGATCCCCGCTGCTGAAAGACCCAAGAACATATCCGCATCTGCAATCACATCTGCGATTTGAGAGCCTTCAATATCCTGGACATAACGCTTTTTAGACTCATCTAGGCCTTCACGTTTTGTGGTTAATAGACCACGCGAATCGGCTACAATGATGTTTTCTTTTTTCGCACCAATTGCGCAAAGTAAATCTAAACAAGAAAGTGCGGCAGCGCCTGCGCCAGAAGCGACAATTTTGATCTCATCAATTTTCTTGCCGTTTAATTGCAAGGCATTGAGAAGCGCAGAGCCAACGATGATCGAAGTACCGTGTTGGTCATCATGAAACACAGGAATTTTCATGCGTTCACGAAGCTTTTGTTCAATATAGAAACATTCAGGCGCTTTAATATCTTCGAGGTTGATCCCGCCAAACGTAGGTTCTAGTGCTGCTACGATGTCAACAATTTTATCCGGATCATTTTCAGCAATTTCGATGTCGAAAACGTCGACACCCGCAAATTTTTTAAAGAGTACGCCTTTACCTTCCATGACTGGCTTAGATGCCAATGGACCAATATTACCCAGTCCTAAAACGGCTGTACCATTACTGACCACTGCGACCAAATTACCACGCGCAGTATAAAGCGCTGCTTTAGAAGGGTCTTTTTCAATTTCTAAACAAGGTGCTGCGACGCCAGGAGAGTAGGCAAGGGCTAGGTCATGTTGATTGACCAATTGCTTGCTTGGCGTAACGCTGATTTTTCCTGGTGTTGGAAATTCGTGATAGTAAAGGGCTTGCTGTTTTAAAGATTGATCATCCATCTGAATCTCGATTATTACATGTTCCAGCGAGGCTGGTGGTTTGACTAAATTTGATCGAATATAACATTTGTTGAACAATACCGACAGTCAAAAAGTAGTTATTTCCAACAAACTTATAGATTTGAAGTCTAAAAGAATTAACAAATCGTAATAAGCTTGTGCTGTTCTAAATATTTTGTACTGTCTGCTGAAGAAAGTGCTTTTGAAAAATAGAATCCTTGTAAAATATAGCATCCGTGTTTTTCTAAAAATAAAGCTTGTTCTTTGGTTTCAACACCCTCGGCGACCAGCGTAATACCTATGGCATTTCCCATGGCAATAATTGCATTGACAATCGCTTCATCTTTTTCTTGACCAATTTTTGAAATAAATGCTTTGTCAATTTTTAAAATATCAAAGGGATAACTGGTGAGATAAGCAAGCGAAGAATAGCCTGTACCGAAATCATCTAAAGAAATTGAAATATGACGGTCTTTGAGTTGTTTTAAAAGCAAATTGACTTGGTCAGACTTTTCAAATAAAGAAGATTCGGTGAGTTCAAGTTCAAGCATATCACCGGAAATATTGTATTTTTTAAGCGCATAGTCAATGTCTTCAATCAACTGACCACGATAGATTTGTTGAGCAACAATATTGATGGATACTCGAAAATGGTCAAAGCCTAGAGATTGCCAATACTGAATCTGTTTACAGGTTTCATGCAGCACGATCAATCCGATATCGGAAATTAGACTGGTTTCTTCTGCGAGTGGAATGAAAATGTCCGGCAAAATATAGCCCAGTGTAGGATGCTGCCAGCGCACTAAAGCTTCAAAACCATAGATACGTTGAGTTTTGACACAGATTTTAGGCTGGTAGTGGACGGTTAACTCTTTATGTTTAATTGCTTTTCTGAGTTCACTTTCTAAATTTATACCTTGATTAAGTAAAGGTGTTTTCTTATCGGAATAGAAATAGACTGTATTGCCGCCTAAACGTTTGGCTTCTCGTAAAGCAGATTCGGCATGACCATTTAAACTATCCAATTGCAAACCATGTTCAGGATACAGCGCAATCCCAATTGAAAGCGTGATGGTTTGTTCCTGTGCATTGATATCAAATGGCTGTTTAAATGCATCTAAGATGTTTTGTGCGTGCTGATGAATATTGATATTGCTGTTTAAATTGTATATCACAGCAAAATCATCATTGTTTAAGTAGGCAATAAGGGATGCGCTGCTACAGCATAATCTTAAACGATGCGCCACTCGTTTGAGTAATTCATCACCTTCTTTATGGCTCATGAACTCATTGAACAGTTTAAAACGGTCAATGTTAATCCGTAAAACCGCAAAGTTTTTAAATGTACTTGAATAATGGGTTAAATAATGATGCAAGCGTTGTTTGAAATAAAAGCGGTTGGGCAGATCGGTGAGAATATCGTAATGTTCCAGATAGGAGAGTCTTTGTTCCTGTTTTTTACGATCCGTCAAGTCAGTAATAATACCCACATAGTTTGAAATTTTATTTTTTTCATCATAAATAGCATTGATGTGTACCCAAAGAACCAGCTTTTTCCCAGACGTAAAATCAATTTGCAATTCTGATTCAAATTCGCCATGTTGGACTAAGCTTTGGGTAATCACCGTATACATTTTTTCAGTACGTGCATTGTTGTTGATGGTGATATCAAAGAGATGGCGGCCGATCAAATCATTTTCTTTATAAGCCAGAAGTTGTTCGAAATAGGGATTTACTTCTAAATAGCACAAATTATTGTCTAAAATAAATACACCTTCAGCCACTTGCTCTAAAACATTCGCGGCCAGTTTCAGTTTTTCTTGGTCTGTTTTTTCTTTTTGAATATTTCGTTGAATACCCACCATTCTTAATGGTTTATTGTTAAAGTTTTTTGAAACGACCTTACCAATATCCTGAATCCAGCACCATTGATTGTCACGCTTTACACGATAGATTGCTTCAAAACGTTCAGTCTTTCCTTTGAGGTGCTGTTTGAGCAAGGTCTTATAATTTTCAATATCTTCAGGATGAATGAAATCATCGACATTGTTTTGTTTAAGATTTAATTGTCTGAATTCAGCATCGCTTTTTGAATCGGCTATTTCGAATGTACGCTTCTCTATGTTCCAGACCCATGAATGGATGCCTGCTGTTTCATGTGCAAAGGTAAGATTGGCTTGATGATTTTCAAGGCGATCATTCATCTGCTTAAAATCATAGGTTCGTTCTTTTACTTTCTGTTCTAATAAATGATTATGCAGTTGCAACTCATTTTTCATGGTTTGAGTTTTGGAAATTTCATTTTTGAGTTGAAGCTGTAATCCTTTTGATTCTTCAAGTTGTTGTTGCGATTGTCTAATCAAAATTCGATTCTTTAGGTTTAGAATTTCTGAATTTAAGTAAATCTTATGTGAGATATAGGCACTAAAAAATAACAAGGCAAACCACACAATAAATACTGTGCTATATACTTCATTGGTATTTTGTGGAAACAGTAAGGGAATGCTGAAAACTGGAATCGAAGAGGGAACAAACAAGGCTGTAAAATAACTAAATCTCTGATTCAGAAAGTTCATTGCCATTACATAAGAAAAGCTCAGCAAAAAACTGGATAAAAGAAAAGAGTAAAATGGATTGAGTGTATCGGGTAATCTGGTCAATTCTAAATTGACAATATAGATGCCAATACCAAATAGAGTACCTAGAATTAAACTGAAAAATTGAAAAAAAACATGTATATGCTTAAAAGATTGTTTGTTCTTTTGATAAAGCATACAGGTTAAAAAAATACAGATAAACAGTATAAAGACAACAGTGACAGCAAACCAAGATGTCAATAAATCGGTATGTGTCTTAAACAAATAAAGATAAATAAAGGCATCACATATGCACGTAAAAAATACCCAAATAAAAAATATTCGGATATTTTTAACAGTCTTTCTGATGTTCGATGAATTCACATCATATGAAAGAAGCTCTTCCTGAACATCATTCATTCGCTGTTGCACCTCTGCTATTTTTAGAATGCGTAGGTTTAAGGGAGCAACTATTGAAAATTTGTTAATTAATAGTCTCTTTGCTATTAAAATACTGTGAAATCACCAAATTTGCAATTGCTTTGTGTGAACTGAGTCACTTTAATGGGAAATAATAATTCAAAATAGACAAGGCAACCACGGGGGCTGTCTCGGTTCTCAGTACTCGTTCACCAATACACCAATTTTTAAAACCGAATTGGTTGGCTGTTATGATTTCAGCTTCACTCAGCCCACCTTCAGGACCAATCAACAGGGCAAGATTGAGTGAGGCATTTGCAAGAACGTCGCTTTGCTCTTTTTCAGGAGCGAGAACAAATCGAGTCTCGGGTAACTGACTTTCCAGCCAGCTCTGTAAGCTGAGGGGAGCAAGAACTCTAGGAACAATATTCATCCCACACTGTTCGCAGGCAGCAATCGCAATACCTTGCCAATGATCAAGTTTTTTCTGGTCGCGATCATATTTTAAACGCATTTCACAACGTTCAGAAGTCAGTAACTGAATTTCGGTCACACCAAGCTCAACTGCTTTCTGAATGGCATAATCCATACGATCGCCTTTACTCATGACTTGCCCAAGCAATGTTGTAAAAGCCGGAGTACGATTATCTGGATGAAATGATTCTATCCAAACAGATGCAGACTTTTTAGTCACCTCTGTTAGGCGCACTTCATATTCACCCCCTTGTCCGTTGAACAAGATGGCATGTTCACCAACTTGTGCGCGCAATACCTTGACCCAATGATGAAATACGGTTTCAGTCAGTTCAACTGTCGTATTGACAGCCAAATCCGTTTCAATATAAAAGCGAGGCATTCAGTTTCACTCACAAGTCGGGAAATCAATTTTTTGGTTTAAGCTAAGCCAAGATCAAGAACAAGTTGGCGGTTTGGTTCAGTGTGGTTCATTGTATAAAAGTGCAGACTAGGGGCACCGCCTGCGATGAGGCGTTCACACAGCTTAATCACAACCTCATGACCAAAAGCTTTAATACTGGCAGAGTCGTCACCATAAGTAGCCAGTTGTTTACGAATCCAGCGTGGGATTTCAGCACCTGTACCGTCAGCAAAACGAATCAAATTACTGGCATTGGTAATTGGCATGATGCCTGGTGCGACTGGAATATCAATCCCTGCTTTCTGGATGCGGTCCACAAAATAGAAATAGGCATCGGGATTAAAGAAAAATTGAGTAATCGCTGCATTTGCCCCTGCATTTACTTTTTCAACAAAGTGTTGAATATCTGCATCATAGCTTTCTGCTTGAGGATGCATCTCGGGGTATGCTGCGACTTCAATTTTAAAGTGGTCGCCTGTATGTTCACGAATAAAACGAACCAAATCCATCGCATAAGGGAGTTCACCTAGCCCGACTTGACCTGAAGGTAAATCACCGCGTAATGCAACGATACGATCAATCCCTTGTGCTTTATAAATATCTAATAATTCAGCAATGCGCGCCTTATCATCTCCAATACATGAAAGATGTGGGGCAACAGGAGTACCTTTACCGTTGAAGTCAGAAATTGCGGCTAAGGTTCGTTCGCGGGTTGAACCACCAGCACCATAAGTAATCGAAAAAAACTCTGGATTGAATTGTTGCAGTTCTTGATGAACGACTTTAAGTTTTTCCGCACCTGCATCGGTTTTGGTTGGGAAAAACTCAAACGAGATGGGAATACGTTTGCTCATGATTAAATCCTTTTTTATAAATGCTTTTTAATGTGTTTTCACTTTTACCCCATCCTCTCGCAGAGGAGAGGATGTCTACTTTCAATACATAAACTTTAAAAGTAAGGGGGAGCGGATGAAAACTTAGTATTTATAAGCTTCAGATTTAAACGGACCTTCAACTTGCACACCTAAGTAGTCTGCTTGTTCTTGAGTCAATTGTGTCAATACACCACCGAAACCTGCAACCATTGCAGCAGCAACTTCCTCATCAAGTTTTTTAGGAATTAATTCGACACGGATTTTTGCAGCTTTTTGATCTTCTGGAAGGTCAGCAAACTTTTCAGCAAATAAGTGCATTTGACCTAATACTTGGTTGGCGAATGAACCGTCCATCACACGTGATGGGTGACCTGTAGCATTGCCTAAGTTGACCAAACGACCTTCAGAAAGAAGAATTAAATAATCATTTTCATTTTCTGTGCGATAGACCTGATGTACTTGAGGTTTAACTTCAACCCATTTGTAGCCACGTAAATAGTTGGTATCAATTTCGGTATCGAAGTGACCGATGTTACACACAACAGAACCCGCTTTTAATGTGTCAAGCATCGCTGAGTCACATACGTGATAGTTACCTGTTGTGGTTACAATCAGATCCGTATTTTGAAGAAGATCTAAGTTAATATCTTCTTTCTTGCCTGTTTGAATGCCGTTTTTATATGGAGAAACAACTTCATAGCCATCCATACACGCCTGCATTGCACAGATCGGATCAATCTCGGTAACACGAACGATCATGCCTTCCTGACGAAGTGATTGAGCTGAACCTTTACCTACATCACCATAACCAATGACAAGTGCACGACGTCCAGATAACAGCATATCTGTACCACGTTTAATCGCATCATTCAGCGAGTGACGGCAGCCATATTTGTTGTCATTCTTCGACTTGGTAATAGAGTCATTGACATTGATTGCTGGAACTTTTAATGTTCCGTCACGGAACATTTCATGCAGGCGCTGTACACCTGTTGTTGTTTCTTCAGTGATACCATGAATTTTAGCGATGAGTTCAGGATATTTTTCATGAACAACAGCAGTTAAGTCACCGCCATCATCTAAAATCATGTTGGCATCCCAAGGTTTGCCATTTACATTAATCTGCTGTTCAAGACACCACATGTATTCTTCTTCAGTTTCACCTTTCCAAGCAAATACTGGAATGCCAGAAGCTGCAATAGCCGCTGCAGCATGATCTTGGGTAGAGAAAATGTTGCATGATGTCCAACGCACTTCTGCGCCAAGTTCAACCAATGTTTCAATTAAAACAGCGGTTTGGATGGTCATATGGATACAACCAAGAATTTTTGCACCAGCAAGTGGTTTTGCTGCTGAATAACGCTTACGTAAACCCATCAATGCTGGCATTTCTGCTTCAGCCAGTTTGATTTCTTTACGACCGTAATCGGCAAGTGAAATATCAGCAACTTTATAATCTGTAAATGAAGCATTAACCGCGTTCATCACGATCTCCTTTATAAATAACAAATATTGATCATTCAGTTCGCGGATGCCGTTGTTGATCAGTACGCATGTCTGACCGAATCGTCGAGCCTAGCGATTTCACATTTATGTGCCTGTGAAAAAGTCGCAGCATCCCTCGACTGGCGACTATTGTACCTAGATTTTATTAGAGTTCAAATGTAGTTGGTTAATATTCAACTAAAAGATAGAATTAGTTTTTGGGCAAAATCTGTATGAAAAATAGTTCAGCATCAATAAAGCGATCAAGATCATAATCAAGGCAAATAATGCATTCACATCAAATCAAACAATATTTAGGCGCTCTATTTGTAGCTGTATTTGTGATTTTTGGCATATTTTTCTATTTTATTGCGGATGAGAATATTCACATTTTTCTCTATGTATTTTTCCTCTATATTATTTTCTATGTATTTCTAGGACGACAATATTCATTTTCCCAACATGGTTATCTGCATGGTTTGGTATTGATCTGTGGTTATTTGATTTTGCAGTGTATTTATACCGCTTCGCCACGTATACAATTTGAAGAATTTAAGCTCTGGCATCCGACATGGGAAAAAGCACAACATGTCAAGCTCATTGATCATTCAGCTGAACGGTATCGAATCGGGCGCAGTACCAGTTTTGCCTATATGAATGTGATCTATGAGTATGATTATCGACACCAGATCTATACGGTTGAACAACCGGATATTGCTCGACAGTATTATCTGTGGTTCACGGATCAATCTGATACTTTGATGCAATATTCGCAGCAGAAGTTTGAAATGTCAGTGCAAAATCATGAATTTGAAGTTTGGATCAATCCGGCACAACCCCATGATGCTTTTTTATTTTATTCTCAGCATTGGTTTGATTTACGAGGATCTTGGCTCGCTAAAATAATTTTTATTGTTCAATATATTTTTGTTTTTGCAGTGACTATTGCAGGTTCGATGTATGCAGTAGGACAATTAAAAAGGCATCTGTCTGGTTTTAGTCAAGCGCTCAATCGTCGACCCGCTTGGCTGAGATATCTGTTAATCAGTGTGATATTTACTGTAGGTGTGATGACTTTGCTTTTTCTTTGGATTGGTTTTATGGTTTTAAAAAGTCAGTATTGGGACTGAAAATGATAGATATCGTTAAAATCATTGATTTACATACCTTTGCACTTAAGCAATCAATTGAACAAGCCTCAATTGAACAACGCAAGAGTCTGGTCAAAGCGATTTTCAGTTTTTATGAGAAATTACCTCTATTTTATTTTTATATTGAAAAAAACTATAAAATTACGATCAATAAATCCCAGTTGTTTGACGATATCGATCACGAGCTTTTGATTGACTATCAACAGAAGATTCAGCGCAGCAATGCGGTCATAGATGAATATACTGATGATTATGAAACACTTGATGAAATAGAGGTGATTTGCTTAGATGCTTTTGCAATGATGGTTGCAAAACAATCTAAATCTCAAGCATTGGTGGCATTGTTCAGTGCAGTGATTGAAGTGTTGGACTACTATCAAAACTTTTCAGATCAGCCAGAATATTGGAATGCCATACTGGAAAAAGAAGTTCTGTTCCAAGAACAGATCATCCATGATATTTCGAGCCATATTATTTTTGATAGCGCGATTTACACGAGTCAATATCAAAACATTGAATTTAAGTGTTTAGATGAAATTTAATACTGCGATAAAGAGAAATAAAATTAATAATTAAAGCCAGTAGATATAAGGAGAGGATGAGCGAAATCAGATGTTTTTTTCAGATGATTATGAATATCTAACATACTGAATATTCGGATCGCTAATCTAAATAGAGTTTTAAGCTACACGTATATTTTTTTTAAATTTTAAGAATATATTTTTAATAATTATACCTTTGTGATTTTTAGGCAGTTAATTTTTGTCATAAAAAATTAACAGGAGTTAATGCAGGTTTAAATTTAAGCGTATTGCTTGTAAGTGAAACTGTATTGTTTATAAGAGATTATTTTTATTATTGTTTTTATGCTGTTAAGTGATGCATTTCTTAAAAATGGTTTTCTGTGTCAATTCAACCTAGGTCTAATATTATAATTTTTATATCCAATTAAATTGGAGCTGATTGCCTGTTAAATAATCTTTATGGATGTAATTAAAGAATTATTATTTTGTTGAAACCCAAGTTTTCTGGTAATCGGATAGTTAATCTGAAAATATAATTTTCAAAAAGGACGGTGATAATAATGGATATTAGTGCAACAAAAATATTGGAACAACTTGATATACCGGTTAATCCAAAAACTCAAGCAGAATTAGAACAAAGATGGAAAGGAATCAAAGCGCTAAAAAAAACGGTACGGACCCAAATTAAAAACGACGATGATATCTGCATCATCAATACAGCAGGAGGCGATCATGTTAAATAAAGAGGTATTGAGCCTTTCTGTTATTGAATTGGCTAAAGGTATTGAAGATCGTCGTATCAGTTCAGTAGATTTAACGCAACTCGTATTACAGCATGCTCAAGATTACAATACGGAAATCAATGCATATATTTCTTTTCGTGCAGATAAAGCTTTGGCAGAGGCTGCTCAAGCAGACGCAGAAATTGCACAAGGAAAATATAAGGGTATATTCCATGGTATCCCAATGGGTATCAAGGACAATATTTATATTGGTGGTGAAGTGACTACCATGGCTTCTAAAATTCATGCCCAATTTATTTCTAATGATGATGCAACTGTGATTTCCAAACTCAAGGACGCTGGTGCAATCATTATCGGTAAGTTAAATATGCACGAGTATGCATGGGGCATTACAAATAACAGTCCACACTTTGGTGCATGCCGAAATCCATGGAATCTTGATAAGATTCCTGGAGGATCAAGTGGTGGTTCTGGTGCAGCGGTTGCTTCTGGAATGTCTACCATTACATTGGGAACAGATACGGCAGGTTCAATTCGTATCCCATCTTCAGCATGTGGTTTAGTTGGATTAAAGCCCACTCATGGTTTAGTCGCAAAATATGGTTGTTTTCCATTAGCATGGACCTTAGACCATATTGGACCAATGGCAAAAACTGTCGCTGACGCTGCGGCTATGTTAAAAGTAATAGCAGGATTTGATGAACGTGATCCGACCTCTAAACGTGTTGAAATTCCAGATTATCTTGCCTTGCTCAATAGTGATGTCAAAGGCAAAGTAATTGGTATCAATGAAGACTATTTCTTTCATCAAGTTGATGCGCCGATTGAAAAATTAGTTCGTGAACAAATTGCTCAGCTTGAGCAACGTGGTGCGATCATTAAGCAGGTTGCAATCCCGGCACTGCAAAATGCTGAATATGTAGAGTTGGTGACGAGCCTGTCCGAAGCTTCTACAATTCACCATGATGATTTACAGCAGCGCCCAAATGATTTTGGCGATGACATTCGTCTATTATTTGAATTGGGTGAGTTGCCAACGGCAGTTGAATATTTACAAGCCCAACAATTGAGAAGGGAGCTAAAACAACAATTTGCTCAAGTCTTCAAAGAAGTTGATGTTTTGATTGCACCGACATTACCTATTTTACCACCGGATATAGACAGTTCAGTTGCAAAACTTAATGGTGAAAATGTTGATTTATTGAATCATATTATTCGCTTTACCGGTCCGAGTAATTTAACAGGTTTACCCGCTTTAAGCATTCCCTGCGGCTTGGTTGATGGACAACCGGTTGGATTACAAATCATAGGTCCAGCTTTTCAGGAACAAAAAGTATTCAATATAGCCTTGGCTATTGAAGAGCAGATGAAATTTAATTATCAACAGCCTGTTTTGGACCGTATTTAAACTTTTCAAGGCGAAATGCCAAGACGAGATGATAGAAGTATGAATCAAGGTTTGTATTTCTATTATTGAAAACGAAAAATGAGTGCATTAAGTTAAATTGTGTTCACTGAGGCAAAATCAATTCAGATTTGTAAATCAATGATCGAACAATACAAGAGTGAACTGGTTTCATTTTTTGAAAAGGGATGAAATCCAAAATCAGTCCGAAATATTTGAAAAATGCTTTATGCCTCAACGTGATTAGATGTTTTTGTGTATTTGAGTACCCAGAGAATTTCAGCATCAAGTCCATTCAGTTTAGACTTGATGCACTGTTTTATTTTTCAGTATCTTCAGCAAGCTTGGCTTTTTCTGCCCAAAAGTCTGCTTTTTCATCATCAATTTCAACACCTAAACCGTGTTCATAGACACAGACTAAATCACGCATGGCTTGAATTTCGCCTAATTTCGCTGCTTGCTCTAGCAGTTCAACAGATTTAAGCAGGTCTTTTTCAACCACATCACCACGACGATAAAAATTCGATAATTCTAACAGTGCAGCAGGGTGTTGATGCTTGACTGCTTGTTCTAACCAGCGATGTGCGTGTTCGAAGTAGGTTTTGGACTCCTCAGGATCTTCTTCCAAAATCTCTTTTGCATAATAAGCATAGCCTTCACCCAACCAGTACATGGCTTCGACATGACCTAATTGTGCTGCTTTCAGTGCCCATTCTTCAGCGAGTTGATTGTTATCTTCATCCTCACTTTGCATATAAATTTCAGCAAGTTCAAATTGTGCAGCAGGATTTCCCATCGCAGCACGATTTAACAATTCTGAAGGGATTGAAAGTGGGTTAGACATAAAAATACCAGTATAAGCACAAAAAGGTTTAAACAAAAAAGCCAATCTAAGGATTGGCTTGATAGTATAACTGATTTTGATTAAACAATTTAGACGAGGAGGGCGATGCCTGCAATACAACTTACAATAAAGCAGATGATTGCCGCAGTTTTTATTTGAGCGCTGCAATAGCTCAATAGCGATCCTACAAATAATGCTGAAAAGGTGAGTATGCCTACCCATAGGCTCAGCATACTACTTGGCTTTCCTGACATTAAACAGATAATTAAGGAAATGGACAATAAGCCCCAACCTGACAGTGTCGCAAACAGCGTAGGATTTTCTGCCAATTCATGACCATATATTTGTTTTTGATGCTTTGACATGGAGCTGGCGAGTCCAATCATCGCCAAACTGGAGATAGACCAGATCAACAAGAAGAAAATCATACCGTGAGCTCCTTGGTTGCTGCTGCATTTTTAGCTTTTTTGACAGGAAGCCCTTTGTGTTTTTTCACTTTATAAAATGAAAAGAAAAACAAAATTGCGATCGCCCATGTCATGAAATCAAAAGAGGCAATCATCCATTGACCATTGGCAATACTGTTCCACAGTGCTTGACCGCCTGTCATAAAATTGATGAACGGTAACAGGGCATAGGCAACAGTTGCCAACATTAAAAGTTCTAGCCAAGCCTGACGGTGTGGTCGGATGACTGCATAAATTAAGCTTGCGAGCCATGCCATAAAGAATGCGCGAATTTCCCAGTTCAGGCGTGTTTCTACTTCAAATGGGATGAAACGATTGGCATAGAAATAAGCAGCACAAGCAATCGGTAATCCAATTACAGCAGCAATATTCATCACTTCCACAAAGCGATAGCCAAAAGATTTATAACCTTGTTTTTGCTGTTGCGGTGCCCGTTTTACACACCACAAGATCAAGCCCGTAGCAACCATTAAAGTGCCAAGAACACCTGAAAAGAACAATAACCAACGGAAAGTTAAATCTAGTCCGCGTGCTTCATGTAAGACAGTTACAACATTGTATATGCCCATGGGAACAGAGGTATTTCTGGCTTGTAGATCATCAGAGATATCTTTACCCGTAACGCCATCAAACTTTAAAACAGGATATACACCACGCTGTATCACGCTTTTTGCATAGACTGCACGAAGTTCAATGCTTGCATTGGAAGTATTGGGTGCAATGATTTGAATAGATGCTATTGGATTATCTTTCCACTGTGTTTGTGCTTTTGCAATCATCGGAGCTAAATCAGTGAGTGGGGCAGGATGCCCAGTTTCCGGTTGATGTTGAGCATCTCTTTCGCCACGTGAACCTTGTGCATTTCCTCCAGTTGGTTGAACTTGCCCATTTTGAGCTTTGTTTGCGACGTCAATACGATTTTCTACACCTCGGTTGCGTGCATTATTCTGTTGAACACCGCCACGCATTTCCTGAAAAAATTCTTGTCGATCGTCATAGACTTGGTTGATTCCCCAAGGCATGAACATAAACATCAGAAGTAACAGACCACTCAATGTGATCATGATATGAAAAGGAAGTGCAAAAACAGCTGTGGCATTATGTGCATCCAACCAAGATCGTTGCCCTTTACCCGAACGGAAGGTAAAGAAATCTTTAAAGATTTTTTTATGTGTAATGATACCGCTGATGATTGCAACAAACATCAGCATTGTGGCTAAACCCACCAACCAACGCGCCCAGATACGATCAATACCATAGAGTTCGAAGTGGAAGCGATAGATAAAACCACCACCGCGTGTGTCTCGTGCTTCAATCACCTGCCCTGTAGCGCTGTCAATGGTGATACGTTGACCGCCTCGACGCGCTTGGAGGTCTTCACCTTGTTTACGGATGTTTAATTCAGTGGTGGTTTGTCTAGAGTTTGGCAGTTGAATGGTCCAACTGCCTGCATCAGGATAATTGTGCTGTAAATAATTTAAGGCAACTTGGGTCTGTTGTAACTGCGATGGATTAGGAACAGATTGGTGAGTCTCGGGTTTCATCCATACAGAGATTTCTGACTGGAAAAAGCTCAATGTTCCTGTTAAAAAAATCGCATAGAGCAACCAACCAAGAATCAAACTTGCCCATGTATGTAGCCATGACATGGATTGGCGTGGACCTTCAACCTTTGCATCGACACGCATGTTAGTTCCCCATCATTTTAAAAATGACCAATAAAATGATGCATGGAACAACGATCCCTAAGCTCGCTTTCAAGGTTTTGTTGACCATAAATACCCAAATAAATGCAGCGCAATGAATACAGAAAGCAAGTAGTGTTGCCGCCATAGCCGCAGAAGCTCGGTAATCTGCAAAATACTTTCCGATTACCATGGCGGAAAGGGATGCGAGTAAATAGCCTCCTAAAATCGCCAAAGCAAAACGATAAAAAATCATGACACGATAATTGAAAAGGGAGGGTGTGGATTTAGCTCGTGCAGAGACAGTCGGAGTTGAAACTGACGCACTAATCGCATCGAGTTCAGTCTGGCTATTCATAGGCAATCAAATTGTTAAAGGTTAAAAATGAGGTAAATAATAACAATTATCATTTACTTTTTAAACATAAAAGTTAAATTTCATTCAAATAAGGCATTGGATTTATTTTGAGTTTTATGAACTGGCGGTATGGAAACCAGTCGGATGGTATGAGAAGACATGTAAACTTGTGAATCTGGCAAGCTTCGCCTTTGTTTGATTTTAGAGAAACCTGATCTAACACAAACCAAACAGCGTATTTTTGGTTTTATTTATATCTTGTATCAATCCCAATAAAAAATATGGAAATAAAAATGTTCATTCATGCAGATGATGCAAAAAAGTTGGCATCGCATTCAAATCTAAATATCGAATTGTACAAGATTCGTCTTGCCCAAATGATTGAAGAGAATGCCAGACAGGGCAATACCGCAGTATTTACAGTTTTACCTAAGCACTTAGCCTTAGAAGATATTCGAGCACTCTCTTCGGAATTGACGCAATTGGGCTATCACATTCGTTTTGAAGTCGATGAATTTTTTTATACTTTCAATGTGTTTTGGAACTGATGATTCAATCGCAGATAGGACTTGAATATCTGCGATTGAACAAAAGGGCGTGCAGTCAAGAATGCTGACTTTGATATTCACTGATGACTTCAAGCGCAGCCCGGAAAGCTTCTTGTGTAGTCGGTGCACCACAATAGGGTAAGCTATGTAAAAGTACTTCCTGTATTTCTTCGATGCTGGCGCCATTGTTTAAAGCGCCACGAATATGCCCTTTGAGTTCAGTTGGGCTTTTTTGCGCAACTAAAAATGCAATGGTGACCAAAGAACGATATTTACGCGGCAATACACCTTCACGTTGCCAGGTTGAACCCCATGCATGCTCATTAATCCATTCCTGCAATGGTTCAGTAAATGGCACTGTATTGTCTTGAGCACGTTTGACAAAACTTTCCCCCATGACTTCTTTGCGTACTTTTAAGCCATTCTCATAATCTTGTTTAGACATCATTGTTTCCCTGAACTGTTCTATTTTTAACACTGTACTGACAATAGTTTAATGAGCCTATTGGTAAAGGTCTAACAAAAAGCAGTGAAAAATGATTCACTGCTTTTTAGGAAAGTTTATAGCATTGAAAATGGTAAACTCTCAAATACTTCTATGCTTGACGAAGATGTGGATTGTCTAATTCCAGTACTTGCTCCAGTTTTTCATCAAAAATATCAGTGAGCATACTGTCGTAGCGCAATGCATTGTACTGTGCTAATTTTTCTGCAAGATCTTGCTGAATTGCCCCACGTCTAACGGCATCTGCCAAACGTTCCTCAAATGTAAGACCTTGATATTCACCTTTAGATTCAGCTTTTTTAAAGCGATTCCAATCATTTTCTACTGTCGCCAGTAAATTAAAGGTGGCTTCCATACGACCGAAAGCATCCTCTGGATCGACTGAATAATAGACCTGGGTTTTTAAATAATCACGGAATGGATTATTCTGCATGATCAGTTCAGCTGCTTCAGTTTTTTGACGGTCACTTGGCTTTTTGATCGGTCTACCGAATGGAAAGCATACAAACTTTACCAGACCCGAGGCGACTGGGATCGGGAAATTATCAAATAAGCCGAAAAATGCTTCTTGAGCCTGATAAAGCGTTTCATCTAAAGCCAGTTTGGCATGCAATTGTTCCGCTTCAGTCCGTTGACCATGCTCATAAAATTTAAGAATCGCCGTTGCGATAAACATATTTGCATGAATATCGGCTAATCGTCCTGAAAGCATTTCTTTACGTTTAATGTCTCCAGCTAGAAGCCCTAAGCACATATCCGCGGTCAGTGCAAAGTCTGCACTCAAGCGATTGATGATTTTATAATAAGCTTGAGTAAAGTCATCTGAGGAATCTGGTCGATGATGGCTTGAACCAAACCAACCATAGGTAAAGGCCCGTGCAGCCCGATTCAAGGTATAACCTAAATGCTGGTAGAGCATGGTATTAAAGGTTTCCAGTGCACTGCTTTTATCCTCAGCCTGTAAAAGCTGGAGTTCTTCAAATAAATACGGATGACAGCGCATTGAGCCTTGACCAAAGATCATCAGGGAGCGACTTAAAATATTTGCACCTTCGACCGTAATCGAAATTGGAATGGCTTGGTACATGTTGGCAAGGAAGTTACGCGGACCTTGTTGAATACCTCGACCGCCAGTAATGTCCATACCATGGTTGACCAGTTTGCGCATGGTCTCCGTTGCGTAGTATTTTGCCATTGCTGTCATCACAGCAGGCTTACCGCCTTGATTGAGCCCGCAGGTGACTAAATAACGGAAAGCTTCGAGTTTATAAGTTCCACTGACGATTTCACTACTGACTTCTTGAACGCCTTCAAATTGACCTACAGAAAGTTTGAATTGTTGACGAATTTTTGCAAATGCACCTACAGATAAATAGGTCATTTCACTGGCTGCTGTGGAGAGGGCAGGCAATGAAATCCCACGCCCTACGGCAAGACACTCCATCAACATACGCCAGCCTTTCCCCGCATTTTCAGCGCCGCCAATAATCCAGTCGATGGGTATAAAGACATCTCGTCCTTCAACAGTACCATTCATAAATGGTGAGCCACCCGGATGGTGTCGGGGTCCAACCTTGACCCCTTCATGAGAGGCAGGGATCAGTGCACAGGTGATACCATATTCAGTTTTATCTTTATTTCCCAGCAGACCATCAGGGTCATAAAGTTTAAAAGCCAAACCGACCACAGTGGCCACTGGCGCTAAGGTAATCCAACGCTTGGAGAAATTCATCTTTAAACCCAGCGTCTGTTGTCCTTCAAACTCGCCATAACATACAACACCAGTGTCTGGAATTGCGCCAGCATCAGAACCTGCTTCTGGGCTGGTCAGACCAAAGCATGGAATTTCTTCACCTTTGGCTAAGCCGGGAAGATAACGATTTTTTTGTTCATCAGTTCCATAATTGAGTAATAGTTCGCCAGGACCCAATGAATTCGGCACCATACATGTCACTGCAGCAGTCAATGAGCGAGATGCAATCTTGCTCATGATTCGACTTTGGGCAAATGAAGTAAATTCTCGCCCCCCATATTCTTTAGGAATGATCAGCCCAAAAAAGCCTTTTTCTTTGATGAATTGCCAAGTTTGTTCATTTAAGTCTTTATTCTGATGGATTTCCCACTCATTCAATAATTGACACAGTTGTTCAACTTCATTGTCCAAAAATGACTGTTCTTCATTTGAAAGCGTTGGATAAGGGTAATCATTGAATTTTTCCCAATCAGGTGCCCCCATAAACAATTCTTTTTCCCACCAGCTGGTGCCTGCATCAAGCGCTTCACGTTCTGTGGTACTCATACTTGGCATCGCATTGGCAAGCTTATTGTAGGCAGGCTTTGTCAAGAATTGCATACGTAGAGGATCTATGATTAACACCAGGCTGATAAGAATAAGTGGAAGACCAATAATCAGTGACCACGGACTGATCAATGCCACCAAGATTGAAACCACTATTGTGCTGACAGCCCCCATGTTTCGATTCAGCGCAAAAAAGAAAATAGCCCAAAGTGTGATAATTTGAATAAGTATCGCAATGAGTAACAGCATAAACATATTACCTCTAGAGTTTTAATATTAGTTTTGAGAAATACGAAGACTTGGTGAGATTAGATTTATTCTTTCATTAAAAACACGGTGAAAAAATAAACATATTATTTATTAATAACGATTTTTTAGATCAAAGATTAAGGTAAAAGTATTGTTGTTTTGTGACTATAAGTTAACCAAAATGGAAAGAAGCTGCATGAAAATTAAATTTATTTGGTATTTATTCAGTGAATACTTTAGCTTGAAAATCATGTCAGTGCTGTTCGTCTATTTTTCAAAGCTCGCATTCTTATTGTACACTTACCTTAAATAATCGATCCGTTCTAGCTACAAAATTATGTTTATTTCCAAAATATTGATGATTTTCAGTAAAAATGCTTAATTTTTGTGCGATTATTGGCTTTAATGTACTATTTGTGATGTACCATTTTTTTTCGAAATGTCGTTATCACAGATCTTACGTTGACTCTCATACCATGAAGGCTGATACTCTCAGGGTTAATTTTAAGCAAATCGGTTCGTAGGAGTCGAGTCATAAGCTCGGTTCTCAAAAACACAATCAACAGCAAGGGGCTATATATGGCTGGTGGAAAGTCAACAATCATTTACACACTGACTGACGAGGCGCCACTATTGGCGACTTATTCGCTACTGCCGATCATTGAGACCTTTACTAAGCCAGCTGGCGTAGAGATTGTCAAAACTGATATCTCTGTAGCTGCACGTGTCCTCGCTGAATTCGCGGACTATTTAAGCGATGAACAGAAGGTATCTGACAACCTTGCACAGTTAGGTCGTCTTACTCAAGATCCAGACACTAATATTATCAAACTCCCGAACATCAGTGCTTCTGTTGCCCAGTTAACAGCTTGCATTAAGGAACTTCAGTCTAAGGGTTATGCAATCCCTGATTACCCTGAAAATCCAACAACTGAAGAAGAAAAAGTAATCAAGACTCGTTATAGCAAATGTCTTGGTTCTGCAGTAAACCCAGTACTGCGTGAAGGTAACTCAGACCGTCGTGCGCCTGCTGCAGTTAAAAACTATGCCAAAAAACATCCACACTCTATGGGTGAATGGAAACAGTGGTCACAAACCCATGTGTCTCACATGGATGAAGGTGATTTCTATCACGGTGAAAAGTCAATGACACTTGACCGTGCACGCAATGTGAAAATGGAATTGATTACAACAACTGGTGAAACAATTGTTCTTAAGCCAAAAGTTGCACTTCAAGAAGGTGAAGTGATTGATTCGATGTTCATGAGCAAGAAAGCACTGTGTGATTTCTACGAAAAAGAACTTGAAGATTGTCGTGAAGCGGGCATTTTGTTCTCTTTACACGTCAAAGCAACCATGATGAAAGTTTCACATCCGATCGTATTCGGTCACTGCGTGAAAATTTATTACAAAGATGCTTTTGAAAAACACGGCAAACTGTTTGATGAACTCGGCATCAACGTCAATAACGGTATGGCTGGTTTATACGAAAAAATCGCAACTCTGCCAACTTCATTGCGTGAAGAAATCATTGAAGATCTTCATGCCTGCCAAGAACACCGTCCTGCATTAGCAATGGTTGATTCTGCAAAAGGCATTACTAACTTCCATTCACCAAACGATGTCATTGTTGATGCTTCTATGCCTGCGATGATCCGTGGTGGGGGGAAAATGTGGGGTGCTGATGGCAAACCTTACGACTGTAAAGCTGTAATGCCTGAATCTACATTTGCACGTATTTATCAAGAAATGATTAATTTCTGCAAATGGAATGGTAATTTTGACCCACGTACCATGGGTACTGTGCCAAACGTTGGTTTGATGGCGCAAAAAGCTGAAGAATATGGTTCTCATGACAAAACTTTTGAAGTTTCTGCAGCTGGTGTTGCCAACATCACTGACTTGGAAACAGGTGAAGTATTGATGTCACAAAACGTTGAGGAAGGCGATATCTGGCGTATGTGTCAGGTGAAAGACGCACCGATTCGTGACTGGGTAAAACTTGCTGTAACACGTGCGCGTAACTCGGGTATGCCGGCAATTTTCTGGCTTGACCCATACCGTCCTCATGAAAATGAATTGATCAAGAAAGTACAGAAATACTTGAAAGAGCATGACACGACTGGTCTTGATATTCAAATCATGTCTCAGGTACGTGCGATGCGTTACACACTTGAGCGTGTTGCGCGTGGTCTGGATACAATTTCTGTAACAGGTAACATCTTACGAGACTATCTCACAGACTTGTTCCCAATTATGGAATTGGGTACTTCTGCGAAAATGTTGTCTATCGTTCCGTTAATGGCGGGCGGTGGTATGTATGAAACCGGTGCGGGTGGTTCAGCGCCTAAGCATGTACAACAACTTGTAGAAGAAAACCATTTACGTTGGGATTCTCTAGGCGAGTTCTTGGCATTGGCTGTTTCTTTAGAAGAAATGGGCATTAAAGAAGATAACGCACGTGCAAAATTGCTTGCGAAAACTTTAGACCAAGCAACAGGTAAGTTACTCGACAATGACAAATCACCTTCACGCCGTACAGGTGAGTTGGATAACCGTGGTAGCCATTTCTATCTTGCGAAGTTCTGGGCTGAAGCCTTGACTGAACAGGATGAAGATGCAGAGTTAAAAGCAAAATTTGCACCTCTTGCACAAGCATTAGCGGACAATGAAGAAAAAATCATTGCTGAACTTGCGGCTGTTCAAGGTAAACCTGCTGACATTGGTGGTTATTATGCTGTAGATACTGCTAAAGTAGAAGCAGTCATGCGTCCAAGCGCGACATTGAATGCTGTACTTGAAAAAATCTAAGCCATTTGGTTTATCGCCAATCGCGTGAAAGATGATTGAAAATCGGTGTCTAGGCACCGATTTTTTTATGATCCAGGTGTGTCATTGTGCTGAATCCAATAGGAATCAAGACCTTGTGCAGCTGATGATTTAATAAATATAGTCAATAAAAAAGCCCACCAAAGTGAGCTTTAATCATCATCAAAGTCTAACGCCCATTACGTCCACGACCTCGTGGAGCTTTGGTGTTTGGACGCGTAGTTCCATTGGTCTTGCGACGTGGTTTTTCACTGTCATCCATCTGCCAAATACGTTTGGTTCCTGATTTTTTTGTAGAACCATCTTTGTTTTTGCGTACCATCGGTTTACCGCCTGTACCTCCTGGTTTTTTAACATAAGAGCGTGAACGATAAGGCTCTTCAGCAGGTACATTTTGAAAATCAGGATAAAGCAAAGGTTCGATTTCTTTGGTTTCACCGGGTTCTAAACCCATTTGAACTAAATCAATTGTGCCAATCTTGGTGCGAATTAAACGTAAAGTTGGAAAACCGACAGCTGAAGTCATACGGCGAACTTGACGATTACGACCTTCACAGATCGAGATTTCCACCCATGAAGTTGGAATATTGGCGCGGAAGCGTACAGGAGGATCACGATCCCATAGCCATTCAGGCTGTTCTACTTTAGCAGCTTGAGCGGGCAAGGTCATACCGTCTTTTAACTCAACACCTTTACGTAACTGTTCAAGTGCTTCTTCTGTGATATTACCATCCACTTGAACCAGATAGGTTTTAAACTTTTTATTGCTCGGATTGGTAATATACTGATTCAGACCACCATGATCAGTTAAAAAAACTAAACCTTCTGAGTCCATATCAAGACGACCGGCTATACGTAAGCTTGGATCGTCAACAAAGTCAGATATGGTCATATGTGCTTCGTCTTTACGAAATTGGGAGAGGACGTCATAGGGTTTGTTTAGAATGACAATTTTCACTTTAAGCCACTAATAGATATAAATAAAATTTTGGGGAGTTTAATTTGAGACCCAATAAATACCCATTTGATTAAAAATAGGGGGGTTAGGTTGCAAAAAGCCCAGTTGATTGTGGACTACTATAACAGATTCAGCTTTGTATTCTTCAATTTTATTTGTCATTCAGCAGGAGGAGTAAAAGAGCGCCTGACTTTGATTTTAGATTTTTGAATATTTACAGGGGGCGCTGGTTTTCTTTAAAAAATACTGACTACAGTCATTTATTGGTTTTTTAATGCATCAAGATTCAAATCGGGGGAGCGTTCTATAAACTTTATTGATTTATTTTAAGAATCAAAAAATTATTGATTTTGTAGAACTAAAAGAAAGCTATGATTTTTATAAAAAATACATTCTATAAAAGCATTAAATCATGAAACAATGCGTTTTATTAAGTTGAGAAATGTTGTTATTCCTCGTATAAATCTCAAAAAATGATCGAATTCGATTACACTGATCTTGCTAAAAAAGTGGTCGCAAATATTGCTCATAGCGCAATTTTTTTGGATTTACTCACTATAAGAAAATGGAGATCCTGAACAATGGGTTATCAGAAGATCGTAGTACCTGCGGATGGTAGCAAAATTACTGTAAATGCAGACTTGTCACTCAATGTACCAAACCATCCGATTATTCCTTTCATTGAGGGAGATGGTATTGGTGTCGACATTACACCTGCGATGAAAGCGGTGGTCGATGCCGCAATTCAAAAAGCTTATAGTGGCAAGCGTTCGATCGAATGGATGGAAGTTTATTGTGGTGAAAAAGCGAATAAAATTTATGGCACTTACATGCCTGAAGAGACTTTCGAAGCTTTAAGGGAATTTGTTGTATCAATTAAAGGCCCACTCACAACGCCTGTCGGTGGCGGTATTCGTTCTCTAAATGTGGCTTTACGTCAAGAATTAGATCTATATGTGTGTGTACGACCAGTGCGTTGGTTTAAGGGCGTCCCGTCACCCGTTCAACATCCTGAACAAACAGATATGGTGATTTTCCGAGAAAACTCAGAAGATATCTATGCGGGTATCGAATGGAAAGCAGACTCTCCTGAAGCTAAAAAAGTAATTAAATTTCTGAAGGAAGAAATGGGGGTCACTAAAATCCGTTTTGAGGACAATTGTGGTATCGGAATTAAGCCTGTTTCAAAAGAAGGGACTCAGCGACTAGTCCGTAAGGCGATTCAGTTTGCAATCGATAATGATAAGCCAAGTGTTACTTTAGTGCATAAAGGCAATATTATGAAATACACTGAAGGTGCTTTTAAGGAGTGGGGCTACGAGCTCGCATTGGATCGCTTTGGTGGTGAGCTGATTGATGGTGGTCCTTGGGTTAAAATTAAAAACCCTAAAACAGGCAAAGACATCATTATTAAAGATGTGATTGCTGATGCTTTTTTACAGCAAATTCTAATGCGCCCTGCTGAATATTCGGTGATCGCCACCTTGAATTTAAATGGTGATTACATATCTGATGCACTTGCCGCAGAAGTAGGCGGTATAGGTATTGCGCCGGGTGCAAATATTGGTGGTGCAATTTCTGTATATGAAGCAACACACGGTACAGCGCCCAAATATGCTGGACAAGATAAGGTAAATCCTGGATCCATTATTCTTTCAGCAGAAATGATGCTGCGTGATATGGGCTGGATCGAAGCTGCCGATTTAATTATCAAAGGTGTTTCAGGTGCGATCTCTGCAAAAACAGTTACTTATGATTTTGAGCGTTTAATGCCAGGCGCTACTTTGTTGCGTTGTTCAGAATTCGGACAGGCGATTATTGAAAATATGGATAATTAATCTAAAGACAAGATCATCAGAGGTCTGCCAAGTGCAGACCTTTTATTATTGATTGATGTTCTCTGTTAAAGTGTGACAAACACTTTAACAGAGCTAGGAGCAACCTAAACATTTCTACTTTGATGATTGTTGAATGGATTTAAAGGTTGGACAAGTATTCCGCGATTATTTGAGTGATTTTCAACTTTAGATTGTTTTGAATGATATGCGAGAGATAGGATACATATCACTTTGATAAGAATGAAATAATGTCTATTCGTCTTTCGACAGCTGTAGACCTACAAATAATTGATCCTTGGTCTATGACTTAACTCCGCTTTAGGCTGCTTGCGATTGTACTTAGTATGAATTGCTGTAGACTAGATTTAGATTTTATTCATACGTTAACTTATTATATTTAAAAAGGTTGAGTTCCATGAATACAGAAATAGATCCATACGTATTGGTTGCACCTGTTCATCAGCTTAATTTTATTCATCAAGATCAACAATGCATTGATAAAAATATCACAGCATCACAAGCTTATCGCTTGATGACCAGCACACCACCAAAATGGTTAAAGATTGCGTTTAAAATCCGAGACTTTTTAAGTCAACATTTAGGCGGTGTACAGCCGATTCAAGGTTTTAATCCTTTCGTTCAGGCGCCGCTTGAGCAGGGTGGTAAAGCAGATTTTTTCGAGGTGATTAAGGTATCAGATCAGGAGCTTTTTTTACAATCAACGGATAAGCACTTAAGTGTCTTGGTGGTATTGCAGATTCTTCCATACAATGAGCAAAAAAATCAGCTTAAAATCTCGACCAGTGTGGTGACCTATAATCTTTTTGGTAAAATTTATATGCTTCCTGTGGGTATGGTGCATGGTGCGATTGTTCGTAATCTGTTGAGAAATTTGAAATAGCATAAAATTTACAACACTCTAAATATGACAAAATGCTGTAAAAACTTGGCAAAAAAAGTCATATTTCCCCCTTTATTGTGATAAGAAAAACAGAAATTAAAAAAACTCCTGTGTAAATAGCAATTTAGATTATTTATTGATATTTTGTTAAAACTTGAAGGGAGTGTATGTTGTGAAAAAAATCGTGCTGGTCGTTTTAGCTTTAGGATTTTCTCATCACGTTTTGGCTAAAGAAGTACACAAGTGTGTGGTGAAGGGTTCAGTGACTTATCAGTCTCGACCATGTGCAGGTACAGTAATCCCCAATCAACAACAGCAGCTTCAGCAAAAATTGACTCAACGCACGGCTACTCAAAACCCACAACAACAAGTAAAGTCCCAACCAGAGACACACAGGTATTCTCAACAGCAGCATCTTCAACGCCATTCAAGTAATGGCACGAGCAATGAAATCCCCGATACAGTGGAAGGAAAGAAGAAGAGTCTAGCAATCGCGCAAGCTGCTTATCAGTCTGCTAAGGATCGCTGATTTACAATATGATCTCTGATGCACTGGCTTAAAAGAGAGGTTAAAGCAGCATTCTGAGTAAGCCCTTTGACAAAGTGAATGGTCATTTTTCAAATTTAGATTTTTGCTATATTGAGTAAGTTTGTTCTGTTATATTATTCTGTTTACTTAAATGTACTGAAAGATTTAAATGTATGTCACAGACTCGTTCGAAGAAATTTCCTAAAGTTTATCTGCTCGCTGCATTGGGACTATTATTTCCAGTTTTTTTAGTGGGAATGGCATTTTTAGCTGCAAAAAGTGATGCAGAAACTCAGCGAGAGTATGATCGCATTCGTCAAGAACATGCAGAAAGGATTGAATTGCAAAAACAACAGCAAAAATCGCAACAAAATAGCATTCAATCGACTCAGGATTCTACAACTGTATCTTAATCAGATCATATCAAAAAGCATTGACCAATAAAAACCGCCATGTGGCGGTTTTTATTTTTAAACTCAATTATTTGTTTTTATCTTTCAACTGAGGAACGGCAGAGCCGGTACCCACAGCCAATAAACCTGTTTTGGTATAAATACCGAGCTTAGCGCGTGTATCGGTAATATCAAGATTACGCATGGTCAATTGACCAATACGATCAGCAGGGCTAAACATTGAATCACCTTTTTCCATGGTCAAACGCTCAGCTTCATAAGTGAGGTTTTCAGATTCAGTGTTCATGATGGTGTAGTCATTACCACGGCGTAACTCTAGAGTAACTGTGCCTGTAATGGCTTTTGCTACCCAACGCTGCGCTGTTTCACGAAGCATTAATGCTTGAGAATCGAACCAACGGCCTTGGTACAGTAAACGACCTAAACGTAAGCCGTTAATACGATATTGTTCGATGGTGTCTTCATTGTGAATACCTGTAACAAGGCGTTCATAGGCAATATGAAGAAGTGCCATCCCCGGAGCTTCATAAATACCACGGGATTTCGCTTCAATGATACGGTTTTCGATTTGGTCAGACATACCTAAACCATGACGCCCACCAATACGGTTTGCTTCAAGAATAAGCTCTACTGGATCTTCAATACGTTTGCCATTTAATGCAACAGGGAAGCCTTCTTCGAAAGTTACAGAAACTTCTTCAGCTTCAATTTTGACATCATCTTTCCAGAACGCAACGCCCATAATTGGATCAACGATTTTGATACCGGCATTAAGATATTCAAGATCTTTAGCTTCGTGTGTCGCACCCAACATGTTTGAATCAGTTGAATATGCTTTTTCTTTCGACATTTTGTAATCAAAACCATTGTCGATCAAGAATTGTGACATTTCGGCACGACCACCCAACTCATCGATAAACTGTTGGTCTAACCAAGGCTTATAGATTTTAAGTGCAGGGTTGGTCAACAAACCATAACGGTAGAAACGTTCAATATCGTTCCCTTTGTAAGTTGAGCCATCACCCCAGATGTTTACGTCATCCTCTTTCATCGCCGTAACAAGCATTGTACCTGTTACTGCACGACCCAATGGTGTGGTATTGAAGTAAGGAACACCGCCCGTACTGATATGAAATGCACCACACTGAATCGCAGCAATACCTTCTAATGCAAGCTGTAAGCGGCAGTCCACTAAGCGTGCCTTAACAGCACCATAGTTTTCAGCTTTACGCGGAATTGCATCGTAGTCATCTTCATCAGGCTGCCCTAAGTTTGCTGTATAAGCATAAGGTTCTGCACCTTTTTGCTTCATCCACAATAAAGCTGCTGAAGTATCTAGACCACCAGAAAAAGCGATACCCACTTTTTTGCCTACTGGTACATTCTGCAAGATCGTTGCATTATCAGTCATTGCTCGTCCTAACTATTTCGAAAGAGGCACCACATACACGGGTGACCATTGAGAATTTTATAAACGCGGTATTGTAGCACTTTTTCGGTCAATGTTTTATGGGATTTAAATGTTAACATTGAAAAAAAATAACAATTTATAGCGTGTAAGTCATTTACTTAAATTACGGTGAGTACTGTTGGCTAAATTGTTGAGATCACTCAAATGAAGCAAGTGCAATTTTAAATAAATGGCTATAATGAATGACTAATTTAAAAAAACATACTCATATGCAGCTAAATAAAACACTTTACTATACACATAATACTTTTTTTGGCTTTTATGCGGTTTTGCTTCTTTTGTTCATTTTTTTCGCACTCACATCTGGATTTAGAACTGCTGGATTTTTAGATGTGCTCTTTGTATTGAGTATATTGGTTGCTTTGGCCTATATGCATTATAAAGCTGCGATCGAAGTAGAAAGGGGGAGCGAAATAGGTAAATTGATATCTACGATAGTGGGTTGCTTATTGTTAATTGGATTCCCTGTTGGTACCTGTATTGGGCTTTTGATTCTGTTGAATGTACGAAAAACCAAATGGCAATCTGGGAATTGATTTTTTGATCCAACACAAGTCAGACTGGGTTTTTGAAGCTAAAATCATGCTGACTGGTGTATTTTATTAAAGCTGATCATTCAATCCAATAAATTGCTTTTCAATCGGAGTAAATACATGTTCACTTCGTGCGATTAAATAAAATCCAATATCTCGATATTGTTCCGGTGTTTCCCGATAGTACTCAATATTAAATTTTTTGATCAGTGATTTTGCGATCATTGAGATCCCCATACCCAATTGAGTGAAATTGACCAATGCTTCATGATCATAAATATGGGTGAGTTCACCTTTGCTTAAATTGTAGTCTGTATAAATATGATCTAATGTGGTGGCATAACAGCATTCTTCTGAAGCCAACAGAATATTTTGATGGTTGAGACAATCTTCAAGGTTTTCATGGTTAATGACGCTTTTGCCGATAATCACCAATTGATCTTCAGCTTTCTGTATATACTGTATATTTTTCTGTTTTGGATGCCCAAGTACATAACCAATATCTAAATTGCCCGATATAATTTCATCTTCGATATAACCTGTTGCACCGGTTTTCATGGTGATTGAAAGCTCGGGATACGTTTCATAAAGTTGACTGAATGACGGGTAAAAACGCATACCTCCCAAGCTGGTATTGGTTCCAAAACGAAGATATTTTTCTTGTTGATAGATTTTATTTTCTGTCTCCTCCCAAGTGAAGATCATTTTTTTGTATTGTTGATAGAGATTCATTCCAGATTCAGTCAGTTCAACGCCTTTGGGTTTGCGAATGAATAACTGACGTTTGTAATGGTTTTCAATTTTTTTAATTTTTGCGGTCATATTTGACTGTAAATAGTTAAGTTTATTGGCGGCGGCAGAAATGCTTTTCATTTCAGCAACCGTAACAAATGATTTAATATCCCCAATGTCGATATTCATTGTAATTCCTTAAGCTATTGCAATTTTGATGGCACATCAAAATTTCAGATACATTAAAAAAAATGATGGATATATTAAAACATAGCATTATTCATGATGTCATTTGTTTTTTAAACTGTACTGACTTTCCATCTGCATGAGTACAGCAAATGAATCTTAGAGTAATGGCTGCAATCGTTTTGTTGTGTCTCGTTTGGGGATCATTATGGGGACTGGTCAAACACAGTTTGCAGGTTTTCCCTCCATTTCTATTTATTTCTACACGCTTGATTTTAGCCGCACTCACCTTGATGTTGGTTCAACGTTTATTGCGTAAATCCATTCTTCCTCAAAGAGGAGAATGGAAAAAGCTGATGGTTTCAAGCATGATGATTTGTATTGGTTTTTATGCAACTCAGACTTTCGCGATGCAATTTGTAGATTCTGGACTGTCAGCAGTTTTGGTCTTTACTATGCCGATTTTTATTGGTGTGCTGGCACATTATGTGCTCAAAGAACGTTTAAATACACAAAAAATGTTTGGATTGGTTTTGGGTACATTGGGCTTGATTGCAATTCTTTGGCCGCAATTACATGATTTGCATTTCAATCTCTCTTTGATTGGACAAGCCTTTTTAATCTTGTCTGGTTTTTTCTGGGCATTGACCACAGTTTATATCAAACAGAATTTTGCAACCTATGACAAAATGAAACTGACGATTTGGCAGTTATTGATGGGTGGATTTGTAATCTTCATTGGGGCAATGATTTTTGAACCGATTGATTTGCATGTATGGATGAATCCACTGAATGATTCTATGCTGTTTTACATTGCAGTGGTCGGAACAGGATTTGCTTTTGCTCTCTGGAACTGGATTGTGAGTCAGGTGGATACTTTTGTAGCTTCAATCTCAATTATGTGTATTCCGATTTTAAGCTTGTTTTTTGGGTATATGCTTTGGCATGAACCGATCACACTCAATATTTTGATAGGTGCAGCTTTTATTTGTTCGGGCATTATTTTGAGTTCTTTAAACATTCAAATGAAAAAGAAAGCCAATTCGAGATTGAGCTGTGAGCATCATTAAGGCGAATAAGATATTTTTTAACCTGAGTTCGACTTAATTCTATCTATAACTTATTGAAAAAAATAATCTTGACGAGCTTGCTAGATCTTTATCCATTTTTTGGATCAGCCTGCGGCTCGTCATACTCTTGTATCTGTTTCGGCATGAGCAAAGAAGTGCGCAAGTACAATCCACCTGCGTAGCGATATTGCTGTTCACCGTAAAACCTGCGCACAATCAGCAATATATAAAAATAAGTCAAAAAAATATTGGAAAAAGGAGTCCTGCCTCAGGCAGTTTTGGATGATGTTGATGAGCATTATATTTTATCAAGCATTTTTATCGAACTCAGTTGAGTTTACTGCAATATTGAAATCATGCTTGTCTACAAAATCAGTAAATTTTTACTGATTTTTATTGTTTATCGGATTGATAGGCTGCATCGAAATGTTTAATTTTTAAAATGATCAGACCAATCAGAAAAGCATGTGATAAATACCGCAATAAAAACACGTTTTAATTTTGGTTAAAATTTGATTTTTAAACGCCTTTATAGACTAAAGTCGTATAAAATAAAGCTGTTTTTGAAAAAAACATTTAAAAACAGTTATTTTTAAAATTTTAAAGTCTGAATTATTGATAAAAAATGCATTGATTGCCATATAAATATCCTTAAAATTGGTCATACCATTTTTTAAGTGATCGAGTAACTATTGATCTTTAAATCAGCAAAAATTACTATAAAGTCGAAATATACGTTATTTTTTTGTTTTTAATTTAATATTGGTCATACCAATTATTGAGAAATAAATGTGTGACTCTATCAAATTTCACGTTCAGGCAAGCATTTCAAGGAGATGACAATGCTTCAACATTGGCAACAGATTTATGATCCAATGGGTAATATCTGGGTATCCAGTGCCATTGCACTCATTCCAATTATATTTTTCTTTTTGGCCCTTGCCGTATTCCGCATGAAAGGAAGTGTTGCGGGGACAATTACGGTCATATTGGCATTATTGGTTTCCTTATTTGCTTATCAAATGCCGACTATGATGGCATTGGCATCTATGGTTTATGGCTTTTTCTATGGCTTGTGGCCAATTGCATGGATTATCATTGGTGCAGTATTTCTGTACAAAATTTCGGTCAAAACAGGGCAGTTCGATATTATCCGTTCTTCGATATTATCGATTACAGAAGATCAGCGTTTACAAATGCTGTTCGTCGGTTTTGCTTTTGGTACCTTCTTAGAAGGTGCAGCGGGTTTTGGCGCACCCGTTGCAATCACCGCAGCATTATTGGTCGGGCTTGGGTTTAAACCGCTTTATGCTGCTGGTCTGTGTTTGATTGTGAATACTGCACCTGTTGCATTTGGCGCAATGGGAATTCCAATTATTGTTGCAGGGCAAGTCTCAGGTGTTGAAACACATGAAATTAGCCAAATGGTTGGACGTCAGTTGCCATTTATGGTGCCAATTGTATTGTTCTGGATTATGGCCATCATGGACGGATGGCGTGGGGTAAAAGAAACTTGGCCTGCGGTGATTGTTGGTGGTGGTGCTTTTGCGATTGCTCAATATTTAACATCGAACTTTGTTGGGCCCGAGTTACCAGATATTACAGCATCTATTGCTTCTTTGGTTTCATTAACGATCTTACTGAAGTATTGGCAGCCTAAGCATATCTTCCGCTTTGCCAATGAAGATGCCAGCATGAATGAAAATCTTGCTGAACAAAAACAGCAAAAGTATACCCTTGCTCAAATTGCAAAAGCTTGGTCACCATTTGCTATTCTCACCGTCATGGTGACAATCTGGAGTGTTAAACCATTTAAGGATTTATTCGCTAAAGATGGTGCATTACATGATTTGGTAATTTCAATCAAAGTTCCTTTCTTGCATCAGATGGTGCAAAAAATGCCGCCAGTGGTGTCTGAAATCAAGGACTATGATGCGATCTATAAGTTTGATTGGTTTTCAGCGACGGGTACAGCCATTATTTTTGCTGCAATCATTACCATCATTTTCTTAAAAATGAAGCCAAAAGAAGCGGTAGTGACTTTTGGTGAAACAATTAATGAATTAAAGATCCCGATTTATTCAATTGGTATGGTGCTGGCATTTGCCTTTATTGCCAACTACTCAGGAATGTCTGCGACCTTGGCTCTGGCACTGGCGCACACAGGGCAGGCATTTACTTTCTTCTCACCTTTCTTGGGCTGGTTGGGTGTGTTCCTGACAGGTTCAGATACTTCAGCCAATGCATTATTTGGTGCTTTACAGGCAACTACTGCACAGCAAATCGGTGTGCCAGAAGTCTTACTGGTTGCTGCCAATACCAGTGGTGGTGTGACCGGAAAAATGATTTCTCCACAATCGATTGCGATTGCCTGCGCAGCAGTTGGGCTGGTGGGTAAAGAATCTGATCTGTTCCGTTTTACAGTGAAACACAGTATAACGTTTACTGTAATGATCGGTATTATTATTACCCTACAAGCTTATGTGTTCCCATGGATGATTCCATGAGACTCAGCAACAGTGAACCAATGCAATATTAAGGAAAGTAGATGAAAGTCTCCGACAAAGTGGTACAAAGCCTACGCATGTTAATCGCAGAAAAAAACATGCAGGTCGGAGAACGTTTGCCTGCTGAACGAAAGTTGTGTGAACAACTCGGTGTCTCTCGTTCCTCTTTACGAGAAGCGATTTCTCAACTGACCAGTACCGGCATGCTGGTCAGCAAAGTCGGTGCGGGAACTTATTTGCAGCAAACCCCTGTGAATTGGTCACACAACCAGATTGTGACGCCTTTAAGTAATTTAATCGATCAAGATCCGGCCTATCGTTTTGATGTGCAGGAAGCGCGAACCATTCTTGAAGGCGGTTCAGCTTGGTATGCGGCTCAACGTGCAACTGCTGAGGATCTGGCTTTGATTCGTGAATATTATGATCAGATTTCATACTTTCAAGCACTTGGGGATGATGAACAAGCTTCGCTGGCTGATGCTAAATTTCATTTGGCGATTGCAGAGGCATCGCATAATTTAGTCTTGATTCAGATGATGCGAGGCGTGTTTGATTTGTTGCAATTTAACGTGTTGCTGGGCAGACGTAAGGTCTATTCAGAGACACACCGCTTTGATCAATTGCATGATCAGCATTTTAGGGTGATGGATGCAATTGAACGTCATGATCCAGATGCTGCAAGAGATGCAGTATGTGGACATATAGAATTTGTAGTGCAGCAAGTACGGATGATTGATGAAGAAGAAGCTCGTCGTCAACGTGCAAGCCGATTAAACAGGATATGAACATGATTATTTCTTCTGCAAATGACTATCGTGAAGCAGCGAGACGTCGTTTACCTCCATTTTTATTTCATTACATTGATGGCGGTGCATATGCTGAATATACACTGAAGCGAAATGTAGAAGATTTATCAAAAATCGCGTTGAGACAGCGTGTTTTAAATGACATGTCTCAATTAAGCTTAGAAACAAAATTGTTTGATGAAACTTTATCCATGCCCGTTGCGTTATCTCCTGTAGGTTTAACGGGTATGTATGCACGCCGTGGTGAAGTACAGGCCGCAGTCGCTGCAGATAAAAAGGGCATTCCATTTACTTTATCTACAGTTTCGGTCTGTCCCATTGAAGAAGTTGCTCCGGCAATTGATCGTCCAATGTGGTTTCAGCTTTATGTCTTACGTGACCGTGGCTTTATGAAAAATGCCTTGGAACGAGCTAAAGCAGCAGGCTGTTCAACATTGGTATTTACTGTAGATATGCCTGTACCGGGTGCACGTTATCGTGATGCACATTCAGGGATGAGCGGTCCAAATGCAGCAATGCGCCGTTACATGCAGTCCTGCTTCCATCCACATTGGGCTTGGAATGTCGGCTTGATGGGGCGTCCTCATGATTTGGGCAATATTTCCAAATATTTGGGTAAACCCACTGGACTGGAAGACTATATCGGTTGGCTGGGCAATAATTTTGATCCGTCTATTTCGTGGAAAGATCTGGAATGGATCCGTGAATTCTGGGATGGTCCAATGGTGATCAAAGGAATCCTTGACCCAGAAGATGCCAAAGATGCAGTGCGTTTCGGTGCAGATGGCATTGTGGTTTCCAATCATGGGGGGCGTCAGCTTGATGGTGTGTTGTCATCAGCGCGCGCGCTTCCTCCAATTGCGGATGCTGTAAAAGGCGATATTAAAATTTTGGCTGATTCTGGTATTCGTAACGGTTTGGATGTTGTACGAATGCTTGCTCTTGGTGCAGATACCTGTATGTTGGGACGTGCATTTGTTTATGCACTGGGGGCTGCCGGCGGTGCAGGCGTATCAAACCTACTTGATTTAATCGATAAAGAAATGCGTGTTGCAATGACATTAACCGGTGCGAAAACCATTGCCGATATTACTGCTGATTGTCTAGTCAAGTTAGATAAAGCACTGGATGAATAATAGATTGTTGATACTCAACAGGTATTCGTCTGCGTATGCAATTTGATACGTCTAAATATCAACTGTCGAAGTAAGTGCCATGCGCTTGCAACAGTTGATATTTTATGAAAATGAAATGAAAAATATTGACCAATATTTATGGATGGCAAGAATTTGATCAATCTGCTTTTTGAGAGATGAAGCAGATAAAACGTTAATTCCTAAATCACCATTATATTGAAAAGATGCCGCCGAGATGAATGCTGAACTGATCTATTGAGTAGGCATTTATAGAAAGGATAGCGAAAATGCAATCGAATTTTGATTCACAGCAAACCATTCAGCAATTGACTCAAATAGTGGGTCAGCAACATGTATTCACCGAAGATCATGATACACGTCTTTATCGTCAAGGGCGTCGTTATGGCTCAGGTAAGGTGTTGGCTGTCGTTGTTCCTGGGACTTTATTCGAACAATGGCAAGTTTTACAAGCTGCTGTGAATGCCGATTGTATTGTCATTATGCAAGCTGCCAATACCGGCTTGACTGGGGGGTCTACACCATTTGGCGATGATTATGATCGTCCTGTGATTTTGATGAGTACCCGTCGCTTGACTGGAATTCAGGTGATTAATCACGGTCAGCAAGTCATTTGTTTGCCAGGCGCAACCTTGGATCGTCTGGAGAAAGAATTGGCCCAGTTTAATCGTGAACCGCATTCTGTGATTGGCTCATCCTGTATTGGTGCATCAGTTCTAGGTGGAATCTGCAATAACTCTGGTGGTGCACTGGTACGTCGTGGACCTGCCTATACGGAATTGGCACTTTATGCACGGGTCAATGAGGCTGGCGAGTTGGAATTGGTTAATCATTTAGGAGTTGATTTGGGTGAAACGCCTGAAGAAATTCTGACCAAGCTTCAAAGTAAAGGTTATCAAATTGATGACATTGTCAATAATTCTGGCTGTTGTGCCTCTGATCATCGTTATGCGCATGATGTAAAACAGATTGATGAAGATACCCCTGCACGTTTCAATGCTGATCCATCCCGGTTGTTTGAAGCGTCGGGTTCGGCAGGTAAAGTCTGCGTATTCGCAGTCCGTTTGGATACTTTTGAAAAAATTCCAAGTCAGGTTTTTTATGTGGGAACAAATTCACATGATGATCTCACTGAAATTCGTCGCTTTTTACTGAAGGATTTACCGAGACTGCCGATTGCCGGTGAATATATCCATCGTGTTGCCTATGATATTGGCGCTGAATACGGCAAAGACACTTTTATGTTCATTGAGAAATTGGGAACGGCAAATGTGCCTGCCGCATTTGCGATGAAAGATAAAGTCGATGGCTATCTGGAGAAAATTGGTTTACGCAACTTGTCCGATAAAGTTTTGCAGATGGTGACCAAACTGTTACCTAATCATTTACCTAAGCGAATGAATGCGTTTCGTGATTTATACGAACATCATTTAATGATCCGTATCGAAAATCAAGACGTTGAGCAAGTTGAAGCTTTTTTAAAGAGTTATTTTCAACAGCATTCTTCAGGTGATTTTTTTCGCTGTACTGAGGAAGAGGGGCGAAAGGCATTTTTACACCGCTTTGCCGTTGCAGGTGCAGCAATTCGCTATCGGGATACACATCGTTCAGAGGTGGAAGATATTGTCGCTTTAGACATTGCACTGCGTCGAAATGACCGTGAATGGGTCGAAACTTTACCTCAGGCAATGAATGATTTAATTATCCACAAGTTATATTACGGACATTTCCTCTGTCATGTGTTCCATCAAGATTATATTGTCAAAAAAGGTGTTGATCCCTTAGCGATGGAACACCAAATGTGGCATTTGTTGGATGATCGAGGAGCTGAATATCCCGCAGAACATAATGTTGGACATCTCTATGTGGCTAAACCAAGTTTAAAAAATCATTATCAAAAACTTGATCCGACCAATAGTTTTAATGTGGGAATCGGACAAACCAGTAAATTAAAATATTGGAAATAACAGCAAAGATGAGATTTTAAAAATAACTATCCAGAAATGATTTTGAGAAAACCATGATCAATTGCTCGTTATATTGATCATGGCTTTTTATCAAACATATCTCTGTTTTTTACTTTGCTTCACCTATTTTTGAAGAAATGAATCCCAGTACAAAAGCACTGATGATAAATATAAGTATGCTGTACAAAATTGAAGCGGTAGTGAACCAAACACCCAGTGTCAATAAAGCGACAATTCCTGTGCAAATCCAAATTGCCATCCCCGATGAATCGGCTGCTGTTGTTGACTGGCTGTGCGTAGGAGGTGCTGAGGGTTGCTCTTCATGATCTGATTCTGGCATTGTATTCAGAACATCCGCACCATAAAAGAAATAGGCATAATCATTGAAACGAGTAAGGTCGTGACGTTGTGTTTCCCGAAATGAAATATAGCCGGGATCATCGGTTTGTATATTTTCTATTTGGGTTAAGGGTTGGGTCAGGAAATTTGCATCATTTAAATCTAGAGCTAACCCACTGGTTCTTAATAAAATATGCTGAGGATAATACTGTAATATGAAAGATTTAAAATCTTCGAAATGATGGACATTTTCATCACCAAACAAGTCTCTAAATAAAGCTCTCCGTTGTTCTAGATTAATCAAGGCCTGTTGTTGGTCAGTGACCAAATAGGCATAGCTGCTTTCGGAAAAATCCTGTTGATACTCTTCCAGATCGCCTTGATTTCTTTCATCGTCATGATCTAATTCATCGATATATTTTGCCCAGTGCAGATGATCTTGTCTAAACAGCATCAGCCATAAAATAGGAATGAACGCATTGGCTTCCAGTTCAAAAGAAGCTGTTTGAAAAAAATCTGCCCATTGGTTTTCTTGACCAATCGGCATATGACTAAACGCGGTACTGGTTAAAAATACAGGATGACTCATTGTTAAAATGCCTTTTCTTATTTGCTTTTATTCCAAAGTAATATTGCAAAATAACGAAAATCCATGCTTAACAATGTTATAAAACTGTATTTTAAATTTTCGATGCAGTGAAATAAGCGAAAAATTGATCGGTACAAACGCATAGATAAAATTGACACTATCTACCACGAAATTCTCAAAATAAGCCATCCAAAAAATTTAAAAAAACGATAAAGTAGTATGCAACAAGTTGCAAAGCCAAATTAAAAAAGGATTCACCATGACCACTAGCTATGCACATATTTTAAAACCGCTTCATTTGGGATTTACCACGATTAAAAACCGTGTCGTGATGGGCTCAATGCACACTGGATTGGAAGATCGTTTCTATCATTATCCAAAACTTGCTGCATACTTTGGTGAGCGAGCTAAAGGTGGGGTGGGACTGATTATTACCGGGGGAATTTCTCCTAACCGTCAAGGCTGGTTGTTGCCTGCTGGCGGAACGATGAACACTTTGGGGGATATTGCGCCCCACCGTTTAGTTACTCATGCTGTACATAAGCATGGTGCAAAAATTCTTATGCAAATTTTGCATTCTGGTCGTTATGGCTATCAACCTTTTGTTGTTTCAGCGAGTCCAATCAAGTCTCCGATTTCAATGTTCAAACCACGCCAAATGAGTGACAGGTTGATCCTCGAAACGATTCAGGATTATGCTGAAACTGCAGGTCTTGCCAAAAAAGCAGGTTATGATGGTGTGGAAATTATGGGTTCAGAAGGCTACTTACTGAATCAGTTCTTGAGTCGCCATGTCAATCAGCGGACAGATCGCTGGGGTGGACCAATTGAAAACCGTATGCGTTTTGCGGTGGAAATTGTCAAAGCTATTCGTGCCAAAGTGGGTGAAAAATTTATTATTTGCTTTCGTTTGTCGATGCTGGATTTAGTCCATGATGGTAATACCATGGACGAAGTTATCACTGTTGCACAAGCCTTGGAAAAAGCAGGAATTACCTTATTAAATACAGGGATTGGCTGGCATGAGGCACGTATTCCGACCATTGTAACCTCAGTTCCTCGAGCTGCCTTTGTTGACTATACCGCTGAGGTAAAAAAACATGTTTCGGTTCCAGTTATTGCTTCAAACCGCATCAATATGCCGGATACTGCTGAAGAAATTTTAGCGGCGGGTAAAGCTGATATGGTACAGATGGCACGCCCGTTGTTGGCAGATGCCTTTTGGGTCAGTAAAACAGCGACCAACCGTGTAGATGAAATTAATACCTGTATTGCCTGTAACCAAGCATGTTTAGATCATAGCTTTCAAAATAAACGTGCAAGTTGCTTGGTGAATCCACGTGCTGCACATGAGACGGAGTTGGTTTATCTCAAAACCAAGAAACCGAAAAAAATTGCGGTTGTCGGTGGTGGGGTCGCCGGTATGTCAGCTGCGACTATTGCAGCGAGCCGTGGACATCAGGTCACTTTGTTTGAAGCCTCCAGCGAAGTCGGTGGTCAGTTTAATCTTGCTAAAGTTGTACCGGGTAAAGAAGAGTTTCATGAGACCATTCGTTATTTTAAAGTCCAGATTGAAAAGACGGGTGTTGACTTACGCTTAAATACCAAAGTTAATCGTGAGCAGTTGGAACGTGAAGGTTTTGATGATGTTGTGATTGCTACAGGTGTTGTTCCTCGTGGGCTGAAGATCGAGGGCAGTGATGCTCCACACGTTTTGTCCTATGCGGAAGTCTTACGCGGTGCACCGGTGGGACACCGGGTTGCGGTGATTGGAGCAGGAGGTATCGGTTTCGATGTCTCTGAATTTTTGTTAAAACCGGAACATCAGCCTCAACCACAACCATTGGCAGATTGGCAACGCGAATGGGGGATTGATCCAAATCCAAACTATATGACTGAGGGTGGCTTTGTTCCTGCCGAGGTTGAACCACCGATTCGTCAAATTTATTTGATGCAGCGTAAAACTACACCTTTGGGAGTCGGTCTGGGTAAAACCTCAGGTTGGGTACATCGTGCACAATTAAAAAAACACGCGGTAAAAATGTTGCGCGGTGTGCAATATAAAGCAGTAACCAATGAGGGCTTGTGGATTGAAAGCAATGGTCATGATCAATTGTTGCGTGTAGATACTATTGTGGTGTGTGCCGGACAAGAATCTGTCAAGGATCTAATGCCGAAAGAGGGCGAGTCGACTTTAGCCAATTATCATATTATTGGTGGCGCTAAATTGGCTGGTGAACTTGATGCAAAGCGTGCAATCCGTGAAGGTGCTGAAATAGCAGCCAAACTTTAATCAAAATCACTGATTTTGATGAAACAATATGCATTTGAATACTTTAAGCTTATTTTTTTCTTGTCATACTTGGAAAAGCTTAGTATTCTTGCGCACATGGAAGCGTGGCAGAGCGGTTTAATGCACCGGTCTTGAAAACCGACGAGGGTGTGAGTCCTCCGTGAGTTCGAATCTCACCGCTTCCGCCAAATATCTAAAAAGCTCTTGTGATTACAGGAGCTTTTTTTTGTCTGAATCTTTTATGATGCTTTGATTAAGTTTATTTTCTATATTTAAAAGTCTTTATACAGTTTCTATTTGAGATTAATATTTTTATAGGTTCTGATAGATTTTTCAATGTCCTTGATTCAATTTAGTGTCGATAAAATTTGAAAAATAGAGGCTATTCCAATTCAGTTCTTAAGCAGAATTTAGAACAGCCTCTTTTTAATGCACTGAAACTTATTCAAATGTCATAGTTTTATTACCATTTATGGCTATATGATGCTTTTAGCGTAAGCCCATTTGCCAATAAATGGCTGGTATTATCACTACTACGCATTAACTGACTATATAGAGGATAATACTTACGGTTAAATATATTCTCTAAACCGATCGTTACAGTATCTTTTTGATTGAGTGCAAAACTCGAGATTAAGTCAGCGGTAGTATAGGATTTAACGTCATAACGACCAAAACTATTTGCGTTATTTAAGCGGTAATCTTTTGAGCCGAAGTAAGTCGCTTGCAAGCGGTTTGTCCAAGTTTCAGTTGGATTATAAGAAATATAGGCCAATAGTTTTAATGGCGGAATACGGAATCCTGTCATATCCTGTTCATTTTGAGTGCCTTGGGGCTGTTCACGACCTTTCATGACGCTGATGCTGCCACCCGTTCCCCAAACATTTGCATCATCGATATAATCTAAAGTCGCCTCAATACCTGTCACTTTCTCTTTTGTTCTAGCAAGCACTAAACCATTGTTGAACGATTGCACGCCTCCAAGATCCGACGTTGAATGAAATACTGCCAAACTTGATGAAAAATTATTAAAGTTTCCTTTCCATCCAAGTTCATAGTTATCTACTTTTACGGGTTCTAAAAATGATGAACCAAGGTTAAATCCATTACCTGCATTACGGATAATCACACCGACATCAGGTAACTGAAATCCTTGATTGAAAGAAGCATATATTGAATGTTGATCTGTCGGTGAAAAGTTTAGATTGGCATTGTATAACCAAGCATCAGCTTTTACTTTACCGCCTGGAACCGTATAAGGTTGAGTCTTACCTAATTGTGATAATGGCACAAAACTATCAATTTGCGCATAGCTATCTTCATAGCGTGTCCCTGCTTCTGCTGACCAATAATCGTTAAAGCGGTGTTTCAGTTGTAAAAAACCGCCTATGCTTTGGGTGGTTAACTCTGGCAAATAAATGAGTTTTCCAATTTTTACAAAGGTTAAGCCACCAGATTGATCATAAATTTGAGGATCAAAAATATCTAAAGGCATTTCACTTTTTTCTCGGCTGAAGTCTCCGCCCCAAACAAGTGATGTATCACCTAAAAAATCAAGTGGGGTGGTAACGGTGAGACGGTTCCCTAGCACATTATTTTCTTGATAAATCTGATCGACCTGCTTGCCACGATTTGCATTTGAACGGGCATCGAATGGTGAAAAACGTGTAAAGAAGTCACGATAATAAATTTGTGCATCAACTTTTTGACCAAACAGGTCTTTATGGTTATAAGTTAAATTATAGATTTGGTTCTCATTTTTATTTTGATTTTTTAGTTTTAGCCCGGTAATTGCTTTGGCGGGCACAGTGCCAGCTGGAAATTTTTTGGTGCTTGGATCAGATGCATAATCCGAATCTTGTTCAGCGTTGTAATAATTTGCTGCAAGTTGTATATATTGATTATCATCAATGTGATAACCAATTTTTCCTCCTATGCTATAGGTATTGGCATCAAATAAATCTCCTTGAGCAGGTTCAGGGGCAACACGATTGCCACTTGCATCGTAGGGACTACCAATACGCTGATAACCAAAGTCGAATGCATAATCAAATTGATTAAAACTACCTGTGAAATATTGGTGAATATCGCCACCTAAAGCATCAGAACGCAAATTTGTTAAAGATGTTTGTAGTCCAATAACTGTTTTTGCGGTAGGTTCACCGCCCGCGGCTTTGGTTGTGATCGAGATAATACCACCGGCAGCACCACTACCATAAATTGCATTACTGCCTCGAATGACTTCAATGTTGGCAATACTTTCAGGGTCTATTGCCGATAGTCCTCTTGCCGTATCCCGTGTAAGGTTCATGGGAACACCATCTACCAAGATGAGGGCATTACGACCACGTAAAGTTTGACCATAATCTGTCATGGTGCGACTTGAGTCTGATAAACCAGGTACTGCCTTAGATAAAACAGTTGCAATATTTCCAGATGAACCATTTCTTAAGCTTTCAATTTGTTTTTCATCGAGTTTGGTGACCTGCTTGGCAGATGTGGAGAGTTCATCTGCACGTGAAGCATTTATCGTAATTGTAGGGAGTACGCCAGGTTTCTTTTCAGTTTCTATGGATTCGGAAGTTGAAGCTGCAAATACTGAGTTTGAAAGAAAGATGACCCCACTGAATGAAAGAAGAGGAATGATACTTCTGATTTCAGACTTTCTTTTAAAAAGTGTATGATTTTTTGTCTTATTTCCCATTTTTCTCGCCTAGAGATTGCTTATAAATTTGAGGAATTATAAGTGAGAATCATTGTTGTTAACAATATTATTATTCAAAAGAAACTGATTAAAGTCAGGTTATTTAATCTATAAGGTTGCAACCTTTTTTATGATTCTTAAGACTGTAATGTCCACAAATTTTTGGTCGAGGGGGAAGCCTATCCTAAATCAAGATAGTAAAAATCCTTTAAATTGACGATTTATGCTCTGGGTATTTCAAAAACTCGCAACTGTCTTTGTTTAATCATTAAAAACATGAAAGAGATGTTTTACCTTATCTTTGATAACGCTTAAGTTGAGAATCAAAAAAGCTTATAATTTGAGGTAAAATTCATACATATACTTTTTAAATCTTATATTTTTGTCTATAAATATTCATGGAAATAAGAATTCTTTTTAAATTACTAGCCCTTGGTAATATTTTAGTAGAAATCGAATCGAATAATTTATCTCTTATTGCCCTTTTTGTATTTGGTGTAATTAATATTTATAGTAAAACTATTTCATAAATAAAAAAAGCCCATGTTTTTTGCTTATGTTTCCTCCTGATAATATATATAATTGAGAAATTAATAAAAAAAGAATAGGGGTTGAGTATGTATTTGGTATATTGAAAATTTTAAAAATGCTTGCATAGTATTATCGAAATCAAGGAAAACGACTTGGCTTGAGTTTTAATTTGATTGGTGAAATTTATAATTTTGAGCTGGATGAAAAACGATTTATAAATAAGTCTACGGTATGAATTAATCATTATTACGCAAGTAATTTTTCATTACATTAAATCATTAATACATTTGATTTTTTTGCAACTTAATATTGTTTGGATTTATAGAGAAATATGCTATACATAATTAAATATTGTATTTACAGTATTTGTTCTTCTTAAGAAATCATAAATTTATTACATGGATTTTAAAATGAAAAAATCAATTACAAGTATATTTTCACTTTGTTTAATCAGTGGCTTATTAGTCGCCTGTGGAGGAGGTGGAAGTGGAGATAATGTCAGTTCTTCGGGTAATTCTGGTAATTCAGGGGCAGGAACACAAGCAATCACTGAGAGTTGTTCAACATCAGATAGCGGTAAAACTTATTTAATTACAACAAATGGATGTTTAGTAAAAACTTCATCTGATACAAAAACAGCTGTTTGTACATCTACAACGAGTTTTAAATCTCTAACTGGTACAGGCTTTACTAAACAGTATGTTATTGATAAAGGCAATATTTTTTCTGGTTCTAATATTTCAATTAATAACGTAAGCTATAAGTGCGTTTAATAATATGTATCTAAAAGAAATTCTCATCGGCTTGTGCTGTTTTGGTACAGGCTATGGAATCGCTTTGATGAATACTGATGACGGATTCAATAATCCGTCTCATTCATACAACGAAATTGATTCCAAAATACTAAGTGAAAATATAAATAAACCGATTCCAAAAAGCCATGATGATCAATTTAATGCGTTGATTTCACAATCAAATGGACATGTTTTATCTCAAGCAACAATCGAAAAAATTAAAATGATACTCAATCAAATGCCAGAGCAAGAAGTTGAAAATTATCTGATTAAGGCATTTCCTTTGAATGACTTTAGTTCTATTCAAAATAAAAAAAAGTTTTCAGGAAGACTATTAGAAGAACTATCAAGTGAAGCTATTGCTTCTAAAGAGGATATGCAAGGTAAACTTGTTTTATCTAGAAATCTAAGTAACAACTTACAGTCTGAGAACATGTCACAAATTTATAAGAATCAACAAATCGTTGCTCATTACGATACCTTGGGGAAATTATCGAAAAGTGATCAAGTCTTTGTGAAATGGGTGAATAAAGATAATGGTGAGGTATTACTGTTTACGCCTCAGCCTGTAAATCCTCAAAGTGATCAGAACTGGGTAAGTTATGCTCCACCAGATGGTTGGAAGCCTGGTGAATATGCAATTCAGTATTTTCAAGTTGATGATAAGTTAACCCCTATTGCTCAAGCTGATTATACGATTGGACAAGTGTTGGATTAGTTTACACCATCATTGTTTTTATAATTTTAGTGAGAATGGAGTTCAAAGAATTAACTTTAAAAAAACTGTAGCTCTTAAATGTAAGATGGTCGTTAAACTAAAAAATAGGGCTAATTTTAATTCCTCTTTTTTTAATTTTCAAAATCAAGAGTGCGATATTTGTTTAAGCTATTACTTTTTTTGAGAGAAGTATCAATGTTTACAAGCTTGTATTTTTTTAAGGTATTGGTATTTTTATGACTATAAAGTATTGATTATTGTATAATTCAAAACATTGTTTAGAATTTTTAAAGACTATACTGCTTGTCCTATTTACAAAGTGTAAACATTTAAACATAATAAAACGTGAATCACATCATAATTATTATTGACATGCAGAACTTTACTTTTAATAAGATTTCTTTCACTGTTTTTCTAACGCTTTTGGGTACAGTAACAAATGCAGCAGATCCACAAATACGTCCAGAGTCGACAGCAGATGTTGTACAACGTCAACAACAACGTGACGAAGCATTACAAAAACAATTACAGCCCGAAGTTGTAGTACAAACGGGTTTAGAACAGCAATTAAAAACAAAACCACAACTTCAATTTCTAAAATCACACAGTGAAGATGTGTGTTTTGACATCAAAAAGTTTGTATTGATTGGTGATGATGCTCGTAAATTTACTTTTGCGATGCGTCCTGTGACCCAAGGTCAACATAATTTAATTGGACGCTGTATTGGAGTACAGGGATTAAACCAAGCCTTAGATCTAATCCAAAACAGCATCATTAGTCATGGCTATGTCACTACACGCATGCTTTTGCCTCAACAGAACATCGCTTCTGGTGAAATTAAACTCCAAGTCATCGCAGGCAAGATTGACCAAGTACAATTTACTCAAGGGACGTCTAAACGCGCGCACAAATTTAATGCTTTGCCTGTTCGAACTGGGGATATTTTAAATATTCGAAATATTGAGCAAGGTTTAGAAAACTTTAAACGCGTACCGACTGTTGAAGCGGATTTTAAGATTAAACCTTCAGAGCAACGTAATGAACCTGGGTACAGTGATCTTGAACTCGCTTGGCAACAATCCAAGCCTTACCGCATTCATTTGGGGGTTGATGATGCAGGTTCAGATTCAACAGGAAAATATCAAGGCACAGCAACTTTGTCTTTAGACCACCTGTTTACAGCAAATGACTTATTTTATGGCAGTTATAACCATGATCTTGGTGGTGGTGATTCGGGTAAACGTGGCACAGATGGTTATTATTTAAGTTACAGCATTCCGTTTCGATACTGGATGCTCAGTACCAGCTATAGCCAATCTGATTATAATCAGACGGTTGCAGGCGCCAGTGAAAGTTATAGCTATAGCGGGAAAAGTAAGCTGATTGGCGCAGATTTATCGCGAGTCCTTTATCGTGATGCAAGACGCAAAACTACGGCCAGTGTCGGTGGATGGTATAGGGAATCGCAAAACTTCATCAATGATGTGGAAATAGAAGTTCAGCGCAGAAAAACGGCTGGCTGGAAAGCCAGTCTGGACCATACCGAATATTTAGCCCATGCGACCTTAAATGGAAATTTAACCTATAAGCGTGGTACAGGTGCATTTAATGCAATGCGTGCGCCAGAAGAGGAGTTTGGTGAAGCTTATACCCATGTTGGGATTTTACAAGCCAATGCCAGTCTTCAAGTTCCATTTAAAGTGGGCAATCAATCACTACAATATCTTGCCGAATGGCGAACCCAACATAGTCAAAAACCATTGACACCTCAAGACCGTTTTTCGATAGGGAACCGTTATACCGTAAGAGGTTTTGATGGTGAGCAGACTTTATTGGCAGACAATGGCTTTTTGGTCCGCAATGAAATCAGTGGCTCGATATTTAGGCTACCCATGCAATGGTACACCGGCATTGATTATGGTGAGGTCGGTGGAAAAACAGCGTATGAACCTAATCCATTGTTGGGAACCAGCTTAATGGGTGCTGCCTTTGGATTGCGTGGTCAAATTTTAAAATCCGTCAGTTATGACGTTTTTGTTGGCACACCATTAAAAAAACCAGACCACTATAGAACAGACAATGTGACAACAGGTTTTAGCCTGAACTGGATGTATTGATCCAACACACCAAAACCCATATCCATCAATTGATATTAAAAAAACATTAAAATATTTAGGTAAGACATTATGAATAAGAATCGTTATCGCGTTATTTATAGCCAAGCACGCGGCATGTTTATTGCAGTTGCTGAGATTGTAAAAAGCCGAACTAAAGCAGCAGGGCAAACACATGCTGAGAGTGAGGTTGAAATACAGGATTTTGCAACATCCTCGATCACCTATAAAAAGCTAAATCCAGTCAATTTTGCAGTGGTGAGTTTATTAGGCGCAGCAATATATACCTTGCCGATGGCGACGATCGCTGAAAGCCATATTGTTGCAGATAAATCCGCCCCCAATTCACAACAAGCGACCATACTCAATACCAGTAATGGCTTAACACAAGTCAATATTCAAACCCCAAGTGCAGGCGGTGTATCACGCAATACTTATACCCAATTTGATGTTGGGCAAGAAGGTGCGATTCTGAATAATGCACGAAACAATACCCAAACCCAATTGGGTGGTTGGGTGCAAGGTAACCCTTGGTTGGCCAAAGGCGAAGCCAAAGTTATTTTGAATGAAGTGAACAGTAGTAATCCAAGTCAACTCAAAGGCTATTTGGAAGTTGCAGGTAAACAAGCTCAAGTGGTGATTGCCAATCCGTCAGGTTTGGTCTGTGATGGCTGTGGTGTGATTAATGCAGACCGTTTTACTTTAACGACGGGTCAAGCAGTGATGCATCAAGGTTATCTTGATTCGTTTCGAGTGCGTGAAGGTCAAGTCACCATTGAAGGTAAAGGTTTAAATGGAAGTTTAACGCCTTATACGGATATCTATACACGTGCTTTAAATGTCAATGCAGGCTTATATGCCAATGAGCTCAAAACAGTATTGGGTCAAAACGACATCAGTATTCAAGACCCAGCTGTACCACAAATTGCCAAAGCAGCAAACGGAACGAATACAACATCTCAGCCAAATTTTGCCCTTGATGTGGGGCAATTGGGTGGCATGTATGCTGGAAAAATCTATTTGGTGGGAAATGAAAATGGTTTAGGTGTGCGTAATGCAGGCTCAATCAATGCAACGACAGGACAACTAAGTTTAAATGCCAATGGTGATCTGACCAATACGGGCAATATGATTGCCAATAAAGATCAAATTATTGTTCAAGCACAAGATGTTAAGAATAGTGGCAATATCAGTAGTGCAACTTCACAAGTCAGACTAAAAAGTAAAAATCTAAATAATCTTGGTTTAATCAGTAGTGCTGATGAATTATCTATAGATCAGCAGGAAGTTTTAACGAATACTGGAACATTAAATGCTGCACGTATTGTACTTGATGCTAAAAACTTAAAAAATAGTGGTTCAATTGAACAAACAGGAACACAATCACTTGAGCTCGTTAGTGCGTCAATCAGTAATACTGCGGGTAGAATTGGTCTTGTAAAGAAATCAGAAACACCAGGGGGGGCTGGAAATAATAACAATGGAAATACTGAAGACACTGGTTCAACTCAAATCAAACCAAATAACTCTGCAAAAGATGGTGGCAGTGTTGAAAGTGCAAATGACGGGTCAATTGCTAAAATTCCGAAAAACTATGACACAGGTTATATTCACGTTACAGAGCAGTTAAATAATGACAATGGTGGGATTGTTGCATATGGTGTAGCAGATCTTACTACCAATAATATTTTAGAAAATCGAGATGGAAAGATTAATCTTGGACACATTAAAGTTCAGGGTGAAAATTTTAATAATGATCAAGGTCAATTAACCGTGCAACAGGCGGATATATTTGCTAGCACTTTTAATAACCAATCGGGACAAATCACAGTCAATCAGAACCTGAATATTCAGTCTAAAATTGCCAATAATGATAAAGGGATTATTCAAACAGTTGAGCGACTTGATCTGCAAACAGCCGCTCAGCTCAGTAATCGTGAAGGAAAAATCGCAAGTGGGCAACGGTTAAATATTCAAGCAGGGGAAGTCCATAATCAATCAGGTTTGTTGTATTCTGAACGAGCAAACATTGTTTTAGATGTTGAGAAAAAACTAGATAACACTTCAGGTATTATTCAAGCTAGAGATCAATTGAATTTAAATAGTCAAAAGCTAAATAATAGCCTTGGTCAAATTCTAGCTGAAGACATTGAGCAAAAGCATAGCTCAGTCGAAAACACAGAAGGATCTATAGTTGCTAAACAAAATTTAAAAAGTGTTGTAGAGCAATTTGATAATTATAAAGGTGAGATTCAAGCCCAAAACATTCAATTCACACATACTCAATTAAATAATAGTGGAAATATTTATGCCGATCAAAATTTGAAAATTACAGGTCAGCTTTTACAAAATGCAGGAACTTTAAGCGCTGGACAAAATATTAAAATTAACAGTAAAAGCGTGCAACATGAAAATTCTGGTTTGATCGTAGCAGGTTTAGATCGGCAAGGTAAACTTGGAACATTGGGTGATCTAAATATCATCGCTGATCAGGTCGCATTGCATGGAAAGAGCTTCACAGGTCAAACGCTTAACGTACAAAGCCAAAATGAGCTTGATGCGAGTCAAGGACAACTTCAGTCTAAAAATATTGAGCTAAATAGTCAGATGGGGAATATCTCAACTCATTCAGCTCAGGTGATTGCAGAACAATTATCACTGAATAGTCATGATATTATTAATAATCAGCAAGGTACTTTAAGTGCAAAAGATATTAAATTAAATGCCAATAGTCTAGATAATAGCGAAGGCCATATATTGCATACTGGCACTGATCAGTTGGATTTGAATTTTAGTCATATTTTAAATAACCAGTCTGGAGAGATTCGTAGTAATGCAGCACAGATCAATCTCAATACAACAGTATTAAATAATACGGCAGGTCAACTCATTCATGCTGGGTTAGGTCAGGTTAATATTGATGTTGATCAATTGCAGGGTAATCAAGGAAAAATACTCAGTAATGGACAATTACAATTAAATGCAAGAGCACTTGATTTAAGTCAGGGGGTCACTTCAGCTGAACAAATTATACTGAAGGCTAATCAATTTAATCATCAGCAAGGACAACTTATACAGCGTGGGAAACTAAATCCTTTGAGTTTGGTAATTCAGCAAGAACTGAATAATCAGATGGGCTTTATTCAGAGTTACACAGGATTAAATGTTGATGCAGGCATATTAAAGAACCAAGGAGGAACCTTGAGTTCAGCTCAAGGTGAAGATTTATATCTCAAGGTTTTGGGGCAACTTGACAATAGTCATTCTGGTAAAATTTATGCAGGAAATAATGCAAGCATACAAGCCAGCGTTGTTGATAATTATGCTCAGGGGCAAATTAATGTTCAAAACAAACTTGAGTTACATAGTCTACAACGGATCAATAATCAAGCAGGCCAGATCGTTGCCAATGATGCGGTGACGATTCAAAGTCAGGGATTGAACAATGATCAAGGACAAATCGCCAGTATCAAAGCACAGTTGACCATCGATGCAGGCACAGGAGCCCTGAGTAACCAGACAGGTGCATTACAGTCAGCACAAGACATCCAACTCAAAGCAGATCGTTTAGATAGCCAGTCAGGGTTAATCAATGCCCAAGGGTCGATACAAGCACAGGTTCAGCAAGGGATTGACAATACAGCAGGCCAGATCATTGCGAATCAATCCGTACAGTTGAATAGTCAGGGCTTAAATAACAGTTCGGGTCAAATCGGCAGTGTTGAAAGCACGCTGAACATTGATGCTGGACAAGGTACGATCAACAACCAACAGGGCAAGCTGCAATCGAAACAAGACCTGAGTGTGAAGGCACAAGGGATTGATAACCAGTCAGGTTTAATTGCAACCCAAGAGAATCTGGTCTTAGCACAACAGTGGTTAAAAAATAACAAAGGCCAATTGATCTCAGGACAGCACTTAAGACTGACAGGTGAAGATTTCAATAATCAGGGTGGATTATTACAAAGCGGGCGAGACCTGAGCTTTAAACTAATCGGTCAACTGGACAATAGCCAGTCAGGTCAACTGATCAGTGGTGGTGACACACAGATAGATGCACAGCGACTAGAGAATCATGATCAGGGTCTAATCAATGCGCAAGGCAGCTTGAAGATTAAAGTCGATCAAGAAGTCAATAACCGAGCAGGCACGATTGCGGCCAACAAATTCGTAGACATCCAAAGCCAAGGTTTGGACAACAGCCAAGGTCAACTCGGCAGTGTCAAAGAACAGGTCACGCTCAATACAGGCAAGGGTGCACTGCTGAACCAATCAGGTACGCTACAGTCGACAGGTGATTTAAACGTCCACAGTACGGGTCTAAACAATAATAAAGGAATCCTGAACAGTTTAGGCAAAGTCAGCTTGTCGACTGATGGAGAACTGAATAACGATGGGGGTCAAATTGCCTCAAATGGTCAATTAGAGATAACGGCACAAGACTTAAGTAACCAGTCAGGATTGATCCAGACCGGAGAGAAGTCAAATCTAAATCTGAAGTTAAGTGGCGGATTACACAACCAAACGGGTCAAATCCACAGTGGCTCAGACCAGCAGATCACAGCACAAAGTGTTGATAACAGTGCACAGGGTCAAATGACGGCACAGGGACAGCTGAGTATTCAGAGCCAAGCTGCGATAAATAACCAGACGGGTAAACTGATTGCCAATGGCTTGGTAGAAATTAAGGGAGAAGGGGTAAACAATACCCAAGGGCAGATCGGCAGCTTACAAGATCAGGTGCTTGTACACGCCGGACAAGGTGCCATGACGAACCAGTCGGGGACGATTCAAGCGAAGCAAGACTTGAATGTTACAGCACAAAGTGTAGATAACCAGTCTGGACAAATGAACAGCCAGGGCAGCTTACAGCTGACGAGCCAACAGGCGATCAATAACCTGGAAGGTTTAATTGCAGCGGATTTAGGCTTAAAACTGGGCAGCCAAGGTTTAAACAACAACCGAGGTCAGATTGGCAGTGCACAGGGTGAAGTTGATCTGAATGCAGGCAGTGGCTTGTTGAGCAATCAGGCAGGTGTTGTATTATCTGGCAAAGCATTAAAGCTGAATGCAGGCCAAGTGGATAACAGCAACAAGGGACAGATCAACAGCCAAGCGGATTTAGCGATCAATGCGTTAAAAGACATCAACAACCAAAGTGGTGTGATTGCTTCGAACCAACAACTGAGCTTAAAGAGTCAGGGATTAAATAACAATGCCGGACAGATTGGCAGCATACACTCAGGCGTTGCTATCGACAGTGGTTCAAGTGCTGTAGATAACACTTCAGGTGTGATACAAGCAAAGAATGACATTCAGCTGAAGGCTGAACAACTCACTAGCCACTTAGGTAAGATCAGTTCAGAAAAAGCCATTGAACTGAATATACAGCAAGGTATAGACAACAGTGCAGGCCAGATCGTTGCCAATGATGCGGTGACGATTCAAAGTCAGGGATTGAACAATGATCAAGGACAAATCGCCAGTATCAAAGCGCAGTTGACCATCGATGTAGGCACAGGAGCACTAAGCAACCAGACAGGTGCATTACAGTCAGCGAAAGACATCCAACTCAAAGCAGATCGTTTAGATAGCCAGTCAGGGTTAATCAATGCCCAAGGCTCGATACAAGCACAGGTTCAGCAAGGGATTGACAATACAGCAGGCCAGATCATTGCGAATCAATCCGTACAGCTGAATAGTCAGGGCTTAAATAACAGTTCGGGTCAAATCGGCAGTGTTGAAAGCACGCTGAACATTGATGCTGGACAAGGTACGATCAACAACCAACAGGGCAAGCTGCAATCGAAACAAGACCTGAGTGTGAAGGCACAAGGGATTGATAACCAGTCAGGTTTAATTGCAACCCAAGAGAATCTGGTCTTAGCACAACAGTGGTTAAAAAATAACAAAGGCCAATTGATCTCAGGACAGCACTTAAGACTGACAGGTGAAGATTTCAATAATCAGGGTGGATTATTACAAAGCGGGCGAGACCTGAGCTTTAAACTAATCGGTCAACTGGACAATAGCCAGTCAGGTCAACTGATCAGTGGTGGTGACACACAGATAGATGCACAGCGACTAGAGAATCATGATCAGGGTCTAATCAATGCGCAAGGCAGCTTGAAGATTAAAGTCGATCAAGAAGTCAATAACCGAGCAGGCACGATTGCGGCCAACAAATTCGTAGACATCCAAAGCCAAGGTTTGGACAACAGCCAAGGTCAACTCGGCAGTGTCAAAGAACAGGTCACGCTCAATACAGGCAAGGGTGCACTGCTGAACCAATCAGGTACGCTACAGTCGACAGGTGATTTAAACGTCCACAGTACGGGTCTAAACAATAATAAAGGAATCCTGAACAGTTTAGGCAAAGTCAGCTTGTCGACTGATGGAGAACTGAATAACGATGGGGGTCAAATTGCCTCAAATGGTCAATTAGAGATAACGGCACAAGACTTAAGTAACCAGTCAGGATTGATCCAGACCGGAGAGAAGTCAAATCTAAATCTGAAGTTAAGTGGCGGATTACACAACCAAACGGGTCAAATCCACAGTGGCTCAGACCAGCAGATCACAGCACAAAGTGTTGATAACAGTGCACAGGGTCAAATGACGGCACAGGGACAGCTGAGTATTCAGAGCCAAGCTGCGATAAATAACCAGACGGGTAAACTGATTGCCAATGGCTTGGTAGAAATTAAGGGAGAAGGGGTAAACAATACCCAAGGGCAGATCGGCAGCTTACAAGATCAGGTGCTTGTACACGCCGGACAAGGTGCCATGACGAACCAGTCGGGGACGATTCAAGCGAAGCAAGACTTGAATGTTACAGCACAAAGTGTAGATAACCAGTCTGGACAAATGAACAGCCAGGGCAGCTTACAGCTGACGAGCCAACAGGCGATCAATAACCTGGAAGGTTTAATTGCAGCGGATTTAGGCTTAAAACTGGGCAGCCAAGGTTTAAACAACAACCGAGGTCAGATTGGCAGTGCACAGGGTGAAGTTGATCTGAATGCAGGCAGTGGCTTGTTGAGCAATCAGGCAGGTGTTGTATTATCTGGCAAAGCATTAAAGCTGAATGCAGGCCAAGTGGATAACAGCAACAAGGGACAGATCAACAGCCAAGCGGATTTAGCGATCA
>NZ_JADVOP010000003.1 GCF_016508585.1 Acinetobacter baumannii
CTTATTGTCTTATATCAAATTTATTTTACAAAGAGATAGATCTTAATACATAAAAAGACATTCTTTGTTTTTTGAAGTGGACATGAACAGTTCAGAAATAACAGCAGGTTAAATCCCTGTGCCGATTGAATCAGCACCTGACGTGTTTTTATTCAGACAATTAAGGCATTATATTTTTTATCATATGGCAATCAAAAAGCGCCTATATCCGCACTTTTTCATTCGAAATTACTGTTCCAGATGCAACATTCTCAATTGCAAACTTATGTTGCCATTAAATTGATTTTTATCCAATTCATAGACGATACGAACGCGATCCTGCATAGGATCAAAATTAAATTTATCACGGACATTAAACCCGATTGCATCTACAGCTTGCCCATCGGCCAAAGCCAAACGTAATTTTAAGTGAGCATCTTTCAGCCAGCGGTAATCAATCACCTTAAACTGCCCTTCGAACACAGGAGCAGGAAACTTTTGCCCCCAGGGTCCTAATTGTTCGAGGGCATCAACTGTTTGCAGTTGAAAGGCTTGAGCAGGTAATTCGCCATCTGTCCATAGCACTGCTTGAAACAGAGATTCATCCGATTGAGCAACCAGCTCAATAAAACGCTGTTTAAATGCGTCAAAATGCTGCTTTTGAATGGTTAAACCTGCCGCGGCTGCATGACCACCAAAATGGCTAATTAAATCAGGATGCTGTTCTGCCACTTTTTCAATCACATCTCGAATATGGATGCCCTCAATCGAGCGAGCAGACCCTTTGATATGAATGCCATCTTTATCGGCAGCAAATACAATACTCGGACGATGAAACTGCTCTTTTAAACGACCTGCAACAATACCAATCACGCCTTGATGCCAATGTTCTTCAAACATCACCAATGCAGCAGGTAAATTGTCTTGGTCCAGTTCCAGTTGCTCTAGCTCGGTCAGCGCTTCTTGTTTGATTTGCGATTCAACCTGACGGCGTTCTAAATTTAAATCATTCAACTGTCGTGCGAATACATAGGCCGTTTGCATATCTGTTGCCAATAGACATTCAATCCCAATATCCATGGTTTCCATACGTCCTGCGGCATTGATCCGTGGACCCAGAACAAAGCCCAAGTCAGATGCTTTTAACTCAGCTGGATCACGCCCTGCGATATCCAATAATGCACTGATTCCGGCACGACATTGGTTTTGCTGGATTCGCTTGACACCGGCATCCACCAAAATACGGTTGTTATAGTCCAGACTCGCCACATCTGCATAAGTACCCAGAGCAACCAAATCTAGATACTGCTGCATTTTCGCGGTCGATTTGGCGAGTTTGGCACGATGACTGCTTAAATTCGCCAACAGATAGAATGCGACACCCACACCCGCCAATGCCTTGCTTGGAAATTCACATCCCAGCTGATTCGGATTCACCACAGCTTCAGCTTGCGGTGTTTCCTTCGTGGTCAAATGGTGGTCGGTAATGATGACCTGCATACCCAGTAAATGCGCTTGATCAACCCCTGCATGACTGGAAATGCCATTATCAACAGTGATCAATAAATCAGGTTGAAATTTTTCAAAAGCTAAATCGGCAATTTTAGGCGTTAAACCATAACCATACTTAAACCGATCAGGGACTAGATATTGAACATTTGCCCCCATTTCATTTAATGCCAATATCATGAGTGCGGTACTGGTCGCACCATCGGCATCATAATCCCCCACAATGACGATTTTCTTGTATTCATCTATGGCGTGGTCAATGATCTGAATCGCCTGCTCCAAACCTTTCATTTTGGGCGCAAGTAAATATTTCAGCTTTAAATCAAGTTCCTGTTCCGATTGCACTCCACGTCTTGCTAAAAGTTCAGCAATAAACGGGGATACGCCCTGAAAATGCTCAGGGCGTGTCAGAAGGGGTCGTTGTTTAATCTGTATTTTTTGCATTTAAGGCATCAAACGTTGTAATTTCCAAAATCCATCAGCTTTTTCATAAGTTAAACGATCGTGTAAACGGTTTGGACGACCCTGCCAAAACTCATAATAGTCGGGTTGCAGACGATAGCCTCCCCAAAATTCGGGTTTTGGCAGTTGGTCTTTTTCCGCGACCTGATCATACAGTGCTTGAAAGCGTTGTTGGAGCTGTTCACGGTTCTCAATGACACCACTTTGGGGTGTACTGATATGTGCGGCTATTTGGCTATCACGGGGGCGCTTATGATAATAGTCGATAGATTCTTGCTCAGATATTTTCTCAACTTGACCACTGACACGAACTTGACGCTCCAGCTCAGGCCAGTAGAAGAGAAGTTCTGCATAAGGATTTTCAGCTAAATCCAAACCTTTTTGACTGTCATAGTTGGTATAAAAGTCATAACCAGCTTCTGTTGCACCACGCAATAACACTGTTCTCACATGCGGACGACCTTGTGCATTTGCAGTCGCCAAGGACATTGCATAAGGCTCATGAAGTTTGGCTTCTAAAGCCAAATTAAACCAATTGAGAAACTGTTCATGTGGATGAGCATCCACCTGCTCCTCATGTAGTTCACCTTTTTGATAGGTTAAACGAAGCTCGCTTAAATCTTTAATCACATCACTCATGAACCCAAACCTTCTACAGATTAGAGACTATTTTTAGGCAGCATTCTTGCGTACAGCATCTGCCAAATGATTTGCTAAATCAGTTACTTCTTGCAAATCATCACCTTCTACCATAACACGGATAATCGGTTCAGTCCCAGATTTACGAATTAAAATTCGACCACGCCCTTTGAGTAATGTTTCTGCTTTATCAAATTCTGCGACCAAGGCGGGTACTGCAAATGGGTCAAACATTTGCTCAAGACGAACATTCACCAACACATTGGGCAACGCTTTAAAGTCGGCAACCAGCTCATCTAAAGCTTTATTTTGCTCAACCAACACCGTCAATACTTGCAATGCAGCGATGATGGCATCCCCTGTAGTGCTTTTGTCTAAAGTCAAAATATGACCTGATGGCTCACCACCGATGACCCAGTTGTTTTCTTCCAGATTTTGTAAAACATAGCGGTCACCCACTTTTGCACGTACAAAAGGAACTTTTGCCTTTTCCAATGCCAACTCTAAAGCCATATTGCTCATCACTGTACCCACAACACCTGCTGGTTTCTGTGAGGACTGTGTGGCCAAGATATAAAGAATATGGTCACCATCAACTAGCTTTCCATGACGATCAACCAATACAACACGGTCAGCATCGCCATCAAAAGCAATTCCTAAATCCGCTTGATGTTCAACAACGGCTTTTTGCAAGTTTTCAGGATGCGTTGATCCGCAATCTTTATTGATATTTAAACCATCAGGATCATTGTAGAGTGCGATGACTTTGGCACCCAACTCACGAAATACCGCAGGACCCACGCTGTAAGCCGCGCCATTGGCACAGTCAACAACAATTTTTAAATGGCGTAAATTAAAATGATAAGGAAAAGTCGATTTACAAAATTCGATATAACGTCCATTGGCATCTTTGACCCGCACACTTTTGCCCAAATTCGCCGTATCATCGATGACAATATCATTCTCCAATTCACGATTAATCGCTTCCTGAATGGTATCCGGTAATTTCTTACCTTCATCGGAGAAAAACTTAATGCCATTATCAAAATAAGGATTGTGCGATGCCGAAATCACGATACCTAAGTTGGCATGCAAAGCACGGGTTAGATGTGCAATCGCTGGGGTAGGCAATGGTCCAAGCAAGTGCACATACACACCTGCTGCATTTAATCCTGCCTGTAATGCTGCTTCAAGAATATAACCGGATAAACGTGTATCTTTACCTAAAACCACAATAGGTTTTGTTTTTGGGCTAATTTGCTTTAATACTTTGCCCGCGGCAAACCCCAGTTTAAGTGCAAATTCAGGGGTAATTGGGAGTTCACCAAATTTTCCACGAATCCCGTCAGTACCGAAATAACTCATTTTTTACCCACTTATTATGCGTTGTATAACCATCAATTTTTCACGTTTATACTTTACACCAAAATAAAAAAGCCGTCATAAACTGACGGCTTTTTTCAATCAAAATATTACAAAAGATTAACCCACTCGATAGTTTGGTGCTTCTTTAGTAATCGTCACATCATGTACATGCGACTCTTGCATACCTGCCGCAGTAATTTTCACGAATTTTGCATTTTGACGAAGATCTTCGATGGTTGCTGAACCCGTATAGCCCATTGATGAACGCAAACCACCCATCATTTGGTGTACGATGTTGCCCATTGGTCCTTTGTAAGGTACACGACCTTCAATACCTTCAGGAACCAACTTTTCAGCACCTGCCTTAGAGTCTTGGAAATAACGGTCTGCAGAACCTGTTGCACCTGCCATTGCACCCAAAGAGCCCATACCACGGTAAGCTTTATAGTAACGACCTTGGAAGAACTCTACCTCACCAGGTGCTTCTTCAGTACCTGCCATAAGTGAGCCCACCATAATGGTACTTGCACCTGCACCGATCGCTTTCGCCATATCACCAGAGAAGCGGATACCACCATCAGCAATTAAAGGAATTTGATCTTTCAGTGCATTTGCAACACTATCAATCGCTGAAATTTGCGGCATACCAATACCTGCAACAATACGTGTTGTACAGATTGAACCAGGACCGATCCCGACTTTTACAGCATCTGCACCCGCGTCAAGCAATGCCAATGCTGCATCACCTGTTGCGATATTTCCGCCAATGACTTGAACCTGTGGGAAGTTTGCTTTTACCCAACGTACCCGTTCAATCACACCTGCGGAATGACCATGTGCAGTATCGACCACAATCGCATCGACACCTGCTTCGACCAACGCTTCAACACGGCTTGGCGTTTCGGCACCCGTACCAACAGCAGCACCAACACGTAAACGGCCTAATTCATCTTTACAGCTGTTTGGATAAGATTCTGCTTTGCGGAAATCAGTGACGGTAATCAAACCTTTCAAGGCATGGTTATCATCTACCACCAACACTTTTTCAATGCGATGCTGTTGTAATAATGCTTGGATATTTTCTTTAGATTCATTTTCACGAACCGTCACAAGACGATCTTGCCCTGTCATGATGTTACTTACAGGTTGCTCTAAGTTGGTCACAAAACGAGTATCTCGCCCTGTCACAATGCCAACCACCTTGCCGTCTTTAACAACAGGCACACCACTGATATTGTTGGCTTGAGTAATTGCAATCAAGTCACGAATCGTCGTTTCAGGAGTCACGGTGATAGGATCTTTCACCATGCCTGCTTCAAATTTTTTCACACGGCGAACTTCCGCAGCTTGTGCAGAAATATCCATGTTTTTATGTAAAATACCGATACCACCATTTTGCGCCATTGCAATCGCCATACGTGACTCAGTCACTGTATCCATTGCTGCTGAAACCATAGGTATGTTCAGTTGAATGCCGCGTGTGAGGCGTGTCTTTAGAGAGACATCTTTTGGGAGGATAGTAGAATAGGCAGGGAGTAATAAGACATCATCGAAGGTTAACGCTTCTTGAACGATGGTCAACATAACAGTCTCGCTGGTAATTTCCGTGAGCTATTATATACAAATTTCCGTTCAATTTTCATTTTTTATTGTGAAGAATAAAGATAATTCATGTTCAATGCCTGAGGCTTTATAATATTTTGGGTTTCGAACAGTATTAAGCCTTTATATTTCCTCGTATTCAATCCAACTTTCTCAGGTTGAACGCCAATACAAGCATCTTTGAAAAACCATCTGCACTAAGTGCTCGCTCACTTGAGCATAACGGTTAAAAAACCATGCTCTTGATCATTTTGATGTATATTCAATATTTTAAGCTAAATCATAAAGGAACATGAAACATTCTCAATTTCATTTCATGCGCAATTAAAATAAATGCTTTTTAACACACCTGATCAAAATCTTCATCATTACTCGGTGTCATGACATCAATATCAATCAAGGGAATTAAATTATGCGCCTGCCTTGCTTTGGCACATTGTGCATCTCCAGCCTGCACTTCTTTGCAAGATGAACTGCGTTGTTCATACATGGTACAACTGACCTGCTGCCCAACCACTCCATCCAATGCAATACAGCGGGGTTGTTTTTGATTGGTCCCTTGCATACAGGAATATACTGCAGTTAACGGTTCTACATAATCAGCAGGCATTGCTTCTCCCTCTGCCCAATAAAATGAGACTCGGAAAAAGGCGCAACACGCCCCGCAGCTTAAGCACGCATCCTGTGCTGAGATTTGTGACAACATTTTTTTAAGATTCTCGTTATCAGTTTAAGATTTTGGCAAGAAAATCCTAAAAAAAGTCGTATCCAAACACAATAGATTTTTTGAGTTTTTTTATTGAGGACAGGTAAACACGGTTTCATCCATCAAATCAACGCCACACTGTAAATTCTCAATCCAGTCTAAAAACTGACTGATCATTTCTTTTCCTATAAAAGGCTTGCCGTGCTGGGGTACGATCATTTCAATATCCATTTGACGCACCATTTTCACCCATAAACGAATGACCCGATTGGTACACATGTAACGTTGATGGAAACCCCGCATACTTGGAATATGGCTATTAAAATCATCAATCGGTGTAGAAGCATCATCAACGATAGATGCACCCATATCTCCCGAGAATAAAATTTTAGAGATGGGATCGTAAAACTGGAAATTCCCTACTGAATGCAAAAAATGCGCAGGGACTACAATAATTCGAGTTTCACCTAGAGGAATCGATCCACCTTGGTCAGGTAGCTCAATCAAACGTTCTAACCAGCCCCCTTTCATACGATCACTCATAAAAGCGGAATTTAAGTGGGGTAAAAAGCGTGCCCATAATTTTGAAGCCACCACTTTGGCATCGGTATATACCAACCAACGTGGCATCGAGGTGATAATGTCTGGATCTTGATGAGATGCCATCACATAGTCTAGGTTTTGCAGGCGTGTGTACTTATTTAACTCCATGGTTAAAGGTACATAGGTCAAATCACCACCTGGATCCAAAACTGCTGCACGTTCGTTGTTGAGAATCAAAAATTGATTGGCTTGTACACCCTCACCTTTTACCAAACTGGTAAAACTGATACATTTATGTGTGCCATTATCAAACAAAACTTGCGATGTGGTGCGATCTAAAGCCATACCCAGAACCCCAAAACCTTTTTTAAAATAAATCTTTATTTATCCCATACAACATATAAGGTTTTCTTCAAAGTTACAATAAATATACAACCTAAGTTTTATGATTATTTGTGTGATTATTCTCAAAATAATAAAAAACCCAACACTGGGTTGAGTTTTTTATCTTGAAAAAGCACTCATTCAATCACAGCTTAAAACTGCATTGAAAAAATCGCCTTAAAAAAAGTAATGTTGAACCAATGCCGCAACCCCAATAATAAAGAATATCGCTGCACCAATTTTATGGATTAAAGAAATTGGTAATCTATCCGCCAACTTATTGCCAATAAATACAGCAGGTGCATTGACCAACATAATGCCCAGTGTGGTTCCTAGAGTAACCCATCCTATACTGTCAAAACGTGCAGCAAGTGCCACAGTCGCAATCTGAGTCTTGTCACCGATTTCAGCCAGAAAAAACAGCACGAATGTTGCGCCAAAGACTCCATATTTCTGCCATTTATTGATGCTTTCAGACTCATCATCCAGTTCATCAGGAATCAGCATCCAGCCTGCCATCGCGATAAACCCGAGTGAAACAATCCACAACAGAACAGTTGGACTGAGTACCGTGGTAATCCATTGTCCCAGCACGGCAGAAACGCCATGATTGACCAATGTCGCAAGCAGAATCGCGAATAAAATCGGAATAGGTTTACGGAAACGTGCAGCAAGAAGTAATGCGAGTAGTTGCGTTTTATCGCCCATTTCGGATAAAGCAACAACCACCAAAGAGATGAGGAAGGCATTTAACATGTCAAAGTCTCTGGCTAGCAATATTACCGATGACTTACCCCTCCTGCTAGCCAATATGAATAGTCACCTATCCAACGCGGAGTGATAAATCAAAGGTCTTGCCAACAAAAGATAGCTGAGTACACGCCTTCAGCTAAATTGGTTCTTTGCTATGATGACCATACTCTGTTGAGTAATTATGTTGATCATCACCCGTTTATTATCTTTTGGATAAAAAACAGCGGCTACTCCCCAATGAAGTACAACTATTCTACAATGCTTTGTAGACGCATTTCAATTTTTAAAAATTAAATATTTTAAACGACAGACAAATATTAAAAAAAATTACAGATTGAGGAATAAAAAAACCCCGCATAAAGCGAGGTTTTCCAGGACTTTAAACTTAAAGCAGGATATTACGAATGTCAGACAACAGCTTGGTCAATTTATTGGTAAATCGAGCTGCATCCGCACCATTAATCACACGGTGATCATAAGACAATGACAGTGGCAACATCAATTTTGGATCAAAGCCTGAACCATTCCAAACAGGTTGCATGGTTGCAGGAGAAATACCCAGAATTGCAACTTGTGGCCAGTTCACCAACGGTGTAAACGCCGTACCACCAATTGAGCCTAAACTGGTAATGGTAAAGTTCGCACCCTGTAAGTCTTTTGGAGAGAGTTTCTTATCCCGTGCTTTTTTACTGAGTTCACCCAATTCAATCGCAATTTGCTTAATTGATTTTTGGTCAGGATTACGTAACACAGGAACCGTTAAACCATCTGGTGTTGCTACTGCAATTCCCATATGAATTTCTTTACGCAATACCACTGACTTTTGATCGTCAGCAAGATGACCTGCAAAATAAGGTTCCTCTTTCAACAAGAACGCCACGGCTTTTGCAATAAAGGCAAGAATCGTTAAGCTAATACCGTCTTGCTTAAACTTACCTTTGAGTTCACCACGCCAAGCTTCCAGCTCAGTAATATCCGCCAAATCAAACTGTGTCACTTGTGGAATAAAATTGTTCAATGACAACTGTGGTACAGAAACCTGCTGTAAACGTGTCATTGGTGCGATTTCACTGCCACCAAAGGCACTGAAGTCAGGTAACGCAGGCAAGCCTGAAGCAACCTGGGCAACTGCAGCTTGCGGTGCTGCCTGTGGTGCAGTCAGTTTTGCTTTAACAAAAGCAAAAACATCGTCCTTCATCACACGGGCATGTGGACCTGAAGCTTGAACTTGAGAAAGTACAACACCCAGTTCACGCGCAAGTTTACGTACTGCTGGACCTGCATAGACTTTGGCATTTTCAGCTTGCTGTGCTTTTGATAATTTCTCACCTGAGTCTAAAGCAACCGTTGCTTCTTTTGCAGATGCAGTAACTGGCGCTTGAGCTGCGACTGGCGCAGGCTCGGATGCCGGCTTCGCTTGAGGTGCTGGAGTCACTTGACCTTCCGCTTCAATCGTCACCAATGCTGTACCCTGAGTCACAGACTGATTCAACTCCACATGAATGGCGCTGACCACACCTGCAACTGTACTTGGAACTTCTACAGATGCTTTATCAGATTCTGCAACACACAGACTCTGGTCTTTTTCAACACGGTCACCCACATTGACCAAGATTTCAGAAATAGTGGCTTTGTCTACGCCCAAATCTGGCACAGTGACCTCAACCTTGCCAGATTGAGTCGCTGCAGGCGGCTCTTGCTCTTGCGCTTGTACAGGTACTGTTTGCTGAGGTGTTGCTTCAACGGACGGTGCTGTTGAAGATGCTGAACCGCCTACAGTTTTCACTGTGACCAACACCACACCCTCTTTAACACTGTCACCTTCTTTCACGACAACACTTTCAACTGTACCTGCAACTGTACTTGGAACTTCGACTGTTGCTTTATCTGACTCGACAACAACGATGCTGTCATCCACAGCAATTTCATCGCCTGCTTTTACCAGCACTTCGCCAACCAAAGCTTTTTCCACACCAATATCTGGAACTTTCACTTCAACTGTTTGCGATGTTGTATTTGTAGATGCCGCAGGCGTCGCAGACTCAGTTTTAACTTCTGCAGCAGCTTGGGCTTTTGCAGGCTCTTGAGCGGGTGCTACAGCTGCTTCTGTCGCTGTTGCAGCCGCAGATTCAACTTCAATCAATACTGCACCTTCTGAAACTTCATCACCTTCAGCAACCGCAATACGCTTCACCACACCTGCTGAAGTGCTAGGCACTTCAACAGAGGCTTTATCAGATTCCAACAAAACAATACTGTCATCCACGGCAATGGTATCGCCGACCTTGACGAGGATTTCGGCAACAGTTGCCTTATCTACACCAATATCAGGAGTTGTAATTTGCATCATTATTTCTCCTCAGTAGATTCAGTATAAGCTGCAACTTCCTGCACAGATGGATGCGCCTGAGGTAACCATGCAACTGGACGGTCAACATCAAGTTCGAATGAAGAAATCGCATCTTTCACTAAACGTGCGTCCACTTCACCTTCATCAGCCAGTTTTTTCAATGTTGCCACCACAATGTGAGCCGCATCTACACCGAAATAGCTACGCAAGTTACCACGCGTATCCGAACGACCGTAACCATCTGTACCTAAAGTGACATATGGACGGCTATCCGGGAGGTAAGCACGGATCTGCTCGCTATAGGCACGCATATGATCTGTTGCTGAAACCACGATACCATCCGTATCGCGCAACTGTTGAGATACCCAAGATTCTTGACCGTCTTCGAGTGGATGCAAGCGATTGTATTCTTCAACAGCCATACCATCACGAGCCAATTCATTGAAGCTGGTGACACTCCATACATTGGAATGAATTTGGTACTCATCACGTAAAATCTGTGCTGCTTTGATCACTTCACGTAGAATTACACCTGAACCCAATAACTGCACTGTTGCTTTTTCATCTTGCTTGAATAAATACATACCGCGCTTGATGCCTTCTTCAGCACCTTCAGGCAATGCAGGTTGGTCGTAGTTTTCATTCATCAGCGTCAGGTAATAGAACACGCGCTCTTGATTGACATACATGCGCTGTAAACCATCATGCACAATCACTGCCAATTCATAACCGAAACAAGGATCATAAGCCACACAGTTTGGAATGGTTGCCGCCAAGATATGTGAATGACCATCTTGGTGCTGTAAACCTTCACCATTCAATGTCGTACGACCTGCTGTTGCACCACACAAGAAACCTTGTGCTTGAGAATCACCTGCAGCCCATGCGATATCACCGATACGTTGGAAACCAAACATAGAGTAATACATATACATTGGAATCATTGGCAAGTTATTGGTTGAATAACTTGTACCCAATGCTGACCAAGCACTCATCGCACCTGCTTCATTGATTCCTTCCTGTAACATGTGACCATCTTTGGCTTCACGATAGTTCATGAGCTGTTCTTGGTCTTCAGGCGTATAGTTTTGTCCATGTGCAGCATAGATACCTAACTGACGGAACATTCCTTCCAAACCGAAAGTACGCGCTTCATCAGGTACAATTGGAACAACACGGTCTTTGATGGCTTTTTCTTTTAACAATGCTGCAATCAAACGCACCATCACCATCGTTGTAGACTGTTCTTTACCGCCACTGCCTTTTAACACGCCATCAAATACTGAAAGTTCAGGAATTGCCAAAGCTTCACTTTCTTTACGGCGTGCCGGTAAATAACCACCTAAAGCTTCACGGCGTGCTTTCATATATTTCAATTCAGGTGAGTTTTCACCAGGACGATAGAATGGCAATTCTTCAAGCTGCTCATCATTGAATGGCAAATTGAAGCGATCACGCACATATTTTAATGAATCAAGCTGCATTTTCTTGATTTGATGCGTTTTGTTGACTGCTTCGATTTCATCAGACAAACCGTAACCTTTCACAGTTTTCGCCAAGATGACCGTAGGTTGACCATTGCTGGTCATAGCTGCCGCATAAGCTGCATAAACTTTATAAGGATCATGGCCACCACGATTTAGATTATCAATATCCTCATCGCTCAAACCTTTCACCAATTCCGCCGCTTCTGGATATCTGCCAAAGAATTTTTCGCGAGTATATGCACCGCCTTTGACTTGGTAGCGTTGATATTCGCCATCCAGAGTTTCATCCATCAGTGCTTTCAAAGCACCAGAAGTATCCTTATCAAGCAGTGGGTCCCAATGGCGTCCCCAAACCACTTTAATCACACGCCAACCGGCACCACGGAATAATGATTCAAGCTCTTGGATAATTTTACCATTACCACGAACAGGACCATCCAAACGCTGTAAGTTACAGTTGACCACCCAGATTAGGTTATCGAGCTTTTCACGCCCTGCAAGCGAGATCGCACCCAAACTTTCTGGCTCATCCATCTCACCATCGCCAAGATAAGCCCAAACCTTACGGTTTTCCTCTTTGATCAAACCACGATTCATTAAATATTTTTGAATGTGCGCTTGATAAATGGACATGATCGGACCAAGACCCATCGAAACTGTTGGGAATTGCCAGTAATCAGGCATCAAGTAAGGATGAGGATAGCTTGAAAGCCCCTGACCGCCCACTTCACGACGGAAGTTACTCAATTGATCTTCAGTTAAACGACCTTCCAGGAATGAACGTGCATAAATCCCAGGCGCACAGTGTCCTTGGTAATAAATCATATCGCCGCCAAAGCTATCACTATTGGCACGGAAGAAATGGTTAAAACCAACATCATATAAAGTTGCAGATGAAGCGAAACTTGCCAAGTGACCACCTAAGTCATCACCTGTTTTATTGGCACGCAGTACCATTGCCAATGCATTCCAACGGATCAATGCACGAATGCGGCGTTCCATATCTTGGTCGCCCGGCATTGCTGGAGATTCTTCTACAGGAATGGTATTTAAATAAGGAGTATTTAGACGCTGAATGGGAACATGCTTTGAAATGGCTTGCTGATATAATTTTTCTAATAAAAACGCAGCACGTTCAGTCCCCATATGCTGGAGCACTGAATCAAAGGCATCTTGCCATTCTTGTGTTTCCTGAGCGTCGCTATCACCGTAATACGCCATTTTCCACTTACTCCTTGAATAGTTTTCTATATATTATATGTATCATGTTTTAGCCCTGTTAAGTTATCGTTACAGACGAATGCAGATTGTAGGTATTATTTAGGAACTAAATAGTTGTTGACTAAATGACACTTAAAATAACAAAAAACCGCCAATAATGGCGGTTTTTTATACAATATAAATTCAATTTAATGCTAGTCTGAATACAGGATTTAATTCAACGCGACACTGAATATCATCCTCGTATACAACACAGCCACTCAATGAATTGGGTAATTGTTTTATGGCAACATTGCTAGGTAAGAAGAAGGATTCTTGCGTTGACCATCTTTTACAACTTCATAATGTAAATGAGGACCTGTACAACGACCTGTACAGCCTACATTTGCAATATGCTCGCCTGCCTTGACCTGATCACCTACACGAGCAATCAGACGAGACGCATGTGCATAACGAGTGATATAGCCATTACCGTGATTGATTTCAACATATTGACCATAGCCTGTACCCCAACCTGATTTGGTTACAATACCGGGGCCTGTGGCATAGATTGGTGTACCGCTTGGTGCAGAAAGGTCTAAACCTGAATGATGTTCAGCACGACCACCCATGGTACGACCACCAAAGTCAGAACTTACACGCTTCATGTCTGGAAGTGGATGAGTCACCAACCATGAATATGGAGAACCTGCTGAATAACGAGAAGTGGAATTTGAGCTAGAACCGTATTTTTGAGCAATGCTTGCGTTGTTTAGCTCAATAGGAGCATCTGAACTGCGTAGCGTGACATTCATTTTTGCCGAAGCAGGAAGGTCTAAATCATCTGGATTGTAAGAACCTTGAGAAAGTGTCTTGGATAATTTTTCTAAACGATCTGGAGTTTGAATCAAGTCTGCGAATGTCGCAGTAGCAGCTGAAGCAGCTAGAGTAAAAGCTAATAAAATACGTCGCGTATGCATAAAAACCTCTTTAACTGTTTTTGGTCAAGTTTCTTGTGTGATCTCATCCTTGATATCTGCTGAAACAAGCGCTTAAGATAGGACATAAACATGTAGGAACAATGTATGTCTGAACCCAAAAACGTCTTTCAACCAACAAGACAACACTTAAAAACAGGAAACTTATCGTTTCTTACAAAGCAAGTTGCTGAATGGCAAAAACTTACTAAATTAATTCAACCGCTACTTCCTCAACCTGAGAATTGGCGGGTTGTCTGTTATCAATACGGTATTTTGACGATCACCGGTGAAAATCAAGCCATGATTAGTCAACTCGGTTATCTTCAAAAACAGTATATTTCTCAATTATCACAAATCAATGAACTACGTGATTTACAAAAACTACAAGTCCGATTACATATTGAAAATAACAATACTGAAACGTCCTTACAACCCCATAAAACGGTAAGCTCGATGCAACCTGCAACATCCGAAATGTTACAAAATGCCGCTAGTTTCGTGAACGACCCTAAGCTTAGCCAAGCTCTACTACGTTTGGCAAGCAATAAAAAGTAAACAGAATAGATAAAATTAAGATTTGAAACTGTTTAAAATATGACTTAATTCACACTTATTAATGTTATACTATAACACAATCTAGAGAACACAATGACTTATGTCACATTGACGAAATGAATTGGACACAATTTCTCGTCATCAAATGTTACAATTTCATAGCTGCTTGGATCACTTTTCACATTGCGTAAAAGCTGATTATTCAAAGCATGACCAGATTTATAACCATCAAATTTGGCAATAATTTGATGTCCGAGCAAATATAAATCGCCAACAGCATCTAGAATTTTATGACGTACAAACTCGTCAGCAAAACGCAATCCTTCCTCATTGACGACGCCAGTATCATCCAAACCCACAGCGTTATCCAAACTTGCACCCAATGCTAGATTATTGGCTTTTAAATAATCTAAATCTTTCATAAAGCCAAAGGTACGAGCACCACTGACTTCATATACAAATGTTTCAGTTGAAAAATCAATGGTTGCTGATTGATATTCTTTAGCAAAGGCTGGATGATCAAAGTCAATGGTAAAGTTTATTTGGAAACCATCATGGGGAGAAAAAATTGCACGCTTATCATCAATCAACGCTTCAACAGGTTTGAGAATACGAATAAATTTCTTCGGTGCATCCTGTTCAACCAACTCACCTTGCATGAGTAAGTAAATAAATGGACCGGCACTTCCATCCATAATCGGAATCTCAGACGCCGAGACTTCGATAATCAGGTTATCTATCCCTAAACCTGCAATCGCACTGGTGACATGTTCAATCGTGCCGATTTTGGTTTCTTTACTGACCAAGTTTGAACACATGAATGCTTCTTGGATCAGTTGGGCATCTGCCGGGATATCAACAGGCGGATTTAAATCGATGCGTCGAAATACAATACCCCCGTCCGCCACATGAGGCAAAAAGTTAATCATGACTTTTTGTCCACTATGTAGTCCGATGCCACTCGCTTTAACGACTCGCTTCAGGGTACGTTGTTTCAACATGCTAATTCGGTCTTCATTCTCAAATCCGCTATACGTTAGCACATTTAGCCATTGATAAAAAACAAAAAAGGTAATGAATCTCACTACCTTTTTCGACAATATTAAATCTTTTTAATATTTTTCAATCATTTACGCTGTTGATTTTTCAAATAATCTTGAATGCTCATTGGCGTAGAACGACCACTTGAACTTGGTGCCGTCACAGGTACGCCTTCTTCCTGACGCTGTTTATTGATTGCCGGAATATCATCTTCATCCACAGCTTGGGAATGGGTTTGTTGTAAATGTGTCTGTGCTGCACTATTTACATGCGTTCTACGTCTCGCTTCAGTCGCGTCACTTGCGTTACGTGTCAGACCTGTTGCTATCACAGTCACACGGATTTCATCACGTGCATCTGGATCAAATACGGTACCAAAGAACACTTCACCTTCTTCAAGGTCAACAATTTGGTTAACTACATCTGTGATCACTTCTGTTTCACGTAAAGTCACATCCGCACCGCCAGTAATGTTGATCAACACACCTTTAGCGTTCATGATATTTACATTATCCAGCAACGGACTACGAATCGCCAAACGCGCAGCTTCTTCAGCACGATCTGGACCACTACTTTTACCTTCACCCATCATGGCATAACCACGGGTACTCATTGCAGTTTTCAAGTCAGCAAAGTCAAGGTTAATATGACCCGGGCGCACCACTAAATCAAAAATACTACGAACAGCATTCAACAATACGTCATCGGCTTTACGGTAAGCATCCTGCATAGAGATGTCACCATAAACGCTGAGAAGGCGTTGATTTGGAATAATAATTAAAGAATCAACATGCTGTTCTAATGCTTCGATCCCTTTTTCAGCTGAACGCTGACGGCGACGGCCTTCGAAATTGAATGGCGTAGTCACAACACCTACAGTTAAAATTCCCATTTCCTGAGCAATTTCAGCAACAACGGGCGCAGCACCTGTCCCTGTCCCCCCCCCCATACCGGCAGTGACAAACACCATATCCGCACCTTCAAGATGCTGACGAATTTGTTCGCGGCTTTCTTCAGCAGCAATTTGACCTACATCCGGGTTCGCTCCTGCACCTAAACCACGTGTACTTTGCTCACCAAGTTGCATTTTAAAAGGCGCATTCATACGATCCAGAGCTTGTTTATCTGTATTTGCACAGACAAATTTCACGCCCTTAATGTCAGATTGCACCATGTGTTGTACAGCATTACCACCGCCGCCACCAACACCAAACACAGTAAAACGGGCTTGACCGTTGTTATCGGTTTGTCCATCGTCTAAAAATTCAAATGAGGCCATGACCTTTAGATTTCCTAATATAATGTGGCAGTCACTTAAGCCCGTATACTGCCTTGATCTTCAATAATAAAAATTGTTTTTAGGATGCTGTTCATTACAGAGCTTGTCAAGTATTGGCTAGAACACTTACAACTTCCTAACAATATTCCCAAAAAAAATACACCTAAAAAATACCTTTTAATTTGTTATTCAAGGCATTCCAACCATTCACAATTCGGTCAAAGAATGGTCTTCCCCCTTGAACTTCAGGCTCCTCAATTGCCTCTTGCATGTCACTTTGACTAAATAAAAGTAAACCTGCCGCTGTAGCATACATTGAACGACGCAGTGAAGGTAAGTTCTGATCGTCGGTGACCACTTGTAAAGGTGGATTGCCTAGATGTGCAGAAACGCCCAACATACGACGCGCCAAAGTCACCATCCCTTCAATTTGACAAACATCACCTGTCAGTACAACACCATGATACAGGCTTTGCAGGGCGCCTCGCTGTTCCAATTCGTAGCGCACTTTGGTTAAAATATCTTCATAACGTGCAATAATGATTTCAGCAAGTTCTATGCGACTGATGGTTTGCGGACCATCGATTGCCTCAAACTGAATCATATGATCAGGTTTGACTTGATGGATATCGACACAACCGTGAAGCAACTTGATCCGTTCGGCTTCTTCAGTTGTGGTTTGCAACACTGTCGCAATATCACGTGTTACATTTTCGCCACCACATTGAATGGTGCTGGCTAAAGCCAAATGACCTTCTATATAAACAGCGATATTGGTGGTACCTGCGCCAATATCGAGTAGGCAAACACCATATTCTTTTTCATCTTTCAGCAAACTGCCTTCAGCAGTTGCCAAACATGAAACCACCATTTTCTCAACAGAAATATTGGCGCCTTTCATGGCGCGATCCAAGTTCTGCATAGTACTGATCGGCATCATCATTAATTGATAATGCGCAGTCATACTATTGGCAGATAAGTTAATCGGATTCTGCACCCATTCACTGGAATCATCCAACTCAAACCCTAAAGGTACAGCACTCGCCAAATAATGATCGGCTGCCATATGACTGGCTTTTGCCAACTCTAGGGCACGCACCACTTCAGTTGTGGTGATGGTACGTTCGGCATTTGAAATCGGGGTACGTCCAATTGCATAATGGCTTTGTAATTCAGTACTTGGAATCGACACCCATGCTGAATGTATACGACATTCAGCCATATCTTCAGCTTCTTGAACGGCCTGTTTAATTGCATTTGTGACTTTATCAAGGCTCACAATTTTGCCTTTATTCATTCCTTTATTACGTGCGCTTGCCATGCCAATGACCTGAATATTATCAGGGGCATGTACTTTACCAATCAGTACTGAAACTTTATGTGTCCCAATGTCAATTGCAACAACTGAGGGAACAGCTTCATTCATCACTTTGCTACCATTATCTTCATTGTTTATGTTTGGCTCTACGCCTCTTTTTCAAGCCACATATTATGGCTGTGCAACGATCCCACCTGCAACGCCTATGTCATTACTGGTTACAACAAACTGACCGTTGGTAATTTTGGGTGGAACTGAATTTTTCCACTGAATTGCCAAACCATTTCGGTAACGCAGATCAATTGCAGAAATATTCGACCATACGGGTTTTAAATCTGTTTGTGCCAAGTGACTAAGACGTTGTAGCTTACTCATGGTTTGATCCTGATCAACAATCACACGCAGACCTGAATCAAACTGCATAAACCAAGTCATACGTTCAGTGAGATAAAGCTCTTTTAAACGTAAATTGACTGGGTGAAATAATTGGTTAATTTCATTATAGCGACGCATCATGACTTTGGATTGGCTGAGTGGTCCATGAAGCAACGGCAAATTGGAATGATTGGTCACCACTGCTTCACTGTAGACATCTCCAGCATCACTGAGTAATCGCCCTGTTCCCCAACGTGCGATTGCATGACGCGGCATAACGCGCACTCGAATACCATTTGGCCATGCGCGTGAAACCACTACACGGTCTACCCACGATACTTCCAGTGCTTTATCTCGAATTTGCTCCAAATCCGAGGTGAAATAATTATCTTTCACAACAGGTTTCAAGTGTTGTGTAATCGCCTGCGATTCAACCGAAGAGTCAGTTCCCACCACTTCAAGTGTTGCAACTCGCGCATCGGTGATCACTTTATAGAGACCATAGATTCCTGCAAATAATACAGCTATAGCAACAACCATAAGCAACCAGCTACCCACGTTCAGCAGTTTATCCTGACGTGTCGGTGGCTTATCGTGTATTGATGTAATCGCCGCTCGTTTGCGACGCATCGAAGCAGGAAGTTGAGCCATAAATTAGTGAGCTTGTTCCGTGAGTGTTTGCGCTAAAATCGCAATACACAATTCATCAAAACTATAACCAACTGCTTTTGCAGCTTTAGGCACAAGAGAGTGACTGGTCATACCTGGAACAGTATTCACTTCTAATAGCCAAAAATTACCCTGCTCATCCAGCATCGCATCAATACGTCCCCATCCGCTAGCACCTACAGCTTGGAAAGCACGCAAACATAGCGCTTGAAGATTCTTTTCTTCAGCTTCACTTAAACCGCATGGAATACCATATTCCACATCATTACGGTTGTATTTTGCTTCGTAATCATAGAATGCTACATCTGCTGGAGGTTGCAAACGAATCACGGGTAATGGCAAACCATTCAGGAATGAAATGGTATATTCACGCCCTGTAATCCATTTTTCCGCCATCACCACAGCATCATGTACCGTCGCTTTTTCAATTGCAGCAATCAGGTCTTGTGCTTTTTCAACCTTGCTCATTCCTACGCTTGAACCTTCGTGAACAGGCTTGATGATTAACGGTAAGCCCAGGCTCTCGATCACTTCATTGAGATCAGAGTCTTTTGAAATAATACGATAAGGTGCGGTTGGCAGGTCTGAACCTTGCCAAATTTGTTTGGTTTTGACTTTATCCATACCAATCGCGGAACCTTGTACGCCTGTCCCTGTATAAGGAACATTCATCCATTCCAAGGCACCTTGGATTTGACCATCCTCACCCCCGCGACCATGCAGTACAATAAATGCACGATCATAGCCCACAAGTTCCGTCACACTACGCTCTTGCGGATCGAAAGCCTCAGCATTCACACCTGAACGTAATAATGCTTCTAAAACAGCTTTACCACTATCTAATGACACCTCACGCTCAGCAGATTTACCACCAAGCAATACCGCTACTTTGCCGAATTTAGAAGCATTTGACACGTTTAAATCCTTAAACTTATAAGTTAGTCAATTTCAATTTTTAAGACTGTATTCAAATCCAAATTTAAACACAGCCAAATCAATTATTTTAAATACAGTTGGTTTTGAGCCAATTCTACAGAAATTGCTCCCACGTTACCTGCACCTTGTGTTAATAACAAGTCATTCGCTTGTAACACTTTTTGTATCACGTTCTGCAGATTACCTTCTACAGGGTCAATTAAGATCGGTTCAACTTCACCACGCAGACGGATACTACGTGCCAAAGCGCGACTATCTGCCCCAACAATTGGCTTCTCCCCGGCAGGATATACTTCTAATAGTAACAATTGGTCGACTTGTGACAACACATCGACAAAATCATCAAAACAATCACGGGTACGACTAAAACGATGCGGTTGGAACATCATGACTAAACGACGATCTGGATGGCTCGCTCGAGCGGCTTTAATCGTTGCTTCAACTTCTTTGGGATGATGACCATAATCATCGACCAGTTTCACGGTACCTTTATCAAGCGGATATTCACCTTGAACTTGAAAACGGCGTCCTACACCGCTGAAGCTTTCCAAAGCACGTGCAATCGCAGCATCAGATACACCTTCATCAGTTGCAATACCAATCGCAGCCAATGCATTGAGAATATTATGCAAACCTGGAAGGTTGATTGTTAAACGCAAAGGTTCACGACCTTTACGCAATACGGTGAAACTTGACTGCATACCCGTTTGGTCAATGTCAATCGCACGAATATCATTATCTTCATTGAAACCATAGGTCACGACAGGACGACCGATCCGCGGCATGATTTCACGAATGTTGGCATCATCACCGCATATCACAGCCAAACCATAGAACGGCATTTTTTGTAAGAACTTGACAAAAGTATCTTTCAATACATCAAAACTACCGCCATAGGTGTCCATATGGTCTGCATCGATATTGGTGACAATCGCTGCCATTGGCTCTAAATGCAGGAACGAAGCATCTGATTCATCGGCTTCAGCAACGATAAAACGACTCGCTCCCAATGCAGCATTTACGCCTGTGCGATTTAACAAGCCGCCAATCACATAAGTTGGGTCCATATTTTCTTCTGCCAACATACATGTGACCAAACTGGTGGTGGTGGTTTTACCATGTGTCCCCGCAACAGCGATCCCATGGCGATAACGCATTAACTCACCCAGCATTTCAGCACGACGCACCACAGGGATACGATTTTCAATTGCGGCTTTGACTTCTAGGTTTTCTGGATCAATTGCTGTGGAAACCACCAGTACATTTGCGCCTTTGATATTGTCTTCTGCATGCCCGATAAAAACTTTAATCCCGTTCTGTTCAAGCTGTACTGTCGTTTTTGATGCTTTAATATCAGAACCAGAAACCTTATAACCTTGGTTTTTTAATACTTCTGCAATACCGCACATGCCTGCGCCACCGATACCCACAAAATGGATATGCTTAATACGGCGCATTTCTGGAATTTTAATCAGGTTCTTTGCTTTATCAGCTGGGCTTGTTGGTGACATAATCAACTCTAACTTACAAATCTTGAATTAAATCAACCACACGTTGTGTCGCATCTGGTTGAGCTTGTTGACGGGCTTTAACTGCCATTTCCATCAATAACTGACGGTTCATCAACGGCGTGAGTAAATCTTTTAAGGAATCTGGTGTCATGGTACTTTGTGGACAAATTTTCGCAGCACCCGTTTTTTCCAAAAACTTGGCATTGGCAGTTTGGTGATCATCCACAGCACTTGGCAATGGAACAAATATCGCAGCCACACCTGCCGTTGCTACCTCAGTCACCGTTAGCGCTCCTGCACGGCAGATGATTAAATCTGCACTGCTATAAGCCTGTGCCATATCCTCGATAAATTGCTGAACTTCAACCTGCATATTGTCAGGGGCATTAGCATATAAGGCTTGGGTCGTGTCCTGCTTATTTTGACCACACTGATGAAATACGTTTAATGGCACATTGAGCTGCTTCAATGCTTCCGGCACACATTCATTCAATGCTTGTGCACCCAGAGAACCACCTACAATTAAAATATGTAATGGTTCATGGGCATTTTCTCGTTCTTTATAACGAAAAGATGGATTGTAAATTCCGGTAATCTCTGCACGTACAGGATTTCCTGTCGTCACAATTTTCTCACTTGGAGGGAATGTATTTGGGAAAGCTTCACATACCGTTGTGGCAATACGTGAAAGTTGGGTGTTGGTAAACCCTGCAACTGCATTCTGTTCATGGATCAGAATTGGAATCCCCAATAAGCGTGCCGCCAAACCACCTGGTCCTGCAACATAGCCACCAAAACCAGCCACAGCATCAACTTTGAGCTGTTTCATATATCGCATTGCGCTTAAGGTTGCTTTTAAAATTTTAAACGGAGCAGCCAGTTTACGAACAATTCCGTTGCCACGCACTCCTTGAATGTCAATTTGATAAATTGGAATATCATGTTGTTTTAAAAGTCGATTTTCCATACCTGCTGGTGTTGCCAACCAAGACACTTGACTGCCTTGTTGTTGCAATTCTTTTGCAACTGCCAGGGCAGGAAATACATGTCCGCCTGTACCCGCCGCCATCATCATGACGTGTTTCGGTGTGCTTTGCTGAGGTTTGGTCACGGTCTAATTCTTCAATGCAAAAAATAAATGTTTAACGAATATTTTAAACAACCAATTGTAATCACAATCCGCTATGGGGAAAAGTTTATTTACTTTTTTTCACCAAGCCTTTCATTGTTTTTTTCTACTGTTTTGAAAGTTTAAACTACTTTTGTCATTAATCTGCTAAAAAAAGTCGAATTCAATGTTATTTTTTTTATTTTTGCATGATTTATCCTGTCCACGCAAAAAAATAGAGTCTGTCACGACTCTATTTTTTAGCAGCATTTAAAAATCAATCAATCATCTCAATATAAGATGTCATGGCACTGAATATGGTGTTTAAGCAGATTTTCCCGTCTCCAGTACATCAAACAGGTCATCTGCAATTGAGGTACCAAATTGAGTATCAATCTCACGGATACAGGTTGGGCTGGTCACATTGATCTCAGTCACATAATTACCAATCACATCTAAGCCAACAAAGACCAAACCTTTTGCTTTTAAAAATGGACCAACTTTCGCAGCAATGGCTTTGTCATTTTCTGTTAATGGACGCGCCTCACCTAAACCACCCGCAGCTAAATTGCCGCGCACTTCACCATTTTGTGGAATACGCGCCAAACAATACGGCACTGGCTCACCATTAATCATTAAAATGCGCTTATCACCTTCTACAATTTCAGGAATATAGCGTTGCGCCATAATCGGTTGTGTACCATTTTCCGTTAAAATTTCGATGGTTGAACCAATGTTTACCCCATCTTGATATAAGCGAAAAATCCCCATTCCCCCCATACCGTCTAAAGGCTTAACAATCACATCACCATGTTCTTTTAAGAATTCGCGAATCAGACTTTGTTGTGAGGTGACTAAAGTGGGTACTTGCAAATCAGGGAATTGTGTTGCAAAAAGTTTTTCATTGCAGTCACGTAAACTTTGCGGTTTGTTAATAATCCACGCACCTTCCCGTTCTGCCTGCTCTAAAATATACGTGGTATATACAAAGTTCATATCAAAAGGAGGGTCTTTACGCATCAATACCACATCATAGGCAGCAATTGATTCTTTGGTCTTTTCACCCAGCTCATAATAATGATTGTAGTCTTCAAAAACTTGAAGAGGTGAAATCAAACCAAATGCTTTGCCTTGATCAATATATAAATCTTGTTGCAATGCATAACCCAATTCATGTCCACGACGTGCCGCAGCCCATAGCATCGCCATAGTTGAGTCTTTCTTGAGGTTTACACTTTCGATGGGATCCATCACAACAAGTACACGCATTTTGATACTCTGATAAAATTTTGTATTGCATGCAGTATAGCGGAGATTATGCCGTTCTTTTCCGAAATTTCGCTAAACTATTGGCAATAATTGTGAATAAGATGATCAAAATGTTGCAAACCATCATTGGTTTTGAAATAGATGAAGAATATCATTATGTTGCTTTACTTTGTTGTGGTCACCGCCAACACATGCGCCATCTTCCACCTTGGCAAAATCGCCCTTGGGTGATGACTGCGCAGGGTCGTAAGAAAAAAATTGCAACACCTATCGATTGCAAACAGTGTGATTCCCCCCAAAATAGTTTATAAATTTATGCATGCGCCAAATAAAAAGAGCTACCCGATGTCAAACAATTCTGAATTAGAAATAAAAACTTACTATAACAAACTCGCTCAAAACTATGACAACAATCGCTTTAACAACAGTTATGGACAATATTTAGACCAACAGGAACGAGATTTTCTCAATCAGGCACTTAAAAACATATCCCCTGAACGGTGTATGGATTTAGGTTGTGGTACAGGTCGTCTACTGGAATATGCCGACTATGGCGTGGACTTTAGCTCTGAAATGCTGAAAGTTGCCAAAACCAAGTATCCCAACAAGGTACTGCTTGAAGGTCGATTAACGGACATACCCATCGCCAACCATAGCCTAGATGCTATCTATAGCTTTCATGTGATCATGCATCAAGATCATGCAACCACCATCCAGTTTCTAAATGAGGCACATCAAAAATTAAAATCAAAGGGTAAACTTATTTTCGACTTTCCTTCCGCCAAGCGTAGACAAGCGGTCAAGCACCAACAGAGCAACTGGCATGCAGCCCATCAAATGACCTTGTCGGAAATTGAAAAAATTGCAGGCACTCAGTGGAAAATCATTGCCTGTCAGGGTTTTTTATTCTTCCCCATTCATCGTATTCCCATACGTTTCCGCCCGCTCTTCAAAACCTTGGATAATCTACTTTGCCGTTCATTTTTAAAAAAATATGCTTCTTACTTGGCTGTTGTTTTAGAAAAACAATCCTCTCTTTCATCCGACCACTAGCGTAACTTTACATGAAAAAATATTTACCCAAATCATGGAAATTACGTTACCAGCAGTTGCGAAGGTATAGCCGAGAACATCTATTTTCCTCAGCAGATTTTGCGTTGACACAGCAAAATTTATGGTCATCGAAACATCAAGTTTCAACATTGCAAGAAATCAAATTGAATGCTTATTTCGCAAATAAAATCCATAATATTGATCTTGCCATTCAAAGCTTAAATGGCGTAATCATTCAGCCACAACAGATTTTTTCATTTTGGCATTTGGTGAAAGCCCCTACCTTAAAAAATGGCTATAAAGCAGGGCGTAATTTAGTGAATGGGGTGATTTCAGAAGATCTAGGCGGTGGAATTTGCCAAATATCATCTTCACTCTATATCACGGCATTAAAAGCTGGTTTGGGAATTGTTGAACGACATTCCCATTCCATAGATATTTATCAGGATCATGAACGCTTTACACCTTTAGGTAGTGATGCCACTGTGGTATATGGATATAAGGATTTGCAGTTTCAGAACAACCTCAACCTTGCTCTTCAGATCCAGATTTCAAGACAGCACAATCAGTTGATCACACATTTGGTGAGTTTAGACGCTATTCAAGAATATACATTAAATTTCACCATCGAAGAGTTTCAAACCCACCGTATTGCCCATACTTTTCAAAATCAAAAACATATTGCTCAAAGTATTTATTTACTCAATTTACATAAAGGTGAAAGATAAGCTGTTTATATCTGGCTCATGCCATCACTTTCGGTGTATAAAATTTTGCATGAGGGTTGTCATCTGCCATGTTTTACTCCTCATGTCGAAACAAAACATATACCTAGCGCGGGTCGCAGGTTAATTTTGAAATTGAATGACGGCTGAGAGACACCACCAAGATCATTTTTTCAAAAAGTTGATCGTATTGATTGGTATCCGTTTGATTCAAATCCAAGGGTGTTATACAGGACTGTCAGCAACAGCCCCTATGCTTCTTTTCATCTTGGTTATTTCGAACTTTTTTCTTTAAATTGTTGTTGGTTATTTTCAATCAAATATTGATATGCAGTTTTTGGATTGCGTGGTAAGTCTAATTTTACGCGACAGGAAAATTCATCATCCCTTTCAAAAACAATAATTTCAGCATTTATTTCAATTGGACGACCAATTTCAAAATCTGTTTGATCCAGACTCGCTCCAAATAATTCAGCATACTTTGTTTCTAAATAGCCAATCGTGAAATCTTGCACCATCACTTTGATCGTATAATGCTGTCTCGGGTACTCTGGTTCACGCTGAATGGATGATTTTCTGATATAACTGTCATTTGACGGTCTTAACATCAGTTGATTGATCAATTTTTTTTGCGCTTGCGCATTGATATTTAGAACCAGTTCAAACTGCTCTAAACCTTTCCACTGAAAAGGATATTGTCGAAAATACATATCCCTTTCAAATTGGTATCGTTGCCAGCGTCGTTGATCGATCTGTTTGGCTAAAATAATGCCCAGTACCGCCACAACAACGAGTATCACAAGAATTAACATTGAATATGGTACCTAATCCTTCATTGACCATAAAAATAAGGAGCTGATGCTCCTTATCTTATCTAATTTTTCAGCTTATATGCCATATTTCACACGGTAAGCTTCCATTTTTGCTAAAGCATCTTTGTCGCCTTTCGCATCCAGATAATCCATCAGGTCTTTCATGGTAATTAAAGCATGAACTGGAATCTCAAGTTCTTTCTGAACTTCCTGAATCGCAGACAACTGACCCTGACCTTTTTCTTGGCGATCAAGTGCAACCAATACACCCGCAATTGTTGCACCTGCATTTTTAAGAATCGTGACAACTTCTCGAATGGCAGTACCAGCTGTAATGACATCATCGATAATCCACACTTTTTTGCCTTCAACTGACGCACCAACCAATACTCCACCTTCACCATGATCTTTTGCTTCTTTGCGATTGAATCCCCAAGGCACACTCTGGTTGTGAACTTGAGACAGTGCTACAGCAGTCGCAGCAACGAAAGGAATTCCCTTGTACGCAGGTCCAAAAATCACTTCGACGTTGTTACATTGTGTTAATTTATCTGCATAACCTTGAGCAAGAAGCGATAATGCTTCACCATCGTTGAGTAAACCTGCATTAAAAAAATAAGGGCTCACACGACCTGATTTTAAAGTAAACTCACCAAATTTAAGCACACCACGTGATAATGCGAGTTCGATAAAAGCTTGTGGGTTAAACTGAGCTGGCGTTGACATGAGGTGCTCCAAAATTCATACATTGAGGTTATGACTGCGCATGATACCAAAGAGTAGCTATCCAAGTGATCAAAAAATTTTAAGAGTTGTCTCAATTAACGTAAATGGCTTACGTTCATCCGTCACCAAAGGCTTACTCGAATGGATGGAAAAGTCAGATGCCGACGTGATCTGTATCCAAGAAAGCCGTATCACACATGAGCAATGGACAGACAAGTTTAAACCAGAAGGTTGGTTTACCCATCTTTTCCCTGCGCAAAAATCAGGTTATGCAGGTACAGCGATCTATAGTCGATTGCCTTTTAAATCGATCAGCGATGGTCTTGGCTTTGAACTTGCAGACAGTCAAGGGCGCTTTATTCAAGCGGAATTTGATCTTGGCTTAGATAAACCGGTACAAATTTGCTCATTGTATCTGCCTTCTGGCTCATCTGGTGATGAGGCTCAGGCACGTAAAGATCATTTCTTAGAAGAATATGCAAAAATTTTAAAAAAATGGCGGGATGAAGACAGATCAATCATTGTCTGTGGTGATTACAATATTGTACATAAACGTATCGACATTAAAAACTGGTCGGGTAATCAAAAATCGTCCGGTTGCTTACCTCATGAGCGTGCTTGGCTTGACCATATTTATGATGATTTAGGTTATGTCGATACCTTCCGTGAGGTCCGCAAAGAAGCTGAACTATATTCATGGTGGTCCAATCGTGGACAAGCGCGAGCAAAAAATGTGGGGTGGCGGATCGATTACCATGCCTGCTCGCCTGACTGGAAAGACCGTACCGTCAACGCCTGGGTCTATAAAGACGAATGGTATAGCGACCATGCTCCCGTGGTGATTGACTACAAAATTTAAGTCATTTTGAGTGGATTTTAATCAAAATTCACTTAATTAGTGTACATTTGTACACTGAATATGTGGTAAAAACCTACAAAATTTGTCGTGTTATCGTATATTTTCTTCACCTCAATAAGCGCATTATAGCTTCCACGGCACAGGGACATTGTCAGGATGACAGCAAAGGGATAGGACGCCGTAGGACGAAAAGAAATAAATATGTTGAGTATTTATTTTGCAAGGATGTGACATTGGACGTTGTAATGAGACCCGCATAATCAGGATGATTAGATGCGGGTTTTCTCTTTTTTATTTTTGCTTTTCTATTGCTTGGTTATTTTAAAATCTTTTATCTCAGTCGATCTCATGTCAACTTATTCAAAAGATTAATCTCACAATATTAATTTTTTATGACAGAACACCCTTGTTTCAAATTATTTTATCTATTTTATACCGTTTAGATCGACAATTTTGATACTCTTTCAGTTAAATGATGCGATTGTAAATTAGGTTGAGACATGTTGAAAATTTATGGCATTAAAAATTGCAACTCAATGAAAAAGGCGTTTGATCTGCTTACAGCACTCGGATTGAACTATGAGTTTCATGACTATAAGAAACAGGGTATCGACAAAGATACAGTGCAGTTATGGCTGGATCACTTAGGAAAAGATGTCGTTCTCAATAAAAAGGGGACAACATGGAAAAAACTCAGTGAACAGGAACAACAGCTTGCCTTATCCAGTGATGAAAACTTAATTGACGCACTCACTACTCATACCAGTTTGATTAAACGCCCTGTGATTGATCAGAATGGTCAATATGTGGTGGGTTATGATGAAGATCAAATCAAAGCCTTAAAAACCGATGCATGACCGCTCTACGGAACAAACGACAAAAAAAGCCTGATCGAGTGAACAGGCTTTTTATTTGGCTCAAGCATTCGTCTTAGTTTGCACGTACCCATGTTTGGTTACGACCTAAAGCCGAGATACCCATATATCCGCGCAACTTTAATTGATTTCCAGCAAGCTCGCCTTTCAGTTTATACGTTTTACCATTTTTAGGATCAAGAATCGTACCATTGTCATAAGCCTTACCACCGACATTTTGTAGACCATGAACGATGGTCACACCTTTCAATGATTTGTTGTGATAAGGTCCTTCACATTTGCTACAAGAGTTTTCTTCACCTGGTGTTAAAATGCTTTGAATCGTTGCCGTCAATGTTCCATTTTTTTGTTCAGTGAATTTCACAATTGCTTTTGGTTGCTTCGTTGTATCATCAATTGTTTTCCAAACTGTTCCATTGAGTGGATCTGCAGCGTTTGCAAGAACTGTTGCCGATAATACGCCTAATGCGAGTACAATTTTTTTCATTGTTTTGTTTTCCCTAGTCTAATTGACAATCTATAGTATCAAAAACTTGCGTCAATTAAGCAATTCTTCTATGTGACTATATAGTGTACCCTTGTAACAAATGTTGGTAAATCAACAAAAATAAACTCGAAAATTTAACAATATGGAATAAACGTGAAGATGAACTCAGCCCTGAAACAATATCTTACAGAATCTATTCTTAAATCCAGCTTCAAATTTCCAAGTCGATTTAATCTTCCTCCTGCTACAGCGCGTTTTGCCATAGAACAACTTGCACGCGTTTTCCCGCAGCGTAAAGATGTACAAATACGCCCTTTGCGGATTGCAGGAATTCGAGCAGAAGAGATCAAGCCTCAGGCACAATCAACGCAAATGATTCTACATATTCATGGTGGTGCTTTTTTTGTAGGATCGCTGAAAACACATCGTGCTTTTCTTTCTGAAATTGCAGCACGAACACAAATGCAAGTGTTACATCTTGATTATCCACTTGCACCTGAAAATAAGTTTCCTGAAGCGGGTGACGCCATTTACGATGTCTATCAACAACTTTTGGATCAAGGCATTCAACCAAAAGACATCATCATTTCAGGTGATTCTTGTGGTGCAAATTTGGCTCTGGCATTGACGTTAAGAATTAAAGCAGAAAATAAGCAGCAACTTCCAAGCGCATTAATCCTGATGTCTCCATTTCTAGACTTGACCCTCACAGGAGAGTCTTTACGTTATAACCAAAAACATGATGCGCTGCTCTCTATAGAAGCACTTGAGTCTGGCATTGATTTTTATGTCCCCAAAAATTTAGATCGCTCGTTGCCTGCACTCTCCCCAATTTTTGGAGATTTTGAAGACCTTCCTCCCACACTTGTACAAATTGGTTCCAAAGAAATTTTGCTTTCAGATGCACAACGTTTTGAAGAAAAAGCCAAAGCTGCAAATGTTCAGGTTAACTACAAGCTCTACACAGGCATGTGGCACAATTTTCAGATGTTCAGCCCATGGTTTGAAGAAGCAAAACGATCTTTAGCCGATCTCGCAGAATTTGCACATAAAATTGATCAGGATTAGTCCTTAAAACCCTGCCTAAACAACAAAAACAACAGTGAATCAACTCAATTCACTGTTGTTGTTTCATTTTTATCAATCACAAAAATAAGTCTTGCACACACAGCTGAAATAAGATTTTTGCGATAGATCATCTTTTATCTAAATGCTTATTTTTTAATTCTCGTTTAAAGAGAATACGACTATTTTTATATTGTTAACTTTTACTGCAAAATTAGTCACCCTTTTATAAATTATGTTTATATTCATCAATTATTTACAGCAACTTAAATTTGAGTTTGACTGAATAAATTGATACATTCTCAGAATCACAAAATAAAAATCCAAGTACGGATGGATTAGACAATGCGTAATAAAATTTATTCTGAAAGACGGCGTAAAATTCACTCATTATTCAATCAAGTGTTGAAACATTCTTTTATTGCTAAACTTATCCATAAAAATCCTGCCAATCATGAGTTAGAAATTGATCCACAGACGGGTATATATAACCAATTTGCAATTAACAGCTATTTAAAAGAACTGCATCCTCAAAATGATACTCATTATGGGATTATTTTGTTGAGCGTCGATAATCTGAATACGGTTAAAACGCAATATAGTTTAAAGACTGCAAATAAAGTATTGGCAGCTATTGCTGTGGAATTATCACAAAATATTCGCGAAACAGATTTGATCGGTCGCTATAGTGAGTCCGAATTTATTCTAATTTTAAGTGATGTCAACCAAGCCCAGGCTCAGCAAATTGCATTGCGTTTAACGGATTTGATCAACAACCACGAGTTTAAAATTAACAACAAAACTTTGTCACTTCAAAGCAGTTCTGGCGTTTCTGTTTCGAAACAGGACAGTATGAGCAATACGGTCTTACAACAGGCTGATGAAGCACTGTACATAGCAAAATCCAATCGTCATCAATTTTATTCAAGTACAGGAGTTCGATCTTAATAAGATATAAGATGTTTTTAAATCATTGAAACGCCGGTTTTAATGTTGGTTTTTTTATAAAAGTTTTTAACAAATCATGTATAAGAATGTTTTGTTAACATAGATTATAGTCATTATAATTTAGAAAATATCATTAATATACAATTATGACTGACTGACAAAATAGAGGAATAAATATGGATGGCAGAATCAAATTTAGGCATTAACCTTTTTTTAAAAAAACTGAAAACACAATTTGATTCAAACATCATCATGAATTGGACCAGTTTACATAAATGTATTTTGATCCTTTTTCTCACGATCGCTTTACAATTTTCTTGGATTGCATGGAAAGTCTTTATTGTATTGAATCCAGAAATTTGGCAATGGGTGAATATCTCACTGATCCACTCACAACTGATTCTCAATACCGCCTCAACCATATTACTTTTTTTCCTGATCGCATTTTGCTATTTTTTTCAAGATAAGAAATGGGCAAATACTTATTTACCCCATATTGTTATCAACATTTTTATTGTTTTAATGCTGGCAGATGGCTTTTTAGTGGGTATCTATAGCCCAGCCACGGTATTTGCATTCGTATGTATTTCAGGTTTGGGGCTGATTTTATTTAATCGAAAAATTATTTATATCCAGCTTGTAACCGCCTTGGTGATTTATATTTCAATGATGTTCTTGACCTATTGGCACATCATTCCTTATGCACCAATCTTCAGTACACGCATCTTAGAGAATAATCGCCATGACAATCTGTTTTGGGTAGGTTCCATGCTGTATTTTATTGTTCCTATTTTAATTGTAGGTTTAGTTTTATGTGAAATTTTACTTTCACAATGGCGACATAGGGAGTCTTTAATCAAAAAACTCAGTGAAACAGATCCATTGACCAATTTATATAATCGCCGCTTTTTCAATGAAAAACTTGATGCGATCCAAAAAGCACAAACCCATTATGTAATTATCTTAATTGATATCGACCATTTTAAAGAAATCAATGATTTATATGGTCATCACTTTGGTGATGAAGCATTATGCCAAGTCGCTCAGCTATTAGTTTCACATATTCGTCTATCCGATATTGTCGCACGCTATGGCGGAGAAGAATTTATTATTGCCTTACCAGAAACCTCTTTAAGTGTTGCTCAAGCAATCGCTGAACGTTGCCGCTTGGCCATACAAAATCAAGTCCTTGAATCGCTTGATCATCATTATGTACAACTCACTGCAAGTTTTGGCATCGCCACTTCTGTTGACGATGACAATGTGAGTAAAGTCATTCACCTCGCAGATAAAGCACTCTATCAGGCAAAACAATCAGGGCGTAATCAAGTGCGCTTGTATCACACACCGATCAACGAAATCGCTTAATGTTGGTGTTCAGGCAGATCATGTTCGATATTGTTCTTCACATGCTACAAATCGAAACTCAGCTTTAGCTTCTGCAACCCATTGTTGTACAGCGTGCACCGTCAATAATTTTTGAATATAGCGCTGGCCGTTGTCTGGCACAGGAATGCCATAAGTCTTGAAACGCATCACAACAGGTGCATAGAATGCATCAACAATACCAAAGTGTTCACCGCATAAAAAACCATCAAGCTGTGGGCGTTCAGACCATAAGTGTAAAATACGATGTACATCTTGCTGTAACGAATGATCTTGCCAGAGTTTTAAACCCACCTCTTTTAAATCTGCATCAATATTCATGCCGCATGTACTGCGTAGTGCAGTAAAGCTACTGTGCATCTCCGCAGACATAGATCGAGCACGTGCACGCTGTTTGATCTCCTGTGGCCATAATTTTTTTTCGGGAAATTTCTCAGCAAGATATTCACAGATCGCCAAAGAGTCCCAAATTAAAAAGCCATCATCCATCAGTGCAGGCACTTTTCCTGTAGGATTAATTTTTAAAATACTTTGTTTAAACTGACTGTCCATAGCAAAGTGATCAAAAGGGATTAAGCGTTCCATGAAGGAAATGTTAAAATGTTGCATCACCAGCCAAGGTCGCATGGACCAAGTTGAATAGTTTTTATCACCAATAAAAAGTTCTAGCATTTTTATCTTCCTCTATTTATATACGCTTCAATAAAAGCATAGCGAGGTTTTCGCCTGTCTAAAAGTATAAAAACTCAGCAACAAAAAAGGAGCAGTTTAACTGCTCCTTTTTCTCTGAACGGTATGACTTAGAATAAATAAGAAATACCCAAACCTGCTTTATAGCTGCGATCACGCCCATTTAAATCTACACCGATACTGCCATCAAGCTGAGTACGTTGATTCACAGCATAGATCAAACCTGAACCTAGACCATATTCATAGCTTTTGCTTTCAGTTTTCGAATAAACAAATTCTGAGAAACCTGAAAGATTGCCGGCAATTTTATAGCCTACTGTAGGAATTGCTGTGACTGACCAGTGCCCGTCTTGCACTGCATAGTTCATGGTGATGCCCGTATTGACCAAATCGTTATAATGGTAATTTAAAGACGTTCCGATACTGTAAATATCGTCTTCTTCAGAAAAACCATCATTCCCGGTTGCAATCAATGCTTTCGCCAAGATCGCCATAGACAACTTATCATCTTTTAAATCAATGGCTTTTTTAATTCCAATAGAAACATCACCCAAACCTGAGTCATCATCTTTCATGCCTCTATACTTGGTTTGTGTCCAAGCCGGACCTTGCCAACCTAACTGCAACTCCATACTTGAGGTTAAACCTGTACGAAGTAGCATATCGCCATTGAGGGTCACAGTTTTTGCTTTTGCACCATCTACTCGAGTTTCAGTATAGGTTGCACTCGGTAAACCCTGCTCCCAGGCCAATTGACCTACGGGAGTAATTCCTGTTCCAAAACCTGATCCAGGACGATCAAAAGAAAATTCTGCTGCCATTGCGCTTATACTTAGACTCGAAGCAAGGGCTAGTGTGATTCTATTTAAAATTGCCATATGAAGACTCAAAATTTACGATAATTCTTTGGACATTTTCGCACCGCGACTACGTAGTAACTCTAAAGATTCTTTCTCTTCAGGTAAAGCCTGAGACCAATCTATTTGATCAAATTCACAATCAAAGAACAAATCACTGATCGATGACAAAATGGTTTTACCTTCATCATCTTTGGTATTTGGATCAACTTTATGATCTAACAGCTTTTGAATTACGGGCACACATGCGGCACTTGCTGCGTCCCATAAAGGACCATAGCACTCTTCTGCATCCCATAAATAAAAATTTGCCTTGGCATGAATCAAAGCATCTAAAATATCTAAATGCGGTTGTAAATCTTGAGCTTTCTGTTCTGCACTTAAGGGTTGCCCTGCTTCATAAGCATCACAGACTTTTTCCCACCATTTAAATAATCCATCTGACCAGATAGATACTGCTGGTCCTTTTTCTGGCTCCATAAAGTTAGGGTCAAACCCATCTGCGAGCAAACGTTTAACTTGAGCAAGGTCTAAATCTTCTAAAGCCTGTATAAAGACTTGTTGTTGTGCTGATAACATTTTGATCTCACTATTCTATTCCTATCAATATTATGACGAATATTTTAAAAATAGTTTTGAAAAAATTTAATCCTTCATTTTTTTGGTTTAAATGGCATTTATTGTTAACTTATGACAAAGTGCATCGCTCTTTTTGTTTTTGTTTCATAAAAAAAGGCCCGAAGGCCTTTTTTATACTCATGCTTCATCTGCATCTGCAAGTTCTAACTTACCACCACGCGGATTTTCAGTTTTCTCCAAAACATGCTCTAAACTGCGTTTTACACGATCAATCGCACCATGTAATGAAAGATCTATATTTTTAGCGCGATGTTTTACTACCACCGGTTTTAGACCTGCCGCTTTCACTTCGATCATACATTGAATATCATCATCCCCACCTTTGTCCCCATTTTCATCACTGATATGAACTGAAAACTGGGTAATACGCTCGCTATGACGTTGGAATTCTTGATTTAGCTCGTCGCGTACGTAAGTAATTAAACGATCACTATTTCTAATATTTTTATCTGTACGGATTTCAATATTCATAAAAAAACCTCTTTTTTCATCTAAAACAGTGCAAAACTTATATTTTTGGCTCATTCAAAGCCTACTGTTTAAAACAGCTTTTCACCTTCAATAAATTGGAACCTGAACTCCTCTATTGGAAAGATGAACACTTTTAATGATCTGCAGACAGGTGTTCTTATATCTTCAATATCAGGCCATATTGAAAAATATGCAAGCGGATTTTTAACTTTTTTATGAAAACAATATGAAAAATGACATCTTGTTACTTTACTTTATAATTTAATGATTTTTTTAATTTTTTTAGCATCAATCCTGAGTAAATCAATCAACTTCATATCATGCTATGCAGATGGATCAAATCCAAAAGTTCATTTTTCAATTTATTTTTAGATTCACCTTTTCAGCACACTTTCCTACTTGATGTTTACATATTTATTTACATTCCATCTATTTTTAGCTTTATTTTTATCGCGGAATCTGTATCCTTGAAGCGCTTTTCTTGGGGGGAAAGATTTTTCATGAAACTTACACATCTCGCTGCGGTTTGTGCAATCGCTTCAACTGCAACTTTGGCTCAAGCTGCGCCAGTTTGGCAAGATTTCAGTATTACTGGTCTGTATGGTGAAAACTATGAATTAACGCCAGATGAAAAACAATCTACAATCACTTTTGAGTATGCTGCAAAGCTAAAATACGGTGATTTTTTTGCATTTGCAGACCGTACTCACAGTGGTGGTCAATCAGACACTTATTTTGAGGTTTCACCACGTCTCAGTTTAGGTGCAGTTTCAGGAAAAAAACTTGAACTTGGCCCAATCAAAGATGTATTGATCGCAACCACTTGGGAAGGGGGTAAAGATATGAACAATTACCTCTATGGCGTGGGTGTAGATTTAGCAATTCCATATTTCCAATACGCACAGTTAAACTTCTATCGTGCCAATAATGAAATCCAAGAAGATGACTACCAATTGACATTTACTTATGGAATTCCATTTAAAATTGCTTCTGAAGAGTTTCTCGTAGATGGTTTCCTAGATTGGTCAACTGCAGAGAAAGATCAAGTTGCTCACTCAAGTGAATTGAATTGGACCACACAATGGAAATGGAATGCTGGTAAGCACATCTCTCCAGATACTCGCCTGTACCTTGGTGTGGAACATTCTGTATGGCACAATAAATATGGTGTCCCTGGCAAAGATGAAAATAATGTCAGTGCACTTGTGAAATATCACTTTTAATTGATTGTTTATATATTGATGAAAAAGCAGGGTTTCAACCTTGCTTTTTTATTGCCCTTAAAAATAAATCTTTTTAAAATAAACAGACAAATTTTCTTTTGATCGAGATCCATGAATTTCCAGATCCGTCCTGCTAAAATCTCAGACCTGCCTGAGATCATGCATATTTATAATCAAGAAATTAAAACAGGTTTAGCCACTTGGAACAGTCAATTAAAAACCTTAGATGATTATCAACAATGGTTTTTAGAATTAGAACAAAATCAATTCCCGATTTTTGTGGTAGAAGAAATCTCTACACACGCGATTGCAGGATATGCAGATTATTCGAGTTTCAGAGCAATTAATGGCTATAAGCAAACTGTAGAGCATTCTGTTTATATTGATCCAACTTATGCACGACAGGGGCTAGGTAAACGTCTCATGCTCAAACTCGTTGAACATGCCCAACAGCAAGGCGTACATGTGATGGTAGCCGCAATCGATCACGAAAATGCAGCATCAATCTATCTACATCAACAACTGGGATTTACCCAAACTGGATATATGCCTCAGGTTGGTCAGAAATTTGGCATGTGGCGTGATTTGGTATGGATGCAACTCAATTTTGACAACTCACCGAATGAGTTAAATTAAAAAAATTAAGTTTCTATCAAATTGAATATCTCTTTTCAGCAAATCTGCTGAATTAAGAGTGCTCCCCCAATATTTGAATTGAGTCTATTGAGTATCCCTAACTTTTCTAAGATTAAATAGCCACCCGATCAGAATTGAAGATGAGTTATACACAATAAATCGCAAAGTTTATTTTTGGCTTTTCCAAAATCTGTTGTATAACAATGAATAATATTGCCTAATTTCCGAGCATCTATGAATAAAATTGTAATCAGCCTACTGGCACCATTGGCTCTGACCCTTCATACATCAAGCTATGCTGATGATTACAATGAACCAAATGTAAAACAGGGCTGTGCCAAACTCAGTCAATATCGTAAATTGGGACAAAAATTTTACGACCAGAAAAACTATAAAAAAGCGCTTGATCAGTTTCAAAAGCAAGCATCCTGGAGCGATTTTTGTCAGTCGGTTGGTCAAGAAGAGACGGGCATCCAAGTTTCAGACAATGACATCGACATTGCCAATAATAATGTGGGTTTAACGTATAGCAAACTCAATAAACCATTATGGGCAAGAGCATGGTTTCAAATCAAACCCACAAAAACCAGTCAATTTAATTTAAAAAAGTTAGCAGTCCCTCAAGCAAATAATGACTTTACCGGAGAATATGTCAGTTATGCAGGTTTTGGTGAGTGGAACCGGGTTAATGTTAAAAAGCGTGATCAAAAATATCACATTGAATTCACTGGTTTATGGATGGGACCTCGAAGCCTAATTTATGGCCCTAATATTGGCGAGTTTGAAACAGAAATGCCTCTTCAAGCGAAGAAAGCAAGCTATCGTTATAAAAATTGTCGAATTGCCATCAATTTTACTTATAGCCCGTCTTTAGGAAATTTTATTGAAGTAGAAGAATTAACTGAACAGACCGATTGTGGCTTTGGTATGAATGTTTCATCAACGGGCTATTATCAGAAAGTTGAACCTCGATAATATAGGGCTTAATCCCACCTCCCTTTGTTGAGGGAGGTGAACAAAAGATTTTCACGATTTTGTTAAATTGCAACTAAATCACGAATCCCTTTTACAGGCATTTCTGCACCAATGCCTTGTGCAACCACCTGACCACGTGCCATAACGGTATAGTTATCTGCCAGCTCCTCGGCAAAATCGTAAAATTGCTCGACCAATACAATCGCCATTTCCCCACGATCTGCTAGTTTTCGAATCACCCGCCCAATATCTTTGATGATTGACGGTTGGATCCCTTCGGTCGGTTCATCTAAGATCAGTACTTTGGGTTCTGAGGCCAAAGCTCGTGCAATGGCTAATTGCTGTTGCTGTCCCCCTGATAAATCGCCTCCACGGCGATGTTTCATTTCATCGAGGACTGGAAAAACTTCATATAAATGCTCAGGAACTTTACGGGTTTTTGCGCCGGAAAATTTTGCCATGCCGATCAAAATATTTTCCTCTACCGTCAATGTAGAAAAAATATCCCGCCCTTGCGGAACATAAGCCAACCCTGCTCTCACCCGCTGTTCAGGGCTCATTTTGGCAATATCTTGACCATCCAAGAGAATCTGACCAGACTTAATTGGCAAGATTCCCATCAAACATTTTAATAACGTGGTTTTTCCTACACCATTTCTCCCCAAAACCACCGAACATTCACCGATTGGCGCATTGAGGCTAACATCACGGAGAATATGGCTTCCGCCATAAAATTGATTGATGTCTTTCACTTGCAACATAATATGTCCCCCTTAGCGCCCTAAATACTTTTCAATCACATCTTCATTCGCCTGCACTTCTGCCAATGTGCCTTCAGCGAGTATTGCACCTTGCGCAAGTACGGTGACTTTTTCACTGATGGTATCGATAAAGCTCATATCATGCTCAACCACCAGTAAAGTATGATTCTTTTTTAATTCCAAACACAATTCAGCAGTACGTTCAGTTTCCGCATCGGTCATACCTGCAACAGGCTCATCCAACAGAATCAGTTTTGGACGCTGCATCAACAGCATCCCGATTTCAAGCCACTGTTTTTGTCCATGTGACAATAAGCCGGCTGGCTTTTGGATAAACTCTTGCAGACGAATCTGCTGTAAAGATTCGTCTAATGCCAACTGAGCATCAGGGCTTAATTTACTGAAGAAACTTTTTTTCACCGTTTTATCTTTAGGTGCGGCAAGCAACAGATTTTCCATGACCGTAAAATTTTCAAATACAGTCGGTTTTTGAAACTTGCGACCAATCCCGGCTTCAGCAATTTGCTCGGTACTCATTTTGGCTAAATCATAGTTTTGACCAAAAAAAGCAGAGCCTTCTGTTGGACGGGTTTTGCCTGTGATGACATCCATCAGTGTGGTTTTTCCAGCGCCATTTGGACCAATGATGCAGCGTAATTCACCTTCTTCAATATAAAGAGACAAATCATTTAAGGCCCGAAAGGAATCAAACCATACGCTGACTTTTTCTAAGTACAGCGCAATACCATGGCTAAAATCGGCCCCCTCGGCTTTAGGTCGACCGTAGCCTTCACCAATTTGACCACCATGCTGAGCATTTAAACCTAAGTCTGATAAGAGCGCTGACATTAGTGATCTCCTTTTTTGAAACGTTCAAATAACCCAATCACACCTTTCGGGAGGAAAATAGTCACAACAATAAATAGTGCCCCTAGAATCAATAACCATGCTTCGGGATAGGCCACGGTAAAATAAGTTTTCACTCCATTGATTAAGCCTGCACCAAGAATTGGTCCAATTAACGTGCCTCGTCCACCTGCAGCAACCCAGACAGCCATTTCAATGGAGTTGACGGGGTTCATTTCGCTTGGATTAATAATCCCTGCTTGTGGGACATACAGTGCACCTGCAATCCCAGCAATGACCGCTGAAATCACCCATGCAGACAGTTTGTACCACAGAGTGCGATAACCTAGATATTGCAAACGGTTTTCACTGTCACGGATTGCTCCAAGTACTCGACCATAAGGTTTATTCATTAAACTGCGTAAACCGATAAAACTGAGTAACAAGACCAAGGCTGTCAGAAAACATAATGTGGCACGCATAGAGGCGGAGGTTATGTCCATGCCCAGAATAGTTTTAAAACCTGTAAAACCATTGTTGCCGCCAAACCCTGTCTCATTACGGAAAAACAACAAGGCTGCGGCAAAGGTCATGGCTTGGGTGATAATTGAAAAATACACCCCTTTGATTTTGGAGCGGAAAGCAAAAAATCCAAAAACAAATGCAATCACACCAGGTACTAGAATCACTAAAGCCAGCGCCCAAACAAAATGTTGGGTCCCTACCCAATACCAAGGCAATTCAGTCCAACTGAGGAATCGCATAAAGTCAGGAAGTTGATCACCTGCCGACTGACGCATCAAGTACATACCAAAAGCATAGCCCCCCAAGGCGAAGTAAAGCCCATGCCCTAAACTCAGGATGCCTGCGTAGCCCCAGACCAAGTCTAAAGCCAGCGCAACCAAAGCCAAGCACATGATTTTGCCGATCAAAGTGACCCAATAAGCGGAAAGATGTAAACCTGAATCCTGTGGCAATACATGGAACCAGGGTAAAATTAACATTACCGCAAAACATATTGCGATCGCGGTTGCGCTATAGGGCTTATCTGAAAGTAATGAGGTGATTTTCATATATTTACTCCACAAAACGACCTTTGATGGCAAATAAACCTTGTGGACGTTTTTGAATAAACAAAATCACAAGCACCAAGAGAATAATTTTAGCCAGTACAGCACCCACGCCGATCTCGAGAATTGTTCCACTGACGCCAAGCCCCAATGCAGCTAAAACTGCCCCCCAAACTTGTCCAACACCACCAACCACAACAACAAGGAAAGCATCAATAATATAGTTTTGCCCCAAATCTGGACCTACATTACCGACTTGTGCCAAAGCACAGCCTGCAAGTCCTGCAAGCCCTGAACCCAGTCCAAATGCCATCATGTCAATACGTGCTGAACGAATCCCGACCGCACGAGCCATTTGGCGATTTTGTGTCACCGCACGAACAAATAATCCAAATCGGGTTTTGTTAAGCAGATAAACCAGTAGCAGGAGTACGGCAACGGTAAATACAATGATTGCGATACGGTTGTAGGGCAGCATCAAACTTGGCGTAATTGAGATCCCGCCTGAAAGCCATGAAATATTGGATACCTCAACATTCTGGGCACCAAAAACCATGCGCACCAACTGCATTAAAATAAGGCTGACACCAAAAGTCGCCAGTAAGGTTTCCAATTGACGTCCATATAAGGGGCGGATGACGATTCGTTCGATCAGCATGCCAATCAAGGCACTGACGAGAAATGCAGCAGGAATTGCCGCAATCAAGTACCAATCCAGATATGCTCCCAAATGTGTTTTAAACAAACTCTGCACCACATAGGTGGTATAAGCACCGATCATGATCAGCTCACCATGTGCCATATTGATAACACCCAGTAAGCCGTAGGTAATTGCAAGTCCAAGTGCAGCAAGCAATAAAATACTCGCGGTGCTTAAACCTGAAAAAACATGTCCTGTCCATTCACTGGCTTGAATCCGGGTTTTAATACTGCTTTGCGCATTCACCAATGCCGACTTTAATTCTGGATTTAGATCCGGCTGTGTGAGTGCCTGTTCAACAATGGCTAAAACATCAGGACGGTTAGAATCCTGCAGGGTTTTAGCAGCTTGAATTTTGGTTAAAGTGTCAGGACTATTAAAATCCATTCTGGCTTTTAATTGAGCTAAACGCGCTTTCACTTTATTGTTCTTTTCATCAAGATAAAGCTGATTGATCATTTTTATATCCAGCTCATCTAAGTTATTTTCTAAAATATCAATCGCAGCAAGACGCTGTGAAATATCGGTAGACTGTAATTTGATTTTTGCTTGGGCAAAGCTTAATGCTTTGTGCAAAGTATTAACCAGCGTCACTTGATTTAAATCACCCGGCCAATCCGTTATTGCCTGCTCATCAGGATAACTGAATAATTTATCGCCCTCTTTCATCAGATAGGTCTTGCCTGAGCTATCGGTATAAAGCTCATCTTTTTCAACATAAGCAACCAATTGGTCAAGTTGTTCAATACTGGCCGGCCATTGATTGAGCATTGCACGACGGCTGGCAAAATCCCCACGTACAAATTGCTGAATTGCATCATCATGAGATGTGGTTTTTTGTGTGGTTAAAGCAGCACCCGTTTGATCCGTATGTAAAGATTCAGCAGCAATCGTTTGCATCAGGAACAACTGGAAAATCATAAAAAAAAGTGTTGCAAAACTTAGTCTGATCGACATACGCAACTCCCCCTATTCTTGTTGAAATACAATGACACTCGATCATGGGTTAAGCTTGCTGAACAACAGCAAGCTTTGGGGTCGTAAAATGCCTATTTAGGAATATAGGGGCTCCACGGTTCGGCTTTGATCGGTTGAGGGCTCTTGTACACCACATCAAACTGTCCATCGCCACGAATTTGCCCAATCATGACCGGCTTGTGTAAGTGATGATTGGTGGCATCCATACTTAAGGTATAACCAGAAGGTGCTTTGAACGTTTGACCGGCCATTGCATCACGCACTTTATCGACATCAGTTGTTCCAGCCTTTTCAACAGCTTGTTTCCACATATGGATACCGACATAAGTTGCTTCCATTGGATCATTGGTCACCAATTTATTCGCGTTTGGCAATTTATATTCCACTGCGTACTGCTTCATTTTATTGATAAATTCTGCATTTACAGGATTCTTCACAGACATGAAGTAGTTCCAAGATGCCAGATGTCCGACCAAAGGCTTGGTATCAATACCGCGTAATTCTTCTTCACCTACAGAGAAAGCCATCACTGGAATATCTGAAGCTTTGATGCCCTGATTGCCCAATTCACGATAAAACGGCACATTGGAATCACCATTGATGGTTGAGATCACCGCTGTTTTCTTTCCTGCGGCAAATTTTTTAATATTTCCAACAATGGTTTGATAGTTGCTATGACCAAAAGGGGTGTACTCTTCCATAATGTCGGCATCAGCCACACCTTTTGACTTTAAGAATGCACGTAAGATTTTATTGGTGGTACGAGGATAGACATAGTCCGTCCCCAAAAGAACAAAACGTTGCGCTTTACCCCCTTCATCACTCATCAAATATTCAACCGCAGGAATCGCTTGTTGATTGGGTGCAGCACCTGTATAGAAAATATTTTTAGACTGCTCCTGTCCTTCATACTGCACAGGATAAAATAACAAACCATTCAGTTCTTCAACGACTGGAAGTACCGACTTACGTGATACCGATGTCCAACATCCAAAAATCACCGCAACCTTGTCTTGGGTAATCAACTGACGTGCTTTCTCTGCAAACAGGGGCCAATCCGATGCTGGATCAACCACCACAGGTTCAAGTTTTTTCCCCATCACACCGCCGTTAGCATTAATTTCATTGATGGTCATCAATGCGGTGTCTTTAAGCGATGTTTCTGAGATCGCCATCGTTCCTGACAGCGAATGTAAAATGCCGACTTTGATCGTGTCACCACTTGTAGCAGGTGCCTTGTTTTCTGCGGTTGTTGGTTTCGCGTCGGTTTTATCCGCAGGCTTTGAACAACCCGTCAATACCATGCTCCCCATCATTGCAGCAACTAACAGTGTCTTTGAAAACATTTTTTGTTGGAACATGATTTTTTTCTCCAAACCTTTTGGTGCATTTTTAAATGCATGATTTTGTTCATACCTCACAGGCTGGATTCAATTTTTATGCCAAGTCGAAAATTTCTTTTTTTTGAATGACTTTTTAGAAGCAATAACATGATGAAAATCAATGAAATTACAGGTGCTATTTTTTTTGCCAAAGGGGGTAGACCATTCTCTACCCATAGCCAACAGATAGACTAAACAACCAGATGTAGCGAATCTAAAAATGCCAGATTAAAAGCCATACTGATCAAATTAAGTGCGATTTTTTTACTTTAAAATGAGCAAATAGAGTGCAGATTGACTCTGGCAAGCCAGGATGAAAAATGGACCGTATCCTATACTTTGAAAAGCAGATAGATTGGGCAATCTGAATTAAAAACCAATAAAAAATGAGGTCTGCAAGACCTCATTTTTTTACCTAAAGTTTTCAGCAAGCCAAATGCTATTTAAACGGTTAAATCTGCTAGGTTACCTTTTTGCTCTAACCAGTCTTTACGATCGCTGGCACGTTTCTTTGCCAATAATTTGTCCAATAAGCCTGCGGTATGATGTGCATCATCCAAATCAAGTTGAACCAAGCGCCGAGTATTTGGATCTAAAGTCGTTTCACGCAATTGGCTTGCGTTCATCTCTCCCAATCCTTTAAATCGGGTAATTTGTGGGTTCTTAGACTTTACTCTCTTTAAGATAGCTTCTAACTCATCATCATCCAACGCGTAATAAACGTCTTTATTGTCATCTATTCGATACAAAGGCGGCATCGCTACATATAAATGCCCGGCATCCACCATTGCAGGGAAATGCTTCACAAACAAGGCACACAATAAAGTTGCGATGTGTAAACCATCAGAGTCCGCATCGGCAAGAATACAAATTTTACCATAACGCAATTCTGAAAGATCATCACTTCCCGGATCAACACCAATCGCTATCGCGATATTGTGTACTTCTTGAGAAGCCAAGACCTCATCAGAAGATACTTCCCAAGTATTTAAGATTTTTCCACGGATTGGCATAATGGCTTGGAAATTTTTATCTCGCGCCTGTTTGGCAGAACCGCCTGCTGAATCCCCTTCCACGATAAAAAGTTCTGATTCTTCAAGTGTATGCCCTACACAATCTGATAATTTTCCAGGTAATGTCGGACCTGCCACAATTTTTTTACGTTCAACTTTTTTCGCTGCTTTTAAACGGCGACCAGCTTTCGCAATCACGATTTCAGCCAGTTGCATTGCAACTTCAGCATTCTGATTGAGCCACAGCGCAAAAGCATCTTTAGCAATATTTAAAACAATATTGGATGCTTCACGGCTTGAAAGCCGTTCTTTGGTTTGACCGGAAAATTGCGGTTCTTGGAATTTAAGTGAGAGAATAAAATTCACGCCATCCCAAACATCTTCTGCTGACAATTTCATATTACGTGGCAATAAGTTACGCAATTCACAGAATTCACGCATTGCATCAGTCACCCCTGAACGTAAACCGTTCACATGCGTACCGCCTTGTGCAGTTGGAATCAAGTTGACATAACTTTCCTGAATCTGTTCTCCGCCTTCGATATTCCAGCAAATTGCAAATTCTGCACTGGCACGCTCAGCCTCGCCTGTTGCAACAAAAGCAGGTTCAGGAATAATTTCACGGTCTTGCAATTCATCCATCAAATAGTCGACTAAACCATTTTCAAATTGCCATTCGATTTTCTCGTCATTGATCTGATCAATATAATTAATCTGCAAACCCGCAGCCAAAACAGCTTTGGCTTTTAAATTATGCTTTAAAGCTTTAAGCGCAAATTTAGGCGAATCAAAATACTTGGCTTCAGGCCAAAAACGTACCGTTGTCCCTGTTGCACGCTTGGCAACCTTACCTTCCAGAACTTCTAGAGGCGCGACAGGTTCGCCACGTTCAAAAGCCATTTTATAAAGATTGCCCTGACGTTGAACCTCAACCTCGACACGGTCAGACAAGGCATTTACAACAGAAATTCCGACCCCATGTAAACCGCCTGAAAACTGGTAATTGTCTGTACTAAACTTACCACCTGCATGCAATTTGGTCAGAATAATTTCGATCCCGCTTTGACCATATTCAGGATGGATATCGACAGGCATACCACGACCATTGTCTTCAACAGATAAAGAACCGTCTTTATATACCGTGACAGTTATTTTGTTGGCATGCCCTGCAAGTGCCTCATCGACAGCATTATCAATAACTTCTTGCGCCAAATGGTTTGGACGCGTGGTATCTGTATACATGCCTGGACGACGACGCACAGGGTCTAAGCCAGATAATACTTCAAGTGATTGGGCCGTATATTGAGACACGTTTAAGTTTTTCCTTTTATTTTACGGAGTAAGATAAAAACTCCACAATCATGGGAATTTTATCTGCAAAATCTTCCATCGCATGATTACCATGCATTTCTGTCATGATCAAGGATGTATGTGGCGCTGTACTATAATACCGTTCTGCCTCACGATAATCCAAAACTTCATCGCCTTGTTGCAATAACACCATTATTTTGTCTGCATCTTGCACAAACGGTACAGCAGTTTCTTCCAAGTAGTCCAATTGGACATCATCCAGTGTCCATTGTTCAGTCACCTGGTAAGGCATATATTCCGTCCCAAAGAGCTGACGAAACAATTGCCATGGTCGCATAGCCGGATTAATTAAAACAGCAGGTACACCATATTTTGCGACCAGCTGTGTCGCATAAAACCCGCCTAGACTGCTTCCCACCAACACCACATCTGAGTATTGCTCAATATAAGCCGATATTTGTGTTAAAACATCGTGTGGATGCTGATTTAAATCAGGTAAATGCACACGATGCGATGAATGGTAGCGACAATAGTCGGCTAGCTGTTGCCCTTTTATGGACAAAGGGCTACTTTTAAAACCATGTAAATAAATAATATTCATTGAAAACGGATTGATTTTTCACCACGGATGTTTTAATTTTTAATGTGAACTAAATCACACAATTGTTTTAATTTGTATATGTGAGGATATTGTCCGACAAAAAATTAAAACTTTAATGCAATTATCGGTATTTTAAATAGTGTTCAGGATGAACAAGATAAGATGATTGCCTATGAATTTATACAGGGATCTAGAGCAAAAATAAAGTCTTTGTTCCAGATCAATATGGATGAGGAAATAACAATGCCAAGCTTAACCCCTTTACACGAAACCTATTGTAAGTGGGACCGCTCGCCTCCAAGTCAGGCAGACGTACTAGAAGGCTTAGCGCAGTTAGTCAGTACGCCCCTCAGTGGTGTCGTTCAGGACTTCATCCAATCAATTCAACGTGAAATGTTACTGAGTATTTTCGGTTTAAGTAAGCAAAAAGCTAAACGTTTCCAGTCTCGTCCAATTGTCGATAAATTCTATAAATTCGGTTATAACGCTTTGCAAAATTACGGTAGCCATCTGTTGGCACCCGTACTCCGTAAAACCATTGAACGTTTCCCAAACCTACATGATAAACCGCTTAATGCGCATATGACCTTTTTAGTCAGTGCTTTAAATGGCGTACTCGGCGATTATCTTTTGGCGACCCATAATCCATTAGCACTTTCTCCTGTCCTCTACGACCATTATGGTGCATTACAACAAGGCGACTTGGCAGGCCGTGTGGTGATCTTTTCACACGGTCTATGTATGAACTATCAGGACTGGAGTAATCGTGGTAATGGCGGTATCGGGGAAAAATTACTGGCACAGCGTGATAACAACACCATGCTATATTTCCATTACAACACCGGTCGAAGAATTTCAGCCAATGGTCGCTCTTTAGCCAATCTGCTTGAAGACCTCATCAAACGTAATCCACGCATTACCAGTATTGATTTGATCGGACATAGTATGGGGGGGTTGGTGAGTCGAAGTGCCTTATTTTATGGCAAGCAAAATATGCATCAATGGTTTCACATGGTTGAAAATCTGGTCTGTATCGGCTCTCCACATCATGGTGCGGTTTTAGAACGCTTTGGCTTTGCAATTCAAGAAAAGATAGGGCATTTTCCGATTGTCAAAATCATCAGTCATGTGGTGAATATTCGTAGCAATGGGATATTGGACTTACGCTATGGCAGTGTGCGTGATGATGACTGGGAACATAATAATGCAAGGATCGGTCTGATGGATGACAACCGTAAACCTGCGCCACTCCCCTCACACATCAACACCTTTTTAATTGCTGGAACCCTAGAGTTTGAAAATCGTAAAAATCGAACCCTCAAAGTCATTGGTGATTATTTGGTCAGTGTAAAGAGTGCTCTAGGCGAACATCCTAATCCACGTTTTCAGCTCAAACTGCCAGAATCTCACAAAGCAGTATTCTACGGACTGAACCATTTTGATATTCAATATCATCCCTTGGTTTCAGAACAAATCGCCAAATGGTTCTATCCGCATCATGATGAGTTGGCTGAAGAACAAATCCGGAAGTATCTGATCAAGCTGGAAAGCATGCAGGGCATTGTGGAAACCTGATTGTGCCTAAATCCAAGCATAAAAAAAGCTGATGTTGAATCAGCTTTTTTTAGATTATTTGATTTCGACTCGATAGGACTTATTTTGTTTAGGATCACGCATTTCACCATATTCATCAAAATTTGATTTTTCTGTACATTGTGTATCAATGAATAATTTTTGATTTTTTGCAATCAAGCCTTGTGTTAACTCACAGGTCCAACCTTGATTATAAAATTTCTGATCGACTTTTTTACCGTTTAAGTCAAATTGTGTCACTTCAATCAAAGACTGTGCCAGTGTTCTTGCAGGATGACTCTGAGATACGGACAGCACATAGTATCGACCACGATGTAATTGGCAGTCTTCAACATGACTCGAAAAAAAATCAGGATTGGTCTTAAACACTTTAAAAGGCTGAGCACCGAACTTGATATAGGAAACATCCGCAGGGATGGTGTCGTCAAATTCGGATTTAAATTCGCAGGATACCTCTTGACCAGCAAGTAGAGGAGCCTTGGCTAAAACAGGTACAGAAATACAAAACACAATTGCGCCAAGACAACTTAAATATATTTTATGATTGATCATTTTAATACGACAATATTGACTGTGTTTGTAATTGAATAAGATAAAAAAGAGCTGGTCAATACCAACTCCTTTTACATTTCAGTACTTTCTAAATAACTGCCACAGGCTAATCAATGCCAATACACTAAAGAACAGCAGAGACCACACAGGTAAAGACTGTCCTAAAAAGGTCCAATCCACCATTGCACATTCACCCGAACCTTTTAGCACATTTTCAAAAACAGCTTTTAAAGGCAAGGTATTCACCCAATAGTCCAAACCAGGACCACAACTTGGCACTTGGTCCTTAGGCAGGTTTTGCAGCCACACATGGCGAGCCGCAACACCGACTGACCAAGAAATTGCAACCAGACCCAAGAAACTATAAATGCGTTTAAATACATTATTTTTAGGATGATGTAAAAATGCGATCAAAGAGATCAGTCCAAGACCAATCAACCCAATACGTTGAAATACGCAAAGTGGACATGGCTCAAGCCCCTGCACATGCTCTAAATAGAGTGCAAAAGACATCCCGACCACACTTGCTAAAAATAAAAGACCACTTACGAAGCGATAACTACGCCATTGCATGGAACTTCCTCGTTATATCATCAATACCTTATCTAAATTTACTCAGATAATCTTCAAAACTTATACTTGTATCTTGTTCAAGTTGCTGTTGTTCTGTGAGAGAAGTTTGAGTAAGACCCTCAAAATACGCTAAAGTTTCAGGACTTAATACATGTTGTTCGTAACTTTCGATATGCTGATTTGCCATGTGACCACCAAAACTCCATGTTCCCCCATATTCCATCGTATCGGCAATGACTTGTGCTGATAAAGTCTCATCAACATCATCAATCCTTTTCTGCATCACATCGAGTGCTTGACCATATAAATGTGTTGAATAGGTTTGGTTCAATAGCGCTGCAAGTGGCTGCATGGCATCGAGATGTTGCTGCAACCATTCCAACAATGGATATTCTGTACCTGCCTCAATAATTTTGGCATTCGGCGCACGTCCGCGGTTGACCACTTCAGTTTGGTTTTGTTCAATCAAATCTTGTTCTTCATCCCATAAATCTGGGCTGTCTTGAAGCAAACAATACAAGGCAACCACTTCCAAGAAGCCTGCTGTATCTTCATTGATACCAATTGCACTATATGGATTGACATCTACAGCACGTAATTCAACATAACCAATGCCACGATTCGCCAAGGCCTGTGATGGCGTTTCACCCGCCTGTGGGACTTGTTTAGGACGAACCAGACTATAGTATTCATTTTCAATCTGTAATACATGATCATTGATTTGAATCGGTTCACCCGCAGCATTGTTTAGACCCAAACGGCTAAATTGTGCATAAGGAGAATTCACTGCTTTTTGAAGTTCAGCCACATAACTGTCTAAATTGTTGTAGTGAATGCCGAGTTGCTTTTGTGCAGAATTTTGATAGCCAAAACGCCCCATCCGCAAGGCAGTCGCATAAGGCAAGAACAAAGTTCCTTTGATTAATGGCAATAACTGGTGCTCACGCCCAGTCATAAAACACTTACATACCGACGGGCTTGCACCGACCAGATACATCACCAACGGCGTTAAACGGATAAAGTTACGAATAAGTCCCAAATAACGATGACTGCGATAATCTTGCAGACTGAGTTCTTTTAATGCATCGTCTTGCTCATGCTGTTGCAATTGTTCAAATAGAATATCAGGAAAAGAAACATTGTAATGTACACCTGAAATCGTCTGCATCCGGCGACCATAGCGAATACCCAAACCATGGCGATAGAGTGTTTTAAATTGACCAATATTAGATGTGCCATATTGTGCCAAACGAATATTTTCTTCTTTTTCATCTAGCATACAAGGCATAGACAAAGTCCAAAGCTTTTCACCATTTTCTAAATGGCGGTTCACCACAGCATGTATATCGGTTAAAAAATTTAAAGCTTCGCTGATGCTTGCTTTGGGAGGCGTAATAAACTCCATCAACGCTTCCGAATAATCTGTCGTGATATGCGGATGCGTCAAAGCAGAACCTAAAGAACGAGGATGATCGGCCTGTGATAAAAAGCCATTATTCTGCATACGCAGGCTTTCACGTTCAATGCCACGCAACATCCCTTTGAATAAGGTAGAATCCACCCAATCTGGCACAAGAAATTGGGAAATCGTTTTGGGTTGACTCATACTTACTCACTTATCTTAAAGAATTTTTTAAAATAAAATATTTCGATGCGCGCAGTATAACGTTATTTATCGATATACACGTATAACCATCGTTGTTTTAAATGAATTATTCACTTTATTTCGAAAAAAGTTTTTATCACAAAGTTCAACTACAAGACATCTGAAATTTGTGTTTGTATAGAAAAATCACCAATAAAGAATTGTAAACATTATGAATTATCAAGAAATTATCGATTTTTGGTTTAGTGCAGAAACTCAACCTTTTTGGTTCGCCAAAAGTGATGCATTTGATCAAATTTTACGTGAGCGCTTTGTACATACATTAGATCAAGCCAAACAGTGTGAATTGTGGACTTGGCGGGCAACAGCCGAAGGTCGTCTTGCTGAAATTATTGTTCTAGATCAATTTTCTCGTAATTTATATCGTGACCAAGCCAATGCATTTGCTCAGGATGCTCTTGCACTTGCATTGGCACAAGAAACGATTCAGCTTAAATTAGATCAAGCGTTGAAACCTGAACAACGTTCATTCTTGTATATGCCATTTATGCACAGTGAATCGAAAATTATTCATGCTCAGGCTTTGCAGCTTTTTGAAGCGTTGGGCAATCCCATCAATCTGGACTTTGAGAAAAAGCATAAACTGATTATTGATCGTTTTGGGCGTTACCCACATCGTAATCAAATTTTGGGAAGAACCTCAACTGCTGAAGAAATTGAGTTTTTAAAGCAACCCAATAGCAGCTTTTAATCGGTCTGGCTGATGTAAAATTCATATTGCATCAGCCACTAAAAACATAGCTTTGCTTAATGATTTTATTTTCAATCATTTCCGCCTGTAATGACTTTAATTGGCGTTCAGTTGTATTAAAGCGAGGAAATAGAGGAATACCACTTCCCAATAAAACAGGCATGATAAAAACATCTAACCGATTGATAAGGTTTTGTTCTATTAATGTATTTTGTAATTGAGTTCCTCCAACTACCCACACATTACCAGAATAATTTTGCTGAAGATGATCAATTAAAGTACTGACTCCATTTGTCCATACTGAAAGAGATGAATCGCATAATGTTAAATGGGGATTGGAACTTACAATAAAGCCTTTTTGATTAGGATATGGCCATTCTGTACCAAAAGAGCATATCACCTCATAAGTTTTACGTCCCATCAGAATAATATCAATCTCTTTGATAAAATCGTCATACCCGCAGTCAATACTTTGAAATGGGGTCAAAAACGCCACCGATCCATCAAGCGTTGCAATATATCCATCTGCACTGGTGGCAATATAACCTCTAATCTGAATCGTCATTTAATTCTCTACACTTGATTTATATTTAATACTCAACGCTTGATAGGTGCGCCTAGGGCAATTTCGGAATTGAACTAATTTCAAATTATAGTCTTCTCTCCTATGGAGAATTAACAAAAATCTTCTTGAAATTCATTGTCAGTCCATCAACTTAGAACACTATAGCACATAGAAATTTATTCACTTCCATCCCAAAAAATGGACAAGGAGCAACAGATGAAAAAAACACTGATGGGTCTGACGATCGTCGCTGTGCTCACCATCACGGGTTGTGCCACGACGCCAAACAAACCACGCACCTTTGATCAACTTGGACAGTACACCACTGTGCCGCTCAATGACCATAGCTATCGCATTAGTTTTCAAGGCAATAGCAATATGAGTTTTGGAACCGCAGAAGAAATTAATCTTGTTAAAGCTGCTCAAACCACCCTATTAAACGGTTTCACCTTCTTCAAAGTTCTAGACGACCCAAGTAATCGAAGCCAACAGCCTCCGCGCAAAACGGTGGTTTATCCATCCACAAACTACTATCCCTATGGTTGGGGCTATCGACGCCATCCAATGTTCTGGAATGATCCATTTTACGATATGCCACAAGTCGTCAATATTGATCCCGTACAGATTTCCTATACCATCGAATGTTATAAAGATAAGAAATCTTCACCCAACGATGCCTTTGATGCTCGTCTGATTTTGCAATCTCTGGGACCAAAATATGGTGTTGGTCCGACAGGACAGGTACTACAACCACAGCCTGATACGGTAACATCAAAGCAATAAAGATAAAGAAACTTGTTTAGGAAAGTGAATGAGCGGAATTGAACACAGTGAAATCGCCAATAGTATTCCAAGCCTAGATCGAAGCAAACGCTTTGCCACAATCGCCTTGATTGTGGCGGTTGTGGCTTGGATTGCTTTAATCATTTCTGCCAAGTTGCTACCTGAATATGCATGGTTTATCCATATCCTCATGTTGGGTGCAGAAGCAGGAGTTGTGGGGGGTCTAGCCGACTGGTATGCAATCACTGTCTTGTTCCGCAATCCCTTTGGGAAAATTCCTATTCCTAAATTTTTAAAAGATCATACTGAAATTATTCCGCGCAATAAGGCACGTATTGCGGAATCGATGGGTAAATTTGTTCAGGAAAACTTCCTTTCTCCTCAAATCGTTGAGCGAAGTTTACAAAATACCGACCTGAGCTTAGCCGTAGGACAATGGTTGGCACATCCCAAAAACAATGGTCAAGTGGCCGATGTGATTCAACAAACGGTACCCAAAATTTTTGAATTTGTTGGACAGGAACAAATTGGACGCTTTATCCAAAATAACAGTGTGCAATGGGTACGCAATACCCGTATGAATCAACTTGCCAGTGAAATGCTTCGTGCGGTCTTAGACAACGATTTCCACCAAGATGTGTTGCAACGTGGACTCGACATTGCACATGAATGGATGATGACCCATCCTGAAAGAACACGAGAACTCACCCAGACCCTGTTTAAAGAACTGGGCGTTTCACGCCTTGCCAAGGGTGCAAGTTGGATCGGCATTGATGTGGAACAACGTACAATTGACTCAATTATTGAAAAAGTTGAGTCAATGCTGGCAGATGAAGACCATCCAATCCGTCAAAAAATAGAACAAGCAGCGCATCAACTTATGCTGCAATTGTCAGATAATAATAGCCATGCCAGCATACGTTTAAATGAAACTAAAAATGCACTTTTAGACAGTGAACCTGTTTTGAATTTTATGACGGGTGCTGTGGTTATTTTATGTGATGCCATTAAATCTGACCTGCTAAAAGTCGATTCTGGTATAGCGATGAACCTGCGTGTTGCAATTCAACAAGTGGGAGAAAACCTCATACAGAATCAATCTGTTCGTGAGTTACTCAATGACCGAATCAGCGGTATTGCTGTTAATTTAAGCGATCAATATAGTGAAAAAGTGATTACGTTTATTAGTCAACGAATTCATGAATGGGATTCCACGGAAATGATTGCCAAAATTGAAAATGAAGTGGGCGGTGACTTACATATGATTCGCGTAAATGGTGTGGTCGTAGGCGCGTTTATTGGTTTGAGTTTAGGTGTTATTCGGGCCGTGATTGATTTTGCGATCTAATAGTGCAAATGAATACGATGAAATCAATTCACCCATCAGCATAAAATCAATCAAAAATGGGAGCTGAGCTCCCATTTTTTTTTACTTAACCATTTCTCATGTTAAAGCATCACTTGCTCAAACCAAGCTTTGAAGACGGATTAATCAATTGAATAATTAATCGTGACCACCACACGGGCAATTTTATTGATGGTGTTTTTGTCATATGCGCCACCATAATCACTGTCATCGTCTGAGCCGCTTTCAGGCAAAATATAAAATGCACCTTGGCTTGCTGAACGCATTGCACCCACTTTTACACCACCCACTTTTGCAAATTCATTGGCACGGCTGTAGGCATTTTTTGTGGCATTGGCAATCAATGACATCTTAATTTCTTCTAGATTGGACACCAGATACTGCGGTTTTTGTTCAATTGAAATGCCTTTTTCATCCAATAGGTATGCATCTTTTGCAGCTTTTTCTATTTTTTGAATATCGCGGCTATTGATCACCAACGACTGCATTGCGACATAACCTCTGAATTCGCGAATTGTTTTTCCATCACCCTGATCCACATCTTGATAATAGGGTTGTGAACTTTTATTGCCTAATTTCATTTCTGTGGCTTTAAAACCATGTTCCACGAAGAATACCTGTAAAGCCTTTATTTCTTGATCAAGTAATTGGTAGGACGCTGTCACACTGTCGGTCGAACGATTGGTTTGAAGGTTGATTTCCCAACGGGCCGCATCTGCTTGAATGGGTTTTTCAGCCAATCCTTTCACAGTAATTGAATTTTTTTCACCGCCAAATTGCTTAAAAGCATATCCCAATACACTTGCCGAAATGATAAAACCCAAACTCAGGATCAGTGCAAAAATCCATAAGGACTTATATGTAATTGATTTATTTTCCATTATTCTAATTTAACCTAAAATATTATAAAGAATTTATAATAATAAACTGATCATAAGTCAACCGTATATGATGCTGAACAGGAGACTAAGTAGATCGTCATCTTGTATTCTGGATAAATGTATTCCTATTTAAAATCAGAGAGAAAATCAGTGGATTTAATTAATATAAGAAAAGCCAATATTCATGATTTCAGTGTTTTATCCGAAATCTGGCTGGAAGCCTCATTTATCGCTCACCATTTTATTCCAGAAACATATTGGAAAGAAAATAAACTTAAAATGCAGAATATTTATCTGCCGATGTCCGAAGTTTATCTTGCAGAACATAATCTGCACACCTATGGATTTATTGCCTTGCTGGACACTCAAATCGCCGCAATTTTTGTCTCACCGCAGTATCAGGGAAAAGGTGTAGGTACAGCGCTGATCCAGTACGCTCAAGCCATACGGACTGAACTTGAATTAAATGTCTATCAGGAAAATCCAAAAAGCGTGCAATTTTATAAGACTTTAGGTTTTGAAATTATAAAAGCAGGCATTGATTTAGAAACCAATTCAAAAGACTTCTTGATGCGTTGGGAAAAATCATTTCATTCAAGATGAATCTGATCTTTATTCTAAAAATCAGATTCAGATTGGATTAAAAAATCTTAAACATCAATGGCTGTATATGATTAACGCCGTCATCATCAATATAAGCAATAACAAAAAAATTATGACTATATTTTTCTTTAAGTTAATGGATTGGAACAGATTAAATTCTTTATTTAAATCATCAACTATTTACATTCACCTTCTCGTTTATATTCATGAATAAACGTTGTATTGGAAGGCATTTGAGCTTCAACAATTAAATGATTTGCTGAAACACGTTGTACTCGATAATTGACTTTGAATCCACTGAAAGCGCCTGAACATTTTAAAGCCATACGCCCCTCATTCGGCTGATCACTGGTAATTTGAGTTTTGCATTCTTGAGGAATGCTTTCTCGCATCTCATCCGTTTGTTGTTTGATGAAATCTTTAATCTGGATACAACCGCGTTCAGAATGATCTGCTGCTGTAGACTTATGCGGTCGCATGGTTGATTTCCAGTTCCAAATTCCATCTTGAAGATTTTGTGCTGCTTTGAGCTGATATATTGGAAAATCTGCAGCTATCGCAAGATTACATAAGATAAAAACCAAACAACCCATCAATAGCTTAACAAGATGCATGCAACAACCCTCCTTTTATAAGTATATGTTTTCTATTTTAGTTCTCATTTTACAGAGACAAAATGTCATTATTATTGACGTAGATCCTGAGCATCAATGATCTTAAATCATTGTCTCCGAATCAACCGTTCAATTACTCAACATTGTACACATATTCATTCATCCCGTTCGGTATATGACTCATTTGTAAGGATTCCATTGTTTTAAGCTGTGAAATATTCAGATGTGATCAGAGTATTTGATCACCCAAGTCTTTCTTAATTGAACAAAATTATCAATCATGAATTTTATTCAACTTTTTATGAATTAATATCATTTTTATTCATGTAGTTTTTGGGGTATAAATTACACCATGCTCCTCGCTACAGACCGTATCAGCATCGATTTCCAATTTTTCATGCCGTTTAGATGAGAAAATATTGAAAAACGATACATGAATAAGTTTCAACAATACTTTTGAGGCAGTCGAAAAGAGCATGAAATAAATTCAGGTTTTTATCTCAGAAATTAGGGTTATCACAATGAGTAAAGAGTTTACATTTACGATTAAGCGCATTAGTTTCGATGAAAATTATCATCCTGCTGACAGTACGCGCATTACAACCAACTTTGCGAATTTGGCAAGAGGTGAAAGTCGTCAAGACAACTTGCGCAATACTTTGAAGATGATCAACAATCGTTTCAATGCTTTGGCACATTGGGATAACCCGAAAGCAGACCGTTACGCTGTCGAACTTGAAATTATTTCAGTGGATATTGATATTGAAGGTAATGGCCAAACATTCCCGACCATTGAAATCTTAAAAACCAATATTATCGATCACAAAAACAATCAACGTATTGAAGGTATTGTTGGAAACAATTTTTCCTCTTATGTAAGAGACTATGATTTTAGTGTACTTCTGTTAGAACATAATAAAGATAAAGCCGAATTTAGCCTTCCTGAAAACTATGGTGAGCTTCACGGCAACATTTTTAATTCATTCGTCAATTCGAATACTTATAAAGATAATTTTAGTAAGGCACCCGTGATTTGTTTGAGTGTTTCCAGCAGTAAGACCTATCATCAAACTGCGAATCAACATCCTGTTTTAGGCGTTGAATACCAACAAGATGAATACTCTCTAACAGATGAATATTTTGCAAAAATGGGTTTGCAGGTTCGCTATTTTATGCCGCCAAACAGTGTTGCACCTTTAGCATTCTATTTCCGTGGTGATTTACTCAGTGATTATACCAACCTTGAGTTGATCAGTACCATCAGTACCATGGAAACCTTCCAAAAGATTTATCGCCCTGAAATTTACAATGCGAATGCTGTGGCTGGAAAATCTTATCGCCCAAGTTTAAAGCATCAGGATTATTCGCTGACGCGTATTGTGTATGACCGAGAAGAGCGTAGCCAGTTGGCCATTAAGCAAGGCAAATTTACTGAAGAACAATTTATCAAGCCATACAAAACCATCCTTGAGCAGTGGTCTTCAAATTACGTTGCTGTGTAACCCCAATAGAAAAGATATAGATGATGAAAATTTTATTACCGACCTCAACTGCTGGCAGTTTACCAAAACCTTCTTGGCTTGCAGAGCCTGAAAAACTTTGGTCACCTTGGAAATTGCAAGATGAGCAATTAATTGAAGGTAAACAAGATGCTTTACGTTTATCTTTACAAGAGCAGCAACATGCAGGCATTGATATCGTCAGCGATGGTGAACAAACCCGTCAGCATTTCGTAACGACCTTTATTGAACACCTTAATGGGGTAGACTTCGAAAAGCGTGAAACTGTTCGTATCCGTAATCGTTATGATGCAAGCGTACCTACGGTTGTGGGTGAAGTGTCTCGTCAAAAACCGGTTTTCGTTGAAGATGCCAAGTTTTTACGTCAGCAGACTTCCCAACCGATTAAATGGGCATTACCTGGTCCAATGACCATGATTGATACGCTTTATGATGCACATTATAAAAGCCGTGAAAAACTGGCTTGGGAATTTGCCAAGATTCTCAATGAAGAAGCCAAAGAGTTAGAAGCCGCAGGTGTAGATATTATTCAGTTTGATGAGCCTGCATTTAATGTATTCTTCGATGAAGTCAATGACTGGGGTGTTGCAACCTTAGAGCGAGCACTTGAAGGGCTTAAATGTGAAACAGCGGTGCACATTTGCTATGGTTATGGTATCAAAGCCAATACCGATTGGAAAAAGACCTTAGGTTCAGAATGGCGTCAATATGAAGAGGCCTTGCCTAAACTTCAACAGTCTAAAATCGATATTGTCTCTTTAGAATGTCAAAACTCTCGCGTACCGATGGATTTGATTGAATTGATCCGTGGTAAAAAAGTGATGGTCGGTGCGATCGATGTTGCGACCAACAACATTGAAACACCCGAAGAAGTTGCAAATACACTGCGTAAAGCACTGCAATTTGTCGATGCAGATAAGCTTTATCCATCAACCAACTGTGGAATGGCACCACTCTCTCGCCAAGTCGCAAGAGGTAAATTGAATGCCCTAAGCGCAGGTGCAGAAATCGTTCGTAGAGAACTTAACCGCTAGTTTTCAATCGTAACATTCGGTATAAAGGGGCATTATTTCAGTTTGTTTGGATATATATTTCTGAGCAGACTGATGCCCTGATCTTGATCCAGTGTATTATCCACCCTACGCATATCTGATCTCAATAGATAGTCGACAAGACGCAATAGCAAGGTATCGCTAAATCTAAAAGTGGTACGGTTCAATTTAGGAACAATGAAATGATTGAAGCAACAAACTTTAGAGATGCAATGTCTTTGCTCACCAGTGCGGTCAGTGTGATCACCACTGCAGGCTTGTCGGGTCGTTATGGATTCACTGCTTCTGCTGTCTGTAGTGTGACCGATACACCGCCGACCTTACTGGTATGTATGAACAAGGCATCTAGTTCTCATGTGCATTTTGTTGAAAATAAAATTTTAACTGTCAATGTACTCAGCGCACATCATCAGCATATTTCTAAAGCTTTTTCGTCTAAGTTAAGCCCAGAAGAAAGATTTAAACATGGTACTTGGACGGAGTTAGAAACAGGCGCACCAGTCTTAAAGGATGCTTTGGTGAATTTCGATTGTGAAATTGAGCAAATGCAAGAAGTTGGCACGCATACGATTTTGATTTGTCGTATTGTTGCGATTCAACAGAGCCAACATGATCAAAGCTTGGTTTATTTTAACCGTGCGTATCATCATGTGGGACAGACAGAAATTGCTTAGAGTGTTTGCTGCTTTATATTTGTTCTAACAAATTGCTGAAAAACCATTTTTGTGCAATGCAACTTAAAAATGGCTTTATTTAATATACAAATGATAGAAATTTTACATAAACTACTTATATACCTTTTTGGAAATTTTTTAAAAATTCTCACGTTAAATTTCAACTTTGTTTATTTTTTTGATAAAAAATTGTAGGTTTCATCAAAAACTTTAAATAACTGAATCATTTCTTCATATTCTTTTTTAGTATAAAAATCTTGTTTGAAAAACTCTGCTATATTCCGTTTAAACATACTAAACGCTCCGTATGGATAAAGTAAATTTTCAAGGTGACTATTCACATTTTTAATTTTTTCAAATTTTTCCTTTAAAAGTAAAATTTCTTGATTAATAGATCTTTCAAAATTTTCTAAATATTTATTATTCTCTCGAAGTTTATCAATTTCCGTAATTAATAACGCTGTTTGCCTTGTAATTTCATTGGCTTTTGAGTGTGATTTATAGGAACAAAACAACAATATTGAAATACCAGTAATATCAATTAATGTCATTGTTCCTGCAGCCATTCCACCTCCTCCTGCTGCTATTGCTCCACCTCCAAACCAAGCAAGTGTAGCATTATATGCAGCTGCACCACTTAAAGTAGAGATCGCTGTACCTGTTGATGCCGTTCCAAAAAGTGACACAAGTGTCCAACTACCTAAAGCAGCTAAACCTCCTATTGTAGAACCTTGAAGTAACACCATTCCTGTATTAATTTCGATTTCTGTGATTGCTTTTAATTCCCCAATACTTTTATTCATAAATTCAACCAATTGCTTTTCTTTATAATTTAAGGCTGAATTTTTGGGTATATTGACTAATTTTTGGCTTCTATCCAATTCCTGAATAGTAAGATATGTAAATTCACCTAATTCATTAAGTTTATAATTTATAATATTCTGTAAATCAATTAACTTATTAAAATTTGTTGCATACGAGTGATATTGAATTTCATAATTATATTTCGCAGTTTTAGCTCGACCATGACCAAAACCAGTTACTAAATCTAAAGCAAAAGTCCCTACTCCATAATTATCATTACTTTCTATTTGAAAGTTAATTTTTGGAGGTAACTTTATTTGCGTTCTTCTCGGTAGTTTAGTTGTTATAGATTTATTCAACTGATTTGGAAAAACAACCAAAAAATCAACAATTATTATGAACAAAAAACAGCCAAAACCCATAATCATAAAATTATTTTCAATAGAGTCCACTTTAAATCCATTTAATTAAGTAGTTATTAATTCATTATAATATATCTCAAACAAGATAAAAAAATATAATTTTCTATTCATTTAAAAATAATGATATTTATGTCAAATATAGACCTACCCGCTACTTAAAAACCTTATCTGATTAATATCATAACGAACTCCTCGATATATTATGTATTAAAAATACCACCATTTTAAGATCCACATTACTTAAATAAAGTTTCTTTAAATTCCCTATCCTCCCACCACAAACCACAACAGCCTATTTTGCTGTTAAAAATCACCTGCTACACTCAGCTCTACAAACCTCTTTAAAACAGTCTGGTCATGATCGAAATCCACTCCAAACTTCCTGCTCAAGGCGTCACCATTTTCAGTATCATGACCGCAATGGCACAACGACTCAATGCGCTGAACTTATCACAAGGCTTTCCAGACTTTGATGCGCCACCTGCTCTGCTACAAGCGCTGAGCCAAGCCACATTGGATGGTTTTAACCAATACGCAGCGGGTGATGGCTTACTACAGCTTAGACAACAACTGGCGCAGCTTTTTCTTAAACGAGATCAATTACAGCTCGATCCACTTACAGAAATCACCATCACACCGGGCGCAACGATTGGGATTTTCAGTGCCATACAAGCCATCATCCACCAAGACGATGAAGTGATTATCTTTGATCCGAGCTATGACAGTTATGCACCTAGCGTGCAGTTGGTCGGAGGCAAAGCGGTTCATATTCCACTCAACGCACCTGAGTTTTCTGTAGATTGGGATCAAGTCAAATCTGCAATCACAGATAAAACCCGAATGGTCATCGTAAATACCCCTCACAATCCCACAGGGGCAATTTGGTCTAAACAAGACTGGCTGAATTTAATTGAACTGATTCAAGATAAAAATATCATCGTGCTTTCAGATGAAGTTTATGAACACCTGATTTTTGACGGCGAAAAACATTATTCAGCGTTGTCGTTTCCTGCGCTTAGAGATCGTAGTTTTGTCGTGGGCTCTTTTGGAAAAACCTTTCATGTCACAGGTTGGAAAACAGGTTATTGCATTGCCTCACCTGAGCTGATGAAAGTGTTCCGTCAAATTTATCAGTTTGCCAACTTTTGTGGTGTCACACCTGTACAAATGGCACTTGCCAACTTTATGCAACAGCACCCTGAACATATCGATGGCTTAGCGAGTTTTTATCAACAAAAGCGTGATCTGTTTAATTCAGGCATTCAAGATTCAAAATTTAGCTTTATTCCATCCAAAGGAACCTTTTTCCAAAATGTTGACTACAGCCAAATTCGTCCAGATTTAAATGATATCGAGATGTGCAAGTTCCTTGCAGAACAACACAGAATTGTGGCAATTCCAGTCTCTGTTTTTTATCGGAAAGCACCTGAAAATTTACGTTTAATCCGTTTTTGTTTTGCCAAAAAAGATCAAACTTTAGTTCAGGCCTGTGAAATTTTAAATCGAATTCAAGCCTAAAAAATTTTCGATCTCGGTAAAATAAAGCTTGAGTTACTCAAATACTCAGGCTTTTTATTGAGTAGTTGTATATTATCAATAAGATAAAGACACTCGAAAATAGACAGTAGAACAAAAGATGCCAGCTCGTCCCGACATGCTCCACCAACCCAAATTCTGGAAGGTTTTTTTAATCTTCTTGGGTCCATTGATCTTAACCAATATCTTGCAAAATCTGTCTGGGACAATTAACACTATTTTTGTCGGGCAAATGCTGGGTGTTGAAGCGATTGCTGCCATTTCGGTATTTTTTCCGATCCTATTTTTATTGCTGGCTTTTGTGATTGGTCTTTCGACAGGTGCAACTGTTTTGGTGGGGCAAGCTTGGGGCGCCAAAGATATTGAAAAAGTGCGTACCATTGTTGGTGCATTGTTATTTATGACGCTGATTGGCGGAACCATTATTGCCTTTTTAGGCGTGTTTTTTGCGAAGCAGATTTTATTGCTGTTGGGAATCGACCCGAAAATCATGCACCTTGCACTACCTTATGTGCAATGGATGTTAATGAGTAGCCCATTTCTATTTATCTATATCACCTACACCTCCATTTTGCGTGGTGTCGGGGACAGCACCACGCCACTTATGGCTTCAAGCCTTACCATTATTGTCGGTGTGATTGTCACACCTGTATTGATTGGAGGTTATTTTGGTATGCCAAAACTGGGAATTATTGCCCCGGCAATTGCCAGTGGTTTAGGGTTTATTGCGACCCTTGCTTTTCTGATTGTCTATTTAAATAAAAAAGACCATGCCTTAAAACCAGATGTGGCATTAATCGAACATGTGCGCTTTCATCCGCAGTTTAGTCGAAGTATTTTACGTTTAGGCATACCGACAGGTATCCAAATGATCACCAACTCTGTTGCAGGTTTGGTGGTGATCGGACTGGTCAACCAACATGGTGCACATGCAACAGCAGCCTATGGTGCAGTCAATCAGGTTCTCAACTATATTCAATTTCCAGCCCTATCCATCGCGATTGCAGGCTCAATCTTTGCAGCGCAGGCGATTGGGGCAGGCAAATCCGAATTGCTGGCAAAAGTGACCCGTACAGCACTGGTCAGCAATATTGTGATCACGGGTTCATTGGTACTGTTGGCCTATATTTGTTCAAAGTATTTGATGGCATTGTTTATTACAGATCCATCCGTGATTGAACTGGGTCAGCAATTATTGTTTATTGTGTTGTGGTCGATTATCTTTTTTGGTGCAAGTGCCATTTTTGCCTCCATCATGCGTGCCAGTGGTACTGTCACAGTGCCAATGATTTTCAACATTTTATCGATCTTGCTGATCGAAGTGCCATGTGCTTATTTATTCAGTCAGTGGTTTGGCTTACAAGGCATCTGGTATGCCCTTGCACTGACCTTCTTCAGCCTCTGCGTAATGCAAGGTCTGTATTATCAATTTGTGTGGAAAAAGAAAACCATCGAAATCTTGATTTAAATGCATCAGCCCTGTGCCCATGCATTTAAATCAATCCTGGTTATCTCATTCAAAAAAAGATTTTAGTCTTCTTGATGGAGCTCAATCACTTTCAGTTCCGACTGTGCCAAGCGTTTGGTTTTATTGCGCGCAAAGACTTGTTGCGTTGCTGGATCATTTGGATCCAAGACTAAGGCTCGCGGTAAAATTTTCTGATCATTGAGATAGCTTTCAGCAAACAAGATTAAAATCTTGCCATTTTCCAGCAGTTCAATGTGCTGAGGTTTGCTCGGCAGTTTAAATGCTACTTTCTGACCATTTCCTTGAGTTTGATCAACAAGATTGAGCAGATAAATATCTAAATCTTGTTGATCCAGGGCGCTATTTAACCAATTAAATCGGTTAAAGTTCGCCTTCTCGGCATAATAAAAATATTGATCCGCTAAATATCCCATCATGACAGGTATGCTTCTGGTGTAGACATCTCGATAAGTATGGCGATTATCTTCTTGCTCACCTTGATCTTGAGAGGGTTCATCCTGCACATTGATCACACTGACCAAATCTGCAATCCGTTGGTCATAAATCCCAATCTGATTTTCCGAGTCTTGATAAAACTCCACCACTGAGCGATAGGCATCAACAGGATAAAGTACTTTCTGTGGTACATCAAAATTCAGTTCAAAAAAGCTTAAATCAGCAGTATTCATATAGATAAAAGGACGATTTGCCCAATCACCCAGAATACGAATACTTTTTTGGTCTGGTTCAAATACCATATCGATTTCTCGACAAAAATGTTCCTGATAATTTGCTGGCAATGCGGCTGTGGTGATTTTGCCTGATTTTAATTGGATGCGTGAAATACTGTTCCCTACCCCATTGTATACATACAGATTTTCACCCTGTTTATCCAATAATAGTTTGCGTGGATAACGTTCAACTTTAAACTTTTGCAGGACCTGTTTGGTCTTTAAATCAATTGCAAAAACTTGATCATAATCCAAAGATGCCACATAGATGATTTGACCATCGCGACTCAATACCACATCGGTTGCCCCCACACCACGGCACATATTGTGATCACAGCCGCTGTCATCAGCCGTTAATGCATATTGATAAATCAGTTCTTCTTTGAAAGAAGCCAGATTAAATCGATAGACTGCGTTTTTCTCTGTTTCGGTATAGTAAAGATCATCGCCATATCGACGATAATCTCCCATAGCATTCATATTGGACAAAGTAGCAATTTGCTGCGGGACGGTTTCTAAAAAAACCTGACTTTTATAAAATTGTTGAATCTTGGACTTTTGTTGCTGACAATCTCGTATATATTGTTGCTTGGTTTTTCCTAAGTAAGCTGCAATCTCATCGCGTTGTTCGCCATTCCACAGATAATCACAATATTGACTAGAATCCTGTAAAGCACTGACCTGATCTGGCACTTCAGATGATGCTGTATTTGAACTTGGTTCTGGAGCAATCGCCGCCATGATCGCGTTTACTTTTTTTATGTTCTGCTCTGACTGTGCAGCTTGCTGGTATTTTTTAGCATAGGCTGGATGCGCTTCAACATCATAACTGTCTAAAACACTATAGGTCGCCTTAAATGCATCATAGCCTTGCAGTTGGGCTGACAAATAATGCCCAATCAATGCCACTTTTCGATTCAACACATCAATATTTTTTTCATGCTGCTTTTTGACTCGTTTAGATACAATCTTTGCAAATTCATCTACTCGATCTTGGTACTGGTCGATCATTTGGGTGAGTAAAATGAGTTGTTTCTTCTCTGCGTTCTGAACCTCATTCATGTTACGTAATGCCGAACGATAGGCACTACCTTGTTCCTCGTCCAGCAATGGATAAGGTTGATCGAATTTAATCTGATCGACAATCACACGGTTAAAATCAACCACGGGTTTTAAGTGATTTTGAATCCGATCAAGAGATTGGTAAATACGGGTTAAATCCGAATATAGCATCGCATCCAGTTTGGAAAGCTTCGGATCGATTTTACGTAATTGTTCTTGTTGAATTGCGCTTTGGTATAAATCCAAATATTGTACAGAGCGATCAAAATATGCTGACCAAAATTTTCTATATTGATAATCTGCTAAGAAAGTTGAATATAACTGATCGCCTTCATCCTCTTTGACATATTGTGGGTAGAGTCGTTCTACTTCTGCCCGATACAGCGCTGTATCGTCCGTCGCATCATGGTTTGCATGGTCTTGTACACCTGCAACACTGTCTAAAATAGTGACATTCTCTTGATCAGTAGAAGCATGGGCTAAATGTGATGCAAATAAAATCATGCCTACGCTGAGGCTTAAAATGGCTTTTTTCATAAAAATGCTCAATTCAAATTATCTTTATAATAAAAATAAAAAATTTAATATTTTCAGAGTCAGTCTAACAAATTATTGTAGCAATCCCAATTCTTAGACGATGGGTACAGTAAAAGTATGAGGTTTTAATTGTCAATCAAGCTATTTGACACAGCGCTTAAAAAAGAAAAAACCACCAGATTTGGCGGTTTTTTTCATAGAAGCACTTATTTTGGTTCTAATTTTTTACTGAATTTGGTCGCAAAAGCTGTTAGTTTTTGATAACCCGTCGGTAAGACACGCTGGATCAAATCTAAAGTTTTTGCATCATTGCCAATCAATAAACGGCGTTTGTCTTTGAGAACCGCATCAAGCATTTGTTGAGCAGCGTCTTCTGGAGGCATACGTAATAATTTATTAAACGCTTTTGCTGACTTATCAGGATTCATGCCCAAAGAACGTAAACTGTCATTCATACGTGCATCATTGGCAATGTTGGTACGGATACCACCTGGGTGTACACATAATGCAGATACACCACAATTCTCGATATCTAATTCCTGACGTAATGATTCAGTAAAACCACGTACCGCAAATTTCGATGCATTATAAGCAGATTGCGTCGGCTGAGCCGTTAAACCAAATAAACTCGAAATATTGATAATATGACCGTCACCAGTTTTCTTGATATATGGTAAAAATTCTTTGGTTCCGTACACCACACCCCAGAAATTGATATTCATAATCCATTCAAGTTCTTCATAGGTCGCGCCTTCTACAGTCGAACCTAAAGCAACCCCCGCATTGTTGAAAATCATGTTCACAGAACCATGATTCTGTACGGTTTCAGCAGCCCATGTACGCATTTCCTCGACATTTGCCACATTTACTTTCTTAGAAGTAACACGAACATTATAAGGTTTAACCAATTCGATTGTTTCTGCCAAACCTTTTTCATTCACATCACTGATTGATAAATGACAGCCTGCTTTTGCCAGTAAAATCGCAAGCTGTTGTCCCATACCAGAGCCAGCACCTGTAATTGCAGCGACTTTGTTTTTAAAATTTTTCATTGTCTATCCTTTATTAAAATCCGCACACAATAATACTGATAATGTGCAGCTCACCTGCTCAATATAATTTTGACAATAACTATTGTCAATATTATATTGTGAATGAGCAGTTGTTTTTTTATACAAAAAATCTTAAATAGGTTTCAATGGCTTTTATTGCTAAAATAACCCCTTCTTTGTGACAATCGAACATGACACGAGTAATTTTTTACAATGACTGAATCTCGCTTAACTGAAAAGAAAACCATAAATAGAACCACAAAAGAACGCCAATTCAAAGGCATGTCCTTGTCTGAAAGAAAGCTCGCACGCCGAGAAAAGCTGATTGAAGCAGGCATCGCGGCATATGGAACACATGGTTTCTTTTCCGTCACAGTCAAAGATATTTGTAATGAAGCAAAGCTGACTGAACGCTATTTTTATGAATCATTTAAAAAGAGTGAGGAACTGTTCCAAGTCATCTTTTTACAGTTAATTGAACAATTGCAGCAAACTGTCATGCAAGGCGTGATGCAAGGTGCGCCTGAGCCTAGAAATATGATTAAAGGAGGCCTAACTGCAATTTTTACCATGTTAAAAAACGATCCGCGTGTTGCCCGTATTATTTATATTGATGCCATGTTGGTTCAAGAGCTACATAACCACGCAACTATTCACGAAACCATGGGGCGTTTTGATCGATTAATTCATTCTTTTGTCACCCTGATGATGCCGCATATTGAACGAAGTGAACAGGAGATTTCGTTGGTTGCTACAGGCTTGAATGGCTATGTTACACAAATTGCCGTACGCTGGGTCATGGGCGGTTTTAAACAATCTCTTGAAGAAATTGTTTCCGCTTGCGAAGTGGTTTTTGTGTCATTAATTGATACTTTTTCACCTAAATAAACCCCGAAGTTTTACTTATGCTACTGAATAAACATTGTCATAAAACTGTCACATTTTAATTTTTATGATTTAATTTGATGCTTTTTCTTTGGGCAAAATGAACTGATTATTTAAAAATGTCATCTAATTTTCATCACATCGCCCATTTTTTGTCACATTTTTTTGCAAAAATTCGTCTACATCTTGTTTTTGCAATGATACTGTCATAATTAATCTTTGTAATAAGCCTGTCATAAATAAAAGACGGTACACCGTTCATACATAGGATATTGCGTTGTGAAAGATGACTATATATTAATCGTCGATGACGAACTTCCGATTCGGGAAATGATCCATACCTCATTGGATATGGCAGGTTTTCAGTGCCTGCAAGCTGAAGATGCAAAACAAGCCCATCAAATGATCGTAGATCAACGCCCATCCTTGATCTTGCTTGATTGGATGATGCCAGGTGGTGTCAGCGGCGTCGATCTATGCCGTCGTTTAAAACGTGATGAAAATCTGGCAGAAATTCCAGTGATTATGTTGACTGCACGTGGCGAAGAAGACCATAAAGTTCAAGGTCTTGATGCTGGTGCAGATGACTATATGACCAAGCCTTTTTCAACACGTGAATTGGTTTCCCGTATCAAGGCAGTACTGCGTCGCGCCAATGCATTGAGTGGCGAAAAAACCATTGATGCCAATGGACTGGTACTTGATCCTGTTAGCCAACGCGTAAGTTTTGGTGACAGTATTTTAGATATGGGCCCAACAGAATACCGTTTATTGGCCTTCTTTATGACCCATCCTGAGCGTGCCTACACGCGTGCGCAACTACTTGACCAAGTTTGGGGTGGAAATGTTTATATTGAAGACCGTACCATCGATGTCCACATCCGTCGCTTGCGTAAAGTGCTTGAACCTTATGGTGCAGATCGCTATGTACAAACCGTACGTGGAACTGGATATCGTTTCTCTACCCGTGCAGATGTTGCCATAGGTTAAGCATTTTCAAGGTAAATAAATTTCTATGTATGAACCCTATCCCGTCCCAGATATTGCACGTGAACATAAAAAGTTCCGCTACAGCAGTTTGTGGGAGTTTGCAAAACAAGACTTACGCCTGTTGGCTTTTTTACTGATTATTGGCGGATTTATTGGGTTAGGGATCGGTTATTTTTGGATTTGTATTTCCATCGGTTTTGCCGTCTTTTTTGCATTTCAATTGCGTTCTTTGTATTTGGTCAATGAATGGATTTCTAATCGCCCTTACGATTCTCCACCTAATCTCGAAGGCATTTGGGGAGCGCTACTGTTTAATGTCTATCGTGCACAACGCCAGGAACGAGTTGTTCAAGCTGAAATGGTCGGCTTGATTGATCGTGCACAATCTTCCTTGGTGGCTTTGGCAGAAGCAGTGGTTTTAACAGATGAACTTCATCAAATCGAATGGTGGAACCCTGCTGCGGAAAAACTGTTGGGCATTCAACCCTTAGACCGTGGGCGCAATATTTTAACCATTATCCGCCAACCGAGTTTTATCGAATATTTTAATAATATTGATCAATCACCTGATGGTATAAAAATAAAGTCATCCGTGTTTGAAGAACATTATGTGCAAATCAAGCTGACTCGCTTTGGCAGTGAGAGTCGTTTGTTAGTCGCTTATGATGTAACCCGCGTACACAATCTTGAGCAGATGCGTAAAGACTTTGTGGATAACATTTCGCACGAGCTTCGTACACCCTTAACTGTTCTCAGCGGCTATATTGAAACTTTTACTGACCAAGAAGATCTAAATCCTCGTTGGAAACGCGCCTTTGAACAGATGCAATCTCAAACGCGACGCATGAATGCTTTGGTGAATGATTTACTGCTACTTTCTCGGCTGGAAGGCAATAAACAGGTCGCTAAAAACCAAATTATCGATATGCCCAATTTAATGAATCAACTTTTTGATGATGCACAAGCCTATAACGTTGATTATGGACACACTTTAAATTTGGATATCGACAGCCATTGTGATCTGATTGGTTCAGATGCAGAACTTGCCAGTGCTTTCAGTAACTTAATTACCAATGCAATCAAATATACTCCTAAAGGGGGAACTGTGACGATTGGTTGGCATGATGACACTGAACATGGTTATTTTACTGTTGAAGACACGGGCATTGGGATTGATCCCAAGCATATCCCGCGTTTAACTGAACGTTTTTATCGCGTAGACAGTGCGAGAAGTCGACAAACGGGTGGAACAGGTCTAGGTTTAGCAATCGTAAAGCATGTTTTAATGCAACATAATGCTTATCTTGAAATTGATTCTAAAGAAAACCAAGGTTCAGTTTTTAGAGTGGTGTTCCCTAAAGAGCGCCTTGATTTTGCTGGTTAATTCTTGATTAATTTAAATGAAATTATTTTTAGATTGTGAGTTTAATGGTTTTGGTGGTGAACTGATTTCATTGGCATTGGTCGATGAACAGCATCAATCATTTTATGAGGTTCTAGAATGCCCAAATCCTGTACCATGAGTAAAAGATCATGTGATACCACGGTTAAACCAGCCACCCATTCAATTCAAAAAATTTCAAAGTCGTTTGCAGATTTTTTTGTTTCAATATGAACAGATCGAAATCATCGCAGATTGGCCAGAAGATTTTGCCTTGTTTATGCGGAGTTTAGTACTCTCAGCAGGAAAGTGTATACGAACGCCTTCACTGTCCATGCGACTCTGGATGCCAGATCCAATCGAAACACATGTACCCTCTAAAAACCCACACAATGCTTTAGCAGATGCACAGGCTTTAAAACAGTCTTATTTAAAAGCACATGGTCTTTGATTTATCCTAAAAATTAAAACAAGTTTTTATCTCAGTGAACCTGAGTTCAACATCACGATATTTTTCATTTATTCAAAAACAAGGATCTTGGCTGAGTTTTCACTCAATTTCAGGATCAGCCTTCGACTCGATTAAATTTTGTCTCGGCATGAGCAGTGAAGCTCCGCCAGAGCAGCCATCTTGCGCAGCGATACGCTGTTTACCCTAAAACTTTCAGTCACCCGCAATCCATTCAATACGCGGCAGAAACAATACCTTATAAAATACGTCCTGCCTCAAACAGCTTCGGATAACGTTTCCAAGTATCATATTTCATCAGCATTTTTATATGGCACGCCAATTGTAAATAAAATAACTGTGCTTTGAGGTCTGCGATTTTTTTCTAAATCGCTATCGCGAGCGGGCATGGATGTCACCATGTTGAGTGAAGATATATACGCAAAACCATGATGCTGTTGGTGAATCCAACTTATTTTTGAGATTTGATATTACATCGTTTGCTTTAAATATAAATGTAATACAAACCTGTAATGTTTTAGAGGAGTTGTATTCTCTACACGTAAAAATACAACCCACAATGAATCAAGAAATTATAGTGTGTGCCCTAGAGCCTCACCCATCACAACAGCGGAATTGGCTTTAAATTGTGCATCCCAATTCATTTTATCTTGCTCAAACAATACTATTGCAGTTGAGCCTAGATAAAAACGTCCGAGCTCTGCACCTTTTTCCAACACCAACTCATGATGGTTCAATTCTAAACGTCCAGTTGGCTTCACTTTGCCTGTTGCCACAGTTTCAATGCCCGCGACGATCATCGCACCCACCAGAACTACAGCCATACGCCCCAATTCAGTATCAAACAGACACACCATACGCTCGTTGCGTGCAAACAAGCCTGGAATATTTTCAGCAGTGGTTTGGTTGACTGAAAATAATTCACCTGGAATATATAAAGTTTCCGTCAGGGTTCCTGCAAATGGCATATGCACACGATGATAATCACGTGGCGATAGATAAACCGTTGCAAATTCTCCATGAACAAAAGGTGCAGCCAATTTTGGGTCACCAATCAACTGCTCTACAGTAAAATGCTGACCTTTGGCTTGAAAGATATCTCCATTTTTAATTTTTCCTAATTGTGAAATCGCACCATCTGCAGGAGAAACAATACTACTCGGATCTGTATCAATTTCTCGTACACCCTGTTTCAGGGCACGAGTAAAAAAATCATTAAACGATTTATATTTCAACGCATCCGTTTGCTCAGCAATCGAAAGATCAATCCCGTACTGAGCTTTAAAAGCTTGAATCGCTAAGTTTTTAACGACTGGGTTTTCACTGGCTGCAACTTTGCCGACAACACGGCTGAGTTGTTGTTGTGGAACAACTTTTTGAGCTTGAATAAAAATTTGTTTTTTTAAGGTTGATGTAAGACTCACGCAGGTGATTCTCCAGTAATAATTGGACTATCGAGGCGATTGCCCCACTCACTCCACGCACCATCATAGGCTTGGATATTCCAATCCAGTAACCGACCTAAAATATAAGCCAAGCCTGAACGATGATGTGATTGACAGTACACCACCACAGGTTGATCAAATTGAAAGCCCAATTGTTCTAGACGTTGTTGCGTGCGCTCTAGAGGATGCAATTTTAAATGATTTTGGCGGTTAATTGCAGTACTCCACTCAAAATGTTGTGCATTTGGAATGTGACCGCCGCGTCTAGCTGCCAAACGTTGCCCAGTATATTCTTCAGATGTTCGACAATCCCAGACTTGAATGCTTTGTTGCTGAACCTTTTCCAATAATTTCGCATATTCAATGCGATGTTGCTCAAGATGATTTAAATTGACCGGAACCAATGTTTTAACTGGTTCAAATGTTTCAATTTCTGATGAAGTCGGGAAACCTTCTGCCAACCACGCATGAATACCGCCATTTAATAAACTGGTATTGTAAAAGCCAAGGCAATGCAAATTCCAAATCAAACGTCCAGCCCAAGCTCCACCTTCATCATCATAAACCACAACATGATGCTCAGGCGAAATATTTAAATATTCGACCAGCGCATTCAGACCGTCTTCATCAGGCAGCAGCCCTGAAGCTTGTTCTTCCTGTCTCACCAACAATTGTGGCTTTACATGTAAGGCATGGGGAATATGTAGTTGTTCATAGACAGAACTACGACTCAAATCGACAATACGAATTTTATCGTGCCCTAAAAAAGGCACGAGTTGTTCAGCTTCGATGAGTAATCCCAAATTAAAGGCAGGTGTAGTCATACGTTTTTCTATTTTAAGACCCTGAATAGTCATGATCTTAGCACAGTGTTTTTTCCCAATAAGCTGATTTTTCACATTCTTTTAGCAAAAAATCAGATATCATTTTTCTCTGCATCGACAACTTCTGGTATTTCAAAGACCTGTCGCAGATACGCCAGAAATGTATCATTATCCGTCATGGTTTTTCCTGGACTATCAGAAATTTTCGCGACAGACTGACCATTACACTCCACCAATTTTAAAACAATATTCAGTGGCGTTTGCCCCATATCATTGGTCAAATTGGTTCCTATACCAAAACTCACTTGGAAACGATCTTTGAAATATTGATATAAAGCCCATGCCCGCTCTATATCTAAACCATCACTAAAAGTCAGCATTTTGGCGCGGGTATCAATTTTTAATTTACGATAGTGATGATATGCCTTATCGCCCCATTCAAAAGGGTCACCACTGTCATGGCGTAAACCATCAAACAGTTTGGCAAAATACAGATCGAAATCCCGCAGGAATGCATCCATACCAACAACATCGGTCAAGGCAATGCCTAAATCTCCACGATATTCTTGTACCCAAGTTTCCAAAGCCGCTTTTTGAAAGTCTCTTAGACGCACATCTAAAGCTTGGAAAGCTTGCAAAAATTCATGGGCCATTGTTCCAATTGGATAAATATTTAACTCTTTTGCCAACAGAACATTACTGGTTCCTCTAAAAACATGAGGTACTGCTTCATGAAACGTTTGAATCACGTGTCTTTGCCAATCCAAACTATAACGGCGACGGGTACCAAAATCAGACACCAAGAATGGGGGCTTATCCGCCTGTTGCTGCTGTTCAAATTTCTTTAATAACTCAACTTTGGCTTGTAGACGTCGTTCACCCTCAGCATACACCCCCTCATTGCGAATACGGCTAAAATAAAGCTCGTTCACGATCGCAAGAACAAAGATTTCAAACATCATCGCTTGAACCATTGGACCTTCTACCCAAATATCCAAACGACCTTCTTCATCTATACCGGCTTTGATAAAACGCCGTTTCAGTTGGAATAATTCTAGATAATCAACAAAATCACTTTTGATAAAACGCATGCTGCGTAAATATTGTAATTCGTCTTCTTTAAACTTTAATAAGCAAAGATGATCCAATTGCTCATTCAAATCCTCCAAAATATCCGTTAACGGATAAACGGTATCATCCAGATTACGGCAGCGGAAATGGTAGACACTGTGGGTTTGAGGAAATTTATGAAGTACCACTTGCAACATGGTAAATTTATATAAATCGGTATCCAGCAAAGATTGAATGATTGGCGCCATATCTGTTTGTAATTTCGCTATGCTTTTTTTATTAAAGCATATTTTTGAAGGGCGTAACGTAATCATTTGATTGTGAATTGCTATATTTGCAATTCAACAGCACTTAAACCTCTAAGATCATTATCTTTCCCCGATCAGAAAATGCTGAATAATTAAGCAAAAGATTTGCTTATTCAAATATTTATAAAATTTTATAAGTGGTGCATTTTAGACAATCTTGATGATCTATTACTGTTAGAATAGCTCTATCATATTTTAGTCTTATTGTTCCTATGCGTGCATTATTACAACGAGTGTTAGAAGCCAAAGTCGTGGTTGATGGTGAAGTCACTGGAGAAATCCAAAAAGGGATTTTGGTTTTTTTAGGTTTAGGTAAAGAAGATAACTTTGAAAAGGGTCAAAAACTGATTGATAAGATTTTAAAATATCGCTTTTTTGATGATGAGCAAGGAAAAATGGGCTGGAATGTCAGCCAAGCCGATGGTGGAATTCTACTGGTTTCACAGTTTACCTTAATGGCACAAACACAAAAAGGCTTGCGTCCTGACTTTGGACCAGCAATGCCACCTAATGAAGCCAAAGCATTGTATGAACAATTGGTTGCATATGCGCAATCACAATTTGCAAATGTACAAACAGGAATCTTTGCAGCAGATATGAAAGTTTATTTGATCAATGATGGACCTGTGACCTTCAACCTAGAGGTTGAATAAGCTCACATACACAACACAAACTCACTTTTTAAAATATAAAAAAGCCCGAGTGGGCTTTTTTAATGCTTGAAAACCAATTATCGACCTGTTTTTTCCTTTAAGAACTGACGTGCCAATTTGATTTTTTCTTTGACAGATTTTGGTACTTTCGGCGGGATTAACTTGGCAACTTGGTTAAACCACACCAGCAAACTAAAATCACCTTCCATTTTAATCGTGCCGTTTTGCATACCCGTCATAAATGCAGTTGGATCACCTTTGACCAAAGTTTTCACACCTTGATCACTGTCAGCAAACTGTAAAACGAAATCCGCTTTTTGTTCGGCACCTGAAACTGTATCAATTTGACCGTTATTGACAATAATTTGGCGAGCCACGCCTAAGTCTGTACCAATCTGGATACGGAACTGACGATCATGGGTCAATTCAATAAATTTTGGGCTGGTACGCGCCAATTGTTTCATACGAAGCGCTAAACCCAATACAAGTAAATCCAATGGATCTGTACTTGCATCAACGATTGGTAACTTCACAACTGGAATTGCAGAAAGTTTCATGACATTTAAGCCTGTTGTTTTTTAAATTAGATCCGAATTTGCTCATCCTAGCATAACTTGTCATTTCTTAGACATGGCTTTGAGAACAAAGTATAAACTGAAAAAAGGTATACCATTTTGATATACCTTAAAATGTCTAAATTGATTTTTTTCGTGTAATTAAAGTCACTATTGTTATCTTGGTTTGCATATTGTCATTCTGTTCACTCAATACTTATTCATCTTCATAGACTGGGGTGTGCTCAATATATTGACGATTTGCCAGTGCTTTTTGAGCACGGCTATCTTCACGCAATAACAACGCAATCAATGCAGACATGGCGAGCATAATTGCCGTTAAATAACTATATGCCACCGAAAGATCGAAAATATTCTGTACGCTGTAACGCATTGCTTCTAGGGTGCCCCAGAAGATCATACCCGCAAACATAAACCCTAACCAATGACGATAAGGGGAAAAGAAAACAGTAGCCAACGCTGCAGCAATTAGAGCGAATCCAATCAATGTTGCAAATGTCGCTGATACCATAACAACCTCCGTCAAAATGATGTCTCTCATAAACCGTCTAAGTGGTGTTTCACAACAAGTTCAAGCTTTATAATTTTTCTTTAACCATCTTATAGAAGCTTATGCCTTGCATTATGTATGGTTTTTATAAGAAGGAAAGTGCTGTTTTTCTGCTAAACGACACACTTTGTCGCAACATTCATTTGTCATTACATTTTTTAAGAATCATGTTTTTCTCACAATCTAATTGCCATCAATCATGCAGTGTCATTACAAAAAAATACATGTTGCATTTCTGTAGAAATAAAAAAATTTAAGTTTTAAATCGAATCTTTTTATCAAAATGTATTATTTAGGTTTGATGACAGCAAAGTGATTCATTTTCAAACAAAAATAGCGACATCATGTCGCTATTTTTCATTTTCTGCACTCTCAGTAAAAGCGTTTAAGCACGGCTAAGATCTTTATCATGCACACCCAAGAGATAAAGTACACCGTCTAAGCCCACACTTGAAATGGCCTGATTGGCGTTTTGACGAACCAAAGGTTTGGCACGGAATGCCACGCCTAAACCAGCAATAGAAAGCATCGGTAAGTCATTTGCGCCATCACCCACAGCAATCGCCTGCTCTGGCGAAATTCCCATTTTTTCAGCCAATTCAGTCAATAGATAGGCTTTGCGCGCACCATCCACAATATGCCCTTTTACTTCGCCTGTGACTTGACCATTTTCTACATCAAGAATATTGGCATGAACTTCATCAATACCTAATTTCTCTTGTAGATATTCTGCGAAATATTGAAAACCACCCGATAAGATTGCGGTTTTATAGCCCAAAGATTTCAGGGTAGAAATTAAACGCTCTGCCCCTTCGGTAATGGTTAATCGTGCGGCAATTTGAGGTAAAACATCAGCATCCAAGCCTTTCAACAAGGCCACACGTGCACGGAAGCTTTGCTGAAAATCCAATTCACCCTGCATCGCAAGTTCTGTGATTTCAGCAACCTTATCCCCCACACCCGCTTCTTTAGCCAACTCATCAATCACTTCTTGTTCAATTAAAGTCGAGTCCATATCAAAGCAGACTAAACGGCGATTGCGTCGGTAAGCATTGTCTTCCTGCACAGCCACATCAATGTTCAGTTCAGCCGAAAGACGCAAACATGCTGCACGCATCGCTTGCGCATCCAGCATTTGCCCACTCAAGCCAAATTGAACACATGAACGTTTGAGTACATCTTGATGTCCTCCGCGCTCAGGACGACCAGACAAACGCGTCACTGTTTCAATATTAAACCCCTGACTTGAAACAATATTTGTTACAGCTTGTAAGTGTGCAGCGGTTAATTCTGGTGCCAATGCCGTCACAATATAGCGGGTACGTCCACCTTCACTCACCCATTGGTCATATTCTGTACCTGAAATTGGTTTAAAACGAACGGTTAGCCCAATATCATGTGCTAAAATAAGAATGTCTTTCATTGCTAAAGCTGTTGCAGTCTGGTCGTTTGACGACACTACAATACCTAAAGTCAATTGATTGTGGATGACCGCCTGCCCTACATCTAATATTTGCAAAGAATGTACGGACAACACTTGCATTAATCGAGTAAACTGATTGGGTTGGTCAGGTCCTAAAAATGAAATAAGAATGATTTCTCGCATGAATTGACTCGGGTCTGAGCTACAACAATTGGAAGAATCATAATCGAAATCGAAATTTTTTGCTTTGGAAGTTTACGTTGAATGCGCCAAGACAAGGGCTATTTGCTAGCCTACTTATTGTAAGTTTTGCATTTCATACCTTTTTATTGGTAGTTGCAACAACACATCAGTTAAATGAAAACCGTGCCAGTCAAGGGCAACTGATGACCAGCCAACTGGTCACAGACAGTCTGTCCGAGCTTGAACCTGCAAATACAGTTTCATTGGCACTGTTGGCAAATCGTTATGCGACCAATCCGAGCGTTGCTTCGATTCGAATACTTGATGCTAAAAAACAGGTTCTTGCAACCAGCGGCATGGCAAAAACTCGCCAAGGTGAAGTGTTTGTTCGAGATGCATTGCAGAACGAGAAAAAAGTCGGAACGATTGAAATCACTTTAATCAAACCAAGTATTGGTGAGATTTTACGGACACAATGGCTGGCGATTCTCGTTTCACTTTTGATCCATGCTTTCCTTTGGTTGGCCTATCGCGCAATTGCACGACCGACACGGAGTGAATATCTGGCAAGAATCAATAATGAAGCACGCCTGAAGCATGAAATTCAACAATTAACTGAGGCGCTGGAGGCTGAAAAAGCCAATCGCACCTTAGCAATTGCGCAAGCACAACAACAGGCACAAAACAAAATCAAACCTGAGCCTAAAGTTGCAGTCACGTCTACTGTCGATGATGATCAAGAAATTCTTGCACTGAATATTCAGTATTATGATCCAAAACAATTGATGAATACCGTTAATCAGTCTGTATCTGTCCCTTATTTCAACTTATGTCAGATTTTCCTGAATAAAAGTATTGAACTTTGTGCTCAACATTTCAAACTCAATTCTAAAGATTTCGTCATTCATCAAGCTTTTAATCAACATGGTGCGATCTTGAGCGTTGATGCTGAAAAGCCCAATGCGGCACAATCCATCTTGATGATAGGTTCAGTGTTCCAATTACTTTCAGAGGTTCTGTATAAACGTTATCGTGAAGACAAACGCTTCGTTTTACAGACACGCTGTGCCGTGACAACTTCTGTAGAAGCAATGCAGTTGGATGCGAAACATGCAGCAGAACGCTTGGTGAATCATTTAATTGCCAAAGAAATGGCACTGTACTTAAGCAATGATCAACTCAAACATATTGGCGATTGCTATCAATTGGTTGCCTTGCCAAATCCGACCAACGTACTGACACGCCATGCCTTTATGATTAATGGAATGAATAATGAGTGTGCCGAGCTTGCACAAAATATTCGTACAGAAATTCTAAAAGGAAAAAAACAAAGCGTCAGTTCTGAACCTGTGTCAGATTTATAATTCAAATCACCATAAGGGCGTTCTACTCATAAAGGTAGAGCGCTTTTTTCATTTTTATCCGCTTAAATACTCGGGTGTGTTGGCAATTCGCCTATGTTTGCGACTGGGCGTGTTTTTTAATAGATACTAGGCACAAAATATGAAACTTGAAAATATTCTCGCTGTCTCCTTCATTTCATGCCTTGCCTGCTCAATTTTAACCTGCAACGCAAGCTATTTATAAAATATCGATAGATCCTCATAAGCTCATCTTATTTTTTTCTAAATAAGCGTTTAATGTTTGTTCAAAATCCGCATAAATCAATTTTCCTTCTCTTTTCATACCCCTACAAGCTTGTGTATAACTATCAGCTGTAAAGGAAGATGATAAGCATAGGCAAAATACGTAAAAACGCGTTAGACTATGTGCCGAATGAATCCAATGAAAATGTCACACGACAGAACAAAAAGGTGAAGGTTGATGCCGCTCAATACCGTTGAAGAGCTTGTAGCAGATATCCGTGCAGGGAAAATGGTTATCCTGATGGATGACGAAGATCGTGAAAATGAAGGCGATTTGGTGATTGCTGCAACACATGTACGTCCTGAAGACATCAACTTTATGATCACCCATGCACGCGGTCTAGTGTGCTTGACCTTGAGCCGTGATCGCTGTAAGCAACTCGATTTACCATTGATGGTCGATCAAAATGGTGCTCAACACGGTACCAACTTTACGCTTTCAATTGAAGCAGCTGATGGAATTACCACAGGTATTTCTGCTGCGGAACGTGCACATACCATTCAAACGGCTGTAGCAGCACATGCCAAACCTTCTGATATTGTACAGCCGGGTCATATTTTCCCGTTAATGGCACAACCAGGTGGCGTACTTCACCGTGCTGGACATACCGAAGCAGGTTGTGACCTGTCTCGTTTAGCGGGCTTAGAACCGGCTTCAGTGATCTGCGAAATCATCAACGAAGACGGCACAATGGCACGTCGACCAGACCTTGAGGTGTTTGCTGAAAAGCATGGTTTAAAAATTGGCACCATTGCCGATCTCATCCATTACCGTATGACCAATGAGCAAACGGTTGAACGTTTGGATCAGCAAAGCATTGATACCGAATACGGAACATTTGATCTGTATCGCTATCGTGAAATTGGCAACCCGGATATTCATTTGGCTTTGGTGAAAGGTGAGCCTAAAGAAGGTGTAACCACTGTACGTGTACACGGTTTTAATCCTGCGCGCGACTTACTCAAACTCAATAAAAAAGATGGTGAGCCTGCGTGGAATCTGGATAAAGCACTGAAAACGATTGCGTATAGCGAACGTGGTGTGTTGGTCTGGATTGGGCAACGCCATTTATCTGATTTAGGTCCAGCTCTAGAAGCATTGGGCAAACCAAAGCCGACCAAATCGAATGCCGCACTTTCTCAGCAATATCAAACGATTGGTGTAGGTGCTCAGATTTTACGTGATTTAGGCGTAGAAAAAATGAAGTTGTTAAGTTCACCGCTTCGCTTTAATGCATTGTCAGGATTTCATCTGGAAGTGGTTGAGTATATGACGGCTGATGCAAAAGCTGATTCATAATTTTTAAATCGACGGCTTGGATCTATGTTGTCGTATTAAAAACAGCGTATGATCCAAGAAGTCTGTAAAATAACTTATCTGTTAAATTATCGAGGTTGCCATGGCGATTCGCCGAATTGAAGGTTTATTACATCTCGCGAGCGAAGACCGTTACGCGATTTTAGTTGGTCGTTTTAACAGCTTTGTTGTTGAACATTTATTAGAAGGTGCAATTGATACATTGCATCGCCATGGTGTAAGCGACGATAATATCACTGTCGTTCATGCACCTGGTGCATGGGAACTGCCTGTTGTCGCTAAAAAATTGGCGGCTTCTGGTAAGTTTGATGCAGTGATCGCACTTGGCGCAGTGATTCGTGGAAGTACACCACATTTCGACTTCGTTGCAGGTGAATGTGCCAAAGGTTTAGGTGTAGTTGGTTTAGATACTGGTTTACCTGTAATCAATGGTGTATTGACTACGGATAGTATTGAGCAGGCGATTGAACGCTCTGGTACAAAAGCAGGTAATAAAGGTGGTGAAGCTGCCCTTACTGCAATTGAAATGGTTAACCTGTTAAAGGCAATTTAAAGCATGTCGCAAACACTCCAAGCTACTTATGCAGCAAAACGTAAAGCACGTCGCTTTGCTGTACAAGGGATTTATGAATGGCAAATGAGCCACAACCCAGTGCATGAAATCGAAGCACGCACACGTGCTGAAAATGCAATGCATAAAGTGGATCTGAGCTATTATCATGAGTTGCTCACTACCGTGATTGCCAATCATGAAGCATTGGATGCTTTACTAATTCCAGTTCTAGATCGTGAAATTGATGCTTTGGATGGTGTAGAACTTGCTACATTACGTTTGGGCGCATATGAACTCAAAGATCATCTTGAAATTCCATATCGCGTGGTACTGGATGAAGCCATTGAATTGGCAAAACACTTTGGTGGTGCTGACAGTCACAAATACATCAATGGTGTATTAGACCGTTTAGCGACAAGCCTGCGTGAAGCAGAAAAGCAACAACCTAAATAAGTTGTTTTTACATGGCTGAGTTTTCAATTATTGAGCGCTATTTCAACCGTCAGCAACAGTCTGATGTTGACTTGGGTGTCGGAGATGACTCAGCCCTGCTCACCCCACCTTTAAATCACCAACTGGTGATCTGTACAGATACACTTGTCGCAGGACGACATTTCCCCTTAGATACTTCTGCCCATGCCATTGGTTGGAAATCTGTCGCTGTCAATCTTTCAGACATTGCTGCCATGGGCGCAAAACCCCACAGCATTCTTCTCGCACTGAGCTTAGCCCAAATTGATCATGAATGGCTAAAAGACTTTAGTCAGGGCTTATATGATTGTTGTGATCAATTTGGGGTACGTTTAATTGGTGGTGACACCACACAAAGCCCTCATCTTACCATCACGGTAACCGCACTGGGGTGGATTGAAACAGATCAAGCCGTGACACGTGCTCAGGCACAAGTGGATGACCTGATTGTTGTCAGTGGTTCTATAGGCGATGCCGCATTCGCGCTGCAACATTTAGGGCATCCTCTTCAACAACGTCTGGACTATCCAATACCTCGTTGTGAACTTGGCGCAATGCTTAAAGGTTTAGCGTCAAGCATGATTGATGTTTCAGATGGTTTGGCTCAAGATCTTGGGCACATCTTGGATGCTTCCAAGGTAGGTGCTAAAATTAATTTAAATCAGCTCCCGATTAATCCTGCTTTAAGGGATTTAAGTGAAAATCAGCAGTGGAAATATGCTTTAGCTGGCGGGGATGACTATGAATTGTGCTTTACAATAAGTATGCAAAATTATGATAAACTTTTGCAATTACAACCCAATGTAACCACTACAATTATTGGAAAAGTTACACGATCAAATGGCATCGTATTTGAAAAAGATGGCTTAGACCATCCACTGCAGCTTCAAGGGTACCAACACTTTGCATAAACCTCCGATTGTCTTTAAAAATATGACATGGTCTGAACGCTTGATTGTGTTCTGCGGTGTTGGCTTTGGCTCTGGATTAGCACCTAAAGCGCCCGGTACATTCGGTTCTGCTTTTGCATTGTTGTTTATTCCGATTTGGCTTGCAATTGGCTTTTATGGCGCCATATTGGCCATCATGATGATGTCATTGGTCGGAATCTGGATTTGTGGAAAAACGGCAGACATTATTCATGTGCATGATGATGGTCGAATCGTTTGGGATGAGTTTGCAGGACAATCCATTACATTTCTTCCCTTAATCTATATTGGACAAATGAATTGGATATGGGTTGTGGTTGGATTTGCATTGTTCCGCTTATTTGATGTTTGGAAACCTTGGCCAATTCGCATCATTGATCAAAAAGTCGATGGCGGTTTTGGCATCATGTTTGACGACATTATTGCAGGGGTCTGGGCAGCAATATGTATCATGATTTATTTATATTTTAAAATGGCTTAAGCCAGATCGGTTAGGTGTGATATGTCTACAACTGTGATCATTCTTGCGGCAGGGAAAGGAACGCGTATGCGCTCTCGATTACCCAAGGTACTTCAACCTTTAGCAGGACGTCCATTACTCGGTCATGTAATTGAAACAGCAAAAAAATTACAAGCAAAAAATATTATTACCATTTTTGGGCATGGCGGTGATCTGGTTCAACAGGCATTTGTGCAAGAAAATGTTGAATGGGTAGAACAAACTGAACAATTGGGTACAGGGCATGCAGTAAAAGTCACCTTGCCTGTTTTACCCAAAGATGGAATTTCCTTGATTCTTTCTGGGGATGTCCCTTGTGTTCAACACAGTACCTTGCAACGTTTAGTCGATGTGTCTACGCCAACAGGTATTGGCTTAGTCACATTGACGCTTGAGGATTCAACAGGTTATGGACGTATTGTTCGTAAAGATGGAAAAATCCAGGCAATTGTTGAACATAAAGACGCTTCCGAAGAACAACGCCAGATTAAAGAGATTAACACGGGTATTTACTGTGTCAGCAATGCCAAACTGCATGAATGGCTGCCTCAACTCAGTAATGACAATGCACAAGGTGAATACTACCTGACCGACATCGTTGCAATGGCATTGGCTGACGGGATGGAAATTTCTTCTATTCAGCCTGAGTTGGCATTTGAAGTTGAGGGCGTAAATGATCGTATCCAACTTGCAGCTTTGGAACGTGAATTTCAAAACTATCAAGCCAAACAACTGATGCAGCAAGGCGTACATTTGATTGATCCATCTCGTTTTGACTTACGTGGTCAACTCACTGTAGGCACAGATGTTCGTATTGATATCAATGTCATTGTTGAAGGCAGTTGTAGTTTTGGTGATGGTGTTGAAATTGGTGCAGGCTGTGTAATAAAAAATACTCAAATCGCCGCGGGTACCAAAGTTCAAGCCTATAGCGTATTTGAAGATGCGGTGATTGGTTCGGATGTCAAGATTGGTCCATTTGCACGACTTCGCCCAGGCGCCAAACTGGCCAATGAAGTGCATATCGGAAACTTTGTTGAGGTTAAAAACACCACAGTAGGTTTAGGCTCCAAAGCAAATCATTTCACTTATTTAGGTGATGCTGAAATTGGTGCCGGCTCAAATATCGGTGCAGGGACTATCACGTGTAACTATGATGGTGTCAATAAGCACAAAACCATTATTGGTGACAATGCCTTTATCGGTACCAATAATTCACTTGTAGCCCCAATCAAAATTGGCCATGGCGCAACCACAGGTGCCGGTTCTGTGATTACCCATGATGTCGCTGACAACAGTCTTGCATTTGAACGTGCAAAACAAATTTCTAAAGAAAATTATCAACGTCCCCAAAAGGTCAAGAAATAAGAGGATATTAATATGTGCGGTATTGTTGGTGGCGTTGCTGAACGAAGCATTACAAATATTTTAATTGAAGGTCTAAAGCGCCTTGAATATCGTGGTTATGACTCAGCGGGAGTTGCACTTGTCGATCAAGGACAAATCTTGCGTGAACGTCGTGTTGGTAAAGTTGCCAATTTAGAAGGGGCAATTTCTGAATCCAATATTTTAGGTTCACTTGGTATTGCCCACACCCGTTGGGCAACTCACGGTAAACCTACAGAAAACAATGCGCATCCCCATATTTCTGGGCATGTTGCGGTTGTACATAACGGTATTATTGAAAATTATCAAGAATTGAAAGACGATCTTGAAGCGCTTGGTTATGTGTTCACTTCACAAACAGATACCGAAGTTGTTGCACACTTAATTGCTGAAGCACTCAAATCAACATCAACTCTACTCAAAGCTGTTGAGGAAGTAGTTCCACAATTAAAAGGTGCTTATGCACTGGGGATTGTTCATACTGATTTTCCTGATGAATTGATTGCTGTTCGTGAAGGTTCGCCTTTAGTGATTGGTGTGGGTATCGGTGAAAACTTTATCAGCTCAGATCAATTGGCGCTTTTACCTGTCACCAACCGTTTCATCTATCTTGAAGAAGGTGATATTGCGCGTTTAACGCGTGAAACAATTGAAGTTTTTGTGCATGATCAATTGGTGGAACGCCCAATTAAAGAGTTAGATGCTGCGGTAAGCAATGCATCGAAAGGTGAATATAAGCATTATATGCTTAAAGAGATTTATGAACAGCCCGAAGCAATTCAGCAAACCATTTCTCAAGCATTAAATGGCAATGCATTGCGTGAAGACTTTTTACAGAATGCTGAAGTCGATTTTAAAAATGTCCAGCAAATTCAAATTCTTGCTTGTGGAACCAGCTACCATGCAGGAATGATTGCAAAATATTGGTTTGAACAGCTGATCGATTTGCCTTGCCAAGTTGAGATTGCCAGCGAGTTCCGTTATCGCTCACCCGTGATTGTCGCAAACACACTCTACATCTGCATTTCTCAATCAGGTGAAACTGCAGATACTTTAGCTGCCTTGCGTGATACTCAAAAACGAGCGCAAGCGAGAGGCTTAAATATTTGTACCATGACCATTTGTAATGTTGCAACATCGTCAATGGTTCGTGAAACCAACCATCATCTTTTAACGCTTGCGGGTCCTGAAATTGGTGTTGCTTCTACCAAAGCATTTACCACTCAGCTTGCTGCTTTGATGCTGTTAACGCTGAAACTTGGTCAGGTCAAGCAAAGTATTACTGCGGAGTCTATTGAACAAATTACCTCGGCGTTATGGCATATTCCAAAAGTGATTCTTGATACTTTGCAGAATGATGCAGAAATTTTACGTTTATCCGAACTGTTCAAAGAAAAACAACACTGTTTATTCTTGGGTCGTGGCACAGAGTTTCCAATCGCACTGGAAGGTGCTTTAAAGCTAAAAGAAATTTCCTATATTCATGCCGAAGGTTATGCTGCGGGTGAATTGAAGCATGGTCCGTTGGCTTTGGTTGACAATGATATGCCTGTGGTCATTCTTGCACCGAATGATGATATGTTGGATAAACTCAAATCAAATATGGAAGAAGTTCAAGCACGTGGCGGTGAATTATTTGTATTTGCTGACGAAAACAGTGGAATTATCAATAAAGACCGTCAACATGTTGTCAATGTGCCTGCCGTCAACACGTGGCTAGCACCGATTGTTTATAGTGTCCCTGTACAGTTGTTGTCTTATCATGTTGCGGTATTACGTGGTACAGATGTAGACCAGCCGCGTAATTTGGCAAAGTCTGTCACTGTTGAATAATCAATGTGTCCGATATTGAGTATATGTATCTGATTGATAAAATCTAATATATACCCATAGTAAAAGATCCACACAATTCATGCACGAAAACAGCATGGATGTGTGGATTTTTTTATATAAGACTGTATATAAATCCATCAGGCTTTAAATTAATTTGATCAATAATGAAATACAGCAGTTAACATAAACACATTTGACAAAACAAACATATGAACATATATTCATATGTAGTTAATCCAATAATGCAGAGGTCCTTATGGGACATAATCACAATCATACCCATAACAGCCATAGTGATCATGACCATACACATGCGCCTGAAGCAAATGGTGGGAATGAAAGAAAAATTCTCATTTCATTTTTCATTATTTTTAGTTTTATGCTTGTTGAAGCTGCTGGAGGAATCATATCCGGTTCACTGGCACTTCTGGCGGATGCGGGACATATGCTGACTGATGCACTTGCATTGGGCCTAGCATATGCAGCCTTTCGCTTCGGTCGACGCACCGCAGATAAATCCCGTACTTTTGGTTATATGCGCTTTGAAGTCATTGCAGGCTTGATCAATTCTCTAACCTTGTTCGGGATTGTGGGCTGGATCGTTTATGAGGCAATTGTACGTTTTCAATCACCTCAACCTGTTCTTGCGGGACCCATGTTCGTTGTGGCCATTATTGGGATGCTGGTAAATATCTTTGTATTATGGTATCTGACACGAAACGATACAGATCATGTAAATGTTAAAGGAGCAATTTTACATGTGATGGGTGATCTACTCGGTTCAGTTGCTGCAATTATCGCTGCGATTGTCATCTGGTATTCAGGTTGGACCCCGATTGATCCTATCTTATCTGTACTTGTCTCATTACTGGTATTACGTAGTGCATGGTCGCTGTTTAAGCAAACCATTCATATTTTACTCGAAGGCGCTCCTGCAAATGCCAATACAACAGATATTACCGCTCACTTATTAAAATCCGTTCATGGCATTCAGAAAATTAGCCATATTCATGTATGGATGATTACTTCAGGGAGAGCAATGGCAACATTACATGTCCAACCTGAGGCGGGTATTGATATCAAAACACTGACCGAACAAATTGAACATGAATTAAAAACCAAGTTTGATATTGAACATCCAACCGTGGCTATTGATTGGCAGGGTGATAGCTCATGTAGTCTTGAAAAACCGGTCAAAATTGATCCTCATGCTGGGCATAGCCACTAAGATCAGTATCCGTCAATCATAAAATGCCACAAGGTTATTTCTAACAATCTTGTGGCATTTACATTTAAAGATCAGCCTTTATTTTGATCAACATGAAAAATTGAATCAAACTTAAATAAATTCAATTATTTAATTTATTAAAATAACAACATTTTATCCACATTGTTCTTCTGCAATATGTTTTGCCATATCAGACAGAACATGACTCACATGGGTATCTGCTATTTCATACAGGACTTGTTTTGCCTGACGTTCACTTTTAACTAATCGTGCAGAACGCAATAAACGTAAATGGTGGCTGACCAAAGATTGTGACAAATCCAGTGCTTCACAAATATCACCTACAGGGCTAGGTCCACGCATACAGAACAGAAGAATTCTCAGACGTGAAGGATCCCCCAAAAGCCGAAAAGTTTCAGCCAGAATAATAATTTCGTCCTGTGATATTTCTGTTGAACCTTCTTTAACACTCATATCGCTATCATTGTTCATCATTGATCGTCATCGAAGATTCTACTCTTGTGCTTCTCATCAGAACAAGACTTAATCTCTAGAAAAAATCCTTTGAGAAATGCTATTCAGTCGGCATTTATCAAGATTGGCTGAGTTGAAGTTTAAGCTGCTTACCACAAGCAATAATGGTTTTTCGATCAGCATCAATTGCGCCATGCGTAAGGGCGATGACACGCATTTGCAGAGTAATGTCATAATGAGGATAAGATGCTGAACGATGAAATAAGCGGGAATCTATGCCTAACATTTCTGCAAAATGGTGTAATTCCTCTAGCGTATCTGCCATGAGATGGCACCATTCTTTACCTTTAAACGGTACTTTTGCACGATCGACATAAACGCTCATAGTGACTTTCATTTCCCATATTTTAGATTGATTATCACATGAAAATCATCAATGATTGAACATTGCATCCAATCATAACAAGCCATCATTTTAAGATAAAACACCATGAAAATTTACCAAGCCACGACGACCCATGCAAATCAACTTTATACACTAGGCAATACCACATATCGCCAACATTTTAGTGAGCTTTGGTCAGAACAAGGATTACAAAATTTTCTCAACCAAGATTTTAGTCTTGAAAACTTATCGGAATCCCTAGCAGACCCGCAACAAATTTGGGTATTGGCTGAAAATGAGCATGCCCAACTAATCGGCTACGCTAAACTCAACCTTAACCAATACCAACCCGATTTAAAGTGTATGGGTATGGAATTACAGAAAATTTATTTACTTAAAGAGGTCATCGGAAAACATATAGCCGCAAATTTAATGCAATATATCATTGAGATCGCAAATCAGCATCATCAAGCTTATATCTTCTTAGAAGTGCTGAAAACCAATGCACGTGCAAAAAAATTCTATCAAAAATTTGCCTTTACAGAACAATTAAGCCTCGACTTTAAAACTGATTTATATGATATTGGCATGGATTTAATGCAGCTTGAATTAAACCCAAGATGACCAAAAAATATCTGATCAGTGCATGTCTTGTTGGTGAAAATGTCCGTTATGATGCCAAAAACTGTTTACAAGAAATATTTAAGCAGTTGCTCGACAATCAACAGGCTGTAGTGATCTGCCCTGAAGTTTCAGGTGGTTTAAGCACACCACGCCCTCCTGCTGAGATTGTTGGCGGTGATGGTCATGCTGTTTTACAGGGACAGGCTATAGTCCAAGATGCCAATGGCGATGACGTTTCTTTAGCATTTATCCAAGGTGCAGAAAAAGCACTTAAACTCGCACAACAATACCAAGTCACCCATATTATCTTAAAAGCCAATAGCCCCTCTTGCGGTTCAGGTATGATTTATGATGGTTCATTTTCGGGACAAAAAGTACAAGGCAAAGGTGTCACCACTGCCTTATTGGAACAACATGGATTTATTGTCATGACGGAAAATGAGTTTTTAAAACAACTCGAGAGTGAATAACCATCAAAAACTTGCTGCAGCTCTCCGTGTAAAAACGGAATTTGAGCTGCTGTTAAGGCTGGTTGTGGGTTACTTTATCCGCTTTTGATGCCCAATAGGTCGCTAAAATTGGACCTGAAATATTATGCCATAAACTGAAAATGGCACTGGGGACTGCGGTCACAGGAGAGGCGGCAAAATGAAGTGCCGCCAAGGTTACTCCCAAACCCGAGTTTTGCATCCCCACTTCAATCGCTACAGCTTTGGAGTCAGGATAAGATAAATTGAATAAACGACTTGCCCAATAGCCCAATAAAAAACCTAATCCGTTGTGTAAAATGACTACACCGAGAATCAGTAAACCTGATTGCAAAATAGACGCCTTACTGGCGGCAATAATTGCTGCAACGATGACCACAATCGCAATCACAGAGACCAACGGCATAACTTGGATATATTGTTCTGTCTTCTGTTTAAACAAACTTCTTAAAATGACGCCCAAGATGATGGGGAAAATCACCACTTTAAGAATATCAATAAACATTGAGCCTGCATCAATCGGAATCCATTGACTGGCTAAAATATAGAATATGGCGGGAGTCAAAACTGGAGCGAGAAATGTTGAAACAGAAGTACATGTCACAGATAAAGCAGTATTGCCCTTTGCCATATAGGTAATCACATTGGAAGCAGTTCCTCCTGGACAACATCCAACGAGAATGACACCTACAGCGATTTCTGGTGGTAAATTAAAAATTTTGCAGAGAAAAAATGCTACGCTCGGCATCACCACAAAATGAGCTACCACACCAATCACCACTGCTTTTGGATTGGACAATACATTTTTAAACTCATCGACCGTCATGGTCATTCCCATCCCCAGCATAATGATGCCAAGAACCCATGGAATATAAGCTTTCATCCATATAAATGCATCGGGAAAGCATAATGCGATGAAGGCAAATACAACGACCCAAAGTGCGAAAGTTTTTTGCACAAACTGACTAAAGCATAAAATTGCTGACATTGTCCCGACCCAAATAGGTTTAAAATCAAGGCTTATCTTAAAGCATGTCGTTCAAACCAGTATCACTTTTCTCAAATGCCCAGATTTATGCGTTAATTCATGATTTAGAGAAATCAAGAATCTCTTTTGAAACCATACGCTTCACGCCAGCAGCCAGCATTTCCTGCCATGCATGCTGTAATGAGCCTTGTAGATCAATTGCTTTAGTCGCATCGGAAATCACAAAAGTCTTAAACCCTAATCTAGCGGCATCCATTGCAGTCCATGCTACGCAAAAATCTGTCGCAATCCCTACAATATATACAGTGTCTATCTGACGTTCTCGCAAATACCCCGCCAAACCTGTTGTGGTCTTATGATCTGCTTCCATGAAGGCTGAATAACTGTCAATATGTGGACGAAAACCTTTACGAACAATCAACTGTGCAGTCGGAATATTTAAATCAGGATGGAATTCAGCATCCTGTGTGCCTTGTATGCAATGAGCAGGCCATAGCACTTGTGGACCATAGTCCAGCTGAACAACATCAAAAGCTTTATGTTGGGGGTGTTGTTCAACAAATGAAATATGGTTTGCAGGATGCCAGTCTTGTGTCAGTACAATATTGTCAAAATGATCTGCCAATTGATTGATTGTCGGTATGATCCTTTCTGCTTGGGCAACCTCTAGCTTTCCTCCTGAAGTAAAACCATTCTGCACATCGACAACAATTAAGGCGCTACGCTCAGTTTGCAACATTTCCCTATCCTTATACAGACAACATCTCAGCTATTTTAATGATCAATGTGACACGAGTTGATGACCTAACATACAATAAAAAAGCTCACATTTGCGAGCTTCTTATCAAAATCAAGGATTCAGGCATTCAGATTCCATCAAGTCGTTTCTAAACGTCGCGTTAACAGCACCATGATAATTGCCGAAATAACGATACAAGGTATCGCAGCACTGATCACCCCTGCTGCACCACTTCCCATTGCCAACAATTGTCCGGCAATCGCAGGTCCCATCATGGCACCGATACGCCCAACGGCAGAAGCGGCACCTACACCTTGACCGCGTAAATGGGTTGGGTAGACAAAACTACCAAAAGCATATAACACACCTTGACCTCCAATTGTAAAAGTCCCCATGATGGCTGCTGCAACAAACATGAAATTCAATGTAGTGGCCGAATTCAAACTGAATAAACCAATCAAAATTCCCACATACATCAAAATAATCACATAAGCTTTATGAAAACGATCGATCAACATGCCTAAAACGACGGTACCTAGGGCTGCACCCATCTGGAAATAGACCATCGCCATACTGCCATCTTTACGGCTAAAGCCCAGTTCAGTAAACAATGAAGGTAGCCAGCTCAACATGATGTATACCACCATCAAGGTGAAGAAATAGCTCACCCACAACAATAATGTTCTTGTGGCATAAATGCGGCTGAACAAATCGCGGTAAGACAAAGCCTTTTGATCGGCAAGATTGACCTCTTGTTGTGCTTTAAGGAATTCACGTGATTCGGGTAGAAACTTGATCATCAGAGGTACAACGATTAAAGGCAGTATCCCCCCAACATAGAAAATTGTTTTCCAACTGCTCGCCAAATCCACAGTTGCCAATTGGGCTGCCAACAAAGACACAATGATTGCTCCAATTGGCATACCACAATACATTAGACCAACAGCACGTCCACGGTTTTCCGCTGTGGTTGACTCTGAGGCCAAAGCAATTAAATTGGGCATTGCAGCTCCTAAACCTGCACCTGCCAAAAAACGTACAAGCAGTAAAGCGTAAAAACTATTCACCCAAACTGTACATAAAGTAAAAATTGCAAAAATGCTTACCGATGCAATTAAAACTTTTTTTCGTCCAATGCGGTCAGCATAACGACCTCCAATTAATGCACCTGGCAGTAATCCTAAAATTCCTGTACTAAAAAATAAACCGAGTTGCTTTGCATCTAAAGCAAAATATTCTTTGATCCCGGATGCAGCTACCCCCGCAGCCTGAATATCAATCCCTTCGATCACTGCGATTAAAAAGCAAATCAATATGGTAATTATAGAATGCTGTTTATCGAGCGTGACTAATCTATCCATCGTGGAAAATCCTTTTACGAGATATTGCCGAATAAAGAATAGACATCATCTAGAACTCTCCCTGAGGAGATAACTATCAAAAAGTGGTACAAAATCTCGTTTTCACTGCTGTGATATAGGAAAATTCCTGTTTTTTATAAATCACTATAATCAATGAGGGTAAAAAAGCTGTGATCAATTCTGAGGAATTCACTTGGAAATATTGAAAATATATTGGATTATTCTCATGTTATAAGAACCAGTAAGGATCTAACTGATCTCTATAAAAGATTATCTGTTGAGCAAAACTTGAAAAATCAACTGATTCAGAGCACTGGGGTTAATCATTCATATGTCTGTTATCATCTTAAAAAACTATTAATATCACCTCTGTATGGCTGATTAGTGAAAACGATCCACAATTTATATCTCACACAGCCAGCTGTTTAAAAAACATCCCGATTTACTTTTTTGAAAAATATCCCAATCCAAATCTTATTCAACTGAAATGTGAGTGAATTGTTGCTTTTTTTAAAGAATTTCCAAGCTTTGACTAAAGCATATTGTTCTGTCTCGCTGAATCAGTCATAATTTGGGTAAGCATTATGCAATCTTTCGAATGATTGCTTTTCGCTCAAATCAAAATACTGCAACCATCCCAACCCTTGTTTACTCAAACGCATGCGGATGGAAAAATAGGATATTTTTTTAAAATGACTCAGCAAGCACAGACCATTCAAGGCTCAATTGTCGCAATCGTCACCCCCATGTTTGAAGATGGCAGCGTAGATTGGAAGGGTCTCGAGAAGCTCGTTGAGTGGCACATAGAACAAGGCACTAATAGTATTGTTGCTGTCGGTACAACTGGTGAAGCATCTACTCTTAGCATGGCAGAACACACAGAAGTAATTAAAGAAATTATCCGTGTAGCCAATAAACGCATTCCAATTATTGCCGGTACTGGTGCAAACTCGACACACGAAGCGATCGAACTCACCAAAGAAGCGAAACAGCTCGGCGCAGATGCCGCACTTTTAGTGACCCCTTATTATAACAAGCCGACCCAAGAAGGCTTATTCCAACATTATAAAGCAGTTGCAGAAGCTGTTGATTTACCGATTATTCTTTACAATGTTCCAGGTCGTACAGGCGTTGATTTACAGAATGATACCGCCATTCGTTTAGCAGATATTCCTCAGATCGTTGGAATTAAAGATGCAACAGGCGATGTACCACGTGGTAAACAATTGATTGAGGGTTTACAAGGTAAAAACATGTTGGTGTATTCTGGTGATGACGCTACTGCAAATGAACTGATGCAGTTAGGGGCAAAAGGCAATATCTCTGTGACTGCCAATATTGCACCTAAAATCATGAGTGAACTTTGCGCGGCTGCACTCGCTGGTGATGCAAGTACTGCAAAAGTTAAAGATGACCAAGTTGCAAAATTAAACAATATTCTGTTTTGCGAATCGAACCCAATTCCAGTGAAATGGGCACTTCATGAAATGGAATTAATTGGTACAGGTATTCGCCTACCATTAACTCCTCTTGCAGAAAAATACCGTGCACCTCTGCGTGAAGAACTCAAAGCAGTAGGTCTCATTTAATAAGAGCTTAGTATTATGCAATTACGTTTAGGTTTAACTCTTGCCATTTCAGCTTTAAGTTTGGCGGGTTGTAGTTCCCTTGGAATCAGTAATGGTTCTTTAGATTATAAAAATACGACCACAGTAGAGCCACTTAAGTACCCTGAAGGTTCAACAGTTAGACCTGCAACGCCAATGTATCCAGCTCCTATTGTTGACCCGCTGGCGCTTGAGCATGCACCAAAATTTGAAAATAAAAAAGGCAATCGTTATGACGTGCCTCGTCCAGAAGTCGCTCAGATCAATTCATCTACAGATGAAAGTTCAAGCAGCAGCGAAACTGTGGGCAGACCTCAAATTTTAACTGACGGAAATGGCAATCCATTGATCAAAATTGATGGAAATTCTGCTACAATTTGGCAGTACACACTTGCAACCCTCAGTAGTCTAAATTATAAGCTGCTCGGTCAAAGCAAAAATGCCAATGAGGCAACTGTGAAAATCGATAACTCAACTTATATACTCAGACTTAGCTCAGTAGGTTCAAGCAACACACTTGCTGTGTTTAACGCAGACAATAGTTTTGCAGACAAAGAAAAAGCTGCAGGATTATTGACCCAGATTTACCAAAACTGGCCAGCCTAGTCGTTCTAGGCAATTTTTTTTTGCAAAAGGTTCCCCCATGTTAAAACAAACCTTGCTCTATACTGGTAAAGCGAAATCTGTTTATGAAACAGATAGCGCGGATCATCTAATTCTAGTTTTCCGTGATGATGCATCTGCATTCAATGGCGAAAAAATAGAGCAACTAGATCGTAAAGGTAAGGTGAACAACCGTTTTAATGCCTTTATCATGGAAAAATTGGCAGCGGCGGGTATCGAAACTCACTTTGAAAAACTTCTTTCTCCGACTGAAGTTCTGGTTAAAAAATTGCAAATGATTCCTGTAGAATGCGTTATGCGCAACTATGCAGCAGGTTCATTATGCCGTCGTCTAGGTGTTGAAGAAGGCTTAGAACTTGTTCCACCAACATTTGAACTGTTCTTCAAAGATGACGCTTTAGGCGATCCTATGGTGAATGAGTCTCAAGCGATTGCTTTAGGTTGGGCAAATGCGGAACAACTTGCTCAAATGAAAGAACTGACTCAAAAAGTCAATGTGGTACTGAAAGATTTATTTGCTCAAGGCAACATGCTTCTTGTCGATTTCAAACTTGAATTTGGCGTATTCCATGACCGTATCGTTTTAGGTGATGAGTTTTCTCCAGACGGTTGCCGTTTATGGGATAAAGACACTAAGAAAAAACTAGACAAAGACCGTTTCCGCCAAGGCTTAGGTGGTGTGGTTGAAGCTTATGAAGAAGTTGCAGCACGTATTGGTGTGGATCTTTCAGATCTTTAACAGCAATGATGTAGCAATAAAAGAGCTGAGTTATTGAACTCAGCTTTTTTATTGCATTTGAAATGGGTTTAAGCTTCTATTTTTTGCAACAGATAGTCATATAAATTTTCACCTGATTTTTCCTTAAAACGATTTTTAAAAAGCGGAACCAAAAACTCAGGATTAATCTGGGCGAAACTGATCTCCTCAAAATCCTCATCAAACGAATCAGCATACTGAATAATCATAATGATTTCTTCACCCTGCTGATTTTTTAATTTTCCTGCAGATCTTAAGTCCTGTAATGCTTGGATGATGGTGTCTTGATAATGTTCTCTCAAAGCAATATATTGCTCATCCGTACATTGTTTACCCAAGCGCTCATAAAGTGCCATGATCGCATCATGGGTACGATTATTGGCTGTATTTGAATAACGCCATTCTGAAATCCACCATGCTTCATACACATCTTCAAAATCTTTAAGATTTTCTATTGTGCATCCCACATAAAAAAAACCACATAAATCTTCAACCATTCCCAAACCTATGGCGCATAGATGCTGACCTTGTGTTTGTTGTTGAATCTCAGCTATGGCATCTTGAATATCTTGATAAATAACTGAATATAAATAATCTTCTCTCATGGTCGTGTTTTTATTGGCTAAAGTATAAGTTCAGAGTTTACTCTCAAAGCACAAATTTTGCATATCAGTATTCGACTGAGGTTCAACATCTGTTTAAAACACGAAGTTCAGGAATTAAAGCTTGACCTTACAATTATGGTAAGGTTTATATTGTTTTTGAATCTTCTTTGAACAGGTGAAATATGGAATTTTATATTGAAAATATGACCTGTGGTGGTTGCGCACGTGGCGTCACCAAAGCGGTCCAATCTGTAGATGCAAATGCAAAAGTGATTGCTGATCCACCAAATCGCAGTGTTAAAGTTGAAACATCAGCAACTCAGCAACAAGTTGCAGATGCCTTAACTGAGGCAGGATTTCCGCCACGTTAAAGGGTTCAAAATTCTTATGATGAAGGCTGTCATTTTGACAGCTTTTTTTTATCGATACTGTGCCACGCTAAAACAGGCCCCGATCATCAATCTCAACTACGGATAAAATTTGCTTTAATTACTCATAGAAAGCTTTAAATAACAAGACACTTTGCAGATTTTATTCTATTGATATTTTTAAAAGTTGTTTTCTAAATCTTTCCAAGCTCACTATGATCACTACAAATAGTTACAAAAAGAGCTTCAAAATAGAGTTATGCGTATATTATCAAAACAATATTCATTCAGTCTCACAGCAAGCTTGATCTTTGCTTTACTGTACTCACAAGCTCGTGCTGAAGAGCAACAGAATACATCTCCCGAAGTCAAAACATTAGATACGATTGTGGTGACGGGGACACGCTCATTAAAGCGTTCTAAGACCGATTCGTTACAACCCATCGATGTGATCAGTGCACAGGAACTCACGGAGCGTACAGGTTCCAGTGAGCTAGGTACAGCCCTAAGTAAAATTATTCCTTCTATTAATTTTCCCCGTCCGACGGTGGTGGATGGAACGGAACTGGTTCGTCCTGTACAACTGAAAGGGCTATCTCCTGATCAAGTCTTGGTCTTGGTAAACGGTAAACGTCGCCATAGCGGTGCTTTTATTAATCTGGGTGGAACAATTGGTCGTGGTTCAGCGCCGACTGATTTAAATGCGATTCCTGTTTCTGCAATTAGCCGTATCGAAGTACTCAGAGAAGGGGCTTCTGCACGTTATGGTTCAGATGCAATTGCTGGTGTCGTCAATATCATCTTAAAGTCTGATCCAAAAACAGGTGAAGCGGGAATACGCTACGGCATTTATGATAAAGGTGATGGTGAGCAAAAGCAGTCCTATGTTTCAGGGGGATCTCGACTTGGCGATTATGGTTATGCCATTTTTTCCGGTGAATGGCAGGACAATGAAGCCACCAATCGTGCCGGCTTAGACTTACGTGATCCAAATGCCACCACCTATGGGCAGAGGACATTTCGATTTGGTGACCCAAAATCAGACGAAGTAAAAGCTGCTTTCAATGCGGGCTTTGACCTTAGTGATGAAATCGAATTATATGGTTTCTCCACCTATAGCCACCGAAATGCCGAAACTGCTGGATTTTATCGTTTAAGCAACGCCTCAAACAATGTTCCGGCATTATTTCCGAATGGCTACTTACCTCTGATCCGAGGTCAATTAGACGACTTTAGTGCTGTTGCAGGTCTACGAGGAGAAGTTGCGGATTGGCGTTATGATATTTCTGCAAATTATGGTTTGAACCAATATGATGTAAATACCCGAACCATCAATGTTGATCTGTACAAAGACACAGGGGCAACACCCAATTCATTTCATAATGGCAAGCTGAAAAATAGCCAGTCTGTTTTTAATCTTGATCTTTCCAAAGAGTATGATATATCTGCGTTTGCAAGCCCTTTGAATATTGCATTTGGTGCCCAGTATTTAAACCAGCAATATCAAATTAAAGCAGGAGATCCGGGCGCTTATTATAAAAGTGGCTCGTCAGGTTTATCGGGTTTCCGTCAAGCTGATGCAGGCAAATGGACCCGTGACAGCTATGCTGGATATCTAGATTTAGAAACTGATATTACCCAAAAGTTTTCTGCTTCTACCGCATATCGTTATGAGAAATATGATGATTTTGGTGATACCAACAATGCTTCACTGTCCTTACGTTATAAGCTTTTACCACAAGTTGCTGTACGAGGATCAGTTTCGACAGGTTTTCGAGCACCCAGTCTGGCACAACAGTATTTTACTCAAACCTCATCTCAACTGGTGAATGGGCAGTTTGTTGAAGCGGGCACATTCCCGAGTTCATCTCAAGTTGCACAATTGCTCGGAGCCGAGGATTTAAAAGCTGAAAAATCCAAAAACTATAGTCTTGGTTTTGTCTTTACCCCAACTCCAAATCTGTATGTAACTTTAGATGCCTATCAAATCGATATTGATGATCGTATTAGTCTGTCTTCCAATATCAATGCCAGCAGCCCTGCTGTACGTGATTATCTGATCTCAAAAGGCATCACCGATACCAACTTTAGCAGCGTACGTTTTTTCAATAATGCCAGTGATACACGTACACGTGGCGTGGATTTGGTTGCAAACTACCAATGGCAGAACCTACCTTATGGAGAGTTAACCACATCTTTGGCTTATAACTTCAATCGTAATGAAGTCACCAATGTAGATAAAAATCCTGAAATTTTAAATACCTTGGGTGTCAATCTGACACGCTTAGACCGTCGTGAACAATATGGATTACTGGCAGGCAGTACACCTGAACATAAATTCAGTTTGGCCAATGATTATAAAATTGGAAATTTCGGCATTAACACCAATCTCACGCGATACGGAAGCTTTAAAACATTTAGTAATGCTGGTTCAGCCAGTGATCAGAAATTCTCTGCAAAATGGCTTTTGGACTTAGCCCTAAGCTATCAATTGAACGCTTGGAAATTTACCCTTGGCGGTGACAACATTACCAATGTTTATCCAGATAAAGATGTTTATGACATCAACAAACCTACTGGTGGAAGCCTACAGTATAGCCAGTTCTCACCTTTTGGTTTTAATGGCGCATTCTATTACGGCAAAATTAATTATAAGTGGTAAGGGTTTGAGCCTTTTAAAAAGCATTGAACCGAGTTAAGAGACTCGGTTTTTTATGCTTATTGTGCTTGGTAATCACTATTAAAGTCTGGGCAGGGTATGGGTGGATATCACTGGGTTTAGCTTGGTGATGAACTTTTTATCTGAAACTTATATACTCAAAACAAGACATATTCGAATTTAATCCAAGATGATAAAAACAATTTATACATGTATTCTATTCTTAATCCTTTCGAGCCATGGGCTCGCACAACAATTAAGCTGTAAACAAGACTATTCTAAAATCATTGCACCTGACCTAGAGCGTTTAGGACAAGATTTAAAAAATAATGATTATTCTTTTATGCAACAGAAAACTCATCCTTCTCTCATCAATTATGTCGGTGGTATAGAAAATTACCAAAAACTTCTCCAACACACACAGAGTATCCTCGCGACATCAAACTTAGAGATTCAACAAGTTGAATCCGCTCCCCCTCTTTATAGCTATATTGTTGATCAAGAAGAAATCTGTTTTGTTCCGAAAACCATCACCATGAAAGTGGCAGGCAAAACAGTCAAAGGAGCGCCTTCTTTTATGGTTGCGATTCGCCCACAACATTCACATCATTGGACTTATCTAGACGGTTCAGGTTTACAGAAAAATCCCAAAATGCTTTTTATTCTTTTTCCCCATTTTCCTAAAAATGTCAAAGTCCCTTTTTAAACCAATACAGTTCGATGAGTTATTTCACCACCACCTTTATCGGTGAGGAAAAGATGTGATAGTCGTATTGTTGATCAATCTGATATTTATAACCTGCTAAAACATAGGCTGTTCCCTGCTCAACAAAACTCAACTGCCCATTTTTTAGCTCATGCTTTGGAGAACCCGCTAAAACAACAAAATTGTTGACTTGCAATTTGGCTTTTTCTCCGTCTTGTTGAGTCATTTGCGCATCAATTAAAACAGCTTGTCCCACTTTGGCTTTGATATTTTTCGGTGTTTGTATATCCACCACATATTTTGAATAAAGCTGTGCTGAATTGGTGGTGATCCCATAAGTTCCTGCAACATACAGCTTCTTAAATGTATCATCACTCAAAGCCCAAGGCCAGAAACTGATACCACGATGCTTAGTGGCTTCTAAAATATTGATCAAATCACTACGGTAGGCAGGGTTATAACTTGAATTATACTTTTGCACATCGTTATTGATCTGTTGGATATTGACCAAAATATTACGGCTGTTTGGCATATTCCCCACCAATAAACCTCGGGGAATCTCAGTCATTTGGGTTTGTGCACGTACAATTTGATCTGTATTGAACGATGTGGTGACCACTTGGCTTTCCACTTGGTACTTTTTAATCTCATCCTGCATTTTTGCGACCAATGCGGGATTGGCACTTTTCATTTCAATCATCAGTACAACATTTGGATGCTGTTTTAAGATGCTAAAATACTCTGCAAGAGTAGGTATTTTATAAGCTTTGTACTTGGATCTTAATTGTTGAACCTGTGCAAGATTCATCTCTTCAATTTTTCCAGTTGAACGCGTAGTACGATCAACCGTTGCATCATGCATAACCACAAGATGCTGATCTTTAGTCAAATAAATATCATTTTCGACGATATCTGCACCCAAAGCCACAGCATGTTTGACACTTTCTAAAGTATTTTCATCCTCTAAGCTGGGTACACCCCGATGCCCAATAATAAAAGGTTTACGTAATAAAGTATTTTTCGGAAATTGCTTCAATATACTGGAAAAAACCGTACTTTGCGTTGTGATCACCCCATTTACACCTGTGGTCAACACCCGCGCAGCATCCTGAGCCTCAACAGCAGATGTATCCACCCAAACTGTCATCAAATGGCGTTGGATAAAACTGATCGATGCTTTCTCCGTCAGGCTTTGTGGAACAACTACAATTCGTGCATAAGCTTGATTGCTGCGACGGATAATTTCAGCAAGATCTTGATGGCGGTCTTTAAGATTTTCACGACTTAAATCCAATGCTGTTCGTACCATCGGTATAATTTGATGTGCAGATTTAAGCAGCTCATCACTTCTTGATAACACGGTAATATCACTAATATCCTGAGATTTAGACAGTAATTTTAATGCTTCTATACTTTTGGGGTCTTTAATCTCTAAAACCGGAATGGTGTTACGCTGTGGAGTGGAGAGATAGTGTTTTAAGGTTTCGATCACCTGACCAGTTTGATCAAGTAAATTTAAATTTGCATCTAATTGATAATACTGCTGATTACTTGAATTTAATGCGCCATTTGGATGTTTTACTTTTTGAATAATGGTTGAGGCTAAAGCTACATTGGTTTGAACTTCTTGTACCTGCATAACTTTATTATGGCTAAGATCAGGTAAGGCACTGAGCTGTTCAGAGACTTGGATATTCTTAATTTTTAAAATGGCACCTGAGGCAGAAAAGCCAATTCCACCTTTTGTAGACAATTGATTCAGCTCAACATCTTGCATTAACTGATCATTCAAATAATGTTGTACCCGTTGACCAGAGACCACGACACTGGCTTTGTACCATTGATTCGCTTTGATATTTTCAGAGAAGGCTTTGATCTCACTCACTTCCCATTGCGCATTCGTTTTATGGCGTCCAAATTCAGTGCCGTTCTTCGCTGTTGCATCTGCTCTGAGAGTAAATTGATAGTAACTGCTTGGAATTACGCCCTGCGTTTCTGTGACATCATAAATCACACTTCCCCAACGGGAAGCATTGACTGGTTGATCTAAAGTAAATTCGAGATCAATCCTATAGTTTTTATGCTTTTCAAGAGATTGTGGCAATAAAATCGAGGTTGGGCTCATTGCATTAGCCCGTCCATCAATATTCAGTACACCATGCTCAATATAAATATGACCCGGATTATTCCCGGGAATGCGCCACCCTTGAGGAATATTGTTCTGCCGAACAAAATTTTGCTGATAAAGCTTTTTAAATTGTGGTATTGCCGTTTTAGACGGAGTCTGCGTCGAAATTTTTGTTGCCAGTTCAGCATAACCGGTCACAGGTAAAGCAATTAAAACAGCACAAGATAAAACAGTAAGCTTCATAAAATTTCTGGAGCATTCAAAACGTTTTTCAATAATATCCGTTGTAAATGACATCAGCCTAATTCAAATTTTACCGATATTTTAAACCTTTATCTGTCATAGATCAGCTCATTTAAAGCCAGCATGAAAATTATTGCTGCTGCTCCTGCTGCCAACGACGTTGCTGTAAGCGCTCCCCTTCAACCTCCCGCTTATTTCGTGCAGACTCATATAGTTTTGTCCCTTTTAATTCAGGTGGCAAATAGTCCTGTAGTACAAAATGTTCTGGATAATTGTGCGGATAGAGATAATCTGCACCATAACCCTGTTGTTTCATCAATTTGGTTGGTGCATTACGTAAATGTAAAGGTACGGCTAAATTAGAGGTTTTTTCAGCCAACTCTAGTGCCTTATTGATGGCCAAGTAAGTACTGTTACTTTTTGCGCTGGTCGCCAAATAAACAGCACATTGCCCTAAAATAATTCTACATTCGGGCATCCCAATGGCTTGAACCGAGCGGAAACACTCTCCTGCCAACAACAGTGCATTGGGATTTGAATTGCCAATGTCTTCTGAAGCAGCAATCAGCATACGTCGTGCAATAAAAACTGGATCTTCTCCACCTTTTAGCATTCGTGCCATCCAGTATAACGCTGCATCTGGGTCACTCCCACGAATCGACTTGATAAATGCAGACACAAGATCATAATGCTGTTCACCGGACTTGTCATAGCGTGCGATATTCTGTTGGGCAACTTTAACCACGATCGCATTGGTCACCCTATTTTCAACATCAGCTTCAAAAGTGCTGGCGATCAGATCAATTAAATTCAATGCCTTACGTGCATCCCCTGCGGCGAATTGAATCAAGGCATCAAATTCCTCAATCTGAATGTGGCGCTCTTGTAAAAATTTGTCTTGTTGAATGGCACGAAGAATCAGTTCTTGAATTGCTTCATTGCCGAGTGCATTCAGCGTATAGACCTGACAACGTGAAAGTAAGGCGCTGTTGACTTCAAATGAAGGATTCTCTGTTGTCGCCCCGATTAAGGTAATTTTACCTTTTTCAACAGCATTTAATAATGCGTCTTGTTGCGACTTGTTGAAACGATGGATTTCATCAATAAATACCACTGGGGTTAATAGATCACCACTTTCAGCAATCACTTCACGCAGTTCTTTAACCCCGGTATTTAACGCTGAGAGGCTGACAAATGGACGATCCACAGCTTGTGCCAATAACAATGCAATTGTGGTTTTTCCAACGCCCGGTGGTCCCCAGAAAATAATCGAAGGCAAATGCCCTTGATCAATCATTTGACGTAATGGTGCGTCAGCGCCAAGCAAATGATCTTGTCCAATAATTTCAGACAAATCACGTGGACGTAAACGTTCTGGAAGTGGAATTTGAGTGTCTGACATACTGCTTTTTTAATTGATGAATGCTGAGCTTAGTCTACTATGGAAAGCATTCAATAATGTACTTTCAATTTTAAAATAATCGATTCTGTAAAATATCCAAGAGTGAAGCCTGAAGACTTCCCCATGACTGAGGTCAGGATACAGCAGGAGCTTGGTATTTGCGCCTTTACTGGCTAAGTCTAAAACCAGTTGTCGATTATTTTGAATCATATCTTGATCGATATTCGGGCTCATTTTCACTGTAGTAGATGAAGTAAAATCACCTTCCATCACCAACAGTTTTTGATTTTCAAGTGTTTCGGGCTTTGCGCGTTCAACGACTTTCAGTAATCGGGAATCTGCCCAAGTTAAAGATGGACTTGCTGCAAAATAATGCGAAAATTTCTGCTCATACTGCTGGTGATTCAATAAGGTATCCAATACAAATAATCCACCATGGGAATGTCCCCACAATGCCGTGCGCCGAGTGTCCAGTTTGACCTGTGAATGAACCCAAGGCATGACTTTTTCAAAGATCATTTGTCTAAACTGCGAACTTCCAACTGACATATGTTCAGGATTTCGGGGATCAACGAATATTTTTCCTGACTCATCTGCTGGCGTATAATCCACGGAACGTGAAGCAGATTCAAATGGCAACTGCGTTTGATAACCGATCGTCACCAAAACAGGGCTGTCTTGTTCAGATCATTGTTTTAATAATACGTCATCTAAACGCGCCATTACTGGGTTGCCATCCAACATAAAAATGGCAGGTCGTGGTTGATTTTTATTGATCTGTCTGGGTATCCCTAAGTAACCTTTATAATACCGTCGCTGATCGGCTGACTGAAATGTGTAAACTTGAAACTGATAATAACGGGAACCAAGATCTGCAATATGAGGTCCTAAAGGCTTTAGATCAGGCTTTGCATACGTCACTGAACAAAAAGCAAAGGTCAAAATGATGGCAGACAGGCATAAAGTCATTTTTTGAATAGGGTCAATCAACCAGACATTTTAGATTCAATCAAATCATGAAAGCCTATTTATCATATTAATATTTGATAATGATTATCAATTCATAATTGACGTGATTTTCTAACGGACCCAACGTACAACATATTCATCAATTTCTTCCTCATCGACTTCTGTCTCTGAGATACAGCGCCCTGCTGCTGATTTTCTGGCTTTAATCACATTCTGTCTGGAACCTGTAATTAAATAATGCCAAGACGGAAGATTTTTACCTTCATTGACACGTCGATAGGCACAGCTTGAAGGCAACCAATGAATTTGCGCTAATTTTTCAGGGCTGAGTTGAATACAATCTGGAACATAGTGCAAACGATTGGCATAGTCTGAACATTGTGCTGTTTGACAGTCCAATAGTTTACAGGACACCTTGGTATAAGCGATTTCATGTGTTTCATCATCTTCAAGTTTAACCAAGCAGCACAAACCACAACCATCACATAAAGCTTCCCATTCAGCCTGATTGAGTTCAGACAAATGATGTTTTTTCCAAAATTGAGGGCGTATTTCGAAGCTCATTGTATACAGTGAAGTCATATGAAAGATTAATATTATATCAGCATAAGAACATGAACTAGAGAATAAAAAAACATCACAAATCAGTTACATGATGCTTTATTTATCACACTTTTCAAACATAACTTCACAAGACCGCGCCGTTTTTCTCCCTATACTGAAACTGCATAAAAACAATATGGAGGTGAGTATCATGTTCCGTTGGGCAATAATTTTCGCTGTGATCGCGTTAGTTGCAAGTTTATTTGGTTTTGGCGGTGTCGCAGGAATGTCTAAAGACTTTGCGGTAATTCTTCTTGTTGTTGCCGTTATTCTTGCAATTGTCGGATTTATTTCCAGAGGGAAAGTTTAAACTTTTCTTAGTACTCTTATTACAGTCTCTGTTTATGATAAAGAAGGTCTTAGGTCCTTCTTTTTTCATTTTAGTACCGATTCAATCATTCATAATTTCTCACATTTCTATACTCAATATTCCTCAATTAAGCATTTGAATCTTTCATATTTATGCTTTAATCAATGTCGCTCGCAAAAATATAAAAGGATCGAATAGATGGCTGTTGCAATTAAAACTCGTGAAATTCAATACCAAGCAAAAGATGGAACAACTTTAATCGGTTATTTTGCTGCCCCTGAATCTACACAACCTGTTGCAGGTGTCATCGTGGGTCCTGAATGGTGGGGACGAAATGAATATACTGAGCAACGTGCCAGAGAACTTGCTGAACATGGTTTTGCTGCATTGGCAGTTGACATGTATGGCGACAAAAAAGTAACCACCGTTGCTACACAGGCCAATGAATGGATGATGCAAACCTTTCAAGATGCCCATACCATTGTAGATCGCAGCTCAGCCGCACTTACCACCCTTGCCAATCAACCTGAAGTCGATGGACAGCGCCTTGCTGCAATTGGTTTTTGTTATGGCGGAAAAGTCATGCTTGATTTGGCGCGATCAGGCGCGGATTTAAAAGCAGTGATCACATTTCACGCCAATTTATCAGCGCAAAACCCCGCACAATCAGGAAAATTTAAAGCTGAGGTTTTAGTTTTACATGGTGAAAAAGACTCTATGGTGTCTTTGGCAGATGTTGAATCATTCAAGCAAGAAATGAATCATGCACAAGTAAAATCTGAAGTGACCATTCTCAAAGATGCCAAACATGGCTTTAGTAACCCACAAGCAGATGAACGTGCCAAAGCCAATGGTGTAGATCTAGGTTATAACGCAGAAGCTGAACGCGCAGGATTAACTGCGATGTATCAGCTGTTAGATCGTACATTGGTTTGATTTTGAATCTGATGTAGGACCTTAACCCGTAAACAAGGAGTTTAAAAATGACTGAGATAAAATGCCCTTATTGTGAATTTGAAGAATTTGACATCATTGATAAAAATGAATTTGGTGCAATTTTGCCTGAACAAAATCCTTTGTCTAAAGGGCATTCAGTCATTATCCCGTTGCGCCATATCGATTCTTTTTTTGAGGTTTCAGAAAAAGAGCGTAAAAGCCTCTCTTCGCTGTTGGAATTGGCACGCAATGAACTCAAAATCCGTCATCAACCAGAAGGTTTTCACATTACCTTTAATGACGGTAATGTTTTTGGTGAAGAACAAAATAAACATTTCCATATCCATATCATTCCACGCTATAAAAATGAACCGCTCAAACTGGATCAGCGTTGGGGTATCATCAACGAAAAATGATCCTTTGCCCATGCTATAAAAAAGACGCAAGCGCGTCTTTTTCAGTTCAATATATTGCTTCATTCAATTCTGTTTTTTATCACCTGCAAAGTGTGCCACTTTATATCGTTAAACCGCCTAAATTTTCGTACAAGTGATTTATCTTCTAAAAGATTTATGCTTTTTATATGAATTTTTAAAAGTTTTGCTAGCATGAAGCGACATGGATGCCGCCATGTTGGGCAGGGGGACAAAGCACTGCTTTGTTTGCAGTACGACAATGCCGAGAGCAAAGTGAAACATCGCCTGCGCAGCACAATTTAAACTCTAGATCTAAAGCCTGACATTGAAAGCTTTATATCGGCAAACAATAGATGTATTGCATTGATTTTATTGATCTAGAAATTATATTTAATGTATGCGTTTTTCAGCAGCTCGCCTATAAAATTAAATTCTGACTATTCAAAACGCGTTATCCTCACCAATCTCATGCACAGTATTCAGATAATTTTCTGTAATCCATTCGAATTTGGTTATACTGAGCCACCTATTTTTGCACTAGATCGATATGTCGCAATTTTCATTTTCAGATGCATTACTGACTTGGTTTGATCAACACGGACGCCATGATCTGCCTTGGCAGGTGGCAGATGATCCCTACAAAGTTTGGGTCTCTGAAATTATGTTGCAACAAACCCAAGTCAAAACAGTACTACAGTATTTTGATAGATTTATTCAACGCTTCCCTACCGTTGACGATTTAGGTCAAGCATCATGGGATGATGTTGCACCTTATTGGGCAGGCTTGGGTTATTACGCACGGGCCAGAAACTTACACAAAGCTGCGACGGTTGTCAGCCAACAAGGATATTTTCCAAGCACTCTGGAACAATGGATGGAGCTTTCAGGTATCGGGCGTTCGACTGCAGGTGCACTCATGTCACTTGGCTTACGCCAATATGGTGTCATTATGGATGGCAATGTAAAACGCGTGTTAGCGCGATTTTTTGCCATTGAAGATGATCTCAGTAAATCTGTACATGAACGGGCAATGTGGCAATTGGCTGAAAGTCTGTGCCCAACTGAACGCAATCATGACTATACTCAGGCAATTATGGATTTAGGTGCAACCATCTGCACCCCTAAAAAACCATTATGTCTATATTGTCCAATGCAGCAACATTGCCAAGCCCACCAACAGGGATTAGAAACGGAACTCCCTTATAAAAAACCTAAAAAGCCAGTTCCTGTAAAAACCGGTAAAGTTTTACTGATTGAATCTCAAGGACAATGGTTGTGGGAGCAACGTCCTAATAGTGGTCTATGGGGAGGACTATGGAGTTTACCAATATTTGAAACCGAGGCTGAACTGCAACAGATCAGTGAACGTTTAAAGCTGGTTTCAACCGTTGAGCCTGTACAGATTTCGCACAGTTTCACTCATTTTACCTGGATATTGACCGCACATATCATTCATGTTGAAAAAGACCAAGCTGAATATCTCCAAGCTGAACTTGGCGGTGAATGGCTCACGCCACAAAAAGCTACACAAATGGGCATACCCACAGCCATGAAAAAATTGATCTCAGCAATCAAAATATGACATAGTCAGGCACGGGTATTCTGATCATTTTTTCAATTTTAATTTACCCTTTTTTAAACCTCAAAGCTGAAATTTGAAACTAGAAAAAAGGATGTCTCGTGCCACGTCGTATCCAATATTGTATGATTGCCCTTTTTGCAATTATTTTAACTGCTTGTACTACCGCACCCAAAAAAACCAGTAGTACCAGACCGCATCTTCCGCAAGCTCAGATTAATCGTTTAAAAGCAATGCCGCTCCCTACACGCCTGGCGATTCCTGTCGATGGTGTCAAACCACAAAATCTCACCGATACATGGGGAGCCTCACGAAGTGCTGGACGCGCGCATGAAGGCATTGACATCATGGCTTCACGTGGAACCAAAGTGTACAGCAATACTGAAGGGGTGATTACTAGTTTAAAAAGCAATAACTTAGGCGGTAATGTCATTTGGCTAATGGGACCTGGTGGCGCTTATCATTACTATGCGCATTTGAATGATCACCGACGTGGTTTAAAAGAAGGAGACTACGTTAAAAAAGGTGAACTGATCGGTTATGTGGGCAATACAGGAAATGCACGACATACTGCACCTCATTTACACTATGGACTATACTTAAGAGGTAAGGGTCAAGGTGCAGTAAACCCTTATCCATATTTACGTTAAATTTAAATTAGATATTTAGGAATATTCCATGTCAGAAGCATTGCTTGAGCGTTTAGTTGAATTTGCAGAATCAGGCAATCAACAAAAAATTGTCCTCAATGGGCAAAGCCATCAAGGCTGGATTATGGAAATAACCAATGAAGCCCTCATGATCAGTACTGGCTTTGCAGATAAGACGGGTAAAGATATTTGGATAAATTTCACTGACCTAGACGCTGCCCAACTTTCATATTGGGATAATAAACAAGATCAATGGGTCGAATTTAAACTCTAAATACACTAAAAAATGGAGCATCTTTCATGATCAAAAAACGCTGCGGTTGGTGTTCAGATGATCCAATTTATATTGAATATCACGATCATGAATGGGGTAAACCAAATCGTAATGAGCAACATTTATTTGAAATGTTATGCCTCGAAGGACAACAAGCAGGATTATCTTGGATTACTGTTTTAAAAAAGCGTGAATCTTATCGAACACATTTTTTTAATCATCCAATTCAAACCATTGCTGAATTTACTGAACAGGATTTGGCGTTGAAATGCCAAGATACGGGACTCATTCGCCATATTGGTAAACTTACCGCTATTCGTGACAATGCGATTGCATGGCAAACCATGAAAGCGAAAAATATTGATATGGTGGATTGGCTTTGGGATTTTGTTGATCAACAGGTCCAGTTGAATGATGTTCCTGATTATCGACAAGCACCTGCACAAACTGAAGCTAGCCTTACGTTGTCTAAAACTTTGAAGAAAAATGGCTTTAAGTTTGTCGGTCCAACAACATGCTATGCATTCATGCAGGCTGTTGGAATGGTCAATGACCATGAAAATGATTGTATGTCGCGCTAAATTTTACTTAAAACAGGAAGGATTCATATGTCAGCCAATATCATTCAATCCTATGCAGCCCTAGAAGCAGGCGCTGAACTTGTACCCTTTCAATTTGATGCTGGTGATTTAGCGCCACATCAAGTTGAAGTTAAAGTTGAATACTGCGGTTTATGCCACTCTGATGTTTCAGTGATTAACAATGAATGGGGAAATGCAGTTTTTCCAGTCGTTGGCGGTCATGAAATTATTGGATTGATCACTCAGTTGGGTTCAGAAGCAAAAGGCTTAAAAGTCGGACAGCGTGTGGGAATTGGCTGGACAGCAGAAAGTTGTCAACACTGTGACCCATGTGTCAGTGGACAACAAGTGCTGTGTACGGGTGAGAAAAAAGCCACGATCGTTGGTCATGCCGGCGGTTTTGCGGATAAGGTTCGTGCCGGGTGGCAATGGATTATTCCTCTTCCGGAAGATTTAGACCCTGAAAGTGCAGGTCCACTGTTATGTGGTGGAATCACGGTTTTTGATCCAATTTTAAAACACCAAATCCAAGCCATTCACCATGTTGGCGTGATTGGAATTGGTGGTTTGGGTCATATGGCCATTAAACTACTCAAAGCTTGGGGATGTGAAATTACCGCATTCACCTCTAATTTAGATAAGTCAGATGAGCTCAGAGCGATGGGCGCAGACCATATCGTCAATAGTCGTGATGCAAACGACTTAAAAGCCCAACGCGGCAAATTTGATTTATTATTATGCACGGTGAACGTAAGTCTAGACTGGAAAGCATATCTGAATACGCTTGCTCCAAATGGCACCATTCATATGTTAGGAATGGTTCTTGAACCTATGCCCATTCCTGCAGGTACATTGATCAGTGGCGCAAAATCAGTAACAGGTTCTCCAACAGGCTCCCCTTTTGCATTACGTCAATTGTTGCAATTCGCAGCCCGCAAAAATATTGCGCCACAAATCGAAGTGTATCCAATGTCAAAAATTAATGAGGCTTTGGAACGTCTTCATTCAGGAAAAGCTCGTTATCGTATTGTGTTAAAAGCGGATTTTTAATTTTAGCTTTTTCTGCAATCCGCTGAATGATCTTGGATAGGAGGCTTATATACTCCTATCCTATACGGAACTTATTCGACTTCTAATTTTAAATAACGGTAAACCGTGAATGTAAATCATTTTTTATTAATCATTCATATATTCCGTTGGTTTAAGCCACACTCTTGGCTGACAATTCAGCTCTGACCCAATCTGCCAATAACATGATGGCGTCCTGAATATCCTGAGACAATTCATGTCCTGCATTGAGACGGATACAGTTGTTATAACGATGATCTTCACCAAAAATAATACCCGGAACAATATTGATACTGTATTGCTGTGCATAGTAATACAACGCCAAACTGTCCACTTGTTCAGGAAATTGTAACCACAGCGCATAACTTCCCTGCGGTTGATTCAAACGGATACTCACACCATGAAAGGCATACTGGATAAATTGTCGATACTGCTCGACCTGTGCCATCAACTTAGGACGTAATTCACTCAGATGCTGACGATAGGCTCTGCTATAAATCATATCGGCTAGCCCCAATTGCAAAGGCGTATTTACTGAAACATTCTGTAAAATCAGTCTTGCATGTAAATGTTGCAAACGCTGTGGCAAACAAAACCAGCCTACCCGATAAGAAGTCGATAGAGACTTGGAGACTGAGCTACAATACACCACATAGCCTTGTTGATCCCAATATTTAATTGGCAAAGGGCGTTTGGCATTAAAACTGCATTCTGCATAAATGTCATCTTCAATGACATAGCATTGATATTTAGCCGCAAGTTGTGCAATGCGTTCTTTCTCAGCATTACTGAGACAAAAACCGAGCGGATTTTGAAAATTGGCTGTCAATAAGCAGATTTTTACGCCCGGGCTTTGCATTTCTTGCTCTAAACGGTCTAGATCAAAACCCTCTGTGTTGGCAGGGATTTCAATAATTTTTCGCTTTAACAAAGCCAATAACTGTAACTGTCCATTATAGTTCGGGGTTGGCACAATCACACTATCGCCAACTTGAGTCAGACTCTGAATCATGACTGACAAGGCTGGCATACAGCCATTACTGATATAAATATCTTCTTTCGCAATGTAAAAACCATCTTCAGCCCAATGTGCAGACAAAGCCTCCCTCAATTGAAGATGCCCTTGCCGATCGTTATATAAAAAATCTTCAGGTTTACTGTGCTTTAAAGCACGTTGGACCGAACGGCGTATAGCTTCTACCGGGACCAGATTAGGGGAAAGTTGAATCGAACCGAGATGAATCAATTTATTATTAATCGCTGCTTCATGAATTTGTATTTGTAATTCCAAATTAGAAACTTCACGCGCTCTGGACTTAAAATCGGGGTGATCAGGTACTGCGATTTGAGGACTATTAGGCAATGCCTGTACAAAATAACCTGACTTTTCTTTTACAAAAATCAAGCCTTGCGCTTCAAGTAATTCATAACAGCTTTTAGCCGTATTCAAACTCACCTTTTGTAATTCGGCAAATTGACGTAAAGAACTAAGACGCTGCCCTACGGTTAATTCACCACAATAAATTTTCTGCGCAATCTGCTGTGCCAAGACCTGATACTGAAAAGCCATATCTGTACCCAAATTTTAATATTTGTTGTATCTGTACCTGTAAATCTAACAGATCTATGCTTCTTTTACAGCCAGTTTTTAAAACATAATTGATTTGAAAGGAGAAAATAATGAGAATCATCGCTCTTGTCAGCCTTGCTTTGGTACTCAGCGCCTGTCAGCCTCAACAAGTCAATAAAGTTGCCCAGCAGCAACATTTTGTATGTAAATCTTTGATTGAAGGCTTTTTAAAAACACAGCGTTTGGGAAACTATCAACTTGATCACTTATACCCTACGCTACATGAAAGTGTAGCTGTCAGACACTATCATTACCGTGCCAGTGGTGATCAAACTGTCAAAATTAATATGCCTGTACAGAAAAATTTGGAATTCCAATGCCAGCAAACCTCTGCAGAGCATTTCGAAATTCATTTGGTGACACCGCAACAGCCCAATAATGCCCCAATATTGAGTCTAGATTTACCCCCACAAAAGACTATCGAAACCTTGACAGCTTTTGCGCTAAAAACTCAATAAATAAACGTACACGTTTAGGCAAATGTTCTTGTTGATAATAAACTGCATGGATGTGTTGCTCGTAAATTTCTATTTGATCTTCAAATAGAGCGATCAACCTTCCCTCTCTGAGATCTTTAAGTACCTCAAATGCTGAAAGTCTGGCTATGCCATGCCCACGAAGACAAAGCTGACGTACTGTTTCACCGCTAGATGCTTTGATTTTAGGTTGTACTGTCAATTTTTCACCATTTACACGGATGGGCCAGGTATTCAGATGATTTACCTTACTAAATCCAATTTGAACATGGTTGAGGATATCCTGTGGGGTTTCAGGATAACCATTTCGTGCTAAATACTCAGGGCTGGCAACAATGTATAAACGACTTTTACACAGCAATCTTGCATGTAGGCTGGAGTCATTTAATTCTCCAAAACGTATTGCCACATCCGTTTTATGTTCCAATAAATCAATAATTTGATCATTGCTGTTTAATTCAATTTCAATTTCTGGATAAAGCTGAGAAAACTCCTGCATTAAGGGTGCAATCACATGCAATACAAAAGGAGTAGCCGAATCGACACGAATCAAGCCAGAAGTGTCACTGTCCGACTTCAGTAAAGCATCTTCAGCTTCATTCAGGTCATGTACAATTTTTCGGGCTTTTTCTAAAAATAATTGACCTTCCTGAGTTAACTTAAGCTTCCTTGTGGTGCGCTCCAATAGCGTGACATTAAGTTTAGATTCAAGCCGTTGCAAAGCCCGACTCACGCCAGAAGTGGTTTGTTCAAGATGTGTTGCAGCTGCAACGATCGAACCACTATCCACAATATTGATAAAGGCCTGTAATTCCTCAAGTGTAGATTTCATCGTAATAACCGCACACTTTATTGTTGATTTATAGTCAATAATATTTTGCATATTCCTGTATTTTTCCGCAACAATTAAAGGAGCAAAATAGCGCTAATCTCAGAAAACACAGTGAGTCCCTCATGACACACATCGTTCCTCAATTTGGTGTAGGTACTTTTCGCTTAACAGGTCAAACCGTGATTGATTCAGTCAAAAATGCGCTAGATGTCGGTTACCGTGCTGTAGATACAGCACAAATCTATGGCAATGAAGCCGAAGTGGGTCAGGCAATTGCTGAAAGCCATATTCCTCGTGATGATTTATTTATCACCACAAAGATATGGACAGACAATTATCAAGCAGACAAACTCATTCCAAGCCTGAAAGAAAGCCTGTGCAAACTACGCACAGATGCTGTTAATTTAACGTTAATCCATTGGCCTGCACCCAGTTTAGGTATTTCTGTTGCAGACATGATGCACAATCTTTTGGAAGCCAAGAAACTTGGCTTGACTGAACATATTGGGATTTCAAACTTCAATATTGACTTGTCACAGCAGGCAATTGATGCTGTGGGACTTGAACATATTGCGACCAACCAAATTGAACTGAGTCCTTATTTGCAAAACTCAAAATTGGTAGATTTCTTAGAATCTCGGCATATTGATGTGACCTCATATATGACTTTGGCTTACGGTAAAGTTTTAAACGATCCTGTATTGGCTGAAATTGCCCAGCAACATCAAGCTTCTACAGCACAAATTGCATTGGCATGGGCATTGCAACAAGGTTTTGCAGTCATCCCATCATCAACCAAGCGAGAAAACTTAATCGCAAACTTAAAAGCGCAAGAGATTCGACTTTCTGCTGAAGAAATGCAGATGATTGCACAATTAGAACGCAATGGTCGTGAAGTTGATCCTGAAAACCTAGCACCGAAGTGGGATGTTTAAATTGGTGCTCAGTTGAAATGATTATTTTTGCTCGATGAAACAACATCAATTGCTTTGCAAAGTTCTATTTTGTGAAGCATTGATGTTTGTTTGACTGCATCAAAATCCAAATTCAAAACCTTGTGTTGAGCATCAGCATCCAAGAATTGTGTTGCTGCTATAGATCTGCAGATCGCACGGCTGTACTTCGTCATTTTTCAATCTTCGGCATATTTGAGATCTTTCATGAAATTAAATTTTCCTCTGTTTGCTTTAGCCATCGGTGCTTTTGCAATCGGAACAACTGAATTCTCCCCAATGGGTTTTCTTCCTCAAATTGCAGAAAACCTGAATATCTCAATTCCCACCGCGGGGATGCTGATCACGGCTTATGCCTTGGGTGTGATGATTGGTGCTCCGATCATGACCTTATGGTTTGGACATTTTTCACGGCGTAAAGCACTGATTTTAGCCATGAGTATTTTCACAGTGGGAAACATTCTTGCGGCAATTGCGCCTAATTATTGGGGACTGATGGGCGCGCGAATTCTGACCAGTCTAAATCATGGTGTATTTTTTGGGATTGGCTCGATTGTTGCCACCAGTGTTGTCGCTAAAGACAAACAGGCCAGCGCTGTCGCCATGATGTTTATGGGACTTACCATTGCCAATATTGGTGGAGTACCTTTAGCTACTTGGGTTGGGCAAAATATCGGTTGGCGTATGTCCTTTGCCGCCATAGCGATCTTGGGTATCATGACCATGTTGGCTTTATGGAAAGCCCTACCTGTAGATACCACGAGGCAGCGTCCCAATCTAAAAGCCGAACTGAAAGTATTAACTCGCTTGCCTGTTATTTTTGCCTTGTTAACCACAGTGATGAGTGCAGGTGCTATGTTTACGCTCTACACCTATATTGCACCGAGCTTGCAAAGTATCACCCATGCCAGCCCAATGTATATCACCCTGATGCTGGTATTAATTGGCATCGGTTTCTCTATTGGAAATCATCTCGGTGGGAAATTTGCAGATCAATCACTGAATAAAACACTGACAGGCTTTTTAGTGCTATTAATGCTGTCCATGTTACTGTTTCCAATCTTGGCACAAACACCGCTTGGAGCAGCATTGGCGCTCATCGTTTGGGGAACTGCAGCCTTTGCCGTGGTACCTCCATTACAAATGCGCGTCATGTCTGTTGCACATGAAGCACCCGGACTGGCATCTTCGGTAAATATTGGGGCATTTAACTTAGGCAATGCTTTAGGAGCAACCGTTGGTGGAGCAGTCCTCAGTATGGGTATGAACTATTCAGCTGTTTCGATTGCAGGTGCTGTACTTACCGCATTGGGATTGGTTTTGGTCTTTATCCAGATCAAAATAACAAAAGAACCCGTTCATCAACTCAGCTCATTTTAAAGCACCCAATCCTCTGTGACTGAATAAGTTTATTATCCCCCCTGCATCATCATATGATGCAGGGAATCAAAACTGCAGAAAACTGACTCGTCTACCCTATAGCTGATCATTTTAAAATTTCAGGTAATGCAGCAAGCTTGGTATTCTTCGCCAGTTCAATTTTCATCTTTTGCAACATTTGATAAGGCTGTTGCTCAACCAGCAGATTGGTCACGCTTGCTGGAATTGAACCTTCAGGATTGGCATGTCCAGAGGTGATTACTTTCACTTTATTCGGGCCCAATTTTTGGAAAGTCCAATCCCCCGCATAATCTTTTAGTCGCACGTAATCTGAGTTCAGCGCTTTACCTTGTTGGACCGCAGCGTTTTTAATATAAATCGTGCCATTGCTGTCTTTAGACATCGTTCCTTTCACCACCATGTCACGATCTTTTAAAGGAAAAGGAAAGTCTAAAACCATATAAATACTGAACTCACCCTTTTTATCATCCCGAGATAACACTTCAGCTTTAGCAACATTCGGCACCCACTTAGATGAGTTATTGACATCCAATACTAAAGCAACAGCGCGCTCAATAGGTACATCCAGTGTGGTTTCGGCTTTATAGGACAGAACAGGATTATTGATATCTTTATACGTCCAAACCTTAATGTTGTTTTTGTTCAGACTCAATTTAGCATTGTTCGGTAAAGCAGCTTGTGCAGTCAGGCTAAAAGCACTGACTACACAACTCAGTAACATCACTGTTTTTTTCATTTTTTATGTTCAAAATTTAACTCATTGTTATAATTCTAGCGCAACATGTTTTAAGCTTGAATATCATTTAAGCCTAAAACGTCCTTCATATCGTATTTTTTTGCTTCTTTTCCGACAACCCATGCTGCTGCACGTACAGCACCTGCCGCAAAATTCATGCGATTGGTTGCTTTGTGCGTCACTTCGACACGCTCACCCTCACCAATGAACATCACAGTATGCTCACCGACAATATCACCGCCACGAATGGTTTCAAAACCAATGGTTTCGCGCTCACGTGGACCTGTGTGACCTTCACGACCATAAACCGCCACTTTCTTCAAATCACGACCTAAGGTTTCCGCAACCGCTTCACCCATCATCAAAGCCGTTCCTGATGGTGCATCTACTTTATGACGATGGTGAGCTTCGATAATCTCGATATCCACTGTATCACCAAATACTTTTGCAGCCAGCTCAAGCAATTTAATGGAAACATTGACACCTACTGAGTAGTTTGCAGCATACACAATTGGCGTCTCTGCCGCAGATTGATTCAACAAGGTCTTTTGCTCATCTGAAAAACCTGTTGTTCCAATCACCATTGCAACACCCGCTCCACGACATAACTTTAGATGGCTCTCTGTAGCCACAGGTGCAGTAAAATCAATCACGACATCAACGTCTTTTAAGATTTCTTCCAAACTGCCTACCACTTTAACACCCACAGCGCCAATGCCAGCAAGTTCTCCTGCATCTGCACCAATCAACGTACTTTCTGGACGCTCAACAGCTGCCGCAAGTTGATAACCCGCTTGTTGTACCGCTTGAATCAATGTACGGCCCATACGACCGCCTGCACCTAAAATACCAATACGTGGAGCTGCTGACATACGATCTTCCTAAATCTGAATTTGAAAATTTGGCTCTACTATAACAAAACTCAGTTCCAAGACGACGATTCCATTTAAAAAAATACCTTGAACTTTTTAATTACTTCAAAATCTGACTGTGTGATGGATCGTAAATTGACTCAACGAAGAAATAGATGAATATTAAAAAAGATATTGATAAAACTTTGAAACATTTACAGCGTTGCTCAAGCGATTTTCATCAAAATGCAAGAATCGCACCGCAGACTACTGCCACGAATGAAAATAATATGGATGATAAGGAGACCAATATGCATTCGAATAAAATGGCTTTTGTACTTGTGCTCGCAATAATGATGACCAATGTTTGGGCTGAATCTGTACCAGCGTCAACCTCTGCGCTTGTAGAAGAAAAAGCAGTAACTCAAGGCAACACAACTGCGCCTGCAGAAACACCAACAGAAGTTCGTGTTGAAGACATCGATGCTCCAATTCTTGAGTAGTTCTGGTTTGTTGTTATCATTAGAGGGTATGGGGGGCGTATCCTCTAATGTTAAAACTGCTTGACTCATTTACAAAAGCATCAATATGAAATCATCAAAACAAAAATTCCACTCATGGTCGCAGCTAGCCATTCTTATTTTTCAATTTTTATAGAATATTTAGAAACTCAAATCAAAAAACAAAACCATTTTAAATAAAATTTAAGCTAAATAGATAAGTATTAAAAATCTCGGAAATCTTACAAAGAATAGCTCAACCCAAGGACATATCATGCAAATTAAAACCATAATTTTCGGACTGATGATCACAACAGCGGTTTCATTCAGTTGGGCACAAGAGTCTTCAACACCCACTGAAGCTCAGACAATCCCTTCATCCACTCCAGCAGTAATTCTTCCACAAGATGACAATTCAATCGATGCTGCCCCAGATGATCATGAATTTGATCTTTCACAATCGAACCAAACCACAAAATAAAAAATGGAGCAACAGCTCAATGTTGCTCCATTTTTTAATGCTTTTATGACTGAATTAAACTTAATCAAATAATCGGTCAAAGAAAGATTTTTTCTTCGGCGAAGATTTATTGTCATCGCTTTCCATTGTTGCTTGAAGTTCTTTCAACAACTCACGTTGGCGACTGGTCAAATTCACAGGTGTTTCTACTACAATACGGCAGAGTAAATCACCTTGCATGCTACTGCGCACAGGTTTTACCCCTTTACCGCGTAAACGGAACATTTTGCCAGTTTGCGTACCTTCTGGCACTTTCAAACTAACACGACCATCTAAAGTTGGAATCTCAAGTTCCTTACCCAAGGCAGCATCAGCAATGCTCACAGGAACATCCATATACAAGTCTGCCCCGTCACGTTGGAAGATGTCATGTTCACGCACAACCACTTCAACGTATAAGTCGCCAGACTGGCCATCACGGATTGCTTCGCCTTTACCTGTCAGGCGTACACGATCACCGTTATCTACACCTGCAGGGATGGTAACTTCAAGCGTTTGTTGACGATCTGAAACTCCAGAACCATGACACTTGTTACAAGGGTTTTTAATGATTTTTCCTTGCCCACGACAAGTGCTGCAAGTCTGTTGGACTGAGAAAAACCCCTGTTGCATACGTACCTGACCTGCACCATGACAAGTCTTACACGTTTCCACATCATTCGGATTTTTTGAACCTTTGCCGTCACAGGCATCGCACGGTGCTGGTGCCGTGAAAGTAATGGTTTTTTTCACGCCTTTCACTGCTTCTTCAAGCGTTAATTCCATGACATAACGCAGGTCTGAGCCACGACGTGCACGTTGTTGACCACGACCGCCACCGCCAAAAGCACCACCGAAAATATCACCAAACTGGCTGAAAATATCTTCGGCACTGAATCCACCGCCGAAGCCGCCGCCGCCCATACCACCTTCAAAGGCATTGTGACCCATACGGTCATACATGCTACGTTTTTCACTGTCCGAAAGCACTTCATAGGCTTCCGCACACTCTTTAAACTTTTCTTCAGCTTCGGAATTGTCAGGGTTGCGATCTGGATGATACTTCATCGCCAACTTACGGTAGGCTTTTTTAATTTCATCATCACTAGCGGTTTTAGCAATACCTAAAACCTCATAATAATCACGTTTAGCCATGATTGGCGATGCTCCACAAAAATTTGATAATACTTCTATGCAGAGTAAATTGGGGGCGATGTTATTTTTTACAAGTTTGAAATCTAGTTTTTTTTAAAAAACTGCTTTTTTCTGTAAATATTTTGTAAAACCCTTAAACCAAATATTGAGTAAATATAGCCATGCTATCGCACTAAACACCACACCTGCCACCGTGCATGCCTTCACCCAGATAAAGCTATCCCAATAGAAAAACATTAAAGGAATAAACCACAATGCAGCAAAAGCCGCTAGAATCAAAAAAATGACAGCATTGCGCATAATCCACAATGCTTGTGCATGTATCCATACCTCTGCATCATTTGCTACTGCTACCTTGCGCGCTAACCAATATGCGAGCACTGCTGTAATCACCGTAAATAATGCAAGAAACATAAACAAATAAGAGCTCGTAATGAACTTACGATGCTGTTCTGGATTTGTTTGCCCCATGGGTGTTTTTGACCTCAAATTCATCGCATACTGATTGACTTATTATGCAATGAAATTTCCTATGTTATTTTCTGTTAAAGATTAAGTGCTACTATATTGAAGTTTTCAATTTTTCGCACCTAATATTCACAACAAATTATGTATTTTCTGTAGTTTTTTTAATCTTAAACCAAGTCGCATATAGCGCAGGTAAGAAAAATAAGGTCAAAAGTGTAGCGATAATTAATCCACCCATAATCGCAACAGCCATCGGACCAAAGAAAATACTACGCGACAACGGTATCATCGCCAAAACAGCGGCCAAGGCGGTAAGAATAATTGGACGGAAACGGCGTACCGTTGCGTCCAGAATTGCATCCCATTGATTATGTCCAGCCCGAATATCCTGCTCAATCTGATCGATCAGAATTAAAGAGTTCCGCATAATCATGCCTGACAGTGCAATCGTACCGAGCATTGCCACAAAGCCGAACGGTTTATTAAATAACAGCAGGAATAAAACCACACCAATCAAACCCAACGGCGCGGTCAAAAACACAATGAAAGAACGTGAAATACTTTTCAACTGAATCATCAAAAGCGTAAATACCACTGCCAGAAATAGGGGCATACCTGCATTCACAGACGTCTGTCCTTTGGCAGATTCCTCCACTGTTCCACCCACTTCAACCAAATAGCCACTTGGTAAAGTTGCTCGAAGTTGATCCATTTTTTCCGCCATTTCATTCACAACGGTAGCCGGCTGTAATTTCGTTCGAATATCTGCACGTACGGTAATGGTGGGTAAACGATTGCGATGCCAAATCAAACCATCTTCAAACTTATACTGTAGTGTGGCGATCTGTGCCAAAGGTACAGTGGTGCCTTTGCTGGTCGGTACAGCCAAACTTGACAATGCTTCCACATTAATCCGTTCAGCCTGATCTCCACGGATACGTACATCAATCAATTCACGTTTTTCACGATACTGATTGATGATCGCGCCTGAAATCGAACTGTTTAAGAAATTCGCCAAATCTTCAGAACTTACGCCCATTTGACGCGCACGATCTTGGTCGATCACTAAAGAAATGATTTTACTTTGCTCTCCCCAATCCAAATGCACATTGCCTGTATTCGGATTCTCACTCAGCAGTTGAGCAACTTTCTGTGCTTCCTGACGTACAACAGCAACGTCTTCACCAGATACACGATACTGCAAGGGGTAACCGACTGGAGGACCATTTTCCAACAGAGACACCCTTGTCCGCACCTGTGGCAATAATTGGCGAATTTGAGTGTCTAAGGATTTACGAATTTCATCCCGATCATCCAATGATGATGCCAGCACCACAAACTGTGCAAAACTGGCCTGTGGCATTTGTTGATCAAGTGGCAAGTAAAAACGGGGAGAGCCTGTACCAACATAAGCGACATAATTATCGATGCCTTTCTGTTTGGATAAAAAAGCTTCGACTTTTTTCACAGCATTTTCGGTTGCTGTCAGTGAAGCCCCTTCTTCTAATTTTAAATCAACCAGAATTTCTGCGCGATTTGAAGGTGGAAAGAACTGCTGTGGAACAAACTTAAACATTATCACCGACAGTACAAATACACCGACGGTAATGGAAATGACGGTTTTACGATAAGTCACACACCAGTTCACCAACTTTCTAAAGCCTTGATAAAATTTCGATTGATAGGGATCAAAATGCTCACCCACATGATGAATCACAGGTTGCGGTTCTGGCTGTTTACGCAATCTTGCATAAAGACGCTGATACCACGGTGCTTTTTGGGCTTCTTTACTAAAATCAGGCAGTAATTTATCGCCTAAATAAGGTACAAAAATGACCGCGGCAAACCATGAAACAACTAAAGCAATGGTCACCACCTGGAAAATCGAGCGTGTATATTCACCTGTACTTGATGCAGCTGTCGCAATCGGTAAGAAGCCTGCTGCCGTAATCAATGTCCCTGTCAGCATTGGAAATGCCGTACTGGTCCATGCAAAGCCTGCGGCTTTCATCCGACTATAACCTTGCTCCATTTTGATCGCCATCATTTCGACGGCGATAATGGCATCATCAACCAATAGTCCGAGGGCTAAAATCAGTGCCCCTAAAGAAATTTTATGCAGACCAACATCAAACAAGTTCATCCCTGCAAAGGTCATGGCGAGCACCAATGGGATCGAAAAGGCGACCACCAATCCGGTTCGGAAACCCAAAGAGAAGAAACTCACCAATAAGACAATGATCACGGCCTCAGCAAGAACTTTCACGAATTCATGAATACTACGCTGTACTGCAACAGGCTGATCTGAAACTTTTTTCAGTTCCATGCCTAAAGGTAAAGTTTTCTGTAGCGTCTGGAATTCGGTTTCCAGATTTTTACCCAAGGCAATGATGTCACCACCTTTACGCATGGACACAGCAAGACCAATACCATTTTCGCCCATAAAACGCATACGGGGCTGTGCCGGCTCGCTAAACCCCCGATAAACCTCAGCTACATCGCCCAGTTGAATGGTTTTATTTCCCACCAACAATGGCATCTTTTTCAGGTCGTCAACACTCTTTAAAGCCCCACTGACACGAATCTGAATACGGTCGGTGCCGGTTTCGAAAAATCCTGCACTGGTAACACTATTTTGTTTTGCCAAAGCTTCTTGGATTGCCGTAACCGGGACACCCATCTGCACCGCTTTGGTATTTGAAAGTTCAATCCAGATCTTTTGATCTTGTAAGCCAACCAAATTGACTTTGCTGACATCTTTGACTCGCTGTAAGCGAAGCTGTAATCGATCGGCATACTCTTTAAGCGTGGCATAGTCGAAGTCTTTGCCTGTCAAAACATAAATATTTCCAAATGTGTCGCCAAACTCATCATTAAAGAATGGACCTTGAACACCAGCAGGTAACTGGGTTTTGATGTCACCGACTTTTTTACGTACTTGGTACCAAACATCCGGAATTTGACTGGACTTCAAAGAGTCCTTTGCCATAAACATGACCATAGACTCACCGGGACGAGAGTATGCCATGATCTTGTCATACAGCCCTGTGCTCATGAGCTCCTTTTCAACCTTGTCGGTGATTTGCAAAGACACTTCCTGTGCCGTTGCACCCGGCCAATAAGTTTGTACCACCATAACTTTAAAGGTAAAAGGTGGATCTTCACTTTGAGACAGTTTGGAATAAGAAAATAACCCGACAATTCCCAGCAAAATCATAAAATAAAGTACTAAGCCTTTATTTTTAAGTGCCCATTCGGACAAATTAAAGGAGTTAAATAGACTCATGATCATGCCCCTTTTTGGATAGTTACGGCACGATTTTCACGATCTATCGGTTTAATTTTTTGCTTGTCACGGAGTAAGTGAACACCGCCAACCACGACCCATTGTCCAGCATTCAAACCACTTAATACCGTGACATTGTCACGCCCATAACGACCTAAGGTTACTGAAACCCTACGAATGGTCTGATCAGGATTGACCACCCAGATATAAGCCTGATTGTTATTGGCTGAAACACTGGTGAGCGGAACACTCAAGCTGTTTTGAATATTTTGATTGAAAAACACCCGTGCACTTTGACCCAATTGAATGGCTGATTGCCCTTCTTTTAAAGCCACTTTGACGGTAAAAGTACGTGACTGATCAGCGGCAGGCGAAATCTCACGGACATAAGCTGCAAATTTATCCTGAGGTTTTGACCACAAGGTAATCCATGCACTTTGACCCACTTTAATTTCAGAAATTGCCTGTTCAGGAACGCCGATAACGACTTCACGATCACCATCAATTGCCAGTTGATAAGCTGCTTGACCAGCCGAAACCACTTGCCCAATTTCAATATTACGTTGCGTAATCACTCCATTTTTATTGGCAATCAGCTGGTTATAACCCGTTTGGTTGGCACTCACATCATAGTTTGATTGTGCTTGTTTAAGACTTGCCTGCGCTGCGTCATACTGATTTTTGATAGCATCGTATTGTGAACGGCTGACTGCATTGATCGGTAACAACTGTTGGAAGCGTTTAAATTCATCCGCTGCAACTTTGGCAGCAGATTGAGCACTTTCAAGTTGTGCTCTTGCTGAGTTCAACTGTAATTCAGCATCTTTGACATCAAGCTTTGCCAAAACCTGTCCGACCTTGACCCGATCACCAACATCGACATAGCGTGCAGTGATCTGCCCGCCAACTCGAAACGCCAATGCAGTTTGTTGACGCGCCTGCACATCGCCTGCATAGCTTTTCTGATCTTCTTGGGAAGTCAATGGTTGGGCAACCATTACCAAGGGAACCTGTTCCACTTCGGGGACTGGTTTACTACACCCCACCATGATGATACTCCACAATCCCAATAGGCTTATGATCATTAAATTTAGTCTACGCATAGGCAAGGCTCTTATTCAAATGCTTTCTTTTTTGGAAAATACAATGAGAATTCAAGATTTATTGATCATTCATCTGTATACAGCAAACAAAACCACACTTTGTTCTTTCTCAAGTTTTCGCTAAAATTATCTCAGTGCGCGTTAAGAATTTTGAAAATAGTCTCTATTTTCTTGATTCGTAGTCTGCCGATTTATTTTTAGCCAATAACGCAAGCCATTGATGAAGTATCAAAATACCTTTTCGTTGCTCATTTTTTAATTAATATACTGCATGGTACAATAATTGTGAATCATGTTTTGAGTAATTGACCTAATTTTGTTTTTTTGGGAATTATTGTGCAAACAACAGTTGGCCGTCCAAAGGACTTAGAAAAACGTAAACACATTGTAGAAGCAGCAAAAAAACTGTTTCTAAAGCTCGGCTATCACGGTTCCAGTATGAACCAGATTGCCAAAGAAGCAGGTGTGACCAAACTGACCGTATATAACCATTTTCAAGATAAAGAAACTTTATTTAGCTGCGCCATTGAAGAAACCTGCGAAGAATCGATTAATGCCCGCCCATTACGCCTCAATGCTGATAGTGATTTTTATGCACATTTTTTTCAGGCCTGCGAACTGGCGATGAGTGTCATCAATTTACCCGAAGCCATTAAACTGGAACATTTATTATTGGAACTTGCCGCAGAAAAGAATCCATTGGCGCTGCAATTTTATAATTCGTCCCATCAGAGAATGTGTTCGGTATGGCAAGACTTTTTTCAACAAGCCACCACCCTGCAATTTATTCAGGCAGACCAAATCGACAAACAGATCAATTTGATTTTGTCTTTATTGCTCGGTGTTCGGCATCACGAGGTCCTACTAGGAATTCGTCCAACTCCAACAGCGCAAGAAAAACAGCAAATCATCAAAGAAAGTATTGATTTATTTATGCTGAAATATAAGCCATGAGAGTGCTATTAAAAAACTAAATAATGTGCAATTGCTGTTTCAGGCATACTCGAAGCTGTAATACGCAAATTACCCCGAATACAACTCAATGAAAAACAAATCAAAGTCGACTTCTTGCACAGTCACTTACATACTTTTGTAGGGAGTCCCTTGGATTGTGATGGAATCACGTTATATTCAAGATAACAAGAATTGGAGAGTGACAAATGGTTCAACAAATTGATGCTCCACTGCGTGAAGATGTACGCTTGCTCGGAAATCTTTTAGGTGAAACCTTAAAGGAACATGCAGGACAAGATTTGTTTAATCAAATTGAACAGATTCGTGCCTTAGGCAAAGGCGCCCGTGATGGTCAAATTGAAGCAGAAAAACAACTTGAACAATTATTTTTAAATTTAAAAGATGATGAAATTCTGCCTCTGACCCGTGCATTCTCACACTTTCTGAATTTTGCCAATATTGCAGAACAATATCATGTGGTGCGTAGCCGTCGCCAAAGTGAATGTGATGAAAATGCACCATCACCGAATGTTTTAGATCATTTATTTACCAAGTTTAAAGATCAGCAAATTTCGACTGAAACCCTTTATAAGCAAATCTGTGAATTAAAAATTGAATTGGTCCTCACCGCACATCCAACAGAGGTCAGTCGCCGTACTTTAATTCAAAAATATGATGGGATTAATCACTGTCTTTCAACATTTGATCAGCAAAAACTTACACCAAAACAACGTGCTGAAGTGCTGACTGATTTAAAACAATTGATTTGCTCAGCATGGCAAACGGATGAGATTCGTCAACATCGTCCAACCCCTATTGATGAAGCCAAATGGGGCTTCACCACCATTGAACAAACGCTGTGGAATGCGGTACCCAAATTTATCCGTGAGTTGGACGATCTTGTTCAAGATAACTGTGCCCAAGCCTTACCTTTGGATATTTCACCGATTCGTTTTGCATCATGGATGGGGGGTGACCGTGATGGAAACCCAAATGTTACCCATAACATTACCCAAGAAGTTTTGTGGTTATCTCGCTGGAAAGCTGCTGATTTATATGTTCGTGATATAGAAGATTTGCGTTGGGAGCTTTCAATTGAGGCGTATTCCAACGAATTGCATCAAGCTTTAGGCTATAGCCATCCAGAACCTTATCGTGAATATTTACGTGCAACCCGTGAACGTTTAAAAGCCACTCGTCAATGGTTGGCGGACAAATTGCGTGGTCAGCACTCAGATGTTGACCGCAGTTTAATCATTCGCCATAAAGATGAATTATTACAGCCACTGTTGCTTTGTTACCGCTCACTCATGGCATGTAATTTGCCAGAAATTGCCAACGGCAAATTGCTCGACTTTATCTATCGTGTCAATTGCTTTGGAATTGAGTTATTGAAGCTGGATATTCGTCAAGAATCAGGCCGTCACCGTCAAGCCATCTCTGCGATTACCGAATATCTTGGTTTGGGCAATTTTGAGACATGGACTGAACAAGCCCGTCAAAACTTCTTATTGCAAGAATTACAAAGCAAGCGCCCACTTTTACCAAAACATTTAAATGAACCTGCCAATAGCCTGATTGAACATCCTGATGTTCAAGAAGTCTTTGCAACCATGCGTACTTTGGCAGAGCAGCCCAAAGAAAGTTTGGGTGCTTACATCATTTCAATGGCGGAATATCCAAGTGATGTGTTGGCGGTACTGTTACTACAAAAAGAAGCAGGAATCGAACACCCTCTACGTGTAGTACCATTATTTGAAACCTTGAAGGATTTGGATGGTGCCGCAAATACCATGACGACCTTGTTCAATATGCATTGGTATAAACAGCATATCCAAGGCAAACATGAGGTCATGATTGGTTACTCTGACTCTGCCAAAGATGCAGGCTTTATGTCGGCAAATTGGGCACAGTATCGTGCGCAAGAAGAGTTGACTGCAATTGCAAAACAACACGGCGTACAATTGACCCTGTTCCACGGTCGTGGCGGCTCCATCAGTCGTGGTGGTGCACCCACTCAACAGGCGCTATTTTCCCAACCACCTGGCTCAATTTCAGGTGCAATCCGAGTGACTGAACAAGGTGAAATGATCCGCTTTAAATTCGGTTTGGAAGAAATCGCTTTACAGAATTTAGAAATTTATGCGGCTGCGACATTGGAAGCAACCTTGTTACCGCCCCCTGTGCCAAAGCAGGCATGGCGAGATTTGATGCACAATATGACCGACTTATCGGTTCAGGTGTATCGCCAGACCGTTCGGGAAAATCCTCATTTTGTAAAATATTTACGTACCGTTACACCTGAACTTGAGTTGCAAATGTTACCGCTTGGCTCACGTCCAGCGAAACGTAAAGTCAGTGGTGGAATTGAATCCTTACGCGCCATTCCTTGGGTTTTTGCATGGACACAAATTCGTTTGATGCTTCCTGCTTGGTTGGGTACGGGAGCAGCCATCAACCAAGTGATTGATCAAGGTCAGAAAGCTGTTCTGGATGAAATGCTGGCGGAATGGCCTTATTTCCAAACCTTAATTGATATGCTGGAAATGGTGCTGTCCAAAGCAGACTCAAATATTGCCCTCTATTATGAATCGCATTTAACTGATGATGACGATTTAAAAGTGCTTGGTGCTGAATTACGTCAACGTCTCCACGATGCTGTACAAACGCTGTTAGCAATGAAAGGTGAGTCAGAACTTCTAAGTTCCAACGAAGTGCTTGATCAAGCCATGAAAGTACGTAAACCGTATTTGTTGCCGTTACACTTACTGCAAGCTGAACTGATGAAACGACGCCGTGCTTATTTGGCTGAACGTCAAGCTGAACATACGCCAGTAGATCATGCGCTGATGGTGAGTATTGCCGGTATTGCGGCAGGTTTGCGGAATACCGGTTAATCCACTCAACGTCTGGTCACTTTTTATTTCCCGTTCAAGAGAATGTCATTTGACATTCTCTTGAGTTTTTATAAAAGTGCCAACTGATTCAAATATTTTAAACGATCAATCACTTTTTTTAATCAATCAAAAAACATCTCATTTTTTCTTCCTTTTGAAACTAAATTTTTTTAATACTTTGATTTTACGTATTAACATCAATTAATTATTTGACCAAATGGTACAAAACATCACTTTTTCCTAATAAATGCAAGCGTTTAGTTTGACTAAAATGATTAAAACTCTCGAAAAGAAAGCGTATCATGTGTCCAATTTGTCTTTCGAGCGCTCAATTTATGTCCAACTGGTTTCCCAAATGGCGTCCGTATTCTGGCAGCATTGATGCAAGACCTGTCGGTACCAATGAGTATTTACCTCCTGCACAAAGCATCGTTTTAGGGATTCAGCATGCTTTTGCAATGTTTGGTGCAACTGTACTTGCACCGTTCTTGATGGGCTTTGACCCAAACCTTGCTATTTTAATGTCAGGAATCTGTACGATTCTGTTTTTTATCGTGACGGGTGGTCGTGTTCCAAGTTACTTGGGGTCAAGCTTTGCCTTTATTGGTGTAGTGATCGCGGCAACGGGATATGCTGCTTCAGGCACAGGCACACCCAATGTAAATATTGCCCATGCAGCAGGTGGTATTATGGCGTGCGGGGTGTTGTATGCAATCTTTGGTTTGATTGTGATGGCAACAGGTACCAAATGGATAGAAAAGCTGATGCCTCCTGTCGTTACAGGTGCTGTGGTCATGATTATCGGTCTAAACCTTGCGCCCGTTACAGTAAAAGGTGTTGCAGGTAATAACTTTAATATGTGGATGGCATTGGTGACTGTACTTTGTATGGGTTCGATTGCGGTATTCACCAAAGGATTGCTGCAACGTTTACTGTTATTGGTGGGTTTATTGTTGGCTTATTTGATCTATTTCATTGTTGCCAATGTGATGGGTAACGGTTCTCCGATTAATTTTACCCCGATCCAAGAAGCGGCCTGGTTTGGCACACCGACATTCCATTCACCAGTTTTTGATGTCAATGCGATGTTGATCATTGCGCCAATCGCATTGATTCTTGTTGCAGAGAACTTAGGTCATATTAAAGCAGTCAGTGCCATGACTGGAGAAAATTTAGATCCACACATTGGTAAAGCGTTTGTTGCTGATGGTATCGCAACAACGCTTTCAGGTGGTGTTGGTGCTCCTGGTATGACCACATACGGTGAGAATATCGGTGTGATGGCAGTCACCCGTGTTTATTCAACGATTATTTTTGTGATTGCGGGTGTCTTTGCCATTTTCTTGGGCTTTTCACCAAAGTTTGGTGCAATTATCCATACTATCCCAACTGCGATTTTAACCGGTGCTTCGATTGTGGTTTTTGGTTTAATCACCATTGCGGGTGCAAAAATCTGGATTGAAAATAAAGTCGACTTTTCTAAAAATAAAAATCTGATGGTTGCTGCTGTGACGATTATTTTAGGTACAGGTGACTTTGCCCTTCAATTTGGTGATTTCAATCTGGGTGGTATTGGTACTGCAACGTTTGCGGCACTGATTCTCAACTGGTTCTTTAGTTTAAACGATAAATCAGAATAATTCATTGAAGACATTTCGAGGCTGCCTTACAGGTAGCCTCGTTATGTTTATAAAATATCAGATAATTTAATGTAGCCTTGGATACTTTTAGATTTTCCGTGAAAAATAATATTTAAATAAAATAAATCATTTTTTTTAATTATTTTCACAACATCAACATTATCTCCTTGTATTAAATAAGCCTTTGTTTTTTTTAGTGACTCATTAAACAGAAAGGCTTTTTGTGAGCTTATTTTTGTATTTTTTATTATTTGGTTTGAATCATTTTTTAAAGAATATATCGGTATACTATTCGAATAAAACACACTCAAATTCACACCATTACCTAATGTTTTTATCTCTTCCAATAAATCATATTTTCCATTTTTCAGAGCATATATTCGTGTATAAGTTATAGCACCAACTTTAAAATTTTCAATAATTTGCTTTTTATTACTATCTACTGTGGGATCATATAATGGGCTTAAATAAAATTTTTCTGCTTTATTTTTTGATATATCAAATATTTGGTACTTACCACTTGGATTACAATCATCGGTATAATTTACAAATAGATATTTTTTTCCATCATTTGTTAAATTTTCAATCGAAAATGCATCTTTATCAAAACAAAAGTCATCATCATTAAATAAAAAAATTTTAGAATTTCCATGTTTAAAATAAATTTTATGGCTTTCTTTTAACAAGCTATCATTAGCAGAAGAAACTATGGAATAAAATACTAATATTAAAAATAAAAATTTCTTACTTAAACCCATTTCGCTTCTCAACCTCTCTCAATATTTTTAAAAATAAACTTTTTCTTTCAGCTAAACCATTAATACCACCATTAATTCTTCTGCTTACTTTATCTACAACCCCCAAATGATGTGAATCAGTATAGGAGCCATTTAAATCACTATAACCATTACGAACTAAACTATCTGCATTCTTAAACTCATTAAAGGCCCATACTGCACTTTCAACAGCGTGAAGAAGATCATTACACAATAGATCTGAATTAGTAACTACATCAAGTCCAGAATAATTTTTGTATTTAATATAAGCACTTTTCCATGTAAGTTGTATTAGTCCTCGTCCTTTATATTTAGGTCCATCACCAGGTGCAGTATTTCCCTCTGCTATTATTTGCTTACGCCTTCTACATGCGCGACTTTTTGGAACATTACATGCAGTTGGTGGAAAATTAGAGATATCATAGTCTTTTCCACTTGCATATTCGATCAATGTATTGAAGTGATCACACTCATGATAGATTTGAGCAAGAAAATGACAGAGCATTAGTTTTTCAGTCATCTTATACTTTAATAATCCTTTATTCAAAGCAGGTAGAAATTGTTCTGGAGTTGTATTCTGAGTTGGTTTTCCGTTCATTTCATTGCGCCAAAATAACTTCTTTGTTCCATATACTTCCTTAAAAAAACTTAATGAAATAATTTCCCCAGAAACGCTGTCCTCTATACGTCTAGTAATATTCGGCTCATTTACTGCTGTTCTTCCATTTAGAACATCTACATTTAATTGTAAATCAATAAACTCTTCTTTTACTCTTCTTACCATGAAGTCCACTGAATCTAATGGCTTTCCATCTGGTTTGAAAATAGTTAATTTAATTTTTTGACCAACCCAATTACTTAATTTCAATTGTCCATTTTTAACTTTAAGATTCTTTTTTTGATTATTATTAAAAATCATTTCAACATCTACATCATTGACTGCGTAATGTTGACCTGATTTATCCAGTATCTTTATTAAAGTCATACCCTTAAAATTATCATATTGTTCATTTAGTTTAATCAATATTGGCTGTTTTGTTCCATTTCCTGAATTTCCTGAAAATTTGAGTTCAAATTGATCTCTCGAATTAAGTGCTAAAACTTCAATATCTCGATTAGAAGATGACAAAACTTCTACTATACCTTGATTATTAGTATATTTATCTGGTGAATTACTTTTTCCTTTCGGTCTAGACTGAATTGGAAAATTAATCATGACTCGTCCATTGCTGTCCACTACTTTAAATAAGGTGCTCACAATTCCTTTGCTAGGAGAATTATTATTTATATTTTTATAATAATCTATTGTCTTCGGTAATTTAACTATAATAGGGTTATCTTCAGAGGAGCCTAATGATGAGTTTATAGTTTTAAAAACTGTATATCCCTGCTGATTTGGAGGTTTTGCAAGAATTTCTACAGTCCTATTATAAGACGCTTGAAATACAAAAAGCCCGCGACTATTTGTTTTATTTGAATTTTCTTTAGATGAACCTGAATATCTAGACTTGACTTCCAAATTTACTACATATCTTCCCGAACTATCAAAAAATTTTGCAGTAATAGTATTAAGTGCTGACATTATTAGAAATCCTCTTCCGTATAAACATCATCATTAGATTCAGATAAAGCTTCAACTAATAGTTCATCTATATTTTCACCATCAAGACGTTTCTGTTCCAAAGAAACATAAGAAGAATCAAAGCCTAATGCAACAAACTCTGACTCTTTACATGTATAAAAACGTAAAGAACTAATATTTTTTTTATCATCTAACTTATCTGTTTTAGATTTTATTAGTCTATTATTATTTTGGTCTAAAACAAAAATTTCCTTTTCATTACCTAGATCATCCTTCCAACTATAGTCAATTTTATTGCTATATGATGTTTCGAGCATAGGTAAACTCACTTTAGTCGTAGGTACATGTACTCCGTCTTCAAACTTCTGCTGTCCCGATTTAACTTCAAACAAACCTGGTGTCTTTACAAACACCCCTTTACCACTAATCTCAAGCATAGAAGTATCAGATATCAAAACTATTTTCTTGTTAGCAATAATCTCAATACGATCTTCAGTTGAAATGATTTGAATGCCCTTACGGGCAATCAAATCAGCACCATCACCCTGCGCTTGAATTTCTACTTTTCCTTTTCCTGCATAAAGCCTTGCACCTTCCTGTGCGGCAAACAGGCTGATTTTAGAATTGGCATGCCCTACCAAGGATTTTTGCGTACTCAAATTGATGCTATCACCTGCACTATGACTGATTTGCTTGTCCGCAGAAAGATGAATGTCTTCATTGCTCGATAATCCAATTGAGTTCGGTGAGGCTAAAACCATCAAGGCTTGCTTAAATGCATCGGCTTGATCTTTGGATTCATCAGACTGTTCTTTTTCCAAATCTGAAATAAATGACTTCAAATAATCTAGATTTTCCAAAGGATCCGTCTGTTGATGCTTCGCAACTTCACTTAAGGCTTTGGCATTGTTCAGGCTACTTTCTAGTTGACTTTTGGCTTCTGTCGCATCGAGCTGATTGCCAGATGCGCCATCTTGTGCATGGGTGCTCAGCAGTAAGCCTTGCCCTGCGCGTACAGCACCCCATTGATCCGTTCTCAGCTCAAAGCCTTCTCCTCGCCCGTCACTGCTCTCGGTTTCTTTGGGATGACTGAGGCTGCCGAGATTGAGCTGACTTGCGCCATGACTGCTGTGCAACTGGCTGCTGATCTGGTTGGTGGTATCGTCAAAACGTAGTTGGTTGTAGCCACTGCCTTTGTACTCTCGACTTTTAATCCCAGACAACTTTTTGGTATCGGGCAACTTGCCTTTATCATCAAACTTGGTCGGATGGCGCTGTCCTTCATGAATACGTCCCATCACAAACGGTCTATCAATATCTCCACCGAAGAAGTCAATCGCGACCAACTCTCCAACCCTCGGTAGGAATCTTGCCCCATAACCATCACCTGCCCATGGGGTCAGCACATCCACCCACGCCGAGTCGGTATCATTGTTATTCGAGCCTGCCCCACCATCATGTTGATGATCTTCGGTGCGGGTAAATAAAAAATTTACCTTAACCATTCCCATTTGATTGACATAGATTTCCTCCTCACTCGGTCCAACCACTCTGGCACGTTGCGGTATTGCAATAGGTCTGTGCTTGAGTGGATCATATTCTGGGACAATCGCGATATGTCGTCGTTGTAGCACCAATTGATTGGCTTGGCGTTCGTCACTGTTATTTGTTGTAAAGTTGGCTGATTGCCAATGACTTTGATTGAGTAAGGTTTCAACCTGATTATTCAGGTCTTTGGGCAAATTATTCTGATTATAAAAGTGCTTGGATATAATCAAGAATTGCTGATCAGCACGATCTTTTTGACTCAATCGAGGATTTTCATTCAGCTCAAACCAGTAGCCTACATGTGCATCTCGTACTGTGGATACAGCAGTAAACTGTTTCGCTTGTGAGTCATAGTAGTTGCTCAAGTTTTGATTAAATCGTTCAACCTGACTGTTGCCCGATGGGGTTGCACCATCCTCACCATTGAGGTCTGCGACCCATGCAGGGCTAAAATGCCAGACTTGCTCTAAACCTAGACTGGCATTGTCATAGTGGTCACTGTGTTTGTGTTTGCTTAAGACATTGCCTGCGCCTTCTTCGATATCCAATATGTCTGCTTGCCAACGGTGGACATGTACTGAGGTCGGTTGGAGTGAACGTTGCCCTGTAAAACTGATCATCGAATCGCTTTTTTCAACTGCGCTACTTCGATGGAAGCGGATGTTTCTGCGTTCAAGGGCGGTGTATTGGCTATTGTCATCAATTAAACGTAGTTTTTGGGCTTGGATTTGTTCCGTTGTACTCGACACTTTAAGTTGTGCTTCATCAAGCAAATAACTTATATTTTCGCTTTTCATCAAACGAATCAAAAAGTTAAAGTCACTTTCAGATGCCTGCATAATGAATGGTCTGACATCATAGTCTTTGGTTAAACCACTCATGTCCAAAGTCAGGCTAGCAGCAAACAAAGGGCTGCGTTGCACCCATTCCTGAAATACGGTTTGAATTACATCAACTGCCGACTTCGACATAAACACTCTGGAATTTCTACGCTGTTTCCATAGTGCAGTAGGATCTTGAACCGTGAGGCGATAAACTGTGAGAGCACCATCAGAGGCGCCTACCTCAGCTTTGGTGACAATGCCTGAAATTCGATTGAGTTCAGACCGATCATTGACAATATCAACGGCTACACGACATCCAATAAAGTTTTTCAGCTCTATATTATCTCTAGTAGACAAACAGATCAGTTGTAAATCAACGCCCTCATTGATGGCATGCGTACCATCAACACGCTGAAGAAAGACTTGATGATTGAGCGAGCTATTATTGAACTGAATATGTATCGCACGTTTTTGAGCAGTTAACCCCAATTTGTCTAAAGCAAAGTAAATATTATTCAACATGGTTTTTACTGTTTATTAAAAATTATAAATTGTGATTTACCCTACAAAAAAATCCTTATTTTGTCTACCTTAGAGGACTTTTCATGTGATCATCATACATGATTTTGAGACAACATATTAGAAAAATTTAACAGTTATAAAATATTCAACGATACTGTCTAGGATCAAAGTCTAGGTTATCACCAAAAGGAATTCTAATCCGACAAAAACTAAACAATCGCTATTTTTTATTGACATTATTCTGCTGTCGATTTCTTTCTAATATTATTTTAATTTGAGCACGAGCATGCTAAATTTGCTTCTCTGTTTGATCTAAGTTTTTTTGCAATTTGCTTAACCCTAATATCCGTTCTTAATATTTGCTCTTGATTGTCAATTAACCATTTCCGACGTTACTCGACTCTTTTTTGTACACGATCTGCCAACATAGGCAATTGAAATTCTTTACATACTCTCGTTTAAACTTTCCGTGCTTGAGCACCCGAAACACCAAAAGTTTGGCTGATTTGCTTCAAAGTCATATCAACTATTGCTTGCTTATTTTGTTGATACCATTGTTCATTTTTAATTTCTTGCTGGGTTGTACGAAGAGGTTTCGATCTAACCGCTCCAGCATACTTGAGCAAATAACTAGTATAAATGCGTACTTGTTTTATGGTCAGTCCATATTTTCATTTAAGCCCTGATAACTGTCATTGAGTATTTCAGTTTGATGCGCTTTAATCCAAGTATGGTCTAGTTGAGAGATCTTTTTTTGAATATCTAATTCGCGACGAAAGCAAACAGTTTTAGGAATTGATATTCCAAGTTGTTCTGCTGAGTAATATAGGCTATTTTGTCTTAGAAACTCAGCTAACTCAGCGCTAAGAATAACAGCGAAATTTTCTGTTCTGTATGAAGGTTTACATTTCCTTTAAACCATAACACCAACAGAAGTTTACGATTCTTCATAAACATCCCAGTCTTCACCTTGCCAATCCTTGATTGTCTTTATTGGATAATATTTGTATCTTTTAGCCATAACCATTAACATTTTTGTATTCATCAACAATTCTTTTTATCAAACCCACCTTAACTTTTAAAGATTTTTGTTAATTTTTTCTTACCAATTCAAAACTATATTTGGGGTAGATCTGGAAGACTGCTTTTTTATTTCTATTTTAAATGACGACAGATCCACACATAGATTTCTTGCACTTGCTTCAAAGATACACGACTGAGTACTTCAGGATTTTCCAGTTCTTTGAGCAGATATTGAAACATTGGCTTTTGTTCAGGATATTTCTGTATCGCTTGCAGTACAGTACTTTCTAAATTTACAGGCCATTGTTCGATCTCAAGCCATGTCAGTGGCAACAAGCGAATGACTCTTTTCAGTAAAGATTTTTTTAAATTAAGCCGGTCTTGCAGGGATTGATCTTGTCTCTCAAGTACCCTGAAATAACCTGGTATATCTTCATCATATCCTCGATTGATTTCCCGAATCACATTTCGATCAATTTGAATATCTTCAAAATGTCCAGATAAATCTTCGCCATAAAGAGGATGGCAGAAGATTTTAATCCATGCTCCCCAGCTTTTCTTATTTGCCTCATCCAACACTTCTTGTAATACGCCCATATCAACATCGACTTTAGAAAACATGTTGGTCAACGCCATAATATCTGATTTAATCTGTGAAATTTTCCGCTCTACCTCATGGACGGGCTGAACAAAGACCACACATAAATCAAGATCAGACTGCCCGACAACAGCTGTTCCCTTTGCCACACTTCCATAGACATATACACTATGTAGTTCAGTCGGAAATTGGGTGCAAAAAGCATTAATCACTTGCACGAGTACAGGTTCAAATTCAGATTGAATCATGATGGGCGTCAATATCGCTGTGTCGATGAATAGAAAAACATACGATATGATTTATATCAAATCGTTCTCCATTAAACAGCCGCACAGTTTTTTATATCCTGTACGGCTTGATTGTGTTAGCTAAAATCCAATTTCTTTGTCTAATGCCTATATCAGCTTTTCATTTTTAAGTTTGTTCTCGCTCCAACCATGCTTTTAAACAAGGTGAAAAAAACAAATTGCCTTGATAAATACCTTGCAAAGTTTTGATCATGACCATTACCCAGAGCATCATGAGAATAGCTGCGAATGCTAGACCTGTATCGACAATAAAATGCACCTGTAACTGATGTCCCAGATTCAATATCGCTAAAATAAAGACACCCAATGGAAAGGTTAATCCCCACCAACCTAAGTTGAAAGGCAATTCAGTCGCAGCATGTTTCAATGTGGTTAAAACAGCAATTGCAAACCACCACACACCAAAACCCAGTAAAATGAAACTTGCCACGATACCTGTATTTTGAAAAAACACACCGAGGCTTTCAAAGTCAATCAAAGTCAAAACTTGAGGCGCTTGAGCACCTAAAACCAAGAGTGCCAATGCACCAGTACCGATGGGTCCCAAAGCCAACCAACCTGTGATCGCCAACTCTTTGCTGGGTAATTGATGTAATGCCAGACGCAACATCAAAATCGTCAGGATTCCAAACGCTGGCAATACAGACATGCCCCACAGCATATAGCTGGCGAATAAAATACCGACTGCATGTTGACTCGCCTCCATATGCGCTAAAAGCAAACCGCCTGAGGTTGCTGCAACTTCACAGGCGACAATCGGCAGTAACCACATTGCAGTCATTGTATGCAATTGATGATCTTGTTTATGGAACATACAGAATGGCACAAAAATACCAATCCCTACCGCCAAAACGACGTCAATAAACCACAGCAATTGCGCGATTTGGATGGCAACATCACCATATAAAACAATGCCATATTTTAAAAAGCCATTTAAAATCGTTGCCAAAGCCATTGGAATTGCGCCTAAAAAAAGCGCCATTGCAGGATGGGAAAAGATCTGCTTCGCTTCTTGAGGATAAATCAGCCAGCGTAGAACATATAAAGTCATAAATGTGATAAACAGCAGCATATTAAACTGCCACAACAAACTTGCCATTTGCCACAAAAAGCCTTGAGCAAATGGAAATTCTGGTAAAATCAGGGCCACCACTCCTGTCCCCATGGTCATGGTGAACCAATTTGGCGTAAACTGTCGGATCACATCACGTGTTTGTTCGAGTTGGTAAAATGGCTTTTTCATCGCTTCATCCTCATTTCAGCAGACAAATTGATTATAAAAGCACTCATTAATAAATAAAATTGATTTATTTTCATAAAATGAATCAATTTAACTGATATGTAAAATTATTCTCAATATTTTTTTCTGGATAAAAACACAACAACAAGACGAAACTGTGAGATTATGGCAATATATAGTCCTTTCAAATTTTAAGCTTATTTTGAAACCATGCAGCTGTTACGTCTAAATGCCTTAGCACCAAATTTCCAATTGCCCCAAACCGCAGTGACGATTGGCAATTTTGATGGTGTCCATTTGGGACATCAGGCTATGGTTTCGCAACTGAAAGACGTTGCCAGAAGACAAAACTTAAAAACCTTGGTGATGATCTTCGAGCCTCAACCTTTAGAGTTTTTTAAAGGCTATGAAGCACCTCCACGCATCTCTTCACTGAGAGAAAAAGTCGAGTATCTCACTGAATTGGGCGTCGACTATATTGCGATTGCCAAATTTGATAATCAATTTCGCAGTTTAAGTGCCGAAAACTTTGCTGATTTATTAAAGAACAGACTCAATGCACAAAGCTTGATCTTAGGTGACGACTTTCATTTTGGTAAAGACCGTCAAGGAAATAGCGAATTTTTAAAACAGTACGGTTTTGATGTAACGAATCTCAATACTGTTGAATTTAATGGTGAACGCGTCAGTTCAACCCGTATTCGCCAAGTACTTCATGCAGGTGATCTGTCACTTGCTGCAAAATTATTGGGTCGTCCCTATAGCATGATTGGCCGTGTGCAATATGGTGATCAAATTGGTCGTACCTTAAATTTCCCCACCATTAATGTCCGTGTCGGACGCCATAGACCTTGTTTAAGCGGTATTTATGGCGTAGAAGTCATTTGTGAAACCACATCTTTAACGGAAAAGGTTAAAGCGGAATCTCCCGATAAAAAAGGCATTCTTGGCTATCATAGCGATGCCTTATATGGTGCGGGTCATGTAGGCACACGTCCTGCAATTCAACAAGAGCATCCAGAATGGCGATTAGAAGTACATTTTCCTGATGTTTCTGCTAATCTGTATGGTCTGTTGATGCGAGTCACTTTCCTCGACTATTTACATGGTGAATTAAATTACCCATCTCTTGAAGCGCTCCAGGCGGGGATTGATGATGATGTCGAACGATTGCTTGAGTTTCGCAAAAACACCCCCAAATTTCCTTTTTAACCTTAATTTTTTATTGTAAAAACGCGTCAGCAATGGTGCTGATAATATTGGATGACAACTTGCATGAGCGATAAGCAAACTTCTGAAAATGCAGTGGATTATAAAGCCACGCTAAACCTACCAGGTACTGAATTTGCAATGAAAGCAAATCTCGCAGTACGTGAAGCAAAATGGTTAGAAGAGTGGTATGCCGACAACATTTATCAGCAGATTCGTGCCTCGCGTATTGGCAAGAAAAAATATATTTTGCATGATGGACCTCCGTATGCAAATGGTTCATTGCATTTAGGTCATGTGGTCAATAAAGTCTTAAAAGATATTATTGTAAAAAGCCGTACTTTAGATGGTATGGATGCACCCTATGTGCCAGGTTGGGACTGCCATGGTCTGCCGATCGAATTAAAAGTTGAAGAAAAAGTCGGCAAAGTGGGTGTGAAAGTTGATGCTTCAACCTTCCGTAAAGCTTGCCGTGAATATGCGTACACACAGGTCGAATTGCAGAAACAAGACTTCATTCGTATGGGTGTGTTTGGTGACTGGGATAATCCATATCTCACCATGAATTTTAAGCAAGAAGCCGATATTGTCCGTGCCTTGGGTGAAATCGCGAAAGCAGGTCATATTGAACCGGGCTTAAAACCTGTGAACTGGTGTATGGACTGCGGTTCTTCACTGGCTGAAGCAGAAGTTGAATACGAAGATAAAAAGTCTGATGCAATTGATGTGGGCTTTGGTGTCGTCAGTCTGACTGATTTGTCTGAAAAAATTGGACTGACTGTTACTCACCCAACAGATATCGTGATCTGGACCACAACACCTTGGACTTTGCCTGCCAACCAAGCTGTTGCACTGCATGCTGAAATAGACTATCAATTGATTGAAGTTCAATCTGAACGTGGTATTCAGAATCTTATCTTAGCCAAAGATTTGGTTGAATCTGCATGTGAACGTTACAAACTTGCAAGTCCAAAAGTCTTGGCTGATTTTGTCGGGGCTAAACTTGAGAATTTACAGTTACAGCATCCATTGATTACTGACCGTCAAGTACCTGTCATCTTAGGTGAGCATGTTATTGCAACCAGTGGTACTGGTGCTGTACATACAGCACCAGGGCATGGTGTGGACGACTATAAAGTAGGTCTAAGCTATAACTTAAAAGTAGAAAATCCAGTGGGCGGAAATGGTGTTTATTTACCGACTTCGCCGCTTTTTGCGGGTGAACACATCTACAAAGCCAATCCACAAATCATCGAAACTTTATCAAGTATCGGCAAACTGTGGGCTCATCAACCGATTAAACACAGTTACCCACACTGTTGGCGTCATAAAACACCAATTATTTTCCGTGCCACTCCGCAATGGTTTATCAGCATGGATGCAAATGGTCTACGCCAAGATGCATTAAATGCCATCGAAAATGAGATCGGTTTTGTCCCTGATTGGGGTAAAAACCGTATCAAAGCTATGATCGAAGGTCGCCCAGACTGGTGTATTTCTCGTCAACGTACTTGGGGTGTACCAATCCCGTTCTTTGTCCATAAAGATACCAATGAACTACACCCACGCACGCCTGAATTGATTGAAGAAGTTGCAAAACTGATCGAAAAAGAAGGCATTGATGGTTGGTATAACCGTGAAGCCAAAGAATTCATTGGTGATGATGCTGAACAATACAATGCCGTCCGTGACACCTTGGATGTATGGTTTGACTCAGGTACAACCCATTATGCCGTGTTACGTGAACGTGCAGAACTTGAAGATCCAGCAGATCTATATCTTGAAGGCTCAGATCAACATCGTGGTTGGTTCCAGTCTTCATTGTTAACCTCAATTGCGATTCATAAACGTGCGCCATATAAAGCATTATTGACCCATGGTTTCACCGTAGACGAAAAAGGTCGTAAGCTATCAAAATCATTGGGTAACTTTATTCCGCTTGAAGACATCATCAAACAGTTAGGTGCGGATGGTTTACGTCTGTACGTTGCTTCAAGTGACTATCGTTATGAAATTGCAGCAAGTAATGAAATCTTTAGCCGTGTCAGTGATAGCTACCGTCGTATTCGTAATACTTTGCGTTTCTTGTTGGCAAACTTGAATGGTTTCAAACCATCAACAGATGCATTGCCAGTAGACCAACTGATTGCGCTTGATCAATATATCTTACAACGTGCAGCAGACGTGCAGAAAACCATTCAACAAGCGTATGAAGATATGAATTTCCATGTCGTAACCAATGCCTTGACGAATTTCTGTATCAATGACCTGGGTGGTTTCTACTTAGACATTATCAAAGACCGTCAATACACCACCAAGGCAGATTCAGCGGCTCGTCATTCAGCGCAAACTGCGTTGTATCATTTGGTTCAAGCCTTTGTTCGTTGGATGAGCCCTATCTTGAGCTTTACTGCACAAGAAGCTTGGCCATTGATTCCTGAACAAACTGAAAAATATGTATTTACTGCACATTGGTATGATATTCCAGTTGCATCCAACAGCAACTTGATCTCTGAAGCGGATTGGCAGACCTTAATTGAAGTTAAATCTGCGGTTAACAAACAGATTGAAGCTGCGCGTAATGTAAAACTGATTGGTAGTAACCTGTCAGCGAAGGTTGAACTTTGGGCAAATGCGGACCTACAACAAGTATTGAACCAACTGGGCGATGAACTTCGTTTTGTCTTGATTACTTCGCAAGCCATTGTTTATGACTATGCTGAACAAGGTGAAGCGACTGATATCGAAGGCTTACGTGTCAAGGTTTCGGCTGCTGAAGGTGAGAAATGTGCACGTTGCTGGCATGTACTTCCAGATGTAAATACACATCTTGAACATCCAGGTCTATGTTCTCGTTGTATTATCAACCTTCCTACAGGTCAAGGCGAAGAGAGAAAATATGCCTAATCCGCAAAATAAAAAGGGCTTATTCCAGTTTTATCCTCATAATTTGATGTGGCTTGGACTTTCTGTCCTTGCCATTATCATTGACCAATGGACAAAAAACATTGCAAGTACACACCTGACCTATGCTCAGCCTGTGCCTGTACTGCCTTTTTTGAACTGGACATTACTGCATAATTACGGCGCAGCATTCAGCTTCCTGTCCGATGCAGGTGGATGGCAACATTATTTATTTACCGGACTGGCGGGCATCGTCTCTATCATCTTTATTTTTTGGCTGATGCGTATGCCAAAAACAACGCTGATTTTACCTGCTGCAATCGCATTGATTCTTGGTGGCGCATTAGGAAATTTAATTGATCGTATGACATTGGGTTATGTGGTCGATTTTATTCATTTGCATTACCAAGGAAGTAGTTTTCCTGCATTCAATATTGCGGACAGTGCGATTACCCTCGGCACCATTTTATTGTTAATTGATACCTTCTTTTTAGAAAAGCATCGTATTCAACGTGCGGAAGCGCAAAATGACTGAACAAATGATTAACCCCAATGACGAAACACGTATTGCAGATGGATCGAAAGTAGAACTGCACTTTTCTGTTGCGATTGAAAGTGGTGTTGAAATTGATAATACCCGTAGCCGTGAAGAACCTGTTAGTTTAGTTATTGGTGATGGCAGCTTATTACCGGGGTTTGAAAAAGCTTTATTTGGTCTTCGTGCTGGTGACCGTCGTACTGTCAGCCTTCCTCCTGAAGATGCTTTCGGTCCGTGGAATCCTGAAAACGTACAGAAGTTTGATACAGTAAAATTCGAACAGCGTCCTGTAGAAGGACATATGATTGAGTTTGAAGATAAAGCCAAACAAAGCTTATTTGGTGTGGTTAAAACTGTTGGTGAAGATATCACTGAAGTAGATTTTAACCATCCACTTGCAGGTAAAAATATTACCTTTGAAGTTGAAATTTTCAAAGTTACCCCTGCAGGTCAGCAAGGTGTGAAAATCATGTAAGCCTTTGCTTATAAAAATAAAAAAGCTCCTGCGGGGGCTTTTTTATTGCATCTAGCACTCCCTTTAAAAGGTCAAGACAAAGTAAAATCCACAGCAGCTTGAGCATGGATCGTCTCATTAACCTTGGCGCTGTAAGGTTTCTATCTCAGCAAAATCAACACTGATCAAGATAATTTTTGCAAAATGCAGTTTTCCTAATTTTTTGCACCCTTTTATTCAACTGTTGATAAGACAGGTCCGTAGATTCCCAACTCATTCCACCTAATAAACCAATCGTTTTCAATCTTTGTACACGCTCAGCGTTTTCATCCATTCACATTGATCTCTCAGGTAAATGATCAACATGAGTTAAGCCAGTTTTATTTAAAGCCATGATATTCTTCAATAGAATGGCTTAAGATACTCGATTGCTTCCATGCCGCACCATCGAGTATGCCCTTATTGTTCAAATTTAAATCCTGTCACGTATCTCTGAAACAATCTACAAGATAGCGTATATTTGTATGATTATTCAGCTATACTTTCATCTTATTTGAACCCCCTTATGATTCGCATGCGCCTAGACTTCTTCGATTTGCAACTCTTTATCAATATCGTGGACACAGGAAGTCTGACCAAAGGTGCTGAACGCTCTTCTATTTCATTGCAAGCGGCCAGTGAACGCATAAAAAAGCTCGAACAGCACTATACAACACGTCTTTTTACTCGCCATGCCTCGGGGGTTAAACTGACCATCGCAGGACAAACTTTTGCGGAACAGGCTTTAAGGTTGATCCAACAAGCCAAGCAACTTGAACACGCCATGTCGCCCTATACGCAAGGACTGAGTAACCATATGACCTTATGGTGTAATTCATCCGCGCAAAGCGAATATTTGCCGCTATTGTTACCGCAGTATTTGGTTGAAAATCCGCAGATTCAGATAGACCTACGAGAAGCGGAAAGCAATGAGATTATCCAGACCATTGAAAAAGGCAATGCAAAATTAGGTTTGATTTCGAGCTTTTTTAATCACCATCAGCTACAGACACTTGAGTTTTCAGATGATCCGTTGGTACTGATTTGCCCTCCCAATCATGAACTTCAACAAAGCCAAGAATTAAAATTGATTGATGCGATGAATTATCCATTCGTTGGTCTAATGCAATATCACTCCCTACAGCAATCCATTGAAAATCAGGCAAAATTACTCAATTGTGCAATTCAGTATCGATTAAGATTACCCAATTTTGCAGCAATTGCTCAGGTGGTCGCCAACGGCGTCGGTATTGCGATTATGCCAAAGCGTGCTGCAATCAGATTAAATCAACATTATCCATTTCATCAAATCGAATTGGTGGGTGAATGGGCAAAACGTCAATTGCAATTGGCTGCACAGAATTTTGATGAACTACCAACAGCCTATCAGCACTTTGTCCAATTTTTAATTTCACAGAAAACCAAACTGATTTTAGATGAGATACCACAGTCTTAAATTGAATAAGACCCTATTGATCTCAGTAACTCAAGAATCTCCGAAGAGATATTTAGAGCACACCAAACTGATGTAATACAGAATACAATCCAAAAGTCACCAAGCCACAAAAGAAAACTTTACGGAATTTTTGCTCTGGAATTCGATAGCGAATCTTTGTTCCCACCCACATGCCAAGCAATGATGGAATTAAAGCAATCAGTGATAATTTATAATCAATCGGAATATTTTCAACAGGATTTTGATGCAGGAAAATCGCAAGGCATACCGTTGAAACCGTGAAAGCCAACCCTAGAGACTGAACCAAATCATCACGCTTTAAATGCAGAGATTGCAAATAAGGTACAACTGGAATCACTACGACACCTGTGGCAACAGTCAAAGCACCGCCTAAATATCCAATGATTGGAGAAAGCCATTTTTCATGAGGTTCCAGATTTGGCATTCGTTTGGCAAATAAACCATAAATCCCATACAACGCCAACATTGCTCCTAAGAGCGCCTCACTATGAAAGCTGCCATGAGAATGTCCTAAGGTCGGGAAAATGCTCCAGATCGAGCCGACAATAATCCCCAATAATAATGGATAAAAGCGACAGACTAACCGCCACACATTTCCTTCAGCAAATAACTGCCAAAAATTGGTGACCATTGAAGGAATAATCAACAGTGTTGCCGCTTGAAATGGACTGATGACTAAACTCAATAAACCCATCGATACCGCAGGTAAGCCAAGCCCAATGGTTCCCTTAATCATCCCTGCGATTGCAAATACACCTATGACAAAACCCATCATCTCGCTTTACCTCTCTATATTGAGGTCATGCTATGCCAATCTGCGGATTTGAAATATCACTGTTTTCAGGATGGAGCCTCAATATTTAATTGAGGCTCCATCCTCACGCACATCATTTTTTCTGGACAAAGAATTTACGATCATTTTACGTTACTGTTTAAACCAAGCTTTCTATACTTTTTGCATCCCATTTTGGATGTATTGACCATGAATATGCCGATTCAAAGTTCTACAAAAATTTTCCCCACAACATTGTTATTCGAGCATCAGGACAACAATGATTTTTATCTTGAAACACAACGATACTTAGAAAATTACCCAGAAACGCGTTTTATCGATATTTGTTTACATGATTTAAATGGGCATATTCGTGGGAAGCGTATTGAGGTGAATGCACTCCACTCGCTGTACAAAGGCTGTTATTTCCCACTGTCGATTTATGCGATGAATTTGAATGGTCAGGTGGTGGAAGAAAGTGGTCTGGGTAAATATATCGGAGAGCCTGACCGCTTATGTATGCCTGTCTCAGGCAGTTTAAAATCTTGTGCAGATCACCCTACCCAACATGCACAACTGTTACTAAGCATGCAGTCGGATGATGGTTCGGATTGTATGGTAGAACCCCGTAATCTGCTCAAAAAAATCTTAACAACACTACACCAAATACACTATTTTCCTGTCATGGCAGGTGAAATCGAGTTTTATTTATCAAGCCAACAAGAACATGCTCAAACTCATCAGACTCAGTGCTTTGATGTGGATACACCCCCTGATTTTCATCGTATTCTTCAACAAATTGAGCAGGAAGCAAAACGACAAAATATCGAACTCACCGCAATTGTTGCTGAAAGTGCCTCAGGACAATTTGAACTGAATATTCAACATAGCCATAATCTTTTAAAACTCTGTGATGACATCATGGCAATTAAACGCATGATTCGTCAAATTGCTGTAAAGCACCATTTGCAAGCGAGTTTTATGGCAAAACCCAATCTGTCCAAAGCAGGCAGTGGTATGCATTTTCATATGAGCATACTCAATCAATATCAAAATAATATTTTCCAATTAGATTCGTCTAAACAGCCGAACTTGATCATGCAAAAAATCATTGCAGGCTTAATCGATTTAATGCCAGCGTCTATGGCAATTTTGGCGCCAAATGTGAATTCATTTCGCAGATTTCAATTTGGACAGCATGTGCCACTTGAAGCCAATTGGGGGTTGAATAATCGTAATGTTGCCATTCGCATACCCTGTGCAGATCAAGATAACCAAAGACTGGAATACCGTGTTGCAGGTGCAGATGTAAACCCCTATCTCTGTGTCGCCACCATATTGGCAGGTGTACTCCATGGGCTGCATGCACCACTCGAATTAGCACAAACCAACGCAAAGTTAAACATCCTCAATACCCCGCACCGCTTACCCGTCCATCAGCTTGAAGCATTGCAACTGTTTGAAAAAAATTGCATTTTTAAACAGTATTTTGGTACAGAATTCATGCAGTTGTGGTGTGCGTGTAAAAGATTTGAATATCAGACAGTGATCAATAAAATTACTCAGACAGAGTTGGATTGGGGAATTTAATTGCAGGTGCAAAAAAACAACCTTGCTTAGAAATGATTGCCACTAGATATCTGGATTTTTATTCATAAAAAATCCCTTTTATCCAAAAAGGGATTTTCGTTTTTAAATATGTTTAAAATTTAAAATAAATCCAGATGTCCATCATGATTTACAGACTGATTTAAAGAAAGCCAAATTGATTTCATCATCATCCACCGTGCTTGGATCAGAAGCTTCGTCATCTCGGTTGATCAATTCACCATTTTTTAAGTAATCTTCAACTAAACTAATACTGGTCGTGCGTTCTACACAATGGTCTAAATTATGCGATAAGGTATAGTCACCTTTTTTCATTTCAAGTTCTTCATTATCGGCATCAGCAACAAACTTTGCCCAATAATCGACTGTTTTGCCTTTTTTCACAAGGCGATCGGTATCTAAATAAAAGCTTCCATCTGGATCTTTAATGATTAATTTCCAATTTTCTGCAAGTGCATACTGACTCAACATTGTTGTTATGCAGATTAAAATAATTTTTTTCATATCGTTCTCTAAAGTAAAATAAATGATGAAATATAAAATAAAATTATTGCACAATTATGGGCGAATTTCTTTTAATTCTCGCTGAATAAAATGCTGAATCATTTCCCGGTAAAGCATTTCGATCAAATCCGGATTCGTTCCCACATCCATGGCTTTTTGACGTACTTTATTAATCACCTGTTGTACACGCTCTGGTGATTGTACATCTTCAGCTGTGCGTTTAAATCGAACTGCCTGATCCACATAATATTGACGTGCTGCAATTAATTCAATCAACTCTTGATCCAAGTGATCGATTCGATCACGGACTTGTTCCAAAGATTCACACTTCTCTTTTTTGATCATTGGTTTTTTCTGCATCCTGTGCTTCGCTCATATGTTGAGCTCGTTCTAACTCATTTTCAGTTTTATACTTATGTTCTAACACATTACTAAAAATACTTTCAATCATCCAAACGCGATATAGACTATTAAATACGTAACGCTTTCCTTCAATTCGCAACTCTAAAACAGGAAAATCGGGTTGATGTTTCTCAGCACATTGTTGATCATTGGCTTTCAATAAGGGCTCAACATCAAGATCTGTTAAATCTTGAATTGCAAGATCCTGCTGCATTTGCTGTAAGTGCGGCTTAAAAGACAAATCACGCCCTTTGGTCCATACAGCTTGTAAAATATCATACATCACATCCACACGCTGTTCTTCCGGCACACTATAATATAACTGTGCCATATTGAGAGTGCCTTCAGCGGTTGGACGGCAAAATGGAGTGAATTTAACTTCCGAACGCTTGGACAGGCGTGTTGCCAAACTCCAGTCAAAAGAATCTCGACCGTGATAGCTCAAAGGATATAAATTCAATTGAATATTATAATAATTAGCGAGTTCTTCTTTAATGTAAGCCAATAATAACCAACTGATTGGATCTTCTAAGGCAATATATAAATCAAGTTCTGGATGCATGGACTGGATTTCAGCAAGCTCTTCTGCATCACTCATCAAATGCTCACGCCATTCGATATGATTGATTAAAAAAATGGGATTACCCGTCAATAATTTTTGTTGTTTTAAACGCCGCGTTAAACGCAATAAGTCATCCACTGCATGATACTTTCGCCCACCAAATTCAAAATAACTTTCTAGAATAGGGGTGTGGCTAAAAATACGTTCAGGGAAATTTTGTGGTCTTTGATGTTGACTTGCCATCACAAACAAAGTTCGTAATTTTCCATACTGTTGTTGCCACAGCATATGAAATACGTCTTCGAGTAAATAAAGAAAGTTCTGACCTGTAAGCGGTGTGTTTCTCAGAATGATTTCTGCTTGTTTTAATGCTTCTGGAGAGGGTTGTTCTGGTTTTTCATCATCATAGCTAAAACGGTGTTGGTTGGCTAGGATTTTGGCATCTTCTAAAGAATAATTGCGCCATTCTTCTAGAGTCATCCCATTGGGGGGTTCTGCCGAAGTATTGGAAATAATCACCTTCAAGGGTTTTAAGTCATCAGTTAAAATATCATCCAATTGGGTCAATTGTTGTACTGCAAGATAACTATACACGTCATCTAAACGTAGATAGATACTCAACCCCTGTTCCGTAGATAACACCTCTTGGCGAACCGGTTTTTGGTAAAACCAACTCGATCGGATTGGATCAAACCAACGGCGTAGCAGTGACATGGGAAGAGCCTCAAAATAAGCACTAAATAAATGAGAGAAAACTGACTGAAACTCGTTCAAGCATATCATTCATTCACTGAAGATGCTGAAAAAATTGATGTCGATCAGTCATAAGCAAATTTATAGCAATTCGGTTCTGAATGATCAATATCCCAAAACCCGATAAAATTTAAACGATTAGGTCAATTCAATAAAAAAGCACCCATTGATCGATGCTTTTTATCTTGATCTACTGCCTTATTTTGCTTTTAGCACTTAGATTTCACGCACAGCGCCTTTTGAAGCGCTGGTAGTATGCATCGCATATGCTTTCAATGCTTTTGAAATCTTGCGAGGACGTTCTTCAGCTGGCTGCCAACCTTTTTCATCTTGGAGCTTACGTCGAGTCGCTAAAGTTGCCTCATCAACAGCAAGATTGATGCGACGATTTGGAATATCGATTTCAATCAAATCGCCGTCTTCAACCAATCCAATCATACCGCCTTCCGCAGCTTCAGGTGATACATGTCCAATTGAAAGACCTGAAGACCCCCCTGAGAAACGACCATCTGTCAGTAAAGCACATTCTTTACCTAAACCTTTTGATTTTAAATAGCTGGTCGGATAAAGCATTTCTTGCATACCCGGTCCACCACGTGGTCCTTCATAACGGATGACAACTACATCACCTGCTTTAATTTCATGTCCTAAAATTGAATCTACTGCAGCATCTTGGCTTTCAAATACCCGCGCAGTCCCATTGAATTTTAAGATTGAATCATCAACACCCGCAGTTTTGACAATACAGCCATCTACAGCAATATTGCCATACAATACTGCCAAGCCACCATCTTTAGAGAAGGCATGTTCAGCATTACGAATCACACCTGTTTCACGGTTACCGTCTAAAGTCTGGTAATAGCGGTTTTGTGAGAATGCAGTTTGAGTTGGAACACCGCCTGGTGCTGAACGGAAGAATTCATATACCACGGGATCTTCTGTACGAATAATATCCCATTTATCCAATGCATCTTTTAAGGTGCGCTCATGTACAGTATATACCGAGGTATCTAATAAACCTGCACGATCCAGTTCACCAAGAATCGACATGATTCCACCTGCACGGTGCACATCTTCCATATGTACATCATGTTTTGCAGGTGCAACTTTACACAATACAGGCACTTTACGTGATAAACGATCAATATCGTCCATGGTGAAATCAACCCCTGCCTCATTTGCTGCTGCCAATAAATGCAATACGGTATTGGTTGATCCCCCCATTGCAATATCAAGGGTCATGGCATTTTCATAAGATGCTTTTGTTGCGATTGAACGTGGCAATACCGTGTAATCATCTTGTTCATAATGGCGTTTAGCCAGTTCAACAATCAATTGCCCTGCTTTTTCAAATAATTTTTTACGGTTGGCATGTGTCGCTAGAGTCGAACCGTTTCCTGGCAATGATAAGCCTAATGCTTCAGTCAAGCAGTTCATGGAGTTCGCTGTAAACATACCTGAACATGAACCACATGTTGGGCATGCTGAACGCTCGTATTCTTTTACTTCTTCATCAGTGAAGTTATCATCAGCTGCAACGACCATCGCATCAACTAAGTCAATTGCACGTTCTGTCCCACGGATTTTTACTTTACCTGCTTCCATTGGACCACCGGACACAAACACGACTGGAATATTTAAACGCATTGCTGCCATTAACATCCCGGGTGTGATTTTGTCACAGTTTGAAATACAGACCATGGCATCTGCACAATGTGCATTGACCATATATTCTACCGAGTCTGCAATCAAATCACGTGAAGGCAGTGAATACAGCATGCCATCATGCCCCATAGCAATGCCGTCATCCACGGCAATGGTATTGAATTCTTTTGCCACACCGCCAGCTGCTTGAATCTGTTCAGCAACCAGTTGACCCAAGTCTTTCAGATGAACGTGCCCAGGTACAAACTGGGTAAATGAGTTGACTACCGCAATAATCGGCTTACCAAAATCTTCATCTTTCATTCCTGTTGCACGCCATAAGCCACGTGCACCAGCCATATTTCTTCCATGTGTCGATGTTTTTGAACGATAGTCAGGCATTTGTATTTCCAACATTGTTTGAGCTTGAAATGAATAAGATTCACTCTGGCTAAATAAAACTGATATAGCAATAAATCAGTCGAAATATGTACACATCATACTATAAGTTAACGTAGAACCAATGACCTTGAGTATGATCTTTTTTTAAACAAGACGTGTTTACTTATATTTCAACAGGCTTTAATGATAAATAAATATTGAGATTTAATATAACGCTATCACGCGCGATAAGGCACAAAACTTCTATGAATAATTTTTTATTTTTTAATAAATAATATTTATGATTTAACAACAATCACTAAATTTAATTTTATAAAAAGCCTCTAAAAAGAAGCTCAAATATGGATGATCCAAATATCATTGCTTTTGTTTGACCAGATATAAACCTGTACATTGCTTACCTTCGCGGTCTGTACACAGTTCAGCAGTCTTCGCAGATATCCACTTTAAGCTCAAACGAACATCCGCATTGGTATAATCTACAGCCACCCCACCACAGCCTGCTTTTTTATTGTCTGTTTTTACTTTCATCGCTAGTACATCTAAGGTCTGCGCATTTTCATTTCTTAATACTGCAAAATCACCTGCCATTTGCTTGTGCTTGGTGGTATAGATAAATTGAGCCGGTTTGGTAAATTGATAACTTTCTGTACATTGTGTTTTTGCATTGTAAACAGACCATGTCCCCCAAAACTCATTGGCTAGATTGACTTGGGTCTTATCGAATGCCTGTACATGTAAGGCAAAACCCAATCCAACCAGTGTTAATACTATTTTTTTCATCATGATTATACTCGATTGTTTTCGATCAATAAAAAATCTTTTAATCTCAATATCTTCAGGTATTTTGATCAACAGCCGCACAAAAAAATAAGAAACGATCTTGCCAACATCGATCGTTTCTTATTTTAGTCATGCTACAAAGAATAGATAGCAATTACCATGTGATATTGACTCGACGATTCGGTGCAAGGCATTCAACCAATTGAATCTTTTTATTGATTCCTGTGCACTTTTGATATACATCGGTTTTATTTTCAGCACTGTACTGGATTTGCTCGCCTCGAATCCCCTGCTGTTTTAATAGCTCAACAACAGTGTTGGCTCTTTGTGCTGATAAACGTTGGTTATGTTGAAATGAACCTAAACGGTCAGTATAGCCAGCCACAAAAACTGGGGTATTCGCATCAGATTGTTTGATCTGATCTGCAATTTTGCTAATCACTTCATTATTCTTGACGCCTTTTTTATCCGCTTGATCAAAGTAAAATAATACACTCGCAGATTGTCCTGTTGGTGCTAAAATCGTTTGCTCTGTCTCAGATTGATTGTTGATTCCCCAAGCCATCAAGCCTTGACATTGTTCTCCTTTCCAATACAGATTATCTGAACGGTAGTGTTTATCAAAATCTATTCGTAACTGGCAACGCTTGTATTGATTTGAATTTGGCTCACGAATATCCAAAACATAGTTCCATGTCTTAACAGCAAACAATCCTTCAGAGAATTGGGGATTGCCCAATATATGTCGAATCTGATCTTTCGTTAATCCTTTATCCAAACGTGCGACATCATCATATTCATAACGATTCACTTGTTTTAAATAACTGTCTTTTACTTCAGGAAAATGGATTTCTTGCGTCGTTGAGCTTTCAACTTCAGCAGCATGGCTCAATGACATCACAAGACCGCTGAATACACCAAACATAATTTTTTTGTTAAATGCTTTCATTTTTTCTCTCTTAAAAAATTTTCGAAGAAAAAGGAAGACCCGAAGATCTTCCCTGTCTCATGAATTAGTCAATTACACCACTGATCCCGATACGTACACTTGCATCACCTTGAGATGCTGCGGCAACACCACCTGTAATTGACCAACGACCATTATCTGCCGTTTTACGTAAGGTCACACCAACTGCATTTTCACCGCCATGGTAAGCTGCACCTGCTGCATAGGTATATTTACCTGGTATATAAGGTGCTGACTCCAGCGCCATCGCAGCTGCAATACCTGCATTGGCTTTTTTCTCGACATCATCAATACGGTTGTTGGTAATACGGAATGCGTTATCCAACTTGTTGCTGACATTGTCAATTTTACTATTCAATGCTTGATCTGCTTGGTTCAATGCATCAATTGCGCCACCAACATTGTTATGTTTCGAGTCACCTACCGTATAACTTGGTGCTGTGAAGCTACCCGTAATGTTGTCATAACCTGCTCCACCGCCAAGATAGTTCACAACCGCTTGATTGGTAGTATTCAGCTGGCTACCGTTGACTGCATCTTTAGATGTTGCATTCACTGCGCCTTCTTTAACACCAGTCACTACTCGATTACCATCTGTACCAGCAACATTCACAGTTGTGCCACCCGTATCTTTTGCAACAGTCACAGGTGCATCTTTACCTGCTTGTTGCACCAGACCTACAGTACCGTTGTTAATATCATTTTTGATATTGCTAATGTCGCTTGTATTCTGATCAACTTGTTGTTGAACATTCCACAATTGACCGCCATTGACAGCATCCTTAGAACCTTGCGCAACCGTACCATCTTTCACATTCGTGATCGTTGTACCATTTGCGCCCCCCCCCAGTGTAATCTTGTCTTTTGATGCGTCATCATATTTAACGGCATTGTTGGCAAGTTCATTAACATTGTTGTTGACATTGTTAATTGCACTGTCCAATTGCCCTTTGTTGACTGCATCTGTTGCATTCACTGCATTTGCAACATTTTTAATGGTTTTATTACCCGCATCAATACCTGCTGTGGTTACACTCGGTCCACCAGCAATGGTCAACCCAGTATTGTTCAAGACAACGGTATTATTACCGATAGTGATACCCGCATTATTCAGAACCGTATCACCCGCTTTTACAGAATCAACTTTTAAGTCTTTTGCTGTAGCAACCTGGTAGTTTGTTGAACCGTCTGCATTTGTGCCTGGAGTAACCACAACGTTATCTCCTGCAGTTACTGTAGTCTTCGCTTTTGTCGATGAATCTTTGATACTGCTGATTGCACCATCAATTGTGTTTGAGCCCGTGCCACCAATATTAGTTGTTGTGATCGCACCAGTCGTTGCATCAATGGTCGTTGATCCACCAATCACATTCTTAACGTTGTTGGCAACTCCATATAATTGGCTTCCATTGATCGCATCTGTTGATGTTGAATTCACTGCACCCGCTTTTACATTGCTGATTGTTGTGCCATTCGTACCAGCTAAAGTGACATTGTTGTAGTTCACACTGCCATCAGCATTCTTGTCGTACTTCACTGCAAACTTGTCTGTTTCACCCTGTGCTGCATTCAAGGTATTGATCGCTTGGTTAATGCTGGTTTGAGTGTTGCCACTTCCATCTTTAACTGTCAACGCAGTGTTGTCTACAGCAGCAATGGTATTGCCTGAACCGTCTTTAACCGAAACACCATCTTTACCAATCACCGTTGAACCGTTGCTTCCATT
>NZ_JADVOP010000004.1 GCF_016508585.1 Acinetobacter baumannii
CTTGGATCGGTGCTGAGGTGCTGGCAACATGGGGTTCTGCTTCATCAATCAGCCAGCTTAAATTTTCGCTTCTCATCAAACGCGTGAGCAGATCGTGGTCGCTTTCGTTCATCTGTATAATCAATGGGCGAACATCGTAGTCTTTAGTTAGACCACTTTTGTCTAAACTCAGACTCGCAGCAAACAGCGGACTTTTTTTCTGCCATTCTTTATGAATTGTTTCAATGACTTGAATCACTGACTTATTCAGAAACACTCTACTATTACGGCGTTTGTGCCACAGTGACGTTGCATCTTCAAGTTTGAGCTTATAGATCGTCAGTGCGCCATCGCTCTGCCCCTGTGAGGCTTCGGTAATGATGCCTGTGGTACGGAACAGTTGTCCTCGGTCGATGACTTGGTCGATTGCAGCTTGGCAACCGATAAACTGTTTGAGAGGAATATTTGCGGAGGTCGCAAGACAGATCAATTCCACAGACACGCCTTGATTGATGGCATGTTGTCCATCAATACGTTGCAAGAACACTTGGGCGGTCAAATCAGGATTACTAAACTGAATGTGCAAAGCTCTTTTTTGAGCGGTTAATCCTAATTGATCCAATACTTTATAAATACTATTGACTAAACTATTCATTAGAATGATTTAATTATTATTAACAAATGTGTTTAGATTATACTCAAAAGTCAAAAAACTGTCATTGAAATTTTGTAAAATTTAATATTTTCTTATATTTATCAAAAATATAAAATAACTAAAGCCAAGTACAAAGATTATCCAACTTTCTAGACAATCTCATTTGTAATTGATTTTAGAAAGAATTTATTCAAAATCTGTATCACAATTATCAATTATTTTTAAAAGCTTTATCTCTCATTTTTGTATTCAAGATTACATAAAGCTTTATTTGCTGATTGGCTTTTAAACATTGATTAGCTGGTGAATAGCGATAGTCGGATGCACTCGATAAGAACAATAATCTTATGTTTATGCATCTGCCTCAACCAATGTTCTATGATTTCATCTTTATTGAAGAATTAACCTTTTTTGACGAGATAATGAAATTCTTTATTGCCCGCATCATCCAATACTTCTTCTTGTAGTATCAACTCATGTCCTAAATGCATACAAAACTTAGGAATATCCCAAGAGGTTGAATTATCTGTCGCAAAAACTTCTACGACATCGCCAGATTTAGATTTTCGAATTGCCTGATGCAACATCATTACAGGCTCAGGACAACGCAAGCCACGTGTATTTAATTGAATGTTTGCAGTAGGCAATGGCTCAGACATATCTCATCTCAAAAAAGCTAAATCAGCCCAAGATTTTAACACAAACTCAAATAATCAATAAGGCTTGTTATATCTCTGTAAAAATGACGCATGCATTCATCTATTTACCTTATTTAATAGATAGACATCTGTATTTTCTTCGGTATGATAAAAAAACATTTACTAGATATTAAGAGTCTTTAGGAAAGATCATGCACGAGGAATCAGGCCCATCGTGGGGAATGCGTGGCTTACGCAAATGGTTAGGTACAGCACCAGAAACCCGCGATGAACTGCTAAAATTAGTACAAGATTCACGTCGTTTTTTAGAACCCGATACTGTGGCAATGTTAGAGGGCGTGTTAGACCTTCCTGCTACAAAAATTCGTGAAGTGATGACGCCTCGCACAGCGATGGTGAGCTTGCAAGAAGATGACCAACTTCTTGATATTTTAGATGTGCTGATTGAGTCTGCACATTCACGTTTTCCAGTTTTCTCATCGGATCAACCTGAAAATGTGGTCGGGATTTTATTGGCCAAGGACTTGCTGCCATTTTTAACCAATCGCACTTCTGGTGTAGATGTCCATGCATTGATGCGCCAGCCTTTATTTGTCCCTGAAAGTGCGCGATCAGATCAAGTTTTGCGAATGTTAAAAAATACTCAGACCCATATTGCCATTGTCATTGATGAATATGGTTCAACTGCTGGCTTGGTGACTTTAGAAGATATTCTTGAAGAAATTGTTGGCGAAATTGAAGATGAGCATGACAATGCCGATGAAGAAGCACAATTTATCATTCCTGATACCACCCATAGCATCGCCAATGCATGGATTGTGCAAGCACTTACACCAATTGAACACTTTAACAATGTTTTAGATGCTGAATTTTCTGATGATGAAGTAGAAACTATGGGCGGATTGCTGCTTCAGGAAATTGGATTAGTGAGTGATCTTCAAGGTCAAGTGGTCGAACTTGAAGATTGGCAATTTACCATTGTTGAAGCAGATGCCCGCACTATTCATCTGATTCGAGCTGTACGTAAATGAGAGCATATTTTGACAAACTGTTAAATTCATCACAACAACAAAAACAATTGCCTCTTATTTTCCCCTTAGCCATCTCATTAATCTCAGGTGCAGTGTTTAGCTTAGCTCTTGCACCTTATTATTGGTGGTGGCTGGCGATTTTATCACCTGCTTTGCTGTATGCCTGCTTAAAAGGTCGCTCTCCTCGGCAGGCCTTTGCGATTGGATTGAGTTACGGCTTTGGGCTCTGGTTTGTCGGTGCATTTTGGCTTTATACCTCCATCCACGTTTATGGCGATACCAACGCTGTACTGAGTGTACTGATGATTGCTGTGATGGCTTTCGTGATGGGGCTGTTTACAGCGGTGCAGACATGGGTTTATCGCAGATTTTTCCCTGAAACTCCATTAACATTTACACCGCTTTGGATCATCTTTGAATGGTCTAAAACATGGGTGTTCACCGGTTTTCCATGGTTATTTGCCGGATATGCATTCACTGAACGATTCTTAGATAGTTATGCGCCTTTATTTGGTGTATTTGCGGTGTCTTTTGCCGTTATTCTTCTTGCCTGTGCCGTGGTCGAAATCCTGAATAGGAAAGTGTTTTGGGTTGTTCCTGCGCTTGTTGTTTTACTTGGCGCTTGGGGAGCTTCTTTTATCACTTTTGTACAACCGAAAGCTGAAAAACCACTCTCTGTATCGCTCATTCAGGGTAATATTCCTCAAGATTTAAAATGGTTAACCGAGTACCAAGTCAAAACTCTAGAAATCTATGTCAACTTAAGTCGTACTGAATGGGGTAGAGATCTTATTGTTTGGCCTGAATCATCCATTCCCTTGTTTCAAACAGATATTGAACAATTTTTGGATTTGATGGATCAGCAAGCCAAAAGCTCGGGTACAGCATGGGTAACAGGGATTCCTTATTGGGATTTGAAAGAATCAAAAAAGAATGGTTATCCAATGTACTACAACAGTATGATGGCTTCTGGTGCAGATTCTTCAGGGTTATACAAAAAACAGCGTTTAGTGCCTTTTGGTGAGTACATTCCACTTTCTGGACTACTCTCTTGGGTCTTGCCTGCTTTGCAGAACGATCCATCAATGAGTGGCTTTTCTCAAGGCGCATCGAATCAAAAACCTTTTAATATCAAAGGACATGATTTAGCCGCTGCAATTTGCTATGAAGTTGCCTACCCGAACCTCACCCGTCGCAATGCGATCAACAGTGACTTTTTAGTGACGGTTTCGAATGATGCGTGGTTTACAGGAACAGCAGGACCATTACAACATTTGCAAATGGTGCAAATGCGTGCCAAAGAGAATGGGCGCTGGTTTATTCGTGCCACCAACACAGGCGTAACCGCGTTTATTGACCACAATGGACATATTGTTAAACAAGCACCTGTAGATCAAAAAGCCGTTCTACGTGGGGATTTACCCGCAATGCAAGGTGAAACTTGGTATACCCGTTTTAGTGATTACCCGATTCTGATTTTATCAATTTTATTGTTAATTTTAGGTTGGTTTTATCGTCCTAAAGCAGTTGATATCAGTTTTAAATCACGACGCTAAAACAGTCCCCAATCGCATCAAAACACCTTCTCTATGCATCATAAAGGAGGTGTTTTTGGTACGGATATATCATAATGTATTAAAGTAACTTGGTCCCCAAAGGCACATCTAAATCTGGGACACACAAGGCAACATGCCCATCTTGATTATGAAAACCAGTGACCAAACACTCTGATTGAATAGGACCAATTTGTTTTTTAGGAAAATTTATCACAGCAACCACGAGCTTCCCAATTAAGTTTTCAGGCTGATAGAGTTGGGTAATCTGCGCACTGGATTTTTTAACACCGATCTCTACTCCAAAATCGACATGTAAAATATAGGCAGGATTGCGCGCTTTCTCAAACACCTCTGCTTGAATAATTTTTCCTACACGTAATTCCACTTTTACAAAGTCATTCCATTCAATTTGTTGCATTCGTTTTTCCCTCTTTCTATTCTTTGCTGTAAATACCCCCTATCTTAAATAGATTCAAATCCAACAATCTTATATAAAACAGACAATCAATCATTTAAAAGGGACAATTATTCAATTCATAAAATGTTTAAAAGGCGAATCTGATTCAATTATATGTCTCTATATCTGATCAGCCATTCACTGATTTTTCTTTCTACAGTTTCTCGTTATGTGCTACATTCACTGTGCTGATCATAAAGCCGTAAACGTTTACGTCAATCAACGTGCCAACATACCTCCAACAATGCTTGGAGCTATTTTTATCAAAATTTGAATATTTTGAGACGGCACTGGCGTTTGTTGGTTTACGGAGTAAAAAATGCAAAAACCTCAGTCTTCTTCTTTTCATTTAAGAAAAATTCCAAATCGTTACGCCTCAATTGTTCTGCCTTTTTTTCTGTCTATTATTATGACCTTTATCGTGTCATGTATTAGTACGTTGAGAAGCATGGGCTTCAACAATTTTTCCGCACATACTTGGATTTCAGCGTGGGGAATCTCTTGGCTGATTGCCTTTCCAGTATTGCTTCTGGTTTTATCGATTGTGCGTAAAATTACCACGCTTATTGTTCAACCATCTTGATTGAATAAAATTTTAGTTTTTAATCAAAATCGTTAAAACACAGAAACAAAAAAACCGAGGATATTTCCTCGGTTTTAACGTATTCATTAAATTTGAGCCACTAAATATGACAGCATAGCTGCTAGAAACAGCATTGGAACATAGCGGTATGAACGTACTAAATATTGTTCTAATAATGATGAGAATTCAGTTTTTAACTGAATCACCGTTAGATTTAAAGCATTATAAAAACTGATAATAGATAATGCACTAAATACGCTAATCGCCATAAACCCAATCATGATTTGACTGCTGGCATCGGCATTTTGCCAAAGGTTTAAAAAAAACTGGCTAATGGGTAATAAGCTCAAAATTAAAAGAACAGATTTGAGCATCGTCCAATGAAATTGGCTAATTTCATCTGATAATAATAATGCTTTCATCTCATCCTCCAAGCAATTTAAATTGCCTTGAGAACTATTATGCAAGCTTTTAACTAAATAAAAAGTCTATTTTTATTCACAATTTAACATTCTTGTAACTATCAAATATGGGAATAATTCTTACTATAAATCTCAAATATCAATTATTTTATGTAATTATTAAATTTCAATAACTTAAAACCTTTATATCAAATAAGAAATATTATCACTTCACTCCACATTTATTAACTCGATAAAGTGAAGTGATTAATTCCATAAAGTACTGTGAAAATACTTTTAATTTTAATTATGGCTGGTAATAAATATCGGCATCGTTGCCTTCACCGCCCTGTTTACCATCGGCACCAAAAGAATATAAATCAAACTTACGACCTTCTGAACCAGGAATGACATATTGAATATCATTGTCCCAGCTGTCTTTCGGATAACCACCTTTAACATAACCACCTGGCAACCAGTTCTTCGCTGTTGCAGGTTGGTTGACCAAGGCATCTAAACCACCTTCTTGGCTGTTCGGATAATGACCATTGTCCAGTTTATATTGATCAAGCGCACCAGCCACACCTTTTAAAGTAATCTTTGTGGTATCAACTTTGGCTTTTTCTCCGCGTCCCATCACATTCGGCACGATCAAAGCAGCAAGCACACCTAAAATCACAATCACAACCATCACTTCAATTAAGGTAAAACCAGACTGACGAGTCCCATTCATCTTACGTAGCATCTACTTACTCTCTATTCTTTATAAAAATAATTGGCTTAAATCATATTGTTCATATTGACGATTGGCAACATGACCGCAATTACAATCACTAAAACAATACCCGCCATAAATACCAACATTAACGGTTCCAATAAGGCCAATAAAGTTGAAATAAATGAAGATACTTCTCGATCCTGCATATCCGATGCACGACTTAACATTCGATCCAACTCACCAGAAGCCTCACCGCTTTTAATCATTTGTACCATCATTGGTGGGAAATAACCACAGCGCTCCAATTGCGTTGCCAAATTCCCACCTTCTGTCACTTTTTCAGCAGCAACATTGACTGCATCACGAATGAACCAATTACTACTCACGGCTGCACCAATTTTTAAAGCATCGACCAACGGCACGCCTGATTGAGTGAGAATGGATAAGGTACTGGCAAAACGTGCGGCATTTATACCACGGGATAATTTACCAATTAATGGCAGTTTGAGTGTTAAACGATCAAAAGCATAATGCCCTGCAGATGTTCGCAAGAAACGAATCAATAAGAATATCCCCACCACACTGGTCACCAACATAAATGGCCAAGCCTGTCGGATAATTTCACTGGCTTTCATCAAAGCCACCGTAATCCAGGGTAAAGCCTGTTTGCTTTGATCAAAGGTTTTGACGATGTCTGGAACGACATAGGTCATCAAGCCCATAACGATTGCAAAAGACATAAACATCAGAATAATCGGATAGATCATTGCACCTTGAATTTTCTTTTGCATCGCAAAGCGGTTTTCAGTGTAGTCTGCAAGTTGGTCTAAAATTAAGTCTAAATGCCCCGAACGTTCACCCGCAGCAATTGTCGCAATATATAAATCAGGGAAACGCCCTATTTGTTGCATCGCTTGTGCCAAGGAATGCCCTTCTAGAACTTTGGAACGTACAGAAAGTAAAAGATTTTGCACGTACACTTTTTCACTTTGCTTGGCAACGGCACGTAAAGCTTCCTCAAGTGGAATTGCAGCAGCAACCAAAACGGAAAGCTGACGTGTCATGAGTGCCAAATCATAGGCTGAAAATTTACGTTGAAACAAACCCGAACTTTTATTTTTGTCTTTTTGTTCCACAGCATCTACGCTTACGGGAATCCATTCTTTATCCCGTAATTGTTGACGGATTTGACGTGCTGAATCGCCTTCTAACACGCCTTTGTGCTGCTTTCCTGAAGCATCAAGCGCAGTAAATTGATATGCTGGCATTGTTATGCTCTAATTTTCCCAAATTTTTTGATTACGCTGTTGCGTCATACCCTATAAATCATTCATATTCATGTCTATCAATGACGGTTACACTCTAACACAAGCCGAATATGGACATGAAACAATTTCATCACAGCCTCACTAAATTAATGAGCCACTGAATTTAAAATGCCGAATACCATTGCCACACCACAAATTATTTATCGAGTTCAAGTTGCTGTTCCAGTATATTTGAATGACTGTTTTGACTATCAAGTGAGTGCTGAACAGTATGCACAAGCGGAAGTCGGTGCACGGGTAGCAGTGTCTTTCGGACGACAAAACCTTGTTGGCGTGATTGTAAAAAAAATATCTGTTGATGAACCTGTGGATTCGCATTTTAAACTCAAAACAATTACTGAACTATTAGATGATCACGCCATTCTAGACAGTAAAGTTTTAAATTTATTGACATGGTCATCACAATATTACCAATTTCCAATTGGTGAAGTGATTCAAACTGCCCTCCCCACACTATTACGCCAAGGTAAACCTTATGATTTACTGGCACGTATTTGGAAAGTGATTGATTTAAATGCTGAAGACAAAGTAAAGCGTTCCGAAAAACAGCAAGATGCCTATAAAATTCTTAAACTGCATCCGAAAGGGACACAGGAAAATATCCTAAATCTGAGTGGTATTGAAACAGCAACATTAAAAGTGCTTGAGAAAAAAGCAATTATTCAATTTGCTCTTGAACCACAAAATATTGAGCCTGAGCCAGTTCAATTGGCACAGATGCCACTTACCCCCAATGAAGACCAAAAGAAAGCCATTCAAACTATTCTAAAAGCCCAAAAGAAATATCAGGCGTTTTTGTTGGATGGTTTAACGGGAAGTGGTAAAACCGAAGTTTATTTACAAGTAATGCATGAAATTTTAAAACAAGGCAAACAAGTGCTTGTTTTGGTTCCTGAAATTGGCTTAACCCCGCAAACCATCAGCCGTTTTCAGTCACGCTTTCATTGTAATATTGCATTACTTCACTCCGGTTTAAATGACAGCAAACGTTTACAAGCGTGGCAACATGCTCAAACAGGTAAAGCCTCCATTATTTTGGGTACGCGTTCTGCGATTTATACGCCTTTGCCGAACCTCGGTTTAATCATTCTGGACGAGGAGCACGATCTTTCATTTAAGCAACAAGAAGGCTTCCGCTACCATGCCCGTGATGTTGCGTTATATCGTGCTCATCTAGAAAATTGTCCGATCGTTTTAGGATCTGCCACACCCAGTATTGAAAGTTATTATCTGGCTCGTCAAGAAAAGCTGACGCGTATTGAATTAAATCAGCGTGCAGGCGCCGCGATTATGCCGAAAATGCACTTGATTGATTTAAAAGTTGCAAAGAAGCAGCATGGCTTAAGCGATGTTCTCATCAGCGAGATTAAAAAGCGTTTAGAGAAAAAAGAACAGGTCTTAATCTTTTTGAATCGTCGGGGTTACGCACCTGTATTGATCTGTGAAAGTTGTGGATGGCAAGCCAACTGCCCAAATTGTGATGCACACTTTACCTTACATGTGAAACCTTATCAGCATTTACACTGCCATCACTGTGGGACGATTAATCGTCTGCCCGATGCCTGCCCACAATGCAACCAACAACAATTAAAACCCATCGGTATGGGAACAGCAAAGGTTGAAGAAACCTTAACTGAATTATTCCCTCATTTTCCCGTACTTCGGGTTGATCGGGATTCAACCAGCCGTGTCGGCAGTTGGCAGAAAATCTATGATCAGATTCAAAAAAGCGAACCTACGATTTTACTTGGCACTCAGATGCTCGCCAAAGGACATCATTTCCCTTATGTCACCTTGGTTGCGATATTGGACATTGATGCAGGTTTACTCAGTGTCGACTTTCGAGCAACAGAACGTACAGCTCAATTGATTATTCAAGTTGCAGGTCGGGCAGGTCGTGGAGAAAACAAAGGTGAGGTCTATTTACAGACACTTCGACCTGATCATCCTTTATTAAATACCTTGATTCACAACGACTATCGAACCTTTGCCAAGCAAACTTTAAAAGATCGTCAAGCGGCTTTGCTTCCTCCTTTTCGCTATGCCAGCTTGATTCGGTGTGAATCCAAGCATCAGGAAAAAAATTTAAAGTTTTTGACTGAAATGACGCAATTGCTTCGTCAAATGTCAGAAGATCGTTTAATTGATATTTGGGGACCGATTCCCGCTCCGATGGAGCGTAAAGCAGGTCGTTATCAGGCACATGTGGTTTTGCTTTCCCAAGATCGGGCAAAGATGCATTTTTATATCCATCAATGGTGGCCAGTATTGTTGCAGCAAAAACCATCTACAATGAAAGTAACGATTGATGTTGATCCGCAGGAATTGAGTTAAATGATTGAAGAAGAAAGTTTTGTATAATGATAGGCATAACAGACTTAAACTTATGTCAATCTGATTCTTCAATCAAATATGAAGAATTGTCCAACTTATACTTTTGTTTTTCAAATCGTACTTAAATAAAGCCATTTGAAATTTTTATGAAAATTCATTTATATCTCTATAAGATGCAATGAATTAACTTTTGATGACTGAAGATAATCTGACTGTTGCTCGTATTTGTAAGCAGAATGCTCTTGATTCAACGGAGTATAAAAATCAGTAAAGTCATCTAAAATATCCAGTATCGATATGCTTGCCAAAGATGTTTACTGATGATGTTCTTCAACAATTTGCATTCATATTGAGAAAGTTGCTCCATTGAAAGCCGATCAAGTACTTTAATCTCAATAAGAAATATCATGAAATCTTTAATTTGTTCATATGGCTTGAATTATTTTAGAAAATGACTGATTTGCGCTGTTTGAACATTCAGTTCAAAACTTTATATTTATTCCTGAGATTTCAGATCTTTTATTTTTGGTTAATATAAAAAGCATTTTCTCAATAAATATCTCCAAGTCAGTCACAAAATCAAGCTACAATTTCCTGAGAAAGAAAATAATGTAAGGCACGTGAATGTCATTGTTACTCCAAATCACCATTTTTCTTGGTGCAGCTCTAATCCTTGTTCCTCTCGGGAAAAAATTCGGCATTGCAACTGTGCTGGGTTATTTATTTACAGGAATATTGCTCGGTCCAAGCGCACTGAATATTGCCAATGACCCGGAAGAAATCATGCATCTCGCTGAGTTTGGCGTGATTCTGCTGATGTTTCTGATTGGTTTGGAACTTCGTCCGCAGCGCTTATGGGAAATGCGTCAGTCGATTTTTGTGATGGGGAGTTTACAGGTCATTTTGACAGGTGTGGTGCTGATGGGCACTCTCTTTTTGCTCTTTCAACAATCACTTCCAGCCAGTTTTGTTATCGGCTTTGCTCTAGCATTGTCATCAACTGCTTTTGTTTTACAGCTTTTGGAAGAAAAACAACAGCTGAACACCACTCACGGTCAACAGTCTTTCTCTATTTTGCTTTTTCAGGACATAGCTGCTATTCCCCTGCTTGCGATCATTCCGCTTTTGGCAGGCAGTGAATCCAGTCATCATGGCGTAGCTTACTTTGCTGCGATAGTGGCAACATTCACAGGTTTATTTCTATTTAGCCGTTATGTCATGCGTCCATTTTTCCGTTTTGTGGCAAAAAGTGGGGCTACAGAACTCATCACCGCAGTAGGATTGTTTATCGTTCTGGGTGTAGTTTTATTAATGGATACTTTGGGGATCAGCACAACATTAGGTGCATTTTTAACAGGGGTATTGCTGGCAGACTCAGAATTCCGTCACGAACTTGAAGCCAGTATTGCGCCATTTAAAGGCTTATTGCTCGGTCTTTTCTTTATGACGGTGGGCATGACTACACAGATCTCATTAATTCTAGACATGCCACTGTTGATCGTTGGCGGGGCAATTGGTTTAATCCTGATTAAATTGCTGACCATGCTTGCCATTGCACGCTATAAAAAAATGACTTGGACCAACAGCTTGATGGTTGCAACCTGTTTGGCTCAAGGTGGTGAATTTGCATTTGTGGTTTTGAATGTCGCCAAGAGTGAAAAAGTACTTACTGAAGCAATCTTGGAACCGATCACCTTGATTGTAACGTTGTCTATGATTTTCACACCCATTGTATTTTGGCTGGTAAGCAGTTGGCTATTGCCTTTGATCAATAAGAATACTGCACCTAAATATGATGATATTCCCAATGAGCATCCTGCCTTAATTATTGCGGGATTTGGTCGGGTTGGACAAATCGTCGCACGTTTAGCACGTATTCGTCATTTTACGTTTACCGCAATTGACAACAATCTACAGCAAATTGACTTTGTTCGACGTTATGGCGGTACCTTATATTATGGTGATGTGACACAACCTGATCTATTACGTTCAGCCGGGATAGAACAGGCCAAAGTTTTTGTTTTGGCGATTGACGATGTTGAGGACTCAATGAATGTTTCTCGCCATATTCTATTGAACTATCCTCATCTGACATTATTGGTGCGTGCTCGTGACCGTTATCATATGCACTTGCTTCGAGATGTGGGTGTAAAACATATATGGCGCGAAACGTATTTAACCTCTTTGGGTATGGGCTATCGAACACTCTGTGAATTAGGCATGAGTAAAGAAGAAGCCTATAAAAGTGTAGAATTGTTTAGAAACTATGATGAAGAACTTTTGGCACGCCAACAGCGCATTTATACTGATGAGCAAAAAGTTTTTGAAAGTTACCGTGATTTCATTTCCGAACTTGAACACCTATTTGAAAGTGATGCTCAAGTAGAACATCAAAATTTAGAAAAATATAAAGATATGCCGGATCTGGATGAATCAGGTCTAGAACGACCTGCAACTCAAGCTGAAAAAGCATCTCCTCAGTATGATCGTATCAATATTGCACGTGATGACGAAAATTAACTTTAAGAAGCAGCGTTTTTAGGGTGAAATGAACTTGTGATTTATAATATCGTCACCATCTAAACAGGGATTTGGAGAATTTTATGTCTGATTTACGTCAACGTTTTTATATTGAAGATAGCCCTGTGCGTGGTGAGATTGTGCATTTGGATACTGCTCTACAAACCATTTTGTCACAACGTAATTATGCGCCTGCTGTGCGTATCTTACTCGGTGAAATGTTGAGTGCTACTGCATTGTTGGCAAGCACATTAAAAATAAAAGGACGTATTAGCTTACAAATCCAAGCCCAAGGTACATTTAAATGGGCAATGGCGGAGTGTAATCATTTAGGTGATGTACGTGCACTTGCAGATTATGAAGAAGATCCACACTTTATGTTGAGTGAAGACAGCAGTACAGTGTTGAGCACACTGCAACAGCCTGTTTTATTTATCAACATTGAACCTGAATTCGGTGAACGCTATCAGGGGATTGTTCCTCTGGATCAACCTACCCTTGCCGGTTGCTTGATGCAGTACTATGACCTTTCTGCACAAATTCCAACACGTATTGTATTGGCAAGTACGCATCACAATGCGGGGGGATTACTGATTCAGTTATTACCACGTAATAATGAAGAAGAACAACAACGTGTAGATGAAGATTTGTGGCCACGTTTGATTATGTTGACCCAAACCCTTAAACCTGAAGAGTTAACCGACTTAACGGCACAAGAAATCCTTTATCGTTTATATAATGAAGAAGAAGTGCGTCTACCTGATGTTGAACAGCTTCAATTTAACTGCACTTGTTCACGTGATAAATGTAAAAATGCATTGATTCAAATTGGTTTGGATGCAGTGAAGGAAACTTTGGAAATCCAAAATCCAATCGAAATGGATTGCCAATTCTGCAATAAAAAATATCAGTTCACGGCAAAAGAAGCATTGAATCTCTTTGGTGAGCATTTAAGTTAATTAATCGACATTCCATGGATTTATATTTGTTTTTTAATCCTTTAACCTATTGATTTTAATTTAAAAAAGAGCAAAATATTTTGCTCTTTTTTTATTCTATCTCAATTCATCACAAGGATGTCCAATGAAAATAAAAGCACACGTCATGCTCAGTTGCCTACTCTTTACAGGTTTAACCCAAGCAGCAGATCTTACTGGTAAATGGAAAGCGATTGATGATAAAACTGGCTACTCTCGAGCAGACGTTGAAATCAGTAAAAATCCAAATGGTACTTATAGCGGTAAAATTTATAATACCCGCCCTTTACCCAACAGCCCTTTAGTGGGTTATTGTCATAAATGCAAGGGCAATCTTAAAGATGCACCCATCGTTGGCTTGAAAATTATTGATGACTTTAAACAAAGCCCAGATAATCCAAGTGAATACGTTGCAGGGCATGTTCTCGATCCACTATCAGGCAATGTCTATTCAGGCAAAATTAAAATTAATCCTAAGGGCAACCGATTAACGCTGCGTGGATATATTGGAATTTCATTATTGGGTCGATCTCAAACTTGGGTCAGAATTGAATAATTGCTTTGAATTTGTAAAAAGCACTTCGGTGCTTTTTACAATCTCCCCCAATAAAACCTACATGTTCAATATTTTTTAAAGGTATTTATTTTTCGATGAATATTAGATTGACATATAGCCTTATCCCGTCTTATGCCCTTTTTATCCTAAAACATTTTTACTCACTATGATGCCTAGATGACTCAAAAATAAGTTTTGAAACAATAACCACACTAAGTTGCTCTTCCATCTGTCTAAAAAAAGGCATAAAAATAGAATAAAGTTAAACAAAATAATGACCTGAACTATGGCAAAAAACTATTACGAAGATTTAGGTGTTTCTCGAACTGCAACACCAGATGAAATAAAAAAGGCATATCGAAAGTTGGCTCGCAAATATCATCCTGATGTGAGCAAAGAAGCGGATGCTGAAGCAAAAATGCAAGCCATCAATGTGGCTTACGACACTTTAAGCAATGAAGAAAAGAAAAAACAGTATGATTTTGAGCTAGACAATCCCTATGCAAATGCCGGTGGCTTTGGTGGACAATCCTCAGGACAGGGTGGTTTTGATGGCAGCCAGTTCCATCGCAGTTATAGTCAAAGTGGTGGACAGGATTTCAGTGGATTTGAGGACCTGTTTGGTCGATTTGGCAATGGCTTCGGTGGTGGTCGCTCACAGGATTTTGGTCAAAGAGGCGCTCAACAGCAACGCAGTTATCGTGGCGAAGATCAACATGCCAGCATTCAAATTCCTGTAAATATTGGTTATGAAGGTGCAACCCAAAGCATTACCCTGCAGATTCCCACTTACAATGCTTATGGTGAGCCTGAAGTACAGCGTAAAACATTACAGGTTAAAATCCCGAAAGGTATGAAAGAAGGACAGCAAATTCGTCTCTCCAAACAAGGTCAAGCGGGTATCAATGGTGGTGAAAATGGTGATCTGTATATTGAAATTCAATATCAAGACACAGACCGCATTCGCGTTGAAGGGGCAGATGTTTACTACACGGTTGATATCACACCTTGGGAAGCAGCGCTTGGTCAAAGTATTGAAATTGACACCCCTGCAGGTAAAGTCAAAGTGACGGTGCCTAAAAATGCCAAAAATGATCAACAGTTACGTCTAAAAGACAAAGGAATACCCAATAAGACACCAGGGCATCTTTATTTGGTGATCAATATTGTTTACCCCAAAGTCACGACAGACCAACAGCAAAAAGCATATCAAGATTTTGCAGACGCTTTTAATGACTTTCACCCACGTTCATAGTTTATCACTGCATATATAACGATGCTAAAGGAGAGCAATCATGACAACCATTCAATATCGTGAAATTGTCTATGACGGTTTCCATGATGCGGAAATCGTAGATGAAAATATAAATCTGGATCTCAAACATTTTGCCGAAGCCTGTGGTCAAAGCCCTGAATGGATTTTGCAATTATTGGAATATGAGATTTTACCTGCACGTCCGGAAAATCGTATTCATCAATTTTTTGGAGAAGATATTTCACGTGCACGTCGGGCGTATCGTTTACAACGCGATTTTGAAGCCAGCCTATCTGCAGTCGCGATGATGATGGATTTACTTGACGAGGTTCAACAATTACGCAAACAAGTCAAACACCTTCACCTGCATGCTCACTAATTCATTTCAATTTGTTAATACCTAGTGACAGGTTAATATTTAACCTGTCATGATGCATAACTTGTCTTTCCGTTTTTGTTTAATTGTTAGAATTTTTTTGCAAGAGGTTACAGGCGCTAATGAATTCGAAAGTAATGAATAAAAAGTTGAAACACATGTTCCCAGAATATCGTGATCTCATGTGTACACTAAAACAAGAAGATCCACATTTTGCCAAACTGTTATTGGATCATGATGAACTGGATCGAGAAATCAGTCATCTTGAGCTTGATCCCCTCAATCATATTCATGAAAACATTGAACAACTTAAACGCAAAAAACTAAGATTAAAAGATCAGCTCTATTTGATTTTACAAAAAACATCACAGGTCAATCCTCAACCAGAATAATGCGGGATTATTTCAGTTTTGTGATTTTTTCAACTTCTTTCATGGTTTGCTTGATGGGTTCATAATCCAGAAACCACAATAAATTCACATGTTGATTTTTATGCTGCTGTGCCAACATATCAATTACACTTCTTTCACCACGTCCCACCAGATGACGGCGGTAAAAGTAGACCAATAGACCAATCGTACACGCCAACATAACCCCGAGCATGATCCAGAATCCCATCGGACTTCGTAAACCCGGGATGAATTCAAAATTCATCCCATAAACACCAGTTAATAAGGTGAGTGGTGCAAATACTGCAGTAATAATGGCGAGGATTCGCATATTCTCATTGGTTTGATTGGCAATGGCTGAAAAATGCAGATCGATTGCAGTTTGAATCGCAGTACTCAATCGTACAGTATACTTTTGAATACGTTCAACATGGCTCACCAAATCATCGACCCGAACCAGCATAATATCCTGCTTTTCGGTACGTTTTTTTCCTTTTAAATGTGCATAATTTTCAACGATCTCATCTCGAAGTTCCTGTAAAGAATCTATTTGCTCTTCACATAGGTTTTCAATTTGCTGAAATACCATATTCTCTTGAAAGAGCTGGTGCCACTTGGTAAAGCGTCGATTACCCTGTAAAAGTTCTTGTTGCCAAAACTCTACACGACGGGAAAGCGGGTTACGCAGATCCAAATAACCGTCAATCATGCTATTAAGTAAACGCAGGGCTAGATCAAGAGGTGTTGTTGGAAGCTTACGTGGCTTATTTTGCTCATCTAAGTCCTTATTCATGATATTCAGAATACGCGCCAAATAGCTTTCAAAAGCATGATTACCCTGTTCATGCACTGTGATTAAAGCTTGTGGAGTAATGATAAAACTGACAGGAGATGTCGCCAGACCAAAAACACGATCATGTTGTTCTAATGCAGTGTCTCCACTGTTGATCTGATCGTCAGGTGTAATCAGTTTACGAAAAATCAATAAATCATAATCCTCCATCGCATCAAAAGCACATGGATGTTCAATGTTTAAAATATCTCGAATATGATATTCATTGAGGTGGATTTCTGTATCACTATAAATTTCTTTTTGCCACTGATCAGCACGATTAACCACATCTTCGCGTGTACAGTCTACCCAAACAAACTGCTGTTCTGCATTGAAAACAGGCTCTTTCTGTATACAGGTATAAGGTTCATCAGCATGTTGGAAAAAATAAAAGCTTTGCATATTTACAGTGATTATTGATCTTTATTGTTATGCATCATGCCATAAAAAAAGCCCTGAGCAAGCCAAAGTTGTTACTTTGGCAAAGCGCAAGGCGGACTTTTTTATTAAATTTTAGCCAGATTATGCTTGGTCTACATCTTTCATGGTCAATTTAATACGACCACGATTGTCTACATCAGCAACCTGAACTTTTACATCTTGACCTTCACTCAAAATGTCGGTCACATTGGCAACACGTTCATTTGAAATTTGTGAAATGTGAAGCAAACCATCGGTACCTGGCATAATGTTGACAAATGCACCGAATTCAACGATACGAATGACTTTACCTGGGTAGATTTTACCTGGTTCAACTTCAGCTGTAAGTGCTTGGATTTTAGCAATCGCGGCTTGAGCAGCTGCTTTAGTTTCACCAAATACACGTACTGTACCGTTGTCTTCAATATCAATTGCAGCTTTGGTTTCTTCAGTAATTTGACGAATTGTCGCACCACCTTTACCAATAACATCACGAATCTTGTCAGGATTGATGTTGATTACCTGGAATGTTGGTGCGTGCATTGAAATTTCAGGACGAGCACGTGAAATCACTTGGTTCATTGCATTCAAAATGTGCATACGACCTGCATATGCCTGATTCAATGCAACTTCCATGATTTCTTCAGTGATGCCTTCAATTTTAATGTCCATTTGAAGTGCAGTAATACCGTTCGCAGAACCTGCGACTTTAAAGTCCATATCACCTAAATGGTCTTCATCACCCAAGATGTCAGAAAGTACAGCAAAACGCTCACCTTCTTTTACAAGCCCCATTGCAATACCTGCAACCGGCGCCTTAAGTGGAACACCTGCATCCATAAGTGATAAAGAAGCACCACAAACAGAAGCCATTGAAGATGAACCGTTTGACTCTGTAATGTCAGATACAATACGAATGACATATGGGAAACGATCTACTGGCGGAAGTACAGCTTGAACACCACGGCGTGCTAAACGACCATGACCAATTTCACGACGTTTAGGACCGGATTCACGACCTGTCTCACCTACAGAGTATGCAGGGAAGTTATAGTGCAACATGAAGTTGTCAGTTTTTGTACCCGCTAAAGTATCAACCATCAACGCATCACGTGTATTACCCAAAGTTGTTGTTACCAACGCCTGAGTTTCACCACGTGTAAACAATGCTGAACCATGAGCACGATCCAGCACACCTACCTGTACATCCAATGCACGGACAGTTTTGGTATCACGACCGTCAATACGTGGTTTACCTGAAAGGATGTTGTCACGCACTGTACGGTATTTTAGATCTTCAAAAAGCTCATTTAAATCGTCGGCGATACCATCCACATCTTCCTCTGGAACAAACTGCGCAACTGCTTCAGCCTGTAAAGCATCTAATGCAGCATAACGGTCATGCTTAACCGCAATCGTATAAGCTTCAGAGATTTTTGCTTCAAATGCATCTTTTAATTTTGCACGAAGATCTTCATTTTTAACTGGTGCTACCCATGTAGACTCCGTTGCACCCGCTGCTGCTGCAAACTCTTTGATTGCTTGGATTGCAATCTGCATTTCGTCATGACCGAAAAGCACAGCACCCAACATTTGGTCTTCTGAAAGCTCTTTCGCTTCAGATTCAACCATCAATACCGCAGATTCAGTACCCGCCACAACAAGATCAAGATCAGATTGAGCAAGTTGTTCCAAGTTCGGGTTAAGTACGTATTCACCGTTGATTAAACCCACGCGTGCACCACCGATTGGACCACGGAATGGTGTACCTGCAATGGCTAAAGCTGCTGAAGTACCCAACATGGCAGCGATATCCGCTTCCATTGTTTTATCAGAAGAAACAACCGTAGCAGTGACTTGGATTTCGTTATAGTAACCTTCAGGGAACAATGGACGAATCGGACGGTCAATAAGACGAGAAATTAAAGTTTCTGACTCTGAAGCACGGCCTTCACGCTTACCATAACCACCTGGAATACGACCTGCAGCATATTGTTTTTCTTGATAGTTTACTGTTAGCGGGAAGAAGTCCTGTCCCGCTTTAGCAGTAGGTTGTGCAACAACAGCAACCAGTACTGTTACGCCACCCATTGTGATCAGCACAGTGTTTGCTTGACGAGCAACACGACCTGTTTCTAATACAACTTGATGTTGACCATATTGAAATTCTTTACGAATAACATTAAACATTGACATGTATTTTTGTTTCCTAATTTTATTCTAGTGGAGACCCCTAAGGTTTGGCATTCATATCAATTACATAAATGACAAAGCTTAGAAGCCGACCTCACTAGACAATAAATCTTTATTTAGACTAATTTTAAACACGAAGAAGGAGCGAATATTCGCCCCTTCCCTTTTATCCAGTAAATACTGGATAGACTTTAGTTTTCATCAATACAGCATTCAGCATGCAATAATCCGAAAATAAAAGTTTAAATCGAATTAACGACGTAAACCTAAAGCAGCAATCAAATCGCTATAACGAGTAGCATCTTTACCTTTAAGGTAGTCAAGAAGCTTACGACGTTGGTTAACCATACGAATCAAACCACGACGGCTGTGATGGTCGTGTTTGTGTTCTTTAAAGTGACCTTGCAAATCATTGATTTGAGCAGTCAATAAAGCAACTTGTACTTCTGGTGAACCAGTGTCATTTTCAGCACGAGCGAATTTTGCAACGATCTCTGCGCGATCTGCGTTTGTTAAAGCCATTCGATTTCTCCGAGATGCTTAATTTAAATATTTGATACAAATCAAATTGATTCTTCAAAATCAATTCAACTGCCGTGCATCACTACAGCAGTCGCTTATTTTAAAGGAAGTATGTTGAGATTGCAAAAATATCGTGCATTTCATACCAAGCAATCTTATTCACTGAATATCAATCAGCTGAGATTCCATGCAATCATCTCTTTAACATATTACAAAACGATGATCATGACTGAGCTTTGCCTGCCTTATCACTTGATCCCGACTTGCTTAAAAATATATTGCACTTTTTTTACACAGCACATGGCAATTCGGACACAGACATTTATCTCGACTCAGTTCACACTTGTTCTGAATAAAAATAAGCATGGAAAACGATTGTGAAGTTATTTTCGACCAATACCTGTTTTGTTCCCAAGGATTTGGGCAGTATCACCCGCAGTAAAAATGAAGTTCATCCTGAACTGGGGGGAATGACAGCAAAACAAGTCGATAAAATCTGGCAGAGTATTGAACATCTTTATCAAACAGGTAATCACCCCCTGATCAGCATGTGTTTAAGACGCAAAGGGCAAATCATGCTGAACCGCAGTTTGGGGCACGCTTCAGGAAACTCGGCAGACGGTCTGGCAAAAAATGCGGTCGTTGCCAATCCGGATACACCGATCTGCCTATTTTCGGCCTCTAAAATGATTACTGCAATATTGATTCACATGTTGGATGAAACAGGTGAAATCAACTTATTGGACCCGATCAGTTATTACATTCCTGAATATGCACAAAATGGCAAACGTCGTGCCACAATCTTTCATTTACTGTCGCATCGTGGTGGCATTCCACGCATAGAAATGGAAGTCACACCAGAATTGTTATTTGATAAAGATCAAATTTTACAATATCTCTATGCTGCGCAGCCGATTTCGCCGGCAGGCTCACATTTAGCTTATCATGCAGTCACAGCAGGTTATATCCTAGGCGAGTTGATTGAGCGTGTGACCGGACAGGATATCCGTCAATTCTTACACGAACACATTGAAAAACCGATGGATATGCAGTTTTTCAATTATGGTTTAAGACCTGAATATCGTGATCAAGTTGCGCTGAATTATCCGACAGGGGTACACCCTAAACTTGGAACCGATTTATATTTAAACCATGTTTTAGGTGGCGGATTACAACTTGCTGTGGATGTGACCAATGATCCACGCTTTATGGATACGGTCTGCCCCGCTGGCAACATTTATACCAGTGCAGAACAAGCCAATCGATTTTTTGAAATGCTGTTAAATGGAGGCGAATATCAAGGCAAACAAATCATGAGCCCTGAAACCGTTTTCCGAGCAACCCTACCGACATCCACCACCAATATTGACCGAACACTACTGGCACCTATGCGCTATGCCTTAGGTCCGATGCTTGGCAGTAATCCTTTGGGTATTTTTGGTCCAATGACAGGACAAGCATTCGGTCATCTTGGATTTTCCAATATCTTATGTTGGGCGGATCCTCAACGTGATATTAGTGTCAGCATTTTAAATACAGGAAAAGCTGTCATGGGTACCCATATTCCTGCATTGGCGCAAACACTTTATCAAATTTCCAATAACTGTCCCAAAATCCCGAAAGCACAACGTCGTGCTTTATTTGGTACAGATCGTACTGAAACAGAATTGGTTTAAATCAGAAAGCAGAATATGAAAAAGCCCTAAGATCACTCTTAGGGCTTTTCCGTTGCGCTGTAGTTTCTTGTTTAGTTATTGTCGGTATCTTATTTATTATCTTTATTGTGCTCTCGACACTTATTGTTTTATCACTGACATTCATTTTCACAACCATGTGACCAATTATGTCCTTATATGACTTATTATGCATGTCAAACCTGCTAGACAAAAGTCGTATTTGACTGATCTTTATGTGAGAAATTGCGTACAGAAAAATGACCGTGGTGAGTTTCATAAAAAGCCTTTTAAAATGTGATAGATGACAAAGTAAATATGGATTTTAAGTATAATTTTTAATCTAAACTAACAAAAATAGAAGATGAACCCAGCCTGATTTAAGAACCACTGCAGTCATTCTTTGGCAATAAAAAAGCCCTGTAGTCTCTCCCAAAACTACAAGGCTTAGCGGCTGTAAGTTTCCTCTTTTATTACTTACTTTCTTGTAAGTTCGCAGTCTCACGACTTCAAGTTGTTCTTATTTTGCGATTTTACTCAACGATCCTTGCTGAGCTCTTTATGGCTTCATCATCTCAAAAACTGACATGAAGCTCTATGCGCAAATCTCTCGAATTCATGTAAGCAATTTCGTACAATAGTTAAATTATCAACTTAAACTACAAAATAATTATAGCGCATTAACCATCCTAACCAATCCACTGCTACGTGTTGTGCTTATATTCAAAGATTGTACAAATGCGCTTTGTTCCACCAATAGACTGACCACAGATTTGGCTCGTGTAATTGCAGTATAAATCAACTCTTGACTTAACATCCGAGTTGCTGCTGAATCTAAAACCACCGCAGTATGGGTAAATTCCGAGCCTTGCGATTTATGAATCGTCAATGCAAAAGCAGTCTGCATTGCTTTGGGCAAACGCGTTGCAGGAAACCATTTATCCAAGCTAGGGAAATAAACTTCAAACTGTCCCTGCTGTTGACGGTGTTTCAGACAGATCCCAATATCCCCATTAGAGAGCCCCAATTGATAATCATTGTAGGTCATCATCACAGGACGCCCCACATACCAATCTCCTCGTTTGGATAGGGTCGGAATATATTCAAATAAAGCTTTCTCCATTTCAGTATTCAAACTGTTTAACCCCATTACCCCATGACGTATGGCGGTGAGAATCCGGTAACTGTCAAAAGCGTGTATGATCGTCGCAACTTGATCATGGGTTGTGTCGGCATTCAAATAAACCTGAAGGCTTTCAAAATAAATATGGAAACCTAAACTTAATTTATTGTAGTAACCCGCTAAATCTGACTGTGCAATTTTTTCAGGTAGATACTCAAGTTGGACAACATCTTGCATCTCTGGCACTAAAGCAACTTGTTTAAGTACGCCGGCAGCTACAATCTCTTGTTCAAAGTCTGCTAAAAGCTGCGATGGGGCAATATGCCGACGGCTTTGCACTTGAATAAACTTTGCCATTTTCCCGATCAATGCACCTTCTTTAAAACGTTGGCTGGTCATCAAATTGACCCGATGGTCAGATAAAACTTCCATCTGCTGCAAGTCAGCAAGGACTGCACCAACATCGACTGAAGCCAATTGATTTGCATCACCTAGCAGGATCAGACGTCCATGTTCAGGAATCGCCTCAAAAAGCATGGTTGCCAAATTTAAATCCAGCATTGAAGCTTCATCGACCACCACAACATCATAAGGCAGCGGTTGCCGTTGATTGAAGCGCGGTGTCTGTTGATGACCTAATCCCAGCAGGCGATGCAAGGTCATCGGGTTAAATAGATTTTGACTTAAACCAAAGTTTTGTAATTTGGGATCAGACAGGGACTTCTGTAAAGCTTCTCCCATACGTTGTGCAGCTTTTCCTGTAGGCGCTGCCATCGCGATCCGAATATCAGGAGTTGCTTGATGTAATACCGCAATGATTCTTGCCAAGGTATAGGTTTTACCCGTGCCAGGACCACCTGTAATCATACTCAAGGCTGATTTCGCCACCATAGCCAAAGCGGCTTTTTGATGAGCATCAGTCAATAATTCATTAAATGCTGAAACATCCACCTGAGCAATAGATTGCATACTCAAACGTTTAATTTGCTGCGCTAGACGGCTCTCGAGTTGCCAATAACGATAGAGATACAGGTATTCATGATCTAGCACAAACGGCGCAACGCCTCCTTCTGTATTCCCTACCTCGATCATCAGGGGCTTTAAGCCTGTTGTATTTTTATCTTTTGCGGAAATACAGCTATCCCCCTGAATGCCCGCCAAAAGTATTTCCTGTGCCAGTTCAAGTGCATATTCATCTAATTTAGAGCCTGTGGAATACTGTGCTAAAACATATTTACTCCATGTCTCGATCCATTGTGGGACTTGGCTTTCTAAATCCTGTTGATTTTCCACACAGTTATCCTCAGAGTTATCTACAAGGTTTTCAACACAGTTATCCACATGACAACCTATTGTTTATACAGTTTTTTAAACAACAATTCACATAATTTGACTGGATTTATCCTCAATAAAATAACCCAATATCGCATCCAGTCTCAAAATGAATTCTGTGGTGGGGCGCCAGAAACAATAGCCTTGTCCGGCTTGACCATTCATGCCTCGTAAATACAGATAGGTTGCGCCACCTAAATCCCGCTCAATTTGGTAATCTTGAAGCTGGATTTTTAAATAGCGGTGTAAAGCCACTAAATATAACGATGCCTGTAACCAATAACTGGCATGTGACATACTCTCTTGAACAGCTTCAGAGATATAGTTGTGTTGGTCAACACCCAGAAAATTACTTTTATAATCCGCAATATGATATTGCTGACCATCAAAAAACACCAAATCAATCGAACCATTGAGATAACGAGCTGAACGAGCATCATTAAATGCAGGCATCTTTATTGCATACTCGTCAAACAACTGATAAATCCGCTGAATTGCCAAAACTCGATCTGAAAGTGATAAATAGAATGGAAACTCAGCCAAATGTTGATGAGGTTCAAGCTGTTTTAATTGGAAATCCTTGAGGATTGGTGTGGATAATACCTCAGCCAGCCATTCAGCAACCCAGGTTAGTAACGTTTCTTCAGCATTAGGTTGAGCTGGAGCATTCTCCTCCAGTGTCTGATTTGAAAAAGCCAGTCGGTATTTTTCAAGCAACTCCGTCCATAAACTGGAGTAGTCATTTTTAAAACGTCGACGAATTTCAAGATGCCAATATCGTGTATCCTGAAAATCAATATGTTCAAAGATTTCATGCAAGAAATTTCCTGCAATGGTTCCCATTGGAAAATTGGCTTTGATCCATGCAATCGGTTGCTCAGACTGTATTTGCTGAGTAATTTCGATCATCGGGGGTTGGATCTCATCCTCGGCACGCTCTTGTTTTTGTTCAGAAACTGCCAGTGCATCTTGAATCTGTTGTCGCGTTAAATGTTGGGCCAATGCACTAAAACTGGTTTTTCCTCGCGGATAAAAACGCTGTGTTGGAAATGCTTGCGCAAGTAATGGCAAAGGATTTTCAGACTTAGGTTTTTCCAGTGCGAGAGGGCGCTCGGTCAATAAGCCTTCCATACAACTGCCGATATGCTGAAAAACATCAGCACCTTGACCGCGCCAGAATGCCAGTCCCGTAGTCGACTTTTCTTTGACATCACTCAACATGGCATAAACACGATAACTGGCACGGGTCAACGCCACATACCACAAGCGATGATGTTCAGCTAAAGCACGTTCATTATGTTGTTCAATATCTTTTTTATCCAGTAGATTGCTGTCATTCACAGCCACCACACGCTGCTGTTCAGTCTGCCCTGTTTGGCTGTTCAACTGGACTGCTGTTGAAAAGTTCAAAGTCTTATTGATTTCTTTAAACTCTTTGTCTGCACCCAGTAAAAAGACAAATTTGAACTCTAGGCCTTTCGACTGGTGAATGGTCATCAGTTGCACGCCTGCCTCATTGGACAGTTTACGTTCCATTTCCCATTCCCGCTCCATCGGTGCAGTCAGCTGTTTCATATACCAATGATAAAGATTCTGCGCACCCTGATACGCTTCACTGTGCTGGCTGAGCAGTTCAGTTAAATGACGTAAATTCACCACCACACGTTCATTATCCCGACTACGTTTTTCCACCAGTTTTTCCCAGACCGTACACTGATTGAGTAAATATTGCCAAGCCGTTAAAAAACCTTGATTCAGCCACATTTCACGAACCTGATCAAACAACTCAATGTATTTACTTAAACCATCTGCATGCTGTTCTAAAGCAATCAAAGCTTTTAAGTCCAAACCCATCATACGACTTAATACGGCACGTTTTACTTTTGCTTCGTGATAAGGATGTAAAATTGCAGTCAATACAGCACCGACATCACGGGCAATCTGACTTTCAAAAACACTTTTCTTTGAAGGTCGATTGGTGCGAATACCCAGAAACTCTAAAGCAGCTTGTGCCTTATCCAGCCCATCATGGTTTTTCGATAAAATGGCAATATCATTTTCATCTATCGGACGCTGGGCGGATTTCTCCTTAAAAAATAAACTGCCTTGAACACCTCGATTGAGCAAATCACGAATTTTCCACGCCACTTGTTCTGCTTCAAGCTGTTTATCTTCCAGTTTGAGCCATCTTAAGGGTTGAGGATTTATCTGCCCCTGATCCATTAAATCTGGATGCGGACGATTTCCTGCCTGTACAGGGGTATAGATCACCTGCTCACCAAAATCCATTTGCCGTTGAAACAAAGCATCAACCACTTCAACCAAAGGTTTTACCGAACGGTGGTTATAGATCAAGTTATATTCATTGCCATCCTTACCGAATACATCCTGATGTGCTTTTAAAAAAGTCAGCATGTCCCCACCACGGAAACCATAAATGGCCTGTTTACGATCACCCACCATGATCATGCAGCCCTGTTTGACTCGACTCGGATGACGCCAAATTTGCGCCAACATATCGTCTTGATCTTGGTTGGTATCCTGAAACTCATCAACCAGAATTAAGGGATACCGTGCATGCACAAAAGTGGCAAAACGTTGTCCTTGTTCGCCTTGTAAAGCTTCTGCAAGTGTTCGAATCTGTTGGGCAAAAGTAGTTTCACCTTTTTGTTGCAATACTTGCGGCAAGCGCTGCTTCACTTCTTGCGTCAAATAGTATTTAAGAAAAGTATTGGTTCCGAGTAGCTGATTTTCAAATACTTCAATTTGTCCATAGATATTCAACAAATGCTGAACAAGGGGATGTTGATAAAAGCCCGACTGTATATTTTCAGGAGCGGCTTTCTTAAAGATCTGTTGTTCACGAAGCACTTTGATCAAAGTGGAAAAATCAGACTTTTCCACTGCCAAACCAGCACTTAGATAATACTTATAGCCCTGCTGTTGTATGGTTTGAATAATGTGTGGCAAACTCTTGGCAAAAATACGATGAAAACGATCACTCCTGAATTTTGTTCCATTACAAAACTTATAATAATCACCATCCAATAAATAATAGGCTTCCAGGGTTTGTAACTGTTCCAATTGGACTTGTGACAGTTGTTCTATTGCCTGTTGAAAAGATTGGGCATCTGCTGTTGAAAATTGAGGCTCAATGAATTTTGCCGAAGCAAAATTTAAACTTTGCTCAACTGTCGTTAGGTAGTAGTCGACGCCATGCAGCTCCCCTGCAAACATCAGGCTATCAATAATGTCTTGCGGTTGCTTTTGAATCCATGCCCTTAAAACATCATGAATCAACTGATAAGTATAGCTTTTTGCATCATCGGTAATTTCTGCACGTTCAATCTTGCCACTTTCAAAAGCAAATTCACGTAATAGTTTTTGGCTAAAACTGTCTAAAGTCCCCACAAACAATTCATCAAATTGATCAATCACCAGTTTTAGGCGCTCACAGGCATAAGCCACTTGCGACGCAAATGTTTTTAATAGTTTAGAAAATAAAGGATCTGTTTCCTGTTGTGCTTTGCTTAAGACCTGCGCTTCAGTCAGTTCCCGACATGATTCAAAATAGTGGAAAGTATCTTGTAAACGTGAACGAATCCGACTTTTCAACTCTGCGGCAGCTTTGCGGGTAAACGTGGTCGCAATCACTTGACCCGGTAAGTATTTTTCTAAGAAAATCCGCACCATTAAACTAGACAAGGTATAGGTTTTACCGGTGCCCGCGGAAGCTTCGATCCAATGTAAACCTGCAAAATGCATATCCTCAATGGGCTGAATCGAGACCCGCTTTTGGTGGGTAGGGGTTGTGCTCACGAGGGATAAATTTACGGAAGTCATGCTTATTCCTCCGCAACGGTTTGATGCTGATAAATGGGTTGATACAGATCATGGGCAAATTGATCACAGGCATGTTTGAGCAGTGCAGATGCATCTTGTTCCTGCAAAATAAACTGCCAATCCCGATGCCTTTTGCTCCATTCCATTTCAGTCAGATCATAGGGCAAAAATGCATCACCTTTGTTCCATTCATTGAGAATTACGCTGAAATCCTCAATCATGAAATGTCCAGAGTCCCCAACCTTCCAGGTCAATGTTTTATTATTTTCAGCGGGCTTCAACAATAATGCAGCAGGCAGTACCAACGGTTCTGACTGCCCATAAGTAAAGGCTTTAAACCATGCCAATAAATATTGTTTGGCTTGTGCTGAACTTAAGCCTGTATTGATGATCGTCACATCACTGAATATCGCAATCCGTTGTAGAGATTTCGACTGTTCTGCCTCCAGATTTATATAACTCAGCCACAACAGATACTCTAACCAAACTTTAGTACGACGTTTAGCACGAGCACTTGAGGCATCTAAACTGACCCAATCCGCGAGCTGATGTTGAGGTAATGTAATGTTCATGACCAAACCAGATTCAATCCGCCACTGACGCTGTGTTGTCGCAGTCACTTCAGGTGCATAACGTTTTAATCGTTCTTTTAAACGGTCTTGTTCAGCCAAGCCAATTTGCCACGCGCTGAGCTGAACTTTGCCAATCGGTAATTGATTCTGTAAGAGTCTCATATCCTTGAGTGCAGCATCATCTGCAGAATGAAGCACTGCCTTTTGTAAAAAATCTCGGATTTGATAGCGCGCCAAGCCATCCAAAATCAACGGTTCATTCGATGCCGGCATATCATCTGCGCCTAGATTTTCAACGCCCAAGGTTTTTAAATATAATCGTGCAGGATATGTCATATCTTGAATCCACTGACCCGCATCCAATACTGTCATATCGTCTTGAACGGATGGATAAGCTGTATTCACCCAAGCATCGCGTTGCGCCAATACCTCAGTTTGACGTATCTGTTGTGCGACTTGAAACCATTGATCCTGATAACGGACGGACTGTTGCGATTCAAAACCACGTGGCTCAAAAGGCTGTAAAGTATGCACATGATATAAAGTTTGAATATGTTCGGGCACTTCAATCCCATCTAATAATACTGTTTGTGCTACAGCCCCGGCAGTCAAATTCTCAGGGGACGTATTGGATACAGTTACCGATCGCAGATGATCGGTTTGAGCAATAAAGGCAATATGATTGATCAACTCCTGTAACACACTCGATGGATCTCGAACCTCACCATCGCTGACATCGAAACCATTATAAAATAACCAGAGATTTTCTTGTGCCAACAATAAAGCATCTAGAAATGCGCCCTGATCATCATCCAAACGAGAACGATCACCCAACTGAGGTTTAAGAAGATGCATTAAATCAAATGGCACCTGTACATCACGATCTGGGAATTTACCGCTATCCAAGTTTAACAGCACGATCAGCTTATAAGGCAGCGGGCGAATTTGTCCGATCTGACTAAACGTAATCTGCCCTGTCGGTAAAGCCTGATCAATTTGCCCCTCGAGTAAATTTTGAATTTCATTGAGTAGATAAGTCAAAGGCAAGTTAATCTCTTGGAGAATAGACTGTTCCTGCTCGTCATAAAAACTCGCCAAAGTCAGCATACGTTCTTGCTTTTTAACGATCTCACGTACCGTTTTTAAAGATTCGACACCTGCCTGTTCAAATTCGGCAATATCCTGCATCAGCAATTTCAACCACGCTTCCACATTGCATTTTAATGGGGTCTGCTTGCCTAGCTCATGTGCAATCATCCAATCTCTACGATGGTCAAAGTCTTGATAAATCTGTACCAAGGTGGTGATCAGTTCAAAATCACCTGTCAAGACCTGTGCAAAACTCAACACATTTTCAAACAAGCGATGCTCTGGAATTGCAATGCCCAACACCAAACGATCCAATGCGAATTTAAAACTAAAACGAAAATCATCATCGTCTTGGCTCAACGAACGCTGTAAATGCTGCGCATCTAATCCCCGTTTAAATCCTGCATTGATCAGCAGTTCAATCATACGTTCTGTATTTGGAATATCTAAACCATAACGTACCTGAGTTGCGGTTAGACTTAGCCAATCTGCAAAATCTTCTAGGCTAAAACGACTTTCAGTCAGCTGGATACGCCCCAACACAGCTCGCCACGCATTATGGGCATCCAATGCCGTCACGCCTGCAATTTTCACAGGCAAATAAACACTGTCCTGATTCGGTGTATGAGGGAATACACTGCGGATCAATGACTCGATCTGTTTTAAATCTGGAACTAAAACGAGAATATCATTTGGACGGCGAGGTTGATCTAGCGTGCTTTTGGCTAACCAAGCAATCAGTTGATCTCTCAATACTTCAAGTTGTCTTAATGCAGAATGACATACATGGATCTGGATCGAATCATCCGCTTGTGCAATGGGATAAGCATGTGCTTCTGGCTCAACCAAATACAGGATATCTGACTGGAGCTTAGTTAATAAATTAATCGGTTCTTCATCGACAAAAGCATCTACCCATTGTCCTTCTTCTCCAGAAGATAAATTGGAGAGAATCGAAAAATGATCACGCGCCTGTTTGCCGAAACGTGTCAATAAAGGATGACGTGATTCGCGGATTTCAGCATTGAAGTTTAAGGTAAACTCATCAAAAAACTTTTGAATATCTGCATCTGTTGCATTGGGATTTTTGCCAATAAAGCGTTCTTTTACTCTTAAATCGTATTGTTTCTTCCAATTTGGATCGACACTGTCTGCCCAATATTCTTGTGATGGGTTGTAATGTAAGATCACCACATCCAAATATTGTCCAAGTCGTCTCAAAAACTGTAATTGGCTGGGTGGCAAATCCAATAAGGTAAAAACAATCAGTTGACTTGGCAATTTTTTTAAAACCCGGGAACGTTGTTGATCATCGTCCATGACACGCCAAAAATCAGCATCAACACTTTGCATTTCAATAAAATCGTCATGAAATGTATGTTGCCATAACCAACGTTGCCAATTTTCCAGTTCTTGTGCCTGATTCAGTGTAAAGGCTGAAATCTGCTGATTGGTCTTAAAAAATTGCTGTTCTAAATTTAATGCTTCTCCACGCCCCCATTGTGCCAACCAATTACTTGGACACTGACACGCCTGATTCTGCGGACACCCCCCTACACAATCAGCACGGTATAACATATAGTGGCTGAACAGTTTTGAAACCTGCTCAGACACCCAATACAACATATTTTGCTTTTTGAGCTGTTTGTCCAAGCCTTGCTCTAATTGTGAAGCAGCATCATAGATCCGTTGAACAATAGAATGCAGTGGATGATCCTCAGCCAGACTATTTTCATCATGTTCAATAAAGCTTTTTAAAGTCTGATAAATCCGCCACTTCATAATTAGCCGTGGAATATTTGCTTTACGTACTTTATCTTTATCATCAAGCACCTGCTGATAAGCAAACCATTGAAACCCACGAATACGCTGATGAAATTGGCTATTGGCGCTAATGCCCTGTTGTTCTGCGATACGTTGACTCAACCATTCCTGCACTGCTGCACTGGGGACAATAAAATGTTGCGTTTGCAAAACTGCAAAAGGATTTTTGGATGGCCGAATGGTATTCTGCAAAAGCCCTTGCACCAAGACATCAATGCGTTGGCTTTGAATCACATGTATTGCCATAATTCCTCAACTATCAATATTCTATTGTCTATGTTCATGCACAAAACATAAACATTCGCCACTATACAACAACAATATACTATGGCATTTTTAAAACATTATTTGGAAATAACTTCACAATTTCAAGCTCAAACATGAGTTTCCAGAAATATGACAAAAAGCTTGAAACATAGGTATTTGATTTATGAAAATTGATAAAATTCCAGACTCGATTGATCCTGCCTTGAATCTAGAACAGATTCGTGAAGAATGCTTGGAACTGGTTAAAAAGCGTTCTTATGTTTCTGCCGGTGCAGCTGTAGTACCCGTGCCTTTTTTTGATGTGGTCATCGATGTCGGTATGTTGTCTTTCCTCATCCCTGAAATCAATGCACGTTTTGGTTTAGCACCAGATCAAATCAGCGTTTATGATCCTGCCACCAAGAAAATCCATTGGAATGAACTCCGTAAACGTGGTTTTGAGTTTTCAGGTTTAGTCGTGGCACGTACTGCTGTTAAAGCATCCTTTAACAACATGGCTGCAAAAATCATCACCAAACAAGTGACCAAATTCATTCCGTTGGGTGGTTCAATTATTGCCGCAAGTTTAGGCTATATTGTGATGAAAAAAGTAGCTGAAACACATGTTGATGAATGTTATAAGCTCGCAAAAGGCATTCAGCAAAAACAACAGGCCAGTGTGGTTAAATATTCTTAATCTAAAAATATAAAAGCAAATAAAGCGGGATTAAGCCCGCTTTATATCAATCAGCCATAGAAGAATAGTTTACTCAATCAACAGCCGTTTTAGTCCGCTTTTAACTGTTTGAGAATAGCCTTCAATACCTGAATCCGCGCTGAATATTTGTCATTGGTTGCCACAATATGCCAGGGAGCGTATTCAGTATCAGTACGTTCAAACATATCTGCTGCCGCATTTAAATATTCATCCCAATGTCCACGATTTCGCCAATCTTCAGGCGTAATTTTAAAACGCTTGTGCGGTGTTTGCTCACGTGCTTTAAAACGGGCTTCCTGTTCTTCCTTGCTTATCGCCAACCAGAACTTCACCAACACCGTCTGGTTGTCAACCAAATCCTTTTCAAACCGATTGATTTCATCGTATGCACGTTGCCACTCAGCCGGCTTGGCAAATCCTTCAATTCGTTCAACCAATACCCGCCCATACCACGTTCGATCAAAAATACTGATTTTTTCTTCTGGTTGCAGCTTAGTCCAAAAACGCCATAAATAGGGTCGGCGTAATTCGTATTGCTCAGGCGCTGCGATGGTATAAATTTCATATTCACGGGGATCAAGATTTTTGACAATGCGTTTGATTGCCCCACCTTTGCCCGCCGCATCCATGCCTTCAAAGGTGATCACGACATTTCTTGAATCGTTACGCAGGGCTTCAGATACTTTTTTGGTGAGTTTTTTTAATTCATCTTTGTACTGGTCTTTATCCAACTCATCTGTTGCAGGTTGCTGCAAAGCTTCAGGAACAGCAGCCTGTTTCCATTTCGTTCTGACACTTGTTTTATGCTTCGGTAACTTTTTCAATGCCTGTAAAACATACTGCGCAAACTGTTGATCTCGCGCAACAGCATCATCACAGTCAATCACATACCAGTCATCGGTAAAACGTTGTCGCAGCTTTTGTACAGTATCGTATTGTTTTTTATTGCGCCAATCCAAACCCATCAGCTTATGCCAACGCTGCTCAGATGAATCCATCGAATCCAAACGTTTTTGCAAGCTTTTCCATGGCAAATCAAACCAAACTTTAATCACATCGACATGGTTGTTTTTAAGGTCCTGTTCAAAAGTACGCATATTTTCAACATAGGTATCAAACATGGTTTCATCTAGAGGTTTTGACACATGCATCGCGGTTGAGAGTAAGTCACTGTACCAATTTCCAAAAAAAATCTGGATTTGTCCTTCAGAAGGAATATGACGGGCATAAGGCTGCCAAAAACTTTGTTTTGTCGTGAATAAACACGGTGGATCTGCTTTGACACGTAAATAACGAGGATCAACCCATTCACGTAATTGTTTAACTGCTTCCCCTTTCCCCGCCAACTCAATTCCACTGACCAGAATGACTAAACTTTTTGCATTGTTTTTGTCTTTTGAATTCTTTAAGGCATACTGCGCCTCGATCAAATCAACGGATAATTCTTCTTCATCACGCAACGCAAACGGTAATTGTTGTTCGATCATCTGCTTCTCTACTTATCTGATGGTCTTTTCGAGTATACCCATTCCCCCACAGTGGCGTTATATATTTTCTGTACAAAAACACAAGGTTTTGTCTATTTAAAACTCCACTGACCATATTTCTTGATTGTTTTTTCACTTTTGTCATAGTCCTGTGCCTCAACTCGCTTTATCCTGTAAATAAAAGAAGTTTAGAGTTTTTGTATGTCAAAACTTGCTGCACTTGATCAGCTTTTAGAACAATATCAACAATTCAGTTATCATACTGACCCCGTTTTAAAGCAACGCCTGCATGAAGCACAGGATTGGCTAAAAGCCCGCATTCAAAACACTCACCATGATTTGTTTAATCAAAAAGAAAATCAGCTGATGGCGAAATATTTCATTCAGCGCCTGTATGGCGGTCCTGAGTTTGATGATTTGGCTGTGCAAATTGAACGTTTGCTTAAATATGCCCATAAAGCTGAGAAAATCATTCCTGAAAATGCCATCAAAACTGGATTGAAATCTGTTGGTTTGGCTGTACTTGCCATGCAACTGGATGAGCAGGTCGCCGCGCAATTACTTAAAGACTACCCTGTACATCAGGCGATTGATGATGACATGATGCGACTGACGCTGTTAAAACTCGATCAAGCCGAGGCTCGCCAAAAACAGTTAAGTTTATTGGATGATTTAGGTGGTGCACTGGATAAATATATGCGCTCATTTATCATGCATACCGCCTTTAAAATGTGTAAGGGTACGGCAACAAAATATAAGTTTGAATTGATGTATGACTTTATTGGCGAAGGCTTTGTTGCCATGAAACCAATGAAATCTGCGGCTAAATTTATCCATGAATTTACGCTGAAAGAAAGAGAAATTGTTGAAAAAGTTCATCGTGGCGATCCAAACCCTTTCCAGATTTAATCTATTCAATGATGCTCTCAGACCGATCTTTAGGATCGGTTTTTTGTATATTATTCATAACAATTGCATCATGAAGACTGCAAAATTTTGCAGAATCTGTCATTATGCAGTGCAATATAAAATTTCCTATTTTTGTGTTCAGGAGTGACTCAAATGTCGAATGAAAACCAAAAGCCAACAGCATCGGCTGAAACGGCAACAAATACAGACAAAGTGAGTCCATTTCTAAGTGAACCATTACCGCAAGGTGCACCTCAGGGGCAACAACAATCCTTACAGCAGCAGATGACGGATACCCCTGTGTCAGGTCAAGTACCTAAATATAATCTGCCACGTGGCGCAAATACGGGCAATGTCGGTGCAACCACCCACTTTGGCTACAAAACTGTCAATAGCGAAGAAAAAGCACAGAAAGTTGCAGAGGTTTTTCACTCTGTTGCAAGCAAATACGACATCATGAATGACCTGATGTCATTTGGTATCCATCGTTTATGGAAACGTTTTGCAATTAATATGTCTGGCGTGCGCCGTGGACAGCATGTACTCGATATTGCAGGTGGAACCGGTGATTTAGCCAAGGTTTTCAGTCGTGAGGTTGGTCCTACAGGTCATGTGGTATTGTCAGATATCAATGAGTCCATGTTGAATGTTGGTCGTGATCGTTTAATCGATGCGGGCTGCACCAATGTTGACTTTGTTTTAGCCAATGCTGAAACTTTAGAACCTTTTGCAGACAACAGTTTTGACTTGCTTACCATCAGTTTTGGCTTGCGTAATGTCACGGATAAAGATGCTGCATTACAGGCGATGTATCGTGTTTTAAAACCAGGCGGTCGTTTATTGATCCTTGAGTTTTCTAAACCTGTGTTTGAACCATTTTCAAAGCTATATGACCTCTATTCATTTACCGCATTGCCGATCATGGGTAAAATTGTGGCAAATGATGCTGAAAGTTATAAGTATTTAGCAGAATCAATCCGTATGCATCCAGATCAACGCACACTGAAGGGCATGATGGAAAATGCGGGCTTCCAAAACTGTGATTATCACAATCTAACGGGTGGTATCGTTGCGGTACACCGTGGTTTCAAACTGTAATTTTCCAAAATAGCACAAGCAAGGTTGGGTTATGTGGTCAATTCTGGCACTCGGTGCAGTTGAACGATTCATCAATCATGGGATTAATTTGGATGCGATTACTCGCATTCAATTCAATCAATTACAAGGCAAGCTGCTACGTGTCGTCATTGATGCACCCCAGCTTTCTGTTGATGTCTTTTTTGATGAACATAAAGTTCGTCTTGAACCGACTGTTACAGGTAAAAGCCAAACATCTTCTATTTTTGAACAGCGTCCTTTTGATCAAACTAGTCATATTTCAGAAGCCACAGCAACATTGCATGTTAAAAATGTAGTTGAATTGGTCAAGTTATTTGTTGCTGATGAAGTTGGCAATATTCCGTTACAGGGTGATTATCATCTTTTGCAGGACATCCAGAAGATTATTCAACAGACGGAACCTGATTTAGCCTCACAATTAAGCCCATGGATTGGTCCAGCACTTGCGCATGAGATCGGTAAGATTCAATTTGCGCCTCAGCATTTAAAACGTTCTTTACAAAGCCATTTATTTTTTGCTGAAGACTTTTTAAAAGAAGACAGTGGCATTCTAGCTCCCCGCTGGCAAATGAATGATCTGCAACACGCTACGCGTCAGCTGAATCAAAATATTGATCGCATAGAAGCAAAAATCCAACAACTCAAAGCTCTACTTAACTCACACCAAGATCAGGTAATTTAATTTATGATTCCGCATATTGCCCGTTTATTCGAACTTTGGCGTATCGCAGCGCACTATAGACTCGACACACTGGTTCCTGCGGAAGAGTTACCTGAAAAAGTCCGCCATGCGCTGTCTTTAATTCGCCTGCACCCTGCCGCATGGTCAAGTAAAGAACGTAAAAATCCGCTTAAGCTTAAAGAAGCTTTAGAAGAGATGGGACCGCTTGCAATTAAATTAGGGCAGTTGCTATCAACACGACGTGACTTAATTCCACCTGAAATTCTACAGCAATTGGTTTTATTGCAAGATCGGGTGAAACCTTTTGGCTCGGATGTAGCTAAGACACGCATTGAACAATCACTGAAAGCCAATATTTCAAGTATCTTTGCAAGATTCGATGAACAACCTCTCGCTGCGGCTTCAATCGCACAAGTGCATACGGCAGCTTTACATGATGGTCGTGAAGTCGTGGTCAAAGTGACTCGCCCAGATATTCGCAGTCAGATTCTACAAGACTTTGAAATTTTGCAGTGGCTCGGTGCAAGCTTGGAAAAGCGTCTTGAAGCGGCACGTGCAGTGCATTTATCTGAAATTATTCAAAATTATCGCCAAGTTATCTTAAATGAACTTGATCTGACACTGGAAGCAGACAACACTCGCCGTATGCGCCATTACTTCACAGGCTCAAGCATGATGTACGTGCCGGAAGTCTATATGGACAGCAAAGATGTCATGGTGGCTGAACGCATTACAGGGGTTCCGATTTCAGATGTAGAAACCTTCGAGCGTTTGGGTATGGATCGTAAGGATCTTGCCGAGAAAGGCTTGACCATCTTCTTTACCCAGGTATTCCGAGATAATTTTTTCCATGCGGACATGCACCCAGGAAATGTTTTTGTTGAGACCTTAAATCCAAGCCAGCCCCGCTATATTGCGCTGGATTGTGCCATTATGGGTGAATTGTCTAAGCAAGATCAGATGACCGTTGCCCGTATGTTGCTTGCAGTCATGAACAGCGACTTCATGCAGTTGATTCAGATTGTGCATCAAGCAGGTTGGATTCCACCGGGCACAGATCAAGATGCCTTGGCTCGAGAAATGCGTCGCACCGTTGGACCGATGGTGTCTAAACCGATGCATGAATTAGATTTTGCTGGCATTTTAATTCAGGTCATGGATATCGCTCGTCGTTTCCATTTAGAAATCCCCCCACAATTGATGCTCTTACTCAAGACTTTGGTACACGTGGAAGGCTTAGGTACAGACTTATACCCTGAGTTAGATATTTGGAAGTTGGCAAAACCTATTCTGACAGAATGGGTCAAATCCCAAATGAATCCACAAAAGAATCTAAAAGAGCTGGGACAAAAAATTCCTGATTTACTGTTAGGTGCTCAGGATTTTCCAACATTGATGATTGATAGTTTAAATGGTTTAAAAAACCAGTCTGCTTGGCATGCCAAACAATTGCATGAATTGCAGATGATGCGCTTGGAAGTTGAGCATCAACAAAAACGAAGTTGGATTTTTGGTAGCCTCATGGCGATTTTACTATCAATAGCCATCATTGCGCCTTGGTATATTTCGATTATTTTAATCATCTTGGCCAGTATTCTAGCCATCTGGCGGATTGCTAAATAACATTAACGCGCCTATTCAAAGAATAGGCTTTTTTGTTTGAATGACTGCAAAGTCATCTACTGACACCTCTCGCCATTGTTGAACAATTCGCTGAACTTAAAATGAAAATATCCGTTTGAGTGAGTGTCACAATGATTCAGATTTTACAGAAACATCCTTCTGCTTTAACCCTCCGTGCAGGCTCACTCGCAAAACAACTTATCGAAAAAGAAGGCTTGCAGCCACAACAGGTCGATATGATTCCTGGCGCAGCAGGAGGCCCAAAAGGTATCGGTCTCATGGGACTTGATCAAGCCATTTTTGGAAATTTTCTACAACGTGCAAAACAACGACGTTTCTTAATCGGCTCATCTGTCGGCGCATGGCGTTTTGCAGGGATTTTGGCACAAGGCGAACAACTTGGACCAGAACGTTTAGCTGAGTTATATATTCATTTGCCTTTTCATAAAAAAATGAATATTGCGGAGATCGAGAAAATTTCTCGAGAAATGCTGTATCGCATACTCGACCAACAATCCAGAAAACTGGTCGAACACCCTGATTACCATCTCACCATTATCTCAGCCAAAGCCGAACATTTGTTTCAGAGTGATCAAAAGCTTGCCCTATATGCTTCCTTATTGGGCATTATCGGCAGTAATGCGATTTCAAGACAACATCTGAGTAAGTTTATGCAGCGGGTGATTTGTCAACCCGCACAATTTCCACAATTTAAAATTCGGGATGATGCATTTAAAACGCATTATTTAAACTTTGATCAAGACAATGTTGCTGACTGGCTGATGGCATCAGGTTCAATTCCAGCAGTGACACCCGCTGTCAAAAATATTGCCAATGCACCTCAGGGGGCATACCGCGATGGTGGTTTGATTGATTATCACATCGACCTGCCTTTTGAAAGCAAAGGAATTGTTTTATATCCACATTTTAGCGACAGTATTATTCCGGGTTGGTTCGATAAAATGTTTAAGTCGCGTACAGCCAATCCTCGAAATCAAGCACGAACTTTACTGATCTCGCCTTCTCAGGCTTATTTACAATCATTGCCTCTAGGGCGTTTGCCTGACCGTAAGGATTTTGTAATGAAGGGTTTAGATGATCAAAAACGAATTGCATGGTGGAAGCAATCCGTCGCAGAAAGCCAACGACTCGGGGATGAGTTTCTAGAATTGACTGAAAAGCAGAATTGGGCTGAGCGAATACAGGATTTATAGTCACTGATTTCTATTTACAATTGAAACAACAAGGACGTTGTACAAAATAAAGTGTGTTGATGACTGATTTTTTGTTAAATTTAAATCATTCAACAGGCTTATGCTAATAATGACTCAAAATAAAATTCCAAAATTTGCCATCGTTGGAGCAGGAACGGCTGGGCTTGCAGCTGCAATTTTACTTGCGCAACAGAATATTCATGTCACCATTTTTGAGAAAGCTGCTGCACTTGAACCTGTTGGTGCAGGTCTGCTATTACAACCCTCAGGACTGGCTGTTTTTGAACACCTAGGTGTTTTAGAGGATGCTTTAAAACTTGGCGCATGGGTCACAGGTTTAGAAGGACAACTCGCCAATGGGTTTAAATTGGTGGATAGTCATTATGCACAGGCTCACCCCGATTTTTATGGTCTAGGTATTCATCGGGCAACCTTGTGCCACGTATTGGAAAAAAAATGCCAGGCATATGCTGAATGGATCACATGGCAAATGAATACCGATATTCATCGGCTTGAAGAATCTACAGATGAAATTCGAGTCATCGGCACCCATCAACATGAATACTTTGACGATGTTTTTGATACCGTCATAATTGCCAATGGTGCACGAAGTCAGTTAAGACCCAGTCAATGGGTTAAAGTTGACCAAGCTTATCCTTGGGGAGCCAAATGGACCATTGTGCCCGAATGTTTAGCATTGGATACACAGATCCTGCATCAATTTTATGACCGCGCTAAAATCATGATGGGAATTCTGCCCACAGGCGCTATTCCAAATCAACAACAGCAACGACTTTCCAGTATTTTTTGGAGCCTACCCAGCAATCGGCTAGAGAGTTTTTTACCCGACCAACACGCACGTTCCAAATGGCTCAACGAAATTTCCAAACGCTGGAAACCTGCAGCGGATTGGTTAGAGCAGGTCATCGCCAATCCAGAAGAAAAACAGCAATGGCTTTCAGCCAATTACCGTGATGTAGTACTTTCCAAGTTCGGTGAGGGACGTATTGGAGTGATGGGGGATGCTGCACATGCAATGAGTCCACAGCTTGGTCAAGGTGCGAATATGGCACTTTTAGATGCATGGGCTTTGGGACAAGCTGTTCAACATGCAAGCGAAAATCAAGGGATCAATTATGCAAAGCTTTGGCAAAATTACCATCAGCATCGGAAAAGCTCGACAGATTTTTATCAATTTCTAAGTCGCTTGCTTACACCACTGTATCAATCTGATCTTTGTTGGGCAAGTGCTTTGCGAGATTTCAGCTTTTCGTGGATGTATCGAATTCCCTATTTTCGCAAAGAGATGGCCATTACGGTAACAGGCTTAAAGTCAGGTATGTTGAGCCAAATGAAGTATCAGGATATTGCGCAATCCTCAGTGAACAGAAAAAAATACTGAACAGCATGACAAGACCATATATGCAACAGCCCTAAAGCTGATCTTGCTCGATAAAATACTGGCATTCCGCTCACTCAGATAGATGAACATGAATGCAAATTCATTATATTTCATCAAAAATTTTATCAAGGACTCAGGTTCAGATAACATAATTGTTGCTGTTTATATCTGACAATTTTATGTGACACCCTGATCCCGTTTGGAGGCATGCAGGTCGCCGTTGATCAAAGATAGATGCATAGCACAAACAAAACACTGCTATGTGAGCAGCACAAGCGTTGGCAATCTTTCTGAAAAATAAAGCGCCCGCCAGTCAAATGGATTGAAATTTTTGACAAAATATAAACTTGCAAAAATAACTTAAATAGTAGGTAAGTTTTCAATCTTGTCTGAACAAGACTTTTTAATCTCCATTAAATGCATGATCAATATTTTCCTAAAATGTTGGAAATAACGTACACTATACAAGCACTATACTGTCTACAGCGTGCGTTTAAAGCAACTCTCTTATATTGATTAACTTGGTGAAATCCTATGAACAATCTGCAATGGCTCGATGAAGTAAAATTTAACGAACAAGGACTTATTCCTGCTATTGCACAACATCATCAAACTGGGCGTATTTTGATGGTGGCATGGATGAACCGTGAAGCACTTCAACTCACCGCTGAAAAAATGCGTGGCGTTTACTTCTCTCGTTCACGCAATAAATTGTGGTTTAAAGGTGAAGAATCTGGGCATTTCCAAACCGTCTATGAGATTCGTCTAGATTGTGATGCGGATGTCATCGTTTTACAAATCGAACAACATGGGGGCATTGCCTGCCATACAGGTCGTGAGTCTTGTTTTTACCGTAAGTTGACAGCGAATGGCTGGGAAATTGTTGATGCGCAACTTAAAGACCCACAAGCAATTTATGGCGAAAATACTTCAGCAAATGCGCATACGATTGCCATGAATGCTTCCAATGCTCAGGCTGAACAGGTCGAAGTCTTGGATTATCTAGGCAAAATGATGGCGGAGCGCAAAGCTGCGGATCCGGAATCATCTTATGTTGCCAAGCTCTACCACAAAGGTTTGAATAAAATCTTGGAAAAAATTGGTGAAGAAAGTGTTGAAACGATCATTGCTGCAAAAGACTTTAAAACGGAAGCCAATGAAAATCATAAAAATGATTTAATCTATGAAGTTGCAGACCTATGGTTCCATACTATTGTGATGCTTGGCTATTTTGATTTGGATGTTCAAGTGGTATTGAATGAACTTGCTCGTCGTCAAGGGCTCTCTGGTTTAGTGGAAAAAGCCAATCGTGAGCATTGATTAATAAATCAGCATTGATAATATTTTTATGGTCTTCAATGCATATCAGCCATAAAAAAGCAGCGAATATTCGCTGCTTTTTTATTACAGTTTTCGATTAAGAAGATTTCTTTTCAACAGATGGCGCAATTGGATCAGCAGTCAAATAACCGACAGCAGCCGCATAGCGATCTTTGTAGTTTTGACGAATTAAAGAATCTAGCTTTGGTTGCACGATATCATGCAGCCCTTTTTCCCAATCACCTGCATGTTGGAAATTACTCATAATATAAGTCCAACCATTTATAGCATCAACAGCGTGCAAACCTGTAGATTCAGCGCCTGCTGGGCAAGATAAAATACGTGTTAATACTTTTGTATCTACATGATATGCCCATAAGAAGTTATTTACATGCATCCCGCTATCTTCACCAATAAATAGGGTACGTAATGCTTCTGAGAACTTAATGTTGTCTGGGTTTGCTATTTTATTTGGATTTGCCAAGTTACCTAAAGCATCAGGGGTTGAAAGATCTTCACCTACCAACATAGCAGGAGGTTCCATATGTGTGGATACCCACTCACTGTTAATTAACTGACCTTTATGGTCTACTTGACTGCCCTTTAAAGTATGCGCATATACAGCACCAGCCTTAGGACCTTGGACCTGAATATCTGTCGTTTTATCAATCATCGAAGACTGGACATAAGACATCGCTGAATATGCAATTTTGTCTTTAATGTTGACTGTCGTACCTTCCATTTTAGTGAAGCCCATACTTGCACCAACTAAAGCGGCATAACGATGTGTTTCAAGAAATGCTGCTTCACGCTCTTTGCCAGCAACTAATTTAATCCAGTTATCCTTACCGCTGTAACGAATCTTGGTATAGCTTGCATCTTTAGGATCAACTGTTTTTACATCCATCAAATCAGTAATCTTGTATTTATCTGCCCAACCTTTTACTTCATCGCTGGTAGCATGCCCCAAATTAATCCAAGAAATATCACCTGCACCAGCACCGACACCTGAAGTTTGTTTCCATTTGCCCACATATAATGTTCCAGCAGATAAATCTTTCTCTTTATCGGCAACAAACATAAACAAGCCACCATTGGTTGCATCATCCCCCATCAATGCAGTGCGATTATCTGGCATCACCTGAATCAGCTCATGTGAAATACGCCCAAGACAATAATGCTTTTTAATTGAACTTGTGCCATCTGCATTCACTGAGATTTCTGGCAAATGACCATAATGATAAACATTGGCTTGATTTGCATCACCAAATAAGTTCTTACTAAACACAGGTAAATAGCTGCCCGCAATATTATTCGCATCAGGTTCATATTCTTCGCTTGAAAGATGGGTACCCCATGGAGATAAGCTTGCACCACAGGTGATCCACAAACCATTGACCTTAGATGTATCTACATTGTGATATTTAACTAATGTTAGATGACCTGTTTTAGGGTCTTGATCTAATGTAAGTACAGCAATCGGGGATGGCAATAAACCATACATTGAAGCTAAACTTTGATCGTGTGTTGTATATTCGAATTGAACCACATGGAACACAGGATTTCCTGTTACACCCAATGCTTTCTTATCTGCATCAGTAAAATCTTTACCTGTGGCTTGTTTAAAACTGATTAGAGAACTGCCATCTGGACAGTCAGAGAAGAATTGACGTTCTTTACCCGCAACAGACTTGTCAATAATAGGCTGGTTTTTAATATCGTAATAACCACCCGCCAAGATCTTACCGCCCTTTCCATCACTGACCATATCACCTGTCTGGAAGAAGGTTTTATAGGCAAGTTTGTAGTCAGTTTTGCTATTATCATCCCAAGTAACAGCAAGACCAGATGCTGCTGTGGTTGTTGCCATCGCTGCTGGATTTGACAGAGTTGGGGCATCCATCGGGGTAAATGTTGCGGTCTTGAGTTTAGCTGGGTTGATCGGTTGAACGCTGTCTTTGTCATCATCGTTGCAACCTGCAAGAGTCGCAGAAGTTGCCATTGCCCCAAGTGGAAGAAACGGAATGCTGGCTAACCATGTAAGCACTTCACGGCGTGTGTGTTGGCTGGCTGAATTTGTCATAACTTTATCCAAACATATTATAGAATTTTTCCCGAGCCTAGTTTAGAAAGCAGTTATGACAATCTAGTTTCACTTTTAAGTCATTTTAAAGACAAACATATACAAAAATTCGTATGATGATAAAAAAGCTCAAGTTTGTTGTTTTAAGTTTTTCTTATCAACCTGTATTCTTTTCCATCGCACCCTCATTCCACAACAACCCCATAGATTTAATCCTAGCACTCAGCATTCTTTGCTATACTCAGAGCATACTGAATTTCAACCCAATAAGATTTCATAACGACTGTGCCTTATTCTTTTAATCCGACATCCGAGCAAAGTTTTGCAATTGCAGAAGCAAGAAAAGGACAATCCTTTAAAGTGATTGCCTATGCTGGCACAGGTAAAACCACCACTTTACAGTTAATCAGCGATGCCATGACTGATCGACGTGGGATGTATCTGGCATTTAATAAAGCCATCGCAACAGAAGCACAGAATAAATTTCATCAAAATGTAGATTGCAGAACCTTTCATTCCCTTGCTTTCCGTAGTGTGCCTCGTGGAGTAACCGATAAATTACGCTTGCCCCGTTTAAGCCCAAGTTTTATTGCAAAAGAATATCGACTTGAGCCGATTACATTGAGACGCTTAATGGGAGGACGTTATGAAAAATACGTGTTGATGCCCAGCCGTTTAGCCAGTCTGGTGGCCAACGCAGTCAGTTATTTCTGCTCAACAAGTTCTCAATATCCTGCACCACGTCATATACAAGCACCCAGCTGGTTGCATCCCGATGATGTCGAATCTTTGCAAACACACCTTTATAAAGCGGTAGAGCGTCGTTGGTTGGAGTCGATTGATCCAAACCATCAAGCGGGAATTGGTCATGATATTTATCTCAAATTATGGGCGCTGTCAGATCCATTTATTCCTGCAGATTATGTCTTGTTTGATGAGGCACAAGATGCTGATCCATTGATGCTTGGCATTTTACTACGTCAACGCAATACCCAAGTCATTTATGTCGGCGATGCACACCAACAAATTTACGCATGGCGCGGTGCAGTCAATGCCATGCAGCAAATGCCCCTTCCTGAATCGCGTTTAACCACCTCGTTTCGTTTTGGTGAGGCAATCGCAGATGTCGCAAATCATCTACTCGGTGCTTTGGAGGAAACTGTCCCTCTGTTGGGGAATCCAGAAATGAAATCTACTGTGGTCAACAAACCCCATACCAAAATGCGTGATGCAATTTTATGCCGTACCAATGCCCGAGCAATGGAATTGCTTCTTTCAGGTTTGGTTCAGGGAGATAAAGTCAGTTTGCAAGCCGATCATGCCAAACTAAATCGTTTTGTCGATGCCGCCAGTTTATTAAAACAGGGCAAACGTGTAGTCGATGTTCCTGAATTAGCCTGGTTTAATTCTTGGCATGACGTGCATGAATATTGTGAAACCAATGACGGAAGTGATATCAAGCCTTTAGTTAAACTGGTTGATGACCATGGTACCGACCCACTTAAAAAAGCACTTGCTAAAATTACCCCAATAGAGCAAGCTGATTATGTGATTTCTACCGCACATAAAGCCAAGGGCCTTGAGTGGAATCGAGTTCATATCGAAGATGATTACCAATTTAAAATAAACGGTTTGGAACATAAAATCAGTGATGAAGAATTGAGACTTTTATATGTTGCTTGTACCCGAGCAAAAGCCAGTCTAAATATTCATCACATTTATGATCTGGTACAACAACTGAAAGTAAAAACTCCATTTAAAAATAAGGCAACAGCATAAGGTTTTGATCCCTTCATCAATATGTAAAATTGCATAGTCAAAAGATGAATCGTCATAGATTTTCATGCTGCCCGTTAAATGTCAGGTATCTTATGAAACTAGAAGCAATTCATTTTCGGCATACATACCATTTTGCTGATTTAAAAATAAATTTCGATAATAAAAATAATAAATCGATTACCCTCATTGTGGGTGATCAAGCCAGCGGTAAAACCGCCATCATTAAGAATATTTATCAAGCGCTGAGCTGGTTTCCGGCTCGTCTGAAAGATTTAAGAACGCCTGGTATTGTGATGCTTGATCAGGACATCATGCAGGATCGCATTCAATCTAAAATTGATGTTCATATCCATTTCCCAGCAGAAATGGGACAATTGACAGAAAGTAATGCAACAACTGAAGCTGATCCTCAAAGCTGTCATTGGCAGCTTTATAAAACCATTAATAGCTCAGGGATAGGAATCAGCAAAGTTGAACTACAGCAACTCGAACAGTTGGTGGAGCGTTATCAGCAAGTGATTAAAAATGATCCCCTACAAGGATTACCTATGCTGGCTTACTATCCCGCTGAACGTTTTGTCAATGAGGTTAATATTCTCAATAAAAATAATCCGATTGTTTTACAAGCACATAATGCCTACGAATTGGTACCAATTCCCTATACAACCTTTGCTCGATTTTTCGAATGGTTCAGGGAAATGAGTGATATTGAAAATGCACAACTTGCACAATTATTTCAAAATGTTCTAGAAAAAAAACAGCCAGTTGCTCACCTCGATCAAGACTTTCAGCATATTTTATTTCAGGCACATTCGCAATTACATGCACCCAGCTTAAAAGCATTAAAGAAAAGCCTGAATACCATTATTCCTGAAATCACCGATATCTATCTCGAATACCAACCCAAGCTACAACTCATGGTGACTTATAAGGACCACAATTTTAGTTATCAACAATTGTCCAATACCGTCAAAAATTGGTTGGCATTGGTGGGGGATATTGTACGTCGCCTGTGTTTGCTCAATCCATTGAGCCTTTATCCTTGTGAAGAGGGGGAAGGCATCTTGCTGATCGATCAAATTGATGTCGATTTAGATCAACTCGGATTACAGTTCATTGTGGATCGCTTAAATATGGCATTTCCTCGTCTGCAAATCATTGCAACAGCCAGCCATGAAGCCCTGTTGGAGCAAGCGGATGAATATCAATGTTTTAAACTTGAAAATAAACAACTTTATGAAATTAAAAGCAATGATGTATGGGATGAGTATCAACACATCTATGAAAATTTATTGAAAGACATCCCTAAAGATAGCGAACAGCCTTTACTTGAACCCAGTATGCAGAGTCTCAATGCACAACAATTATTTCAGCAATTTCAACAGCTCAATGAAGAGCAACAAGCTGAATTGAAGCGTTTAATTCAGTCAGGTGATGATCAGTCTTCACATAAATCATTGCTTTAAAAAGGATTTAGTCGGACAGTTATTCTGAAAACATGGTGACTGTTGAGAAATGGTCAATCTCTGCTTTTTTTTTACATTCTCAAATCGTGACGATACTTATTTTGAATTGATTTTTTGTCAAAGCTGATCAAAATGATAGATTGCGACTCATGGCTTAAAGATTAAACAGCCAAATGCGATCATAAGCGTATAATTACAAATGTTTGCGCAAAAACTGACAAAATAAATTGATGTTATTCTGCTCATGTAATACTATGAAAAAATCAATTCAAATTAGATTTTTCAATCTTAATTGATTTTCTAATCGTTTTCTCATGTTGCGCAACACAACTGATTTTTACTCATTAATTTAACTCGGCTTTCAAGATTTAAGTTATTGGACTGTTCCTTGCATTCCTCAAATCCTTGAAAGATAAGATTCACATAGGTTTCACGACCTATTCACGATAATGGATACGCGTGTGCTTCCGATTATTATTCTATTACCGTTAATACTTGGCACTACCCTTGTCCTGTGGCTGAAGCAATTCTCTCGTGGGGTAACAGCTTTAGGGGCAATCGGGGTCAGTTTAAGCAGTTTTATACTGTTACTGACTCAGGCAAAAACAGTATTGAGCGGCAATGCCATTTTAGAACAGTGGCAATGGTTACCCCGAATTGGGATTGATTTTAGCTTTCGTCTAGATGCATTAAGTTTAATTTTTTCATTGCTGATCACCGGTATTGGCACCCTGATTTATATCTATGCCTACTACTATCTAAATCCTAAAAATTCTCTCAGCAAACTCTATTCATTATTGATGCTATTCATGGCAGCGATGCTGGGTATTTCTCTATCGAACAACCTCATCATATTATTGGTGTTCTGGGAACTGACCAGTATTTCATCATTCTTGCTCGTGGGTTACTGGAGCAACTATGAAGCAGCGCAACGCGGCGCACGTATGGCACTGACCATCACAGGGATGGGTGGCTTAGCCATGCTGGGCGGATTTATTTTGATTGGTCATATTGCAGGTACCTATCAAATTGACCAACTCACCACAATGACAACAACAATTCAAAGCAGTGGTTTATTTGTTCCAGCCTTATTATTGATTTTATTGGGCGCATTTACCAAAAGTGCGCAATTTCCTTTTCACTTTTGGCTTCCAAATGCGATGGCAGCCCCAACGCCTGTTTCGGCGTATCTACATTCAGCGACCATGGTCAAAGCGGGGATTTTCCTTGTTGCTCGCTTACTTCCCATTTTTGTGGGTTCAGCGTTGTTCCATAACCTCGTGACCACCATTGGGTTGTTTACCTTATGTATGGCAGCATTCTTTGCCATTTTCAAAGAAGATTTAAAAGGTCTACTGGCTTACTCGACGATTAGTCATTTAGGTCTGATCATGTGTCTCTTGGGCATGGGTTCTCCATTAGCCGTTGCAGCGGCGATTTTCCATATCATTAACCATGCCACATTTAAAGCCGCTTTGTTCATGATTGCAGGAATCATTGATCATGAATCAGGTACACGTGACTTAAGAAAACTCAGTGGACTATGGCAACTGCTTCCTTTTACTGCAACATTGACCATGATTACTGCTGCAAGTATGGCAGGTGTACCCCTCACCAATGGTTTTATTTCTAAAGAAATGTTCTTTACGGAATTGTTGGCAAACTTATCTGGTGGCTATGTTGTGCTAGCCGCAATCGTTGCAACCTTGGCTGGGCTATTTGCAGTTGCCTATTCGGTACGTCTGGTACATGGTGTATTTTTTGACGGTGAAGTCGGGCGTGATGTGCCCAATAAAAATGCGCATGAACCGCCGCTTGGGATGCGCCTACCCGCAATTGTATTGGCAACGCTATGTATTCTGGTGGGTATTCTTCCTGCCCTTTTGGTGGAAAATATCGTCAATGCAGGAACACGTGCATCTACACAACATTTAAACTTTGAAGGTGTTCATCTAGCCATTTGGCATGGTTTTAATCTGCCTTTACTCATGAGTGCTGTTGCCCTCATCGGTGGTGTGGTTTTCTACTTTGCCTTAGCCAAAGGTGGACGGATTCGTGAAATTGACCTTGATCCAAGCTTAGGGCGCTTACAAGGAAAATTATTATTTGAAGATTTCCTGAAAAATCTGTTATCACTTTCCCGCAAGCTAAAGAAAAGTACCGAAACGGGTTCACTGCAAAACTATTTATTGCTCATTCTGGCGTTGAGTATCGCTTTAGTCGCCGCACCGCTACTCAATCAAAACCTTACTACAGGCACACGTGAACTTACCCATGCACCATTCACAGCAATCGTACTTTGGTTATTGTTGTTCTCGGCATGTTGGATGATGCTGTGGTTCCATCATGAACGGATCAAGGCTGTGCTAATTAGTGGCGCAATAGGTCTGGTCGTCACCATGATTTTTGTGACGCTTTCAGCCCCTGATCTGGCACTGACTCAAATTACTGTAGATGTGGTTACTACCGTACTCTTGTTGATGAGTCTGTCACTCCTTCCTCAACTGACACCTTATGAATCGAGCCGTACACGTCGCTGGCGTGATGCTGTGATTGCCATTGGTGGAGGTATCGGAATCGGTTGGATTGCATGGCTCATCATGACACGTGATCATCATTCAATTTCATGGTTCTTTGTACAACAGTCACTTCCATTGGGCGGTGGTTCAAATATCGTCAATGTCATTCTAGTCGATTTCCGTGGTTTCGATACCTTTGGTGAAATTGCTGTATTAGGCATCGCAGCGATTGGCGCGCTCTGCATGATGGATGGGATGCGTACACACGGTACCACCATGACAAAAGGATTAAGCTATCGCTTTAACCCGTCACCTTTGATGTTCCGTATGACCGCCTCATGGGTACTCCCTGTTGCTTTAGTGGTCAGTTTGTATATTTTCTTACGTGGACATAATTATCCAGGTGGCGGCTTTATTGCGGGTTTGATCACCTCAATGGCACTGGTGATTCAATATATCGCACTCGGACAAGACCAAGCGGAAAAAATGCTGCGAGCGAAATCAGGTCGGCTCTACGAAATCTGGATTGGATTAGGATTATTGATTGCAGGGCTATCAGGCATTGCTTCATGGTTGTGGGCTCGTCCTTTCCTCACCAGTGCGCATGTCTATGTTGAATCAAGCCTATTTGGAACATTCCATCTCGCTTCTGCGGCAGCATTCGATCTTGGTGTATATGGCACTGTAGTCGGTGCGACAATGTTACTCATTTCTGTTTTAGGCGACTCTAGACATTCCAGTATGTCTGGTCCAGTACCCAAGGAGTAATGCATGATCAGTTTAGAATTTTTAATTGCATCTGCGATTGGATTATTGGTTGCCTCTGGTATCTATCTTATTCTTCGAGCTCGTACCTTTCCTGTTGTTCTTGGATTGGCGATGATTGGCTATGCCGTGAATATTTTTCTATTCGCGATGGGAAGAATACAAATCAGTTCACCCGCCATTCTCACTCAGGCGACAAAAGTCACCGATCCTTTACCGCAAGCTTTGGTACTCACAGCAATTGTGATTGGCTTTGCAACCACCGCTTTTATCGTGCAGTTGGCATTACGCAGCCGATATGAATCGGGTACCGACCATGTTGATGCAAAAGAGGAACCCAGTAGTTTTGACCCACGTGAGGATGAGCCATAATGAGCAGCTTTTTAGATTTTTGGTATGCTCATTCTCCAATTATGAGTATCCTGATTCCGGCATTTACTGGTTTCTTACTCATTTTACTGGGCAATCCTGGTTCTGGGGCTTTAAAACATGATTGGCGACAGCCATGGCGTCGTGGTCTGAGTTTAGTTTCGATTGTTCTCGGACTTGCGACAGCCATTGCTTATCTGCTCCAAGCCAATACTGGAAAAATATTTGTTTATCAATTGGCTGAATGGTCAGCACCATTTGGTATCGTTTTGGTGCTGGATCGTTTATCGGCATTGATGTTGGTGCTTACCTACGCACTTGCAACCCCAATTTTATGGTTTGCCAGTAAGGAATGGGATGAGCGTGGTCGCTACTTCCATGCCATGTTCCATCTGTTGCTGATGGGATTGAGTGGTGCATTTCTAACAGGCGATTTATTCAATCTATTTGTTTTCTTTGAAATATTGTTAATGGCATCATACGTATTGCTATTACATGGTCAAGGCAAAGCCCGTTTTCAACTGGGTATACATTACGTCACCATTAACTTACTGGCTTCAGCCCTGTTCTTGATTGGATTAGGAATGATTTATGGCAGTGTCGGTAGTTTAAATATGGCAGATGTGGGTCGATTGTTACCTACTTTAGACAACGATCAACATCGACTTGCGATTGCGGGCGGTTTACTGCTGTTCGTGGTATTTGGGATCAAGGCAGCCATGTTACCTGTCGGATTTTGGCTACCAAAAACTTATGCTGTCGCAACAACACCAGTTGCTGCCATTTTCACGATCATGACCAAAGTCGGTGTGTATGCGATTTTACGTGTTAACGGCACAGTATTTAATGATGCTTTAGGCGCGCATTTTCTTCAAACATGGTTATTGCCTATCGGTTTGCTCACTTCACTTTATGGGGTCATTGGAGCGCTGGCTACAGAGCGTTTGCGTCGTTTTGTCGGCTTTATGGTGCTGTCTTCGATTGGCACAATTTTAGTTGCCATTTCAATGCTCAATACACAAGCATGGTCGGCAGGTTTATATTACCTGGTCCATAGTACTGTGATTGCAGCATCGTTCTACTTAGTGTGCGGCTGGATTACGTCACAACGTGGTGTAATGAAAGATCACCTCAAAGTTGCGCCTAAAATGAAGCAGGACAAAGTGTTGGCAATGACGTTCTTTCTGATTGCCTTGATGATGGCAGGCTTACCGCCATTTAGTGGCTTTTTGGGCAAAGTTTTAATTTTGCAAGCCACTGCAAATATCCCAGCGCAAGGCTGGATTATTGCGGTGATTCTAATCGTCAGCCTATTGAGTATCATTGCTTTTACCCGCGTCGGATTCATTCTGTTTTGGCGTGCAACTGCACCTGAAAATAATCCTAAAGAGCAAGCTTATGCTGCTTATCAAGCTTTGCCAAATCAAGCACCTCCCCGCAACGATAAAACAATTTATCTATTGCTGGCGGGTTTAATTGCCTATGTTGTCTGTGCCGCACCCATTTTAAACTATGTTGAAAAAACAGCCGCACAAATTACTGATGCATCCCTGTATCAGCACGGTATTTTAAAAACTGATGAACAAGGACAAACCATTAGTGTCCAGCCGTTCGATCCTAACTATGTTCCTGAAACCAAGTACAATGGTGAAATGGTCGATCCAAACGCGCATTATATTCCCTACATTATTAGCCCAGATACTTTACAGGGCGAACATATCTCTGAGTATAAGCAGCGTCAAATCAAAGGACAGGAACAGCAGCATACGGAAAATAATCAACTGAAGCCAATGGAGCAATAAATGCAGAATCAATCATTATTGACCCGTATTGTGCCGCATCCCTTTGTATCTGTGATTGTGGCAATGAGTTGGCTGATGCTGAACCATAGTGCTGAAAGTTTTGATATTGTGGTGGCAAGCGCGCTAGGTCTGATTATTCCCAAATTGATACAGCCCTTTATTGTTTGCACCCCGAATATTCATTGGAAAAGTGCCATTCAATTATTTTTAGTGGTGCTGTGGGACATTATTATCAGTAATATTAAAGTCGCAAAACAGGTTTTGGGCCCCACCAAAAATCTTCAACCCAAATGGTTTCGTATCCCTTTGGACACAGACCACGAACACGTGAATACACTGTTGGCGATGATCATTACCACCACCCCCGGTACTGTCAGTGCCGGAATCGATCAAGAGCGTGGGGATATTTTGGTCCATGCCTTGAGTTGCGATGATGTCGATGCTGAAATCCAAGCCATTAAAGCCCGCTATGAAGTTCCACTAATTGAGATATTTGACCTTCAACCAGGAGACCGCTCATGAGTATTCTGCCTTATGCGTTAGGCATTTGTTTAGTTGCCGTCACGCTCTCCATGTTGCTGTGTTTGATTCGTTTGGTGATGGGACCTTCGATTGTAGATCGACTACTGGCGCTTGATACCCTATTTTTAAATGCGACTTGCTTAATCGTGATTTTGGGTATTTATTGGGCAAGTACGTCAATGTTTGAAGGTGCGCTTTTGGTCGCAATGCTTGGTTTTGTTTCAACTGCTGCACTTGCCCGTTATTTCACAACGGGTCATGTGATTGATTAAGGAGGGCTGCCATGGAAAATAATATACAGCTTATCATGGAAATAACCGTTTCCTTTTTTCTCATTATTGGTGCATTTTTTACTTTAGTTGGCGGGATCGGGATGGTTAAACTACCTGACTTATTTATGCGACTCCATGCACCAACCAAATCGAGTACTTTAGGTTTAGGCAGCTTTCTACTTGCAGGCATGATTTATGCCGCATTTAACAGTCGTTTGGGTTTTGCAGAACTCCTGATTACCTTATTGGCTTTTATTACGGCGCCTGTATCTGCTAACTTAATTGCTCAAGCAGCAATTCATTTACGACTCCGTTCTACGTCTGGGGATGTTCCTGAAGCAATCAATCGACCTTTACCCTGGCAACGTCAGAAAATTATCAAACAATTTAAGGATGATATTTAATTCATCTTGAGCTTAGCAGCAGTGTTAGAAAACATGAAATTTTTAGCACTGCTTTAGGTTAAACACTCAATCAAACACATTCAAGTAAGTTAAAAAAACAAATGCTTAGTGGGTTCTTTTAATCATCCCAGCGCCTCTTTTCTGATTTTTCTACAAAAACATGGTTAAAAAATTAGCACACGCCTCAGCATAAGTTTAAAATTCGAGGCTATGCCTATTCATTGAAACCTGTACAATAAAATCAGCTTAATAAATGAGATTGAGTATGTATACTGGCATTGTTCAAGGCTTAGAAAAAGTGGTCAACATCCGACATAGCGATCACTTTACAACCCTTTATATTTCCAATGAAAATCACTTTTTTGACGATATTTTTATAGGTGCAAGTGTCGCAATTGATGGAACATGCTTAACAGCAACAGGTTATGATACCGTGTTAGATACGGTATCATTTGATGTCTCCGCACTCACCATGTCATTGACCACACTACAATTTTTGAATATTGGTGATCAGGTCAATGTAGAAAGGTCAATTAAAGCCGGAATGGAAAATGGTGGACACAATCTTTATGGACATATTGAAGGTATGGCAACCATTCGGGATCTTATCCATACAGGTGAGACGGTACATATTGATCTTGTCATCCCTGACGAAAATATCAAATACTTCTTTAAAAAAGGTTTTATTGGACTACAGGGTTGCAGTCTGACGGTCAATCGGGTTGATCGAAAAAATAATGAAATATCAGTGGATTTAATTCCAGAAACCTTGCGATTGACCACATTTAAACATGCTCAAGTCGGTGGAAAGCTCAATTATGAAATCGACCAAATGACCCGTACCATGGTGGATACTTTAGAAAGTATCCACCAGCGTCTTCAGGAAAACTAAAAAAGCACATATTTACGATGAGCTTTTTTGGTACTTATTTGAATTAACTATAAAGCGGTGGATGAACTTCTTCTTGGAAACTTTCCATTCCATACTCATCCGCCAATTTTTCCTTCCAATAAGCAACAATCTTTGAATAATCAATTTCATCTGGATGAAAGTCAGCTTTGTAATAAGACAAATATTCTGGAATCAATGAAATCAGCATTTTGGAAATCATATAAATTCCAAAAATGTTTTGTGGGACTTTCGGCAAGCTTTTTTTCCAATCCTGCATAAACAAACGTGTTGCAGAATAGAAGGTTAAACTCGCAAAGCCCGTGGTCACATTACGCATCACTGTACGACGAGTACGGTCATCCTTATATATTGCCTGATATACATCAAAAGCCACTGCACGATGCTCAATCTCTTCGATGGCATGCCATACCCACAGTTTGACAGCATCATCATCCAAAGTGCTTAATACTTCTGGATGTCGGAGAATATAGCCACCCAATAAAGCGGTGAAGTGTTCAAATGCCGCAGTAACCGCAAGTTGCAATTTGGGATGAACACTTTTGATAAATGCATCTCGACGTGCCAACCACGCTTGGAAACTGTCTAGGTTATAGTCATCACGGCGCCATGCATCATTAAATTCTGTATGTGCTTTGGAATGCATCGCTTCTTGCCCAATGAATGCCGCAATTTGTGCTTGCAATTTTTCATCTGTAATTTTGTCTCGTACATTACGTACACTATGCACGAAGAATTGTTCACCAATCGGAAAGGTTGAAGACAATGCCGTAAGTAAGTGCGACATTACGGGTGAATTCGCAAAAAAATGTCTGCGAATCGCTTTAGGGTTAAAGCTTGGTTTACGGACTTTAATACCAATAGCTTTAGGACGATTTAGATATGATTTTTCTGCCGTCACTTGAACTGTTGACATCGGTCTAATCCTACATTTGTCTGAATTCAACCTATATTGGCATAATCTCAATATTTGTATATTGCATAATCATTCACAGAATAGCAAAAATGCTCAGATTGTCAGAACAGTCAGATAGATATGAAAAACATCATGTTGAATTAAATATTTTATTGTTTAAAAATAAATGACTTATAAATGGATTTCATTCTTTTCAATCATTTATATTTTGTCACTAAAACCAACAAAGTTCCGACAAAAAAACAAAGCCTGCAATGATGCAGGCTTTGGAAATGGGTCTTTGGAAATTTAGCGTTTAAAGTCAAACATCAAGGTAATCCAAAATACCTTCTGCTGCTTCTCGCCCTTCCCAGATTGCAGTCACAACCAAGTCAGAACCGCGCACCATATCACCACCTGCAAAGATTTTCGGATTAGAGGTCTGGAATTTGAATTCTTGCTTTTCGGCAGCCAGTACACGACCAGAGCCGTCTAGATCTATGTTTGCACCTGCAAACCAATCAGCCGGAGATGTTCTGAAACCAAAAGCCAGCAATACCGCATCTGCCGGTAAAACTTCTTCTGAACCGGGAATAGGCTCAGGGCTACGACGACCGCGGCTATCTGGCTGGCTGAGTTGAGTAGTTACAAATTTAACACCCGTCACTTTACCATTTTCGCCTACGATTTCAATCGGTTGACGATTGAATTGGAATTCCACACCTTCCTCGCGTGCATTCTTCACTTCACGACGTGAACCTGGCATGTTTTCTTCATCACGACGGTAAGCACAGGTAACCGATTCAGCACCTTGACGAATTGAAGTACGGTTACAGTCCATCGCCGTATCTCCACCGCCTAGCACGATAACTTTTTTGCCTTCAACACTGATATATTCTGATGGATCTTTTTCCCAACCCTGGCAACGGTTCACATTGGCGATCAAGAAATCCAGCGCATCATAAACACCCTCAAGATCTTCACCGGCAAAGCCACCTTTCATATAGGTATATGTTCCCATCCCCATGAATACAGCGTCATAGTCTGCAAGTAATTGATCAATGGTAATATCAGTACCAATTTCAGTATTTAAGCGGAATTCAACGCCCATGCCAGTGAAAATTTCACGGCGGCGTTTCATCACGTCTTTTTCCATTTTAAATTCTGGAATACCAAAAGTCAGCAAACCACCAATTTCAGGACGTTTGTCAAAAACAACAGGTTTGACCCCATTGCGTACCAAAATATCCGCACAACCTAAACCTGCTGGACCTGCACCGATAATTGCCACTTTTTTGTCTGTCCATTTTACCGAGGACATATCTGGACGCCAGCCTAAAGCAAAGGCAGTATCATTGATATATTTTTCCGCATTACCAATCGTTACAGCGCCAAAACCATCGTTTAGAGTACATGCCCCCTCACATAAACGATCTTGTGGGCAAACACGACCACAGACTTCAGGCAAGGTATTGGTTTGATGACAAAGCTCTGCTGCTTGGAAAATACGTCCCTCTGCAATCAGCTTCAACCAGTTTGGAATATAGTTATGTACTGGACATTTCCATTCACAATATGGGTTACCACAACCTAAACAACGGTGGGTTTGGTTTGCCGCCACTTCCGCTGTAAAAGGTTTATAAATTTCCACAAACTCTGCTTTGCGGACATTAATATCTTTTTTCTCTGGATCTTGGCGTGCTACATCCAGAAATTGAAAGTCATTATTTAGGCGCTCTGCCATGTCTCTCTCCGTGGGTGAGCGTGGATAACTTTTTCACTTGTGTATATCTGTGAAGTTATCCACACCTACCTAAAATATGAGTAGTGGAATTATTGTGGATCTGCTTGAGTTGTCTTCAAAAGCGTTTGCAAATTAGCAGCTTTTGGTTTCACAAGCCAGAATTTACGGCTGTAGAAATCAAACTCGTTGCGGATCTTGTACGCCCAAGCACTACCTGTTTCAGCAATATGTTCATCTAAGATGCGAAGTAGGAATTCTTGATGTTCCTCCATTGCTTCTGTAGAAATACGGTTTAACTCAATCAATTCGTGGTTGTAGTAATCGACAAAGTCATTTTCCAAGTCAAGTACATAAGCAAAACCACCGGTCATACCCGCACCAAAGTTGTGACCTACTTTACCGAGTACAGTCACAATACCGCCAGTCATATATTCACAGCAATGATCGCCCGCACCTTCAATTACGGCAAATGCACCAGAGTTACGAACCGCGAAACGCTCACCTGCCGTACCTGCTGCAAATAATTTACCACCAGTCGCACCGTACAAACATGTATTACCAATAATTGCTGTTTCTTGAGTTTGGAATGGTGAGCCTTTTGGTGGGAAAATCGAAACTCGACCGCCTGCCATACCTTTACCCACGTAATCGTTCGCATCACCTTCAAGGCTGATATGCAAACCACCCGCATTCCAGACACCGAGCGATTGTCCTGCCGTACCGGTTAAATTCACTTTGACCGGATGTGCTTCCATACCCAAGTTACCATAACGTTTTGCGATTTCACCAGACAGACGCGCACCAATCGAACGGTCACAGTTACCCACAGTGAAATGGAATGCACCACCTGTACTTGCTTCAATTGCAGGCAGCATTTCAGCGACCATTTTCTCCGCAAGAATACCTTTATCAAATGGCTCGTTGCCTTGCACTTGGCAATATTGTGCTTTACCTTCCGCTGACGGATGTGATTGCAACAACGCACTCAGGTCTAAGTGGGCATGTTTTTCTGTTTCACCTGGCAGCATTTCCAGCAGATCAGTACGACCGATCAAGTCTTTTAATGATGCTACGCCTAGCGCTGCAAGCCATTCACGTGTTTCTTCCGCAATAAAATGGAAGAAATTAATCAGCATTTCTGGCTCACCAATATAATGCTCTTGACGTAAATGATCTTGCTGTGTTGCGACACCCGTTGCACAGTTATTCAAGTGACAAATACGCAGGTATTTACAACCCAAAGCAATCATTGGCGTTGAACCAAAACCGAAACTTTCCGCACCCAAAATTGCTGCTTTGACAACATCCAGACCCGTTTTCAAACCGCCATCTGTCTGTACACGTACTTTGCCACGCAAATCATTGACACGAAGTGCTTGGTGCGCTTCAGAAAGCCCCAATTCCCATGGTGAACCTGCATGATGAATTGAAGATAATGGTGAAGCAGCTGTACCTCCGTCATAACCGGAAATCGTAATGAAGTCCGCATATGCCTTAGCAACACCGGCTGCAATCGTACCTACACCAGGTTCAGAAACCAGCTTCACCGAAACCATTGCTTGAGGATTGACTTGCTTTAAGTCAAAAATCAATTGTGATAAATCTTCAATAGAATAGATATCATGATGTGGTGGTGGAGAAATCAGTGTTACCCCCGGTACTGAGTAACGTAAACGGGCAATTAGACCATTCACTTTACCGCCAGGTAACTGACCACCTTCGCCTGGCTTCGCACCTTGCGCAACTTTAATCTGTAAAACTTCAGCCGATGTTAAATATGCAGGTGTGACCCCAAAACGACCTGAAGCGATTTGTTTAATCTTCGAATTACGGATTGTGCCATAACGTGCCGGATCTTCACCGCCCTCACCGGAGTTAGAACGCCCGCCGATGGTGTTCATTGCGATTGCAATCGCTTCATGTGCTTCAGGTGACAATGCACCTAGAGACATACCTGCCGAGTCAAATCGCGGTAAAATTTCTTCAACCGATTCCACTGCTTCCAATGGGATAGAATGCTCGGTTTTCAGCTTTAACAAGTCACGGATTGTCGCTATCGGACGTGTATTGACCAACTCAGCATATTCTTTAAAGTCAGCATAGTTGCCAGAGCGTACCGCTTTATGCAAAGCATTAATCACATCGGGATTAAATGCATGGTATTCCTTGTCGAATACAAATTTGAGTAAGCCACCTTGGTCGATCGGTTTACGAGATTTCCAAGCTGTTTCCGCTAATTTTTTCTGATCATTTTCAAGATCAGTGAATGTTGCACCTTTAATACGGCTTGGTACACCTGTGAAACACTTATTCACGACTTCATCAGACAAACCAACGGCTTCAAACAGCTGACCACCACGGTAAGAGGCAACTGTAGAAATCCCCATCTTAGACAAAACTTTAAGCAAGCCTTTCTCAATGCCTTTACGGAAATTTGCTTGTGCATGGATTGGATCGCCCAATAACTCACCTTTTGCAATCAAGTCATTGATTACATCATATGCAAGATATGGGTAGATCGCAGTCGCACCAAAACCAAGAATAACTGCAAATTGATGTGGATCGCGTGCTAAAGCAGTTTCAACAATAATGTTAGCATCGGTACGCAAACCTGCGTTAATCAGGAAATGATGGATTGCGCCTGTTACCATGGCAGAATTGGCAGGCAGATAACCCTGACGGATTTTCTTGTCTGAAATTACCAATAAAGTTTTGCCATCACGAATCGCCTGTGCAGATTCTTCACAGATTCTGCTGATGGCAGCTTCAAGACCTTCCGTTTCCGGATAGTTCAAATCAATGTCAGCAATTTCATAACCTTTACGACCCAAGGTACGGATTTGGTGCATTTTTGAATTGGACAATACAGGACTTGAAATAATCAAACGATCTGCATGTTCAGGTCCTTGCTCAAATACATTCTGTTCACGTCCCATACATGTCTCGAGTGACATCACAATAGATTCACGTAATGGATCGATCGGTGGGTTTGTAACTTGAGCAAATTGTTGTCGGAAATAGTCGGTCACATGACGAACTTGACGTGACAGTACCGCCATAGGGGTATCATCACCCATTGAACCTACAGCTTCTTGACCACTTTCCGCGATTGGGCGTAATAGTTGATCACGTTCTTCAAAGGTTACCATAAACATTTTTTGTGCTGCTTTAAGGTCATCGCCTTTTAAGCCTTGATCACATAAATATTCTTCAAGTTCCGGGCTGCCTTGTACACGAACTGAATTTTCACGTAACCATTCACGATATGGACGCATTTTTTTCAGATGGTTACTGACATCTTTAGTATCCAGCATTTTACCTGTGAATGTATCAATCACCAGAATTTGTCCAGGTCCTACACGCCCCTTTGAAACAACATCTTCTGGCTCATAACCCCAAACACCAATTTCCGATGCCAAAGTAATGTAACCATTTTTAGTGATCACCCAGCGCGCAGGACGTAAACCATTACGGTCAAGCATACAAATCGCATGGCGACCATCTTGAATCACCAGACCTGCTGGACCATCCCATGCTTCCATGTGCTTTGAGTTGAACTCATAAAATGCACGCAAGTCAGCATCTAAAGTCTCAACGTTTTGCCAAGCAGGCGGTACCAGCATACGCAATGCACGGAATAAATCCATGCCTCCACCCACCAGAAGCTCCAGCATGTTGTCCATACTTGAAGAGTCTGAACCTGTACGGTTTACAATCGGGTCAAGCTCAGTAATACCAGGTAATAATGGGTTTTCAAACTTGGGAGTACGTGCTATTGCCCAGTTACGGTTTGCTGTAATGGTGTTGATCTCACCATTATGTGCCAAGTAACGAAATGGCTGCGCCAGTGGCCAGCGTGGCAGTGTATTGGTTGAGAAACGCTGATGGAAAACCACAATATGAGAATCCAAACGCTCATCCGCAAGATCTGTATAGAATTCTGCAATATATGCAGGCATCATCAAACCTTTATAGCTGATGACGGTAGAACACAATGTAGTGACATAAAAATATGGATCAGCCGTCAACTGTTGCTCAGCACGGCGACGCGCCATCAATAACTTGCGGTTGAACTCAACCTCAGTTACCCCCATTGGGCAGTTGACAAAAATTTGTTCGAAAGCAGGCAAGGACTGCATCGCAATTGAACCCAAGGCGTCATTGTTGGTGGGAATTACGCGCCAGCCAATTACACGACAGCCTTCCTCCTCAATTTCTTTAGTGAGAATTTTTTTCGCATGCACTGCAAGAGCAGGATCCAAGTTTAAAAATACTGTACCGACTGCAAAGACTTCACTCAATGTAATGTCACTGATTTTCTTTGCTTCTTCACGGAAGAATGCTTTCGGCATAGCCAAGAGTAAACCACATCCATCTCCGGTCTTACCATCTGCGGCAATACCACCTCGGTGCGTCATACAACTTAGACTATGAATCGCGGTCTTGACTAAATCATGACTCGCATCACCCTGCATATGGGCAATCAAGCCGAAACCACAGTTATCTTTAAACTCATCCGGTTGGTATAAACCTTGAGCGGGAGCTACAGTATTAGGCGATGGCATGTGCATAGCGTACCCTTCTTTCTACATAGGCCCTTGAGGGCGAAAAACATTCAAACACTAAATTACGATTTTTAAGTATTTTCGTATACCAAGTAAACACTTAGTCTAAATTGAATACCAGTCTGTTTTTACTTTAATTGCAAAATTGTTTTACAGCTTTCGCACTGAAATAAAGCACCAACCCTGACTTAAAATCGCACACCAACTAAATCATTTCGCTCCAAAATAGGGACAATCAACTCAATTAGCGCAACAATAAAGCAAAAAATATGCCAGTTTTTATTTTTGTTCACCAAATCGCTAAAATACAGTGAAATAAAGATCTTGATTAAAAAGTGATGTTTCTTGTAAATATATTTTTAGCACCATTATTGTGCAAATTATAAATCTCACGATTTATTTTGCTTCATTTTAGCGCTCATTAATTAAATGGATCACTCACTTCATGCTCTACAGGTTTCTTTTCAGTTGCAGCAGCACTCGATTCTTTCGTACCTGACGGTGCTTGAGTCGTTGAATGTGATTTTTGCACATCAACAACCTTGCCTGAGGCATCACGACGGGTAATCGTGGTCTTGGTCGTTTCACTGCTTGTACCGGAAGGATTCGTCAATGATGATAAAGCGGATTTAGCTTGAGCCAATACGGTTTCATCTACAACTGGCAGTGGTGCTGACTTCAATTTAACTTCATAAAGTTTATTGGCACTTGCCATTTCATCTGCACCTAAATCATTCACCAAAGAGATATATTTCTCAAATTGAATTGATTGGGGATGTATCGATGCTGGCAATTTGAGATTTAGCTGTTGTAATTGTACTTTCGCCTGATCATCAGTTTTAAATAATCCATACGCCAAAACATACTGTTCTGTTTGATTTTCACCACTTAAACGGAAATAGATAAAATTTTTTCGATCGGCTTGTTTTTGCAAAAAACTTTGAATGACATCTTCATTCGAAGCTTTGAACAATTCGATTGTCCATGCCTTTTTATTTTCTTGAAAAAACTTTGTTCCTCGAAATTCAGCATCGTGATTGCCCGCGGTTACTACACGAGTCGTCATTTCAAGTGGACGCACTTCATCCATTAAAGCACCCAAATGTGTTGTCGCCGCTACTTTTTCCGGTTGAATCTGGACTTGAGTTTCTTCTATCGGATTTTCCACAGTGACCAATGCTTTAGTATCTGTGACCGCCCAAAAAATCACGGCAATCACTAGACACAGCAATCCACCAACCAACCAAATATATTGTCGAATATTTTGCCAATTTGTACGAATTGCTGCCATTTGAACATGAACCTTTTTCTATATTTGATTTGCTAAAATCGCTTGTTTCATCAACTCGACGTCAAAGTCATTGGTAATGACAGCTTGCCCAAGTTGTTTCATCAATATTAAACGAAGTTGACCATTCAACACTTTCTTATCGTGTGACATATAAGCCAAAAATTCATCTAATGGAATTTGAGGACATGCTACAGGTAATTGTGCGCGTTGTATGATTTTTTTTGTACGTGCCAAATCATCAAATGAAATCCACCCCATACGATGAGATAAATCTGCAGCCATCACCATTCCAGTTGCAACTGCTTCACCATGCAACCAGACCCCATAACCGAGATAAGACTCAATGGCATGTCCAAAAGTATGCCCGAGATTTAACAGCGCTCGCTCACCTTGTTCTTTTTCATCATTGGCGACAATACGGGCTTTATGTGCGCAGGAACGATATACGGCTTCAGCCAATAATTCAGGATCTTGAGCAACTAGACCTTCCATATGTGCTTCCAGCCAAACAAGGAATTCCACATCTCCCAACAACGCGTATTTAATGACTTCTGCCAAGCCCGCTGAAAGTTCTCTTGGAGCTAAGGTTTTCAATTGCGCCATATCTGCTAACACCACTTGGGGTTGCTGAAATGCACCAATCATATTTTTACCCAGTGGATGATTGATTCCAGTTTTTCCACCCACACTTGAATCCACTTGAGACAAGAGCGTTGTGGGGACTTGAATAAAATAAACACCCCGTTGAAAACATGCTGAGGCAAATCCAGCCATATCTCCAATCACACCGCCCCCCAAAGCCAAAACCGTACAGTCACGGTTGAAGCCTGCCTCGAGCAGCGCATCAAAAATCAGGTTAAGATGTTCAATATTCTTATATTTTTCACCATCTGGCAGGACACATGTTGCAACTTGCTTACCCAATTGTTGAATCGCTTCAACATAATGCGATAAATATAGAGGTTGAACAGTACTATTGGTCACCACCATCACTTGACGCCCTTTAATATAAGGTTCAAGTAACGCTTGCGGATTTAAATGACTGCCAATAAAAATTGGATAGCGACGCTCACCCAGTTCAACATGTAAAGTTTGCATGATCCTGCCAAATAACAATGAATAATAATTTACCGATTAAACAATTTCTTTTGAAACAATCAACTGCAATATTTTCAGTGCCAAATCTCGTGCAGCACCCTGATTGGTTTCAATAATATAATGCGCGACATCTCGATACAATGGATCACGAATTTTAAGCAAATCTCTTAATTTTTTTTCGGGATTTTCTACTTGTAACAAGGGGCGATTTTTATCCCGATGTGTACGCAATAATTGAATTTCGACAGGTGTATATAAATAAATCACAATACCGCGATGCTTGAGATATTCACGATTCATGGCTTGCGTTACCGCTCCACCGCCTGTCGCAACAACTAAATTCTTTTTGGAGGTCAAATCATCAATGACGATGGTTTCTCTGGTACGGAAACCTTGTTCTCCCTCTTTTTCAAAAATCCAAGGGATGGATGCACCTGTTTTTCTTTCTATTTCATGATCGCTATCTAAAAAATCACGACCTAACAGTTCCGCAAGATGCCGACCGACTGTTGTTTTTCCCGCTCCCATGGGCCCTACCAAATAGATATTTGGTAGGGTTTCAAACTCTTTGCTTGGCAAGGAGTCACCTATCGAATTGCTTTCATTGAAACTATATTAATGATTTCTCGTACGACTGTCATTAACAATTCTTGGTGTCACAAAGATTAACAGCTCACGTTTATTATCTGACTTGACGTCTTTTCTAAATAATCGCCCGAGATACGGAATATCTCCCAGGAAAGGTACTTTGGTTTGGCTGTTTTTAGTTTCTTGCTCAAAAATTCCACCCAAAACTACAGTTTCGCCATTATCCACCAAGACATTGGTATTAATTTCATTTTTATTGATCGCCACATTTCCATTAACTACCTGACCCGCTGAATCGCTTGTCACGTTAAGCTGCATTTGGATTTTACCATCGGGTGTAATACTCGGCGTTACGTCCAGACTCAACAGAGCATCTTTAAACTCAGTTGTCGCAACCGCACTACCTCCCGCAGTTTGTGTAGATTGATATGGAATTTGTTGACCAGATGCGACTTTGGCCTTTTGTTTATCCGCCGTCATGACTTTTGGTGTTGAAATCACTTCACCATAGCCATCTGCTTGTAAGGCAGATAACTCCAAGTCCAGCATAAAGTCAGACATACTGATTAAACCAAAAGCAATTTTACTTGCACCAGGTGTTGTAACACCAAGGTCTACATTGAGATTATCAGGACGTGTAATGGTATATTTCCCATTACTATCTGGTGTTTTTAAATCCCACAGGGTCTGATCGCTTCCTCCCACCAACAAGTCATTATTTTTGGTAATCCCTTGAGATAGAATTCCCCATTTTACCCCCATCTCTTTAGTGAAATCGGTTGTGGCACGTACAATTCGAGCCTCAACCATGACCTGCTTGACCGAAATATCCAATAAATCAACCATTTTTCTAATTTGATCAATTTTTAAAGCGGTATCAGTCACAATCAAAGTATTTGTACGAGCATCTACAGTGACAGTCCCACGAGGACTTAATAAACTTCCAACATTATTGCCATACGGATCTAAATTATTTAAATCCACGTTATTTGATGTATTTGTATTCGTATTATTTGAATTTTTCGAGTTTTTTCCTTCTGTAATCAACTTGAGTATGTCTGTCGCCTTTGCATAATTCAACTGAATATATTCAGTTTGAATAGGTGCTAATTTAACACTTTGAGCCAATGCTTTTGCTTCATCTTCTTCCGCTTTAATTAACTCAGTTACAGGCGCAATCCAAATCACACTGCCATTACGGCGTTTATCCAAATTCTTTGTTTTTAGGATAATGTCTAAAGCTTGATCCCACGGTACATCTTTCAGGCGCAAGGTAATATTGCCTTGCACCGAATCGGCAGCCACCATGTTGATTCCAGTAAAGTCAGCCAACAACTGCAACACACGACGAACTTCAATATCTTGGAAATCTAAGGAAATCTTCTTGCCTGTATAAGACTGACTAGCATTTGGGCGAGCCAATTTATTTTCTGGAGGTCGTTTCAAACTGACCGTTAATTTATTCTCAGCTTGGAAAGCCATATATTCATAGCTGCCCGACGATTGAATGGTGATGACACCATTGGAACCATCGTTATAAGCGTCTACGCTAGAAACAGGCGTTGCAAAATCATTGACATTTAAACGACGCAATAAATGTGCAGGAATTTTATTTCCCAAAGTTCGAATAACAACTTTACTGCCTTGCTGTTGAACATCCACAGGGGTATTTGCACCTGAAAGACTGACGATCACCTGTCCTTCGCCAGCATTTCCACGTTGGAAACCAATGTCAGCAATTCCCTGATTTTGTTTATTGACTACAGGAGAGACATAACTTGGTAAGCTCGGTGCCTGATTGGCATTATTAATTTTTAAAATAAAAGTATTGCCTTCAACACGTGTTGTAAAAGCACCACTATTTTTTAAATTCACTGTTAATCGAGAACGTTGATCATCGGCAGCCACATCAACTGTTGAAGCCTCATCACTGCTCACTGGAATGGATGTCTGACCAATATTTTGCTTGGCATTGTCAAAATCCAAAATCAATCGAGAAGGATTATCCAACTGATAGGCCTGTGGCTGCGGAGGAAGACCATTAAACATGACGCGGATTTCTGTACCTTGCCCCGGTATTTTCATCGGAACAATGTTGGTCATTGTGGTCTGTGCTGCTGCAACTTGTGTAATCGCAATTGCTACCGTCGCCATAGTAAATTGACGAAGTTGACTATTCATAAACTTACCATCCCCAATCAAGATATTTTTCAAACTCTTTTTCATTTTTATTCCTTTATACCGTTTTAATCCACTGGACCAATTAGAACTAGACTCCGCGGTCTTTCTATATAACCGTCTCGGCCATCTGGAACAATTTCTAATAAATCAATACGGGTCGGCGTAATTTCAATAATTCGACCCTGATTCATCCCCATGTAATTGCCCAGTTGAACACGTTCAATTTCCCCATCTGGCGTCTGGATTAATCCTACTGTTTGCCCTGCATTGCCCTTCATGCTTCCTTTCAGTGTTAATGACTCTAAAGGATAACTTTCCAGTGGCTGTGGTTGTCTAGAAAAATTCGGATAAACTCGTTTTCCCGACATCACCTTTAATTCATTTGCCAATGAACTTGGTAAAAATGGGCTACGCAATTGTTGTGCGGAGTAATTAAAACTTGGCACAGGATTAAATACAGGTGCAGGTTCAATCGGCAACGGAGGTTGACTGCGAATATTTGCCATTTCTTGATTGACTGCATCAATTCTTGAATCACAACCCACCAATACCATTGCCAAAGAAATTCCACAGATTATTTTATTGTAGTTTTTCATTGTGGTGTTCCTCCTTGCTGTGGTGTCGAAGGTGCAGCTGGATTTGCCTGATTCACATTTTTTTGTGCTTTCTGTTCATCAGCACCAATATAACGATAGGTTTTCGCCTTAATGGTGTAGTCAATCACAGGGACATCTGATTTTTTGTCTTGGCTGGCTGTTCCTGTAATCGTAAAATCATGCAGAGTAACAATACGTGGTAAAGCCGCAACACTGCTTACAAAACTCCCAAATGAGTGATAATCCCCTGTCGCATCAATGGAAATAGGCTGTTCAATGAAGAACTCCTGTTTCACTTCAGGTTCAAGTCTGATATTTTTAAATTTTAGGCCTGAACTCACCCCTGTCACGTTGATATCTTCAACTAAACTTGGAATTTCAGTTTCTTTAGGCAACTGCTCTAGCTGTTGATTGAAATTCGCTTCCATCTGTTGTAACTGAGCTTGATATTGCTGCAGATTTCGTAACTTAGAATCTTTTTCCTTAAATTCATTCAGTAGATTCTGTTCAACTGTACGCGCCTGATCAATTGCATCCAGCTTAGGTCTGACTGCAAGAAAGTAGCCAATCGCACAGACCAAGAAGAACAGAAATATCCAACAGGTAATTTTCACCGACAATGGCCAACTACCGTAGTTATTCATATCCAAAGTGTTGAATTGTTGAAAAAATTTCTCAACTGTCATTTTATTCTTTTTTGGAGCATCATTCACCGATGAATCTAATTGCTCAAAATCTTCACGACTCATTTGGCACCCCCAGCAGCTGGAACTTGTTCAGCCTTTGTCGCACGATCATCTGCTACAGAAGCGATTTCCCCTAAATCCACAGTGACAACAAAACTTCCATAAGACTCCTCTACTCGAGGAATCACAGATGTTTGTGCTTGATTTTTATTTTCTTCCGCAGCCAAGAATGAATTCATAAAGGCATTTCTATACCATTCCGAAGCTTCTAAACCACGTAATAATTCAGCAACGGTATTTGGACTTTCAGCTTTACCTTCGATGGTAAATTTATCCCCGACACGGCTGAATTTCGTGATGTACATTTGTGCTGGAACCACACGTACCAATTCATCAACTAAACGTACAATTACTGGACGCTGACCTTGCAGGCCTTGAATGAGCTTCATTCGCTCAATGATGGCATTACGACGCTCTTGCAAACCATCCAGGGTTTTTAATTGCATATCGAGGTTTTGATTGGTACTGGTAACCAACTGATTTGCTTGCTCTTGATCTTCAAGCTTATGATCAAAATAAAACCATGCCAATAACACAGTTGCCAATCCAATCAATGCAACACCCACACAGATTGCCACAAATTGTTTCTTTTTCTGTTCTCTTAGCTCGTCACGCCAAGGGAGTAGGTTAATCTTTGCCATTAATCAAAACTCCTCAACGCTAAGCCACATGCAACCATGAGTGATGGTGCATCATTTTCTATTTTTCTTAAGTCAATTTGCGGTGAAAAACCCATTTGTAAAAATGGATTTGCAACAGTGACTCGATAGCCTAATTTTTGTTGTAATAATTTTGCCAAACCTGGGATATTTGCATTTCCACCTGCCAGCAAAATATGATCAATCTCATTAAATTGTGAAGAGGAGAAGAAGAATTGTAATGAACGTGCTGCTTGCTGGACCACCGCCTCTAAAAACGGCATTAACACTTCTGTTTCAAAATCATCGGGCAAAGTTCGGTCTTTTTTGGCACGACCTGCTTCCTCATAAGATAAACCATAACGGTTTTGCACATCTTGTGTAAGCTGTTTGCCCCCAAACACCTGCTCACGTGTGTAAATAATCTTACCTTTCTGCATCACAGACAACGTGGTCATGGTATGACCAATGTCTAGGATCCCAACAAGATTCACTCCGATGGGTAAAGTATCGGAGAAGACATCAAATGCACGTTCTATGGCATAGCTTTCTACATCTGCAATTTTAGGAGATAAACCTGCAATTTCCAGAACTTCAACACGAGACTCAATATTTTCAGCACGTGTCGCCACCAAAAGCACATTCACTCGATTCGGATTGGCCAGCCTGTCATTCAATACTTCAAAATCTAAGCTGACTTCATCCAAAGGAAAAGGAATATATTGTTCAGCGTCCATTCGAATCTGAACTTCTCTTTCCTCATCGGACATATCGGCGTCCATTTCTATGATTTTGTGAATCACCATAGAGGTAGGCACTGCAACAGCCACATTTTGCGATTGAGGGTTAGCAAGATTCACTGCTCGCTCTAATGCATCTGCAACTGCTTCTGGATTAAGAATGTTTTTTTCAACCACACTCCCATCAATCAGCGGACTTAATCCATAACTTTCAACCCAGTAACGACCGTTCTTAACAGAGAGCTCTAAAATTTTTACAGTAGTAGAACTAATATCTACTCCTACCAACCCCTTATTTTGCTTACGATATAGTCTAAGCACGATACATTTCCTATTATTTTTTTATCCCCAACAAATAACACAAACTAGCTGTATTTGGTCTTAATTTTTTACAGATACAATATCCCATCTAACAATCCATCACATGAGAAGCTATACTGACCACAATTAGTTTGCCATTAGCTATTATTAAAACTTACTTGTTATGAAAAAGCTATCTTGTTCAGGTCATATTCATCCCTTTTTTTTGCTGATTATTATTATCTTAGTCGCAATTCCGATGGGCTTTTATGGAATGTACCTATATATTGCCCCATCTCTGCCAGAAATGAGCTCTTTAAAAAAAGCGCCATTGCTAAAACCTTTACAAGTTTACTCGGCTGACAATCAATTAATTGCTGAATATGGTGGCAAGCTTTCTGTGCCTGTGGAATACGATCAGATTCCGCCACACTTCATTCATGCTTTTCTTGCCGCTGAAGATTCATCTTTCTTTGAGCACAGTGGAATCAGCTTTAAGGGCTTAGGGCGTGCATTGAGTGAAAGTGTGACTGGATCAAATGTACAGACAGGTGGTTCAACAATCACGATGCAGGTTGCCAAAAACTATTATCTCTCTCCTGAACGTACTTTGAAGCGCAAATTGACCGAAGTATTTTTGGCGCGAAAAATAGAACAAAACCTATCTAAAGAAGAAATCCTATCGTTGTATGTCAATAAAATATTCTTAGGTAAAAATGCCTATGGTATTGCTGCTGCAGCAAAAATTTACTATGACAGAAGCTTGGATCAACTCAGTATTGCACAAATGGCAATGATTGCTGGTTTACCTAAAGCTCCGTCTAAATATAATCCTGTTGTAAATCCTGAACGTGCACTGGAACGTCGTAACTGGATTTTGGGACGAATGCTCCAATTAGGTTATTTGAAACAGGCTGAATATGAAAAAGCCGTGGCTGAACCGATTAATTTGAGCATGCCGGATCGCGGTTTAAGCAATAAATTTCCTTATGTCGGTGAAATGGTTCGTGCTGAACTGGTTGAAAAGTTTGGTGAACAAGCGATTGATTCGGGTTATAAAGTCTATACAACGGTCAACAGTCAGCGTCAGCAATATGCTGAAGATGCTGTGCAAAAGGGTTTAGAAGATTACGACCGTCGTCATGGTTGGCGTGGCGCTGAAGCACATGACAAGCCCCTCAAAGATTTTATTCCTTATGCCAATACCTATCCTGCCGAAGTCATTAAAGTCGGCAGCAACACCTTTGAAGCCAAAATGCAAGATGGTTCGACGGTAACTGTCCCTTGGTCTGGAATGTCTTGGGCAAGAAAATACATCAATGCCAATGCTGTTGGTGGTGCACCAAGTCGTGCCTCACAGATTGTGTCAGTGAAAGATATCATCCGTTTGCGCCCCAATGACAATAAAACCGCATGGTCATTGGTACAGACTCCAAAAGTCCAAGGTCAGCTTATCGCCATCAATCCAAATGATGGTTCGATTGAGGCGGTCGTTGGGGGTTACAACTTCTATCAATCTAAATTTAACCGTGCATTACAAGGCTGGCGCCAACCTGGTTCAACCATTAAACCGTTTGTATATGCGCTGGCACTCGAACGTGGTATGACGCCTTATACCATGGTGAATGACAGTCCGATTACCATTGGTCGTTGGTCACCTAGAAACTCCGATGGTCGTTATTTGGGTATGATCCCCTTGCGTCGTGCCCTGTACCTGTCTCGTAATACAGTATCAGTACGTTTGCTACAGAGTGTTGGTGTAGAACGTGCGCGGCAATTATTAATGGACTTTGGTTTACAGGAAGATCAAATTCCACGTAACTTCACCATTGCTTTAGGCACACCACAAGTACTTCCAGTACAAATGGCAACAGGCTATGCTGCCATTGCCAATGGAGGATACCGTATTCAACCCCATTTTATCAGTCGTATTGAAGATGCTTTTGGTAAAACCATTTACGAGGCTACCCCAGAATATGCATGTATTCCATGTATAAACCAAAAAAATCAGACTGCTGATGCTGAAGTCACCCCAGATGATGAAGTGATTGAAGGCGCAAATCTCAGTGTTGATGATGCAGCAAAACCTTTAAGTAAAGAAGAACAAAGTAAATATCGTCAAGCCCAGCGTATTTTAAAATCACAGTCGGCTTTCGACATGGCAAATATTCTGCGTGATGTGATTGTACATGGTACAGGTCGTGCTGCACTTAAAATTGGTCGTGATGATATTGGGGGTAAAACAGGAACAACGAATGATGCCAAAGATGCTTGGTTTGCAGGCTTTAACGGTAAATTGGTTGCGATTGCCTGGGTTGGCTTTGATCAACCCACTACATTAGGTCGACGTGAGTTTGGTGGTATTGCTGCCCTTCCGGTGTGGACCAGCTTTATGGATAAAGCTTTAAAAGGCACGCCATCGGCTTGGGTACACTTTGATAAAGATGCTAAAGCACCAATTTCGCGTGAACAACGCCACCAAACTCAAATTGAAGGGCAAACACAAACGGAGGCTTATGGTTCATCGCCACCTTTAGCCCGTCCAATTTTTAGACCGGCACCTGTTGCTCCGACACGTAACGCGTCCAATGATTTTGATGATTTACCAGAAGAAGGCAATGATCAGCCGTTAAAACCAAATAAAGCAACACCACCTGCGATGAATCAAGGTGCTGCAAAACGGGAACAAGACTCGCTTGAAAATTTGATTAATGAAGTTCAATAATTAAATTACGCCATAAAAAATGCCATCAACTGATGGCATTTTTTATGGCGAGTAACTGGCTATTTTTTCTGAAAAACATAAATTTGAAATGCTGCCTTCAATTCAGTTTGCAGTTGTTGCTCTAAAACCATACGCTTTTCAGATTTAGCTTTATATGCATAAGGTGTCATCGCAATCAGATTTTTTAACTGTATTTGATTTAACTCAAAAGTCGTTTCCACAATCGGTTGTTCAACCAAATCAAAATGTGTTTGTAGTTGCTCAACAAACTTATGAGGATCATGTACCTTCACTTCATCAAACAAGCCTTCTCGCATTGCATACAAATGCTCGGGGGCAGGGGTCACCACAATCAGATAAGCCTGAGGTTTAAGTACCCTTAAAATTTCCTCGCTAGGGATTGGACTAAACAAACTGGTACATAGATCTATGGTTTGATCTAAAACGGGTAATGTTGCCCCCGTTCCCACAATCCAAGTCACTTTTTTATTCAGCTTTGCAGCCACCTGAACTGCATTTTTCGCAATATCTACCCCAACACACTGCATCACTTCATGTTGCATTGCATCGGTATAGTAACCTTCACCACAACCGATATCCAACAGGTTTTCAATACGCAAATCGCGAATCTTTTTTACAATGGCTTGTTGTAAAGGTGCATAAAATCCATCACTGAGAAAAGCCCGTCGCGCCTGTACGGATTCAACAGTATCACCTGGATTCTTACTGTGTTTGTGCTGTACCACATGTAAATTGACATAGCCTTGCTTTGCGACATCATAACTATGATGATTTACACAGCGCCAAGTCCGACCTGACAGGCTTAACCCCTCACGGCATACAGGGCACATCAATAAATTCATCGTATTCTCCACAGGATATTGTAAAAGGCAATAAAAAAGCCGGCAAATGCCGACTCCTTCAACTGACTTTGGCTTATCGTAATTTTAATGTCATTAGACCTAAAACTACCAGCATAATTGTAATAATCCAGAAACGGATCACCACTTGAGTCTCACGCCAGCCTTTCTTTTCATAATGATGATGCAAAGGTGCCATCAGGAATACACGTTTATTACGCATACGCAGCGATCCGATTTGCAGGAAAACAGAAATCGCTTCAACAACAAATACCCCACCCATGATCGCAAACACAATTTCTTGGCGAACCATTACTGCGATCGTACCCAACATCGCGCCTAGGGACAATGCACCTACATCGCCCATAAAGACTTGTGCCGGATGCGCGTTGTACCATAAGAAAGCTAAACCCGCACCAATCATCGCAGCACAGATAACCACCAATTCAGAAGTATATTTCACATAAGGAATATGTAAATAATTGGCAAAGCGAATATCACCGGCCAAATAAGCAAAAACACCTAAACCAGCCGCAACCAAGACAATTGGCATAATCGCCAAACCATCCAAACCGTCCGTCAAGTTCACCGCATTTGAACCACCGTTAATGACCAAATAGGTAAAAATAATAAACCCGATTCCCAATGGAATTGCAGACAGTGGAATACTCAAGTTCTTGAAGAATGGGATCAACAAATCCAACATATTGGCTGTATGGATAGGATTGTCCTGCTGTATTGCAATCACATACAATGCAATGCCTGCTCCCAGTGAACCTACCGATGTCCAAAAGAATTTTTTCTTGGCAGGTAAACCTGCATTATCTTTATAACGAACTTTAATCCAGTCATCTGCCCATCCAACCGCACCAAAGATCACCATCACCATTAAGACAATCCACACATAGGGATTGGATAAGTCTGCCCAAAGCAAAGTACTGATCCCAATCGAGAGTAGGATTAAAATCCCGCCCATGGTTGGTGTACCCATTTTCTTGGCATGATTTTCAGGTGCAAAAGAACTGACTGCTTGACCATATTTGAGCGCTTGTAGTTTACGAATCATCACTGGACCCAAAGCCCAACCAATCGCAAGTGCAGTCAATACACTCAGCAATGCGCGCAACGATAAGTATCGAACAACTTGGAACGCATTTTCATAACCTGCCAAGTGTTGAAATAACCAAAACAGCATTAAACTTTCTCCATCAAATCAGCCATCAACGTTTCCATATGGGTATAACGAGAACCTTTAAATAAGAAACTCATGGACTGGGGTTGATGTGTTTTTATTAAACTTAACAATAAAGGCAAAGCTTGTTCTTGATTCAGAAAAGCCTGTAATTTTTTGCCATATTGAGTGCTTCGAGCACCTTCTTGTGTTGCAGGAGCAAACTCGCCTATAGCGACCACGAAATCGATACCATTCACTGAAACAAGATCACGCCCTAGCATATAATGCTGTTGCGCAGCAGTATCCCCCAGTTCACCAATATCACCAACCACCATGACTTTGATTCCCTGCTGCTGTGCAAGTACCTGAGCCGCAGCACGCATGGAAGTTGGATTGGCATTGTAGGTATCATCAATCAATAGATGATTATTCTTTTGAATAAAGTTAAGCCGCCCTTTAGCACCTTGTGCCGACTCCAACCCCGCAACAATATCCTCTAAAGCGATACCCATGGCTAAAGCGAATGCTGTCGCAGCCTCGGCATTGTGCACATTGTGCTCTCCAGCAAAAGGCAAATTGACCACTTTACAACCCTGTGGCGTATTGATGGTAAATACTGCAGATTGTGCCAACAACTCAACATCTGTGGCAAAGATTTCCCCACCTTGCCCAAAACTTAAACAATGTTCTGTCCGTACAGCTTGGCGAATCGTATCAGTAAAATCATCTGCAGCAGGAACAATCGATGTGCCAGCCGGATCAATATGGTGATAAATTTCAGATTTAGCACGGCAAATCCCATCACGACCGCCAAACTCACCTAAATGTGCAGTTCCAATATTGAGAATCCCCGCCACCTGAGGTTGTACCAGTTTTGAGGTATAGTCAATTTCACCTTGATGGCTCGCCCCCAGCTCCATGACTGCATACTGATGTTCTGAACGAAGCTCCAAGAGCATCATTGGAACACCGAGATCATTATTTAAATTGCCACGTGTAATCAAAGTAGGGGCTAAACGCGCAAGAATACTGCCCAACATTTCTTTGGTGGTGGTTTTACCACTGCTGCCAGTCAGTGCAATCACTTTTAATTGAGGGTGCTGTGCGCGACGATATGCACCCAAATGCCCCAATGCCAAACGTGTATCTTCAACGACCAACTGACAGATATTGGCTTCAACCGGATGACTGACAATCGCAATTTGGCACCCGTTTTCAGCTACTTGTGCGACAAAATCATGTGCATCAAAACGCTCACCCTTGAGCGCTAAAAATGCATCACCGAGTTCAGCATAACGAGAATCAGTTAAAATACGTTTAATTTCACCTTGCGGCACTTGATCTAAATACCAATACCCTTGAGTGGCTTCAGCAAGTTCTGCTGCTGACCATGGTTCTAAAGGTACAGTACTTGTCGTCGAGGTATGCATCGTTTATTCCTACTGAGCTGGATAGGCTGAATTGGTTTTAAGGTGTTGTGCATCTATAGCAGATTGCACTTCAACGACATCATCAAACCAATGACGCACTCCATCTATTTCTTGATAGTTTTCATGTCCTTTGCCTGCAATCACCACAATATCGCCTGCTTGGGCATGTTTGACTGCATATTTAATCGCTTCACGACGATCACGTATCTCATGAACCTCGTGTTGGCTAAAATCGATATCTTGTTTCATATCGGCAAAAATCTGTTCAGGATTTTCAGTACGCGGATTATCTGAGGTAATCAGCACAGGATTGGCTTGTTCCAATGCAGCTTTGGTCATTAATGGTCGTTTACCACGATCACGGTCACCGCCACAACCAAATACCGCCCAGAGTTGATTTTCAACATGACGTTTTAGAGTTTTTAATACCTGGGTTAATGCATCTGGTGTGTGTGCATAGTCGACAACAAATAATCGATCCTGATCACGAATCACCTGCATACGTCCTGGCGCACCTTTTAATTTTGGTACTTGCGCAATCAACTGCCTTAAGTCAAAACCTGCTTGCTCAGCCATAATTAAACTTGCCACAAGGTTTTCAATATTAAAATGCCCAAGCAATGGGCTATGTACAGTAAATTCACCTTTGGCTGTTTTTAAGTGAAAAATTGCACCGTCCAAGCTGTATTTAATTCCAAACACTTGATAATCAGCAGCTTTGGAAGTCGAATAGGTCAATACTTTAGGATGTGATAAATTACTGCTTGCCGCATTCATCATCAAATCAGCATGCGCATCATCAATATTAATGACGGCAACTTTTAACGAAGTCCATTTAAACAATAATGATTTTGCTTCCGCATAGGCTTCAAGCGTCCCATGATAATCCAAATGATCGCGACTTAAATTGCTATAGGCGGCAATTTCAATATCACAACCATTTAAACGACCTTGCTCTAAACCATGGGAACTTGCTTCAATTGAGGCAAATTCAGCACCTTGCAGGGCAAAATCATGCATTAGATTTTGTAAATGCAAAGCATCTAATGTGGTATGAGAGGATGCTTCCAAATGCGGTAAGATACCATTACCTGTTGTCCCCATAACCGCACATTTTTTATTTTGTAATGCCAATAATTCAGCAACCAAACGTGAAATCGTGGTTTTACCATTGGTTCCTGTGACAGCCAAAACACGTACCGCTTGCACAGGTGCTGTGGCTTCTAAATATTGTTTTTGCCATTGCCCCATCAATCTGCGAACTTGAGGACAAACCAAAGCTGGTACAATGCCTAGATCCGTTTCGCTAATAATGGCCAATGCCCCTTTATCCAAAGCCGCCTGAGCAAACTGTCGTGTTTTTTCAGGTTGAGAATAACTGGTTAATGCAATAAAAATCTGTCCGTGCTGAACATAGCGACTATCCAGAGAGAAACCTTTAAATGGCTCAGACATCCAACTTTGTGTATGGTCTAGATCACGACCATCGTGATAAATGTCCTGAAAATTAATCATCATGATTTACCTATCGTGTCGCCTTTGCCGTTTCAAGCGGCTTGTCCAAAGGCACATTCATTAAACGTAAAGATTCTTGCATAATACGGGCAAAAACTGGTGCTGCAACCAGACCACCATAATATTGACCACGAGGATTCTCCACCACCACAATAATCGCTAAACGAGGATCACTGATCGGCGCAACGCCTGCAAATAATGCACGATATTCTGTATTTGAATACCCTCGATGATCAGGACGTAGTTTATGTGCCGTTCCTGTTTTACCTCCAACGCGATAACCCGGAATATTGGCCTGTTTCGCAGTACCACCTGGCATGGTCACTTGCTCTAACATCAATAAAACTGAGTCAGCAATTTTAGGATCTAGGACCTGCTTCCCTTTAGGCTGTTCATTGAGCTTATACAGGCTTAATGGATATTCCACACCATGATTGGCTAACATGGCATAACCTTGAGCTAATTGTAAAATGGTTGCATTCAGACCATAACCATATGCCATGGTTCCAATTTGAGATGAATTTAATTTTTCAGGGGGAAGCACCAAACCACTACTTTCACCTGGGAATTTCACCGCTGAACGCTGACCAAAACCAACCTTTCTAAAGAAACTCGGTAACGTTTCTTTCGGTAAAGACAGGGCAATTTTTGCAGAACCAACGTTAGATGACTTGATAATCACACCTGTTACAGTCAGTGAACCATAATTATGCGTATCACGAATCGTATGCGAACCTAGACGCATTGAACCCGGACTGGTATTGACTATAGTATTTGGCGTGTATTGACCACTTTCCAACCCAGCAGAAATCGTAAACGGTTTCATGGTCGAACCAGGTTCGAACATGTCAATCGCCCCTCGGTTACGCATGGCATCTTTATTATTCAACCCATTCTTGTCATTGGGGTTATAAGATGGCCAACTTGCCATTGCCAGAATTTCACCCGTTTTGACATCTACAGCAATTGAAGATGCCGAACGTGCATTGTTTGCCACACCGACAGCAGTCAACTCACGGTACATAATATATTGCAAACGTGAATCTATACTTAAAGTAATATTTTCACCGGCTTTGACTTCTTTCACGACTTCTGGCGTGCTGATACGGTTACCATGCTTATCGCGTGAAATTTTCTGCTCACCATCCTCACCGGCAAGACGCGAATTTAATTGCATCTCCAAGCCTTCAATCCCTGTCCCCTCACTATTGGTTAAACCAATAATTTGAGCATTGGGTTGAGGTTGCGGGTAATAACGTTTATAGGTTTTTTCAGCATACACACCGGCAAATTTATGCTGGGTAATGAAGTCTGCCTGAGGGGGTGGAACTTCTTTTTTTAACACCAAATAGCGTGAGCGAGGACGTTCATTCAAACGCTTCTTTAAATCTGCACGATCAATCCCGACTGCATCGGCCAATTCATCTAGATTTAAATTTTCATCAGGTAACTGACGTTTCAATTTTCTGCTGTTTGGCGTTTTTTGTAATTCAGCCGTGATGGTGTCAAATTGCTTTTTGGTCTCAAAATACTCTCTAGGATCAATCACCACCTTCATGATTGGAGAACTGATTGCCAAAGGTACACCGTGGCGATCACTAATTACACCACGCATGGCTTTTAAGGTTTCTGTACGCAAAATATTGGCATTGGCTTTATTCTGCAAAAAGTCTTTATTGATCACCTGCACATAAAATGCACGCCCAACCAGACCAACGAAGCAGAGAAGAACCACACCCCACATAAGATAAAACCGCCACATATCAATAGATGTGGTACTTTTCTGGGTAATGGACGGCTGCTTTTTACGCGGCTGCCGAGTCTGTTTAGTTTGCTTGTCTACCATACAGATGCCTTACTTCTTCTGCTCTGATTCACTTGGTAATGAAATGACAACTGTTTGTCCAGCTGGCGGTGAATACATACGGAGTTGCGTTACTGCACGCGTACCAATTTGTGCTGTCGCACCAAATGTCTGTTGTTCAATGAGCAACCGTCCCCACTCTGCATTAATATCTTCGCGCTCACGCATATAGCTATTTAAGTCACGGAAATCATGACGATAAGCAAAAACCTGTAACACGACCATGAAAGCGCTGACCAGTACTGCGGCAACCAAAAGACCATAAACAATTGCTTTTTTGACAGCGAGTTTACGACTTGATTCTTCTATAATTTCTTGTTTCATTGTGCGCCTTTTTGTTCTAATCGCTCTGCAACCCGAAGCCAAGCACTACGTGAACGCGGATTAGCTTTGACTTCTTCCTCACTGGCACGAATTCGGTCTACTTTTTTCAGTCGACGAGTATCTTGTACTTTTTGCGGTAATCCCCAACCATTATCTTCTGCTAAAGTTGATTCTTTTTGAATAAATTGTTTAATAATCCGGTCTTCAAGTGAATGAAAACTAATCACAGCTAAACGTGCATTTGATTTTAACAAATCTACGGCTTGAGGTAAAAAGGTATGTACATCATCCAACTCTTTGTTGATTTCTATACGAATGGCTTGGAAAGTTCGTGTTGCAGCATGTTTATTCTTTTCCCACTTTGGATGCGCAACCTTGACAATTTCTGCTAACTTTCCAGTAGTTTTAATATAACCGGCTTGTTTGATCGCTTTGGCAATACGGCGACTATAGCGTTCTTCACCATATTGAAAAATGATATTCGCCAAATGTTCTTCTTCAACATCCAGCAACCATTCAGCCGCGGTTTGCCCTTGTGAATTATCCATACGCATATCAAGTGGTCCATCATTCATGAAACTAAAACCACGTTCAGCTTGATCTAACTGAGGTGATGACACCCCTAAATCTGCCATAATGCCATCAACTTGATAAATATCCAATTGATTCAATTCTTGTTGTAAATCTGCAAAACTGGCATGAATAATTTTAAAGCGCGAATCTTCTTTTTCAAGCTGATAGGCCACTTCGAGTGCCTGAGGGTCTTTATCAAAAGCATATACTTTTGAATGCTCATCTAACTTGGAGAGTAATAAACGCGTATGCCCGCCACGCCCAAACGTCCCATCCACGTAAATTCCTGTATTGCGCCCTGCAAGTAAAGCATCGACAGTTTCATGTAGTAATACAGAAATATGAGACATAATTAGAGTTTCAGTTTAAGCAAAAAAAGTAACTGCACATTATTACCTTGTTTTGTTAAAGCTCCAAACGACTTTTTGTAGGGAAATATTACTTTTTATGGAGAAAACCGTTTTTCCAGTGTTTGAATCTAAAAACAGCGTAAAAAACAAACACAACCAGCACTATAAAATGCCCCTAATTGCTTAATCATTTTCACGTCGTGATTTTCAAGGTGTTTGACGACCATCCATCCGTGTCGAGCATAGAATTTACAAGCATAGCTTCTTGCATCAGTTTCCAAGCAAATTTCCTGAAAATATTGAAATAAAAAATCCTCAGCTTTTTTAAGCAATGCGCTGCCCATTTCCTTCGCTTCAACATCAGAATAAACAAACATGGCAAAAATGCGTCCTTCATCTTGCTCTGCTCATGCAAATCCACATATCTGATCATTCAACTCAGCGCCCCAAACACAGGAACAACATTGAATTACTGTCAGATATGGTTGCGTAGTAATACCCAACTCCGTCAACTGTGCCCGTAATCATGATTTTCTTTAACTGAGGTTCAGATATCAAAAGTTATTTCAATGCCATTGACTGTAACTGGTCTGATTTGGATGCATATCGTTTCAAATTATTGTTTAGTTTAAAACCAGTCTAACGCATTCAATCATAAATAAAAGAAGCCTCCTAAAAAGGAGGCTTCTTTATCCAATCCATCATAACTTAACGTTTGGTATTATAAATCTGATCAAAAACACCGCCATTTGCAAAATGTGTTTGCTGCGCTTTTGCCCAACCACCAAATACTTCATCAATGGTAAAGGTTTTTAACTCAGGAAATTGTTTGGCATATTTTGCTAAAATCTTTGCATTACGTGGACGATAAAAATGACGTGCTGCCATATCCTGACCAATCGGTGAATATAAATAATTGATATAGCCTGTAGCCAGCCATTTATTGCCATTCTTCTCAACTGTCTTATCTACAATCGCAACAGAAGGCTCCGTCAGAATCGACATGGAAGGATAGACAATATCAAACTTATTGCCTGTGGCTTTTTTACTCACCATGGCCTCATTTTCCCAAGTCAATAAAACGTCACCAATGCCACGTTCAGCAAATGTGGTCATGGATGCACGTGCAGCAGGATCCATCACTTTCACGTTATGGTACATCTTAGAGACAAATTCACGTGCTTTTGCATCATTTCCGCCGGGTTGTTTAAGCGCATAACCCCAAGCTGAAAGATAAATCCATCTTGGCAATCCACCCGTTTTCGGATTCGGCGTAATGATTTGCACGCCCGGCTTGGTCAAATCTGTCCAATCTTTGATGCCTTTAGGATTACCCTTACGCACTAAAAATACAACTGTTGAAGTATAAGGTGCAGAGTTGTTTGGGAATTCTTTTTCCCAACCCGGATTAATTTGACCCGACTTCACAATTTCGTTGATGTCATTGGCTAAAGCCAAAGTGACTACATCTCCTTTCAAGCCATCGACCACAGCACGCGCTTGCTTTCCAGACCCGCCATGTGATTGTTTAAAATCTACAGTTTTCCCTGTACGAGCTTTCCAGTATGCTCCAAATGATTTATTAAACTCATCATAGAACTCACGCGTTGCATCATAAGACACATTTAAAAATTCACGATCAGCCGCATGGGCGATTTGAGTTGTTCCCGTAAATCCAGTCGCAATGATCACAGCACTTAAAAGTGCTTTAAAATTGTTTTTCATATGAGCGCCGCAGCAAATTTAAAATTATTCTAAATATATGAAATAAGCCAATAAACTTCAATCAAAAGCGCAAGGATATAAAATTTAAAACTGAACACAGATAAACCATGCTTGATCTTGATGAATATTTCCGAGTCTCTACGCTGTTATTGCTGAGTTATTATTTATATTGATCACATCAGATAAAAGATCGAAAACTGAAAACCTTCATGTTGGGGCGACGATAACTCTTATAAAATAATGGTCAATAATGTGCGCATCAAAACGATTACCACAACAATCTGATAAATGATTAGAAACCAAAATTGAAAAAAATATGATGTTGAAGGAAAAAGCAAAGCCTGTTTAGATCAAAGGCCTTGCTTTCTAAAAGATTACTTTTCAGCTGTAAATTGATCGTATACCCCACCATTGGCAAAATGCACCTTCTGTGCTTTTGCCCAACCACCAAAAACTTGATCGATGGTAAACAATTTGATTTTTGGAAATTTAGCAGCATATTTGGCAGCGGCTTTTAGGTCACGGGGACGGAAATTGTATTTTGCTGCAAGATCTTGTCCTACAGGTGAATAGAGATAGTTCAAATAACCCTTGGCTAGATTTCGGTTGCCATCTTTATCGACAACTTTGTCAACAATGGCAACCGAAGGTTCAGCGAGAATGGAAATTGACGGATAAACAATCTGATATTTGTCTTTATCTGGACCAGAGGTTGCCAAAATTGCTTCATTTTCCCAAGACAGCAATACATCACCAATACCACGGTCAGCAAAAGTGGTCAGAGAACCTCGAGCACCAGAGTCTAAAACTTTGACATTTTTATAAATCTTTTTCACCAATTCACGTGCTTTGGCATCATTACCACCTGGCTGTTTCAAAGCATAGCCCCAAGCGGATAAATAGATCCAACGCGGTGCCCCACCTGTTTTAGGGTTAGGGGTAATAATTTCAACACCCGGTTTTACAAGATCATTCCAATCCTTGATACCTTTTGGATTGCCCTTTCGGACCAGAAACACCACTGTTGAGGTATAAGGTGCTGAGTTATTCGGAAACTCTTTCTGCCAACCTTTTTCAATCAAACCTGCATTTACAATTTCATCAATATCGTTTGCCAATGCCAGAGTCACCACATCGGCCTGCAAACCATCGACCACTGAGCGTGCTTGTTTGCCTGACCCCCCATGAGATTGTTTAAACTCAACATCTTGTCCCGTTTTCGATTTCCAGAACTGTCCAAAACTTTTGTTATATTCTTGATAAAATTCTCGGGTAGGATCATACGATACATTTAAGAATTCTTTTGCCGCATATGTATTCCCAACGGCAATCAAACTGATTGCACTTAAAAGCAGTAGTCTTTTCATTAGTTTCTCGGTTTTTCAGTGACTAGAATGCACTATATTTTTATTATTTTGATTTAACAATCAATTACTTATAAATATAAACTCTATTCTTATCATATTTAAAGATATTCAAAATCATGCAATAAACAGCTCAATAATTTCGAATCTTTTCTAAACAGTTTATTGTATACTTGAACTCTTCACGATTCATCCATATTTATATGATATTAATTTAATTATTACATTTCGTTTCAATGGTTGTTTTTTAAACATTTTTTGTGTAGTATTATTAAAAAATGTGACGTAGTTAAGCTTTTTGTAACTTATTTTGCTACAATAACCGTGTTAAACACACCTTGTTAAAGAAAAAAAATCGACCATCCGGGGGAGTAGATGGAATGAAGTATCCATATTTAAAATTGTTAGGTATCAGCTTAGGACTAACAATCATGGCACAAACAGGTCACAGTGCAGTCATTAAAGACACCACTCGACCAATACAATCTATGATTGTGGTATCCGACAAACAGTCACCGATTGAAAAAGCGCTCAATCAGCAAAAACGTGGTGAAAGCAAACTGATCTCAGACAAAGATCAAATCAAAGTTTTAACTTCACTAAAAACGACACCATCACAAAACTTTTTAGCTGAACAACATCAAAAGTTTTCGCGTTTTGTACAAGCAATTTTCCAACCACATACTTCATAGCTGATTGATTTAATAAGATAAATTCTTTTCTCCTCAGAAGAATTTAAAAGCCCAGTCCTTTATTGGTGAATTAACCCTTAAGCGACTGGGCTTTTTCGTTATAATAGTTTTAATTTACATTCTGAATAATATTTGGTTATGAAAGTCCGTACTCGTATTGCACCCTCTCCAACAGGTTTCCCTCATGTCGGGACAGCCTATATTGCTTTGTTTAATTTATGCTTTGCCAAACAACACGGTGGTGAATTCATTCTGCGTATTGAAGATACAGACCAACTTCGCTCTACGCCAGAGTCTGAAAAAATGATTTTAGACTCATTGCGTTGGTTAGGACTAAATTGGTCGGAAGGTCCAGATGTCGGTGGTCCACACGCACCTTATCGCCAATCTGAACGTATGGGAATTTATAAACAATATGCATTAGAGCTTGTTGAAAAAGGGCATGCCTTCTATTGTTTTGCGACAGCTGAAGAACTTGATCAAATGCGTGCAGAACAGCAAGCCCGTGGTGAAACACCGCGTTATGATGGGCGTGGTTTAAAACTTTCCCAGGAAGAAGTACAGCAACGTCTTGCCGCTGGTGAAGCACATGTGATTCGCATGAAAGTGCCAGAACAGGGAATTTGCCAATTCAACGACTTATTGCGCGGCGAAGTTGAAATTCCATGGTCTCAAGTAGACATGCAAATTTTGCTTAAAACGGATGGTTTGCCAACTTACCATTTGGCGAATGTGGTCGACGATCATTTAATGGAAATTACCCATGTGATTCGTGGTGAAGAATGGATACCATCGGCACCAAAACACCAGTTACTTTATCAATATTTTGGTTGGGAAATGCCAACCTTATGCCACATGCCATTGTTGCGTAATCCTGACAAATCAAAATTGTCTAAACGTAAAAACCCAACATCCATCAATTATTACAAAGATATCGGCGTACTTCCTGAAGCATTACTCAATTATTTAGGTCGCATGGGATGGTCAATGCCAGATGAAAGCGAAAAGTTTACTTTAGCTGAAATGATTGAGCATTTTGACATTCAACGTGTGTCTTTGGGTGGTCCTATTTTCGATGTTGAAAAACTCAATTGGTTAAATGGACAATGGATTAAGGCGCTTACTCCCGCCGAACTGTTAAATACGCTCTTGGCTTGGAAAGCAGACCGTAAAACCCTTGAGGACATTGCAGCAGCAATTCAACCCCGTATTCACTTACTTTCTGAAGCGGTTAATTGGGCAGGCTTTTATTTCAATCAATTCCCTACCTTATCCAAGGAACAGTTTGAAAGTAAAAAACTCAGTGAAGAGCAAGTTCGCCAAAGTTTACAGTTTGCCATCTGGCGTTTGGAAAGCTTATTTACCTGGAATAATGATACCGTGAGCCAAACCCTGATGGATTTGGCGAATCAAATGGAAATCAAACTCCGTGATTTCATGCCTGCATTCTTTATCGCGATTGCTGGTTCAACTTCATCGACTCCTGTTATGCAATCAATGGTGACGATTGGTCCAGACTTAACCTTTGCACGTCTACGTCATGCACTTGAAATTGTGGGTGGTCCGAGCAAAAAAGAAGCAAAAGTTTGGGAAAAGCTGAATGAAAGCATCAAATTGCCGAAAAATGATGCAATCAACGAAGCTTAATTCATTTTTCTGTTGACGTGAAGGCGCAATATCCCTAATATTGCGCTCACACAGACTGGGGGTCATAGCTCAGTTGGTAGAGCGCTACAATGGCATTGTAGAGGTCAGGAGTTCGATCCTCCTTGACTCCACCAAAAGTTTTACTTGTGTTGCCTCATCTGTCCCTATCGTCTAGAGGCCTAGGACATCGCCCTTTCACGGCGGTAACCGGGGTTCGAATCCCCGTAGGGACGCCATATTCAAGATGGTGACATCTTTATAAAAACCCAAGCATTATGACTTGGGTTTTTTATTCTCTAAATTTTGATTGATTATACTCGTCCAGTCTTTTTTGCATTCTAAATGAGAACGATTAGAATAATAGCAAGATGATTAATATGGAGTCACCATGCAATACCAATGTCCAAAGTGTCAAAGCCGGAAAATTCTTCCAGTTGCAAACGGCAGCACACCTGCAGCTCGCCCAGTTGTACCTAAAAGTTTGGTATTTTTGATTCCGCTACTCTTTATTTTATTGCTTTTGGTTGTCATCAGTATCGTGATGTGGATTTTCAGTAATGGCGCAGGTCAGACATTGCAGATTGCAACAGTTGTTGTGTTTATCGCAACAGTGATTGCCGGTGTGCTTTTTTGGCGTGATCTTCCTGATTTTAAAATTTCCATGCAATCTTTTATGCAAGCCAATAAAAACTGGAAGTGTCGCGACTGTAACCATGAATGGCAAATCTAGAGACATCACTCAATAGATTTAGAAACTAAACCATTCACATTAATGTGAATGGTTTTTTTCTTGGGCCATGGATGAACCTTGAACATGCTCTGGTGCTGTATGTGAATCCACCATATCTGCATCATCCTCGATTTGCAGGGTCATTTCAGTAATCCCATGTTGATGACTCAGCATTTCCATTGCTTGTTGATACAGCGGGTTCCGGTCTGCTTCAGGTGCATATAAATGAACCGTTAAATGAACATTTTTGGAGGTAATTGCCCAGACTTTGAGTTGGTGAATACTTTCTACGCCCTTTATCGATAACAGATCATTGCGCAGCTTCTCAATATCAATTTCCTCAGGCACCCCTTCCAAAAGAATATTGATACTTTGTTTGAGTAGAGTCCATGTTCTTGGCAAGACCCAAAACCCGATAAGCACAGCAATTACCGTATCGACCCACATCCAACCGGTAAAATAAATAATTGCGCCACCGACGACAACACCCACTGAACCAAGCGCATCACTCAAGACTTCCAAATAAGCTCCCTTGATATTTAAACTTTCTTGGGAACTTGAAAATAGAATCTTCATCGAAATAAGATTAATCACCAAACCGATAACGGCGACAATCATCATGCCCACACTTTGAATCTCGGGAGGTTGGCTAAAGCGCTGATAAGCTTCGTAAAGAATATAAATTGCAACTACAAACAACATCAGCGCATTAAACAAAGCTGCCAGAATTTCAAAACGCTGATAGCCAAATGTACGCTTGTTGTCCGCGGGTAATTTTCCAATTTTTATCGCGACCAATGCAATTGCGAGCGCAGCTGCATCGGTAAACATATGTGCGGCATCCGACAGCAATGCCAAACTCTGTGTGATAAAACCAGCGACCACTTCAACAATCAAAAAAGTACCGGTCAATAGCAATGCAAAGCTTAGTTTTTTAACATTGCCCTCTGTAACCCTGGCATGACTGTGGTCATGCCCTTGTTGTTCACTCATTTCAGACCTCTCGTTATTTTATAAATGGGGAGTTCATTTCCTTTTATTGATAATAATTATTATTATCAATAATAATTTTTCTCTATATAATACCTGTACAGCTTTTTTTGATTTGACACTACACCTCACAACAGGATGTCTACAATGAATAAATATCTTGCACTCGCCCTACTGTTTTGTTCTTATAGCAATGCACATGAACCCTATATTGCACCGTTAAGTTACATCACTACAAATTCACAAATTCCAGTGATTGGAGCTTATGCAGAAGAAGCTCTCAATGCTGAACATGCACTTAAACAAGCAGCTTTAACAGTCATTCAACCTGATCAAAGTCAATTACACATTCAACCTGCGGGTACTTTAAAATCTGCGACTGTTTTTGATCTGACCTTACCACAGTCAGGTACTTATCAACTGGCTACTCAAGTTTCGTTTCCTCTCAAATATGTACAACATCATAAAGAATGGAAAATGCTTTTCGATGTTGCTGCAGATAAAGCGGGAAATATTTCTGAACGCGACTACGTGATCCCAACTGATTTCAAAAAAGTACCTGTCCCCGTCAGTATTCAGCGTGCATGGTCAATCCAAAGCTATATTTCAAAAGATAAACCTTCCGCATTCCAAAACAAAACTGATGCAGTGATAAAGGTTGAGTTTAAAACCCATCCCAATGACATCACTGCGCAACAACCTGTACAAATCCTGATTAAAAAATCCGGACAAGCACTCAAAAATGCTGAGTTGCTTGTTCGAGCTCAAGGTCAAACCGATAAACAAGCTTTAAAAGTTCCCGTCGCTCTTGATGGCTCTGCCACACTCACTTTCCCGAATTCTGGACAATATCTGGTTGAAGTCAGTGAAGCCTTCAATTCAACAGCAAAACCAGTCGATCAAAACTACACCATCATTAGCTTGGGCGTATTACCCGCAGACAAATAATAAAACCTCACAAAATACAGAGACCCTCTCCTTGCTTACCCAAGAAAGAGGGTTTTGTTTTCACAGATAAACAGCAGCTTGCTAACTTCTCTCTTTACGCTCATTCATCCAGCGATATATCACAGGCAAAATCACCAGGGTCAACAACGTAGACGACATAATTCCTCCGATCACCACAGTTGCCAGTGGACGCTGTACTTCAGCCCCTGTTCCTGTCGCCAATGCCATTGGAACAAAACCTAGAGATGCAACACAGGCAGTCATCAATACAGGTCTTAAACGCAAAATTGCACCTTGCCAAGTGGCATGATAAATATCGAGTTGCTGACGCAATTCCTTAATAAATGTCAACATGACCAGACCATTCAGCACCGCCACACCAGAGAGTGCAATAAAGCCGACTCCGGCAGACATAGACAGCGGTATTTCTCGCAGCCATAACGCAATCAAGCCACCACATAGCGCAAATGGAACACCTGTAAAGACCAATAAGCTTTCTTTAAAGTTATGGAAAACTGCCATTAACAAAATAAAGATCGTAATCAAAGCCAATGGAACCACCAACTGCATTCTGGCTTTGGCTGAAGTGAGGTTTTCAAACTGCCCTCCATAACTCAGCCAATAACCTGCCGGCATTTCCTGTTTCGCTAACGTAGATTGCAGTTCCGAAACAAAAGATCCTAGATCACGGCCTTCTACATTTGTGGTGACAACAACCCGACGTTTACCATTCTCACGGCTCACCTGATTGATCCCTAAAATATTTTCAACTTTAGCGACGTCTTGTAACTGAATTAAGCCACCATTCGGTGTTTGAATCGGCAAGACAGCCAAATGTTCTGGGGTACGTTGCGCATCATCTAGACGGATCACGAAGTCAAAACGACGATCCCCTTGTAAAATCTGTCCAACATTCTGCCCGCCCACACTTGTTGAAACCAAATCCTGTATGGCTCTTACAGATAATCCATATTGCGCTGCTGCTGCTTTATTGACTTCAACATTCAGCAAAGGTAGACCTGATGTCTGCTCGATCTTAACCGCAGATGCACCTGAAATACTTTGAACCTGTTGGGCAATTTTACTCGCCTGCTGATTCAATATATCCATGTCATCGCCAAATATTTTGATTCCGACATCACTGCGCACCCCTGAAATCAATTCATTGAAACGTAGTTCAATCGGTTGCGAAAACTCACTGTTGTTACCCGGCAATGTTGCAAGAAAAGCAATCATTCGCTGACGTAATTCATCTATGCTTTCTTTCGGGTTTTTCCATTCTTTCTGCGGTTTTAACAAGACCACTGCATCTGAAATATTCGGTGGCATTACATCTGTTGCCACTTCTGCGGTACCTGTGCGGGCAAATATGGCTTTAATTTCCGGAAATTCTTTAAGTAACAATTTTTCGGTATTTTCTTGCATTCTTAAAGATTGTTCCAAACTGGTACTCGGGGAACGCATTTGCTGTACTGCAAAATCTCCTTCACTCAGTGTCGGTGCAAATTCACTTCCAATCTGCGTTGCAAGTAGACCTGTCAAAAATAAAATACATAGTGCAAGCGTGATGACAAACACTTTGAAATGATAGGCTAAGTTCAATACCGCTTCATATTTACGCTTTAACCAAAGCATCCAGCGACTTTCTGTTTCCTTCACTTCACCATTCACAAACAGCGCCACCGCTGCTGGAATAAACGTCACGGAAAGAATAATCGCCCCCAGAAGCGCCAATACAACCGTCATTGCCATGGGATGGAACAGTTTAGCTTCAACCCCTGACAAAGCAAAAATAGGCAAATACACCACTAAAATAATCAATTGACCAAAAATCAATGGACGACGTGCCTGTTTTGCTGCAAGGAAAACTTCTTTGAAGCGCTCTGATCGTGACAATAATCGTCCTTTAGCATGTTGAGCTTCTGCTAAGCGGCGAATACAGTTTTCCACAATCACTACTGCGCCATCTACGATAATCCCGAAATCCAATGCACCGAGACTCATCAAGTTCGCACTGATTTTTTGTTCCACCATACCCGCTAAAGTGAAGAGCATGGACAATGGGATTACACAGGCAGTAATTAAAGCTGCACGGAAATTACCTAAAAACAAGAACAAAATAACAATGACCAGAATCGCCCCTTCAACCAGGTTTTTCTGTACAGTTTTAATTGCTCTTTCAACCAGATCAGTACGGTCATAAACCGTTTCAATCACGATACCTTTAGGTAAAGACTGCTGAACTTCTTTAACTTTGGCATCCACGGCACGTGCGACTGTACGGCTATTTTCCCCCATCATCATCATGGCAATACCAAGCACGGTTTCTTGGCTGTTATAAGTTGCACCACCAGTTCGAAGATCATGTCCAATCGCCACGCTGGCAACATCAGCAACACGGATTGGAAAACCATTTTTATTGCCAATGCTGACATTTTGAATATCTTCAATACTGCTGAGCATTCCAGGAACACGCACAGTCAATTGCTGACCATTGGTTTCGATAAAACCAGCACCACGGTTTTCATTATTTAAAGTCAAAGCATTCTGCAAATCACTGAGCGGTATTTGCAGTTGTTGCAGACGATTGAGATCAGGGGTGACCACATACGTTTTATTAAAGCCACCAATGGAGTTAACCTCAGCTACCCCGGGTACTCGTTGTAATTGTGGTCTAACAATCCAATCCTGAATTTCACGCAAATCCATGGCGCTGTAGGGAGTTCCATCAGCTTTCTTGGCATCGGGTTTAGCTTTAACCACCCATTGATAAATTTCTCCCAGACCTGTCGACACTGGCGACATCGTGGGTGAAATATCATCAGGTAGTGCTGTTTGAGCTTCTTGTATACGCTGATTAATTTGTTGGCGCGCCCAATAAATGTCTGTGCCATCTTTAAAAATAATGGTGACTTGTGATAGGCCATAGCGAGAAATTGAACGGGTCATCTCAAGCTTGGGCAGCCCTGCCATCGCAGTTTCAATGGGATAGGTGATTCGCTGCTCGACTTCCAATGCAGTAAACCCAGCTGCCTGAGTGTTCACTTGTACTTGGACATTGGTAATATCAGGTACTGCATCAATCGGTAATTTTTGATAGCTGTAGACACCAACACCAATCCACGCCACGATAAACAGTATTACCCATATCGCATTTTTAATGGAGAATTGAATGAGTCGATCAAATAGTCCCTCTGCCTGAGGTAATTCCTGGTCTTTTTCTAAATCTAATTGAGCGTCTGGAGAATCCTTAATGGTCATGGCTCGCTTCTCCTTTTTCCAGTTCAGATTTGAGTAAGAAACTGCCTTGCGCCGCGTATTGCTGCCCTTGCTTTAGACCTGACTGAATTTCAATCCATTGTCCATCACTGGATACCTGCCCCAAGACTACAGCTTGTGCTTTAAATTCAACCTTTTTGTCATGCTCGCTGGCAATAAATACAACATCTTTATCCTCTATTTTTTGTATGGCACTTTTCAATACACGTAATGCCTGAGCAGAGCCTGGCTGTTGAAGTTGGACATTCACCATTAAGTTTGGACGTAATTCAGCAGCATTGGATAATACTTTGGCTCGCACTTGTAAACGTCCAGTTTGAGCATCAGCTTCAGTATTTAAACTTTGAATCTGAGCCGTGAAAGTATTACCTGTTTGTAAAGACTTAAACTCAATCTGTTGATTCGGTGCAATAGATGAAAATTCGGAACTTGGGACAATAAATTCAAGCCACAATTGATCTAACTGATCAATCACAAACAATTGACTGGCAAGCTGAACATTCTCCCCCATGACTAAGTCTTTTTTACTAATAATACCTGCAATTGGCGCTGTCATGACATAACGCCCCTGACTTCCAGAAGAAGCCCCTAAAGCAGACAAACGAGATTTTGTTGCTTGCACCTGTATTTGAGCCTGTTTATAGGCATTGTATGCACGCTGATAATCTTGCTTTGCAGAGATGCCCTGTGACCACAACTGACGCTCACGCTCATAATCTTGACGCGCCAGTTCCATTGCTGTTTGTGCAATCTGTAAGTTCGCTTGCTGGTCAACTAAATCCGGAACAACAAGCGTTGCCAATGCTTGACCTTTTTGCACACGTTGCCCCAGCTCAACATTTACAGAAATCACTTGCCCACTAAAAGCAGGAGAGACATGCGCCTGTCGATCCGTATTGACCATGATTTTTGCAGGATAAGAAGCTGACTTTAAAACAGCACCCATTTCTGCTTTGGCAAGTTGTATGCCTTGTTCAGTAATCTGCTGTGCAGTCAGACTAATTGTTTCTTTTTCCTCTTCTTCACTGTGCCCAGCTTCATTTGCCCCTCCCTGAGCCGATTCCGCAGCACCTTCTTCACCATGCGCATGACCTTCCTCGGCATGCCCCTCCTCTTTTGATGAGCTTTTCTTCGATGAAAAAAGTAAAGCCATTGCAATAAGGGCTGTCAGGGCAATAGCAACAATGATCAGTAGGCGTTGAGAAATTTTGCCCTGCTGATGCTGAAACGATTTAAATTGATTTAGCATATTAATTTCCCCCACCAATCACTGGTAGTGCTTGAGTCTCTTGCCATAAGTTTTGATTGATTTGTGCGATCGCATCTTTCGCCATGATTTGACTCGGTTCAATGCCTAGACTCAAACTTTCTGCCTCAATGGCACGTTGCCATCCCTCTTTGAGTAATTGCACTTTGCGTAAACGTACATCTTGCAATTGTAAAGTTGCCTGCTGTACATCCGTTACAGCAAACTTACCCACGGTAAAACCCATTAAAGTTTTACGTTGTACTTGAGCAGCAAGTGGGATCTGAGACTGATCCACAGCATTGAATTGCACTTCCAATCCCTGGAGTTCGGTCAATAATGTGCCGACCTGCAAAGCATTTTGACGAAGATAGAATTCTTGCTGTTTGTTTAATAAATCTTCTTTAGCACGTGCAATCTGCACACCGTATTGTTGGCGGTTAAAAATATTCAATGGAATCGATACACCCACCACAAGCGCATTATCAGTTTGAGCTTGAGGTGACCGTGTGCGGTTTACGCCAAAATTCACTGTAGGATTTGGACGCGCCGAGGCCTTGAGCTGATCGACTGTCGCTTTTGCCTGCAACACTTGTAAACGACGTGATTTTTCAAATAAATTATCCGATAAATATTCTTGTACTTGTTGATGGGAAGAAGATGGCCACAATGATTGGGGACTCAGGTTGATGCCGATCGATTTATCCGCATCTCCCCATAAATTTGATAATTGCTGTCTCGCAATCTGAACTTGCAGATCAGCTTGACGATACAAGCGCGCATTTTCAGCATGGCTCAATCGCACCCGATCTACATCAACCTGTGCAACACCACCTGCCTGATAACGCTTCTGGATGGCATTCAGGTTTTCTTCACTGACTTTAAGCTGCTCTTGAACCACACTACGTTCCAGTTCAAAAATGGCCAGTTGCGACCATAAATATTTAACAGCAAGTTCGAGCTGAGCTTGATATATTCGCTGATTTAGATTGCTTTGATCTTTAGAAAGTTGTGCCAATTTTTGAACAGATTTGCGTTCACCAAAAAGATCCAGGCGTTGAGAAATACCTAGCGCAAGCTCTTTATCTTCATTTGTACCGAAGCCTGTTTGCTGTATGGATATCTCTGGATTTGTCCACAGTTTTGCTTGTTTTATATTCGCATCCGCAATCTGCTGTTGAGTTTGCCAGATATTTTGTGTTTGCTGGTACTGCTCTGTTTTCGCGATTGCCTGCTGCAGAGTTAATGACTGTTTTGAATCATTCGCCCAAGCAGTAGAAGTTACAATACCCACCATAAGTGCTCCAAGCACAGACAATCTAAAGCGAAATCTAAACTTTTGTACGGTTTTACATGTTTTTTTAGGCATAGAAATGCTCCACTAAATTCAAGTATTAGCGGTGAGTGATTTTTCGGCTACCCCACCTTATAGCGGGGATAAGAGAGGCGGCGGGTTAGGAAAATATAGATCAGGTGACTGGTACAAGTTGTTCCAGCCAATAAAAGGCGCTTCTAAGTAAGCTATGAATTTAGGTTGCTCAGCATGTTGCTGATCATCCACGACCATAAAGTGGACTAAAGAAGGCAAATGGTCACTATGGTCATCATTGAGATGACTCAGAAAATCGTTGGCGTGTGCATCATGCTGATGCGCTGTTTTCTGCTGAGAAAACCCATGATCCATTTGCACTTCAGACGCGTGATTTGCCGTTAATTGGGGATGCTGTAATTGATCTTGCACACAATCAGGCGCACTATGATGACCAAAATGCTGACTGGCTGATTTCTGATAGAGTCCCGTGCTTTTTTCATGATCACAAAAAGCTGCCGCCACATTCCAGAGACTCTGGAACATGAACAAACTTAGCAAGACTGTGATGAAAACACCTGAACGTTTCACAGATTGAGACTCAAAATCAAAATACATGATGAATATAGCAACTTTGGCGCGCTATTCAAATTACAGAAAGGTAATTTTTAAAAATTCTAAAGTCTTTATTAAACCAGATTAATATAAACAAAAGTATATAAAACACAATTGACAAACTTACATAAAATTATTTGCAAAGTTTACAAAATCAGCTAGATTTACTGATATCTAATCAATTTTTTATGATTAGCAATCTCTTTTACTTTGTTAATGGATTAGCAAGGAGGTTTTATATGTTGGTGCATATTTTTAACCGTTTTTTAGGAGATTCCACATCTCGCCAAGCATTTGAACAAAATGCGTCTGAAGCTACGCTTGAAAAAGCACAAGCCCATGATTTTGAAGATCAACATTTGAGTTCAGATGAAATCGCAAATCGTAATGCGATGTGGTGTTATCTCAGAGCCGCTTTACGCGGAGATCAGGAAGCCCAGTATAAAATGGGATTAAGTTATCTCAACGGACAACTGGGTTTAGACCGTAGTTATAGTCATGCTGAGAAGTGGCTTGAACAAGCTGCGCATCAAGGTCATCTGCATGCAAAAGAACAGTTAAAGAAAGCCTATGACGAACTTGCATTTTCATAAATTATGTTAATAGTGTTGTATATATTCCCGTATAAACAGAGCTTAAACAAGCTCTGTTTATTGCTCGGTTATAGTTGATTATCCAACTGAATTCATTTGTTTATTTTTCACTCAAACAACGATGGTTTTAACTTTTAAAATTAATTTCAATATGGTAAAAATCACAAAATAAATAAAAAAACTATAGAGTATTTACTCTAAAATATTTTTTAAATTCAGAGGTTTACCACTAGTAATTTTATTTTTTTTGTATATTATTGCCCCCAATAAAACTGACTATCTTTTATACAAGGATAGCTTCACCCAGAAACTAAAAATACAGCTCATATATTCATTTTAGCAAAATCAGGAAAATAGCTATGAATCAGAAATTGGAGCAACTTTTTCAAGAAAAGGTTCAAGGTAAAATTGCATTAATCACTGGTGCTTCTAGTGGTATTGGTTTAACGGTTGCAAAAAAACTTGCTTCGGCAGGTGCTCATGTACTTTTAGTGTCCCGTACAGAAGAAACATTGAAAGAAGTTCAAGCAGAAATTCAGGCGGAAGGTGGAAAAGCGGATATTTTCCCCTGTGATTTAAATGATATGGATGCGATTGATCGCGTTTCTAAGCAAATCATCGCTTCCGTGGATCATATTGATATTTTAATCAATAACGCAGGACGTTCAATTCGTCGTGCAGTCCATGAGTCTGTCGATCGTTTCCATGACTTTGAACGTACCATGCAACTGAACTATTTCGGAGCAGTGCGCTTAGTCCTCAACATTTTACCGCAGATGATGAGCCGTAAAGATGGTCATATCATCAATATTAGCTCTATTGGTGTATTGGCAAACGCCACACGTTTCTCTGCTTATGTTGCTTCAAAAGCGGCTTTAGACGCCTTTAGCCGTTGCTTATCTGCCGAAGTTCACTCACATAAAATTGCGATCACATCGGTATATATGCCTTTAGTGCGCACGCCTATGATTGCACCTACAAAAATCTATAAATACGTTCCGACCCTTTCACCAGAACAGGCTGCTGATCTGGTGGCTTATGCAATTGTCAAACGTCCGAAGAAAGTCGCAACAAACTTAGGACGTCTAGCATCGATTACCTACTCGATTGCACCGGGAATCAACAATAAATTAATGTCGATTGGATTTAACCTATTCCCAAGCTCTACAGCATCTGTAGGAAAGCAAGAAAAGTTAAATCTTGTTCAACGTGCATATGCGCGTTTATTCCCTGGCGAACATTGGTAAGTTTAAGACACCCTAGAAAGCTTATTTTTAAGTAAGCTTTCTAGCCACTCAATAAAGAATTGAAAATAAACAGGTCTGTATTTTCGTTCTAAAAATAAAAAATTAACAGGAATCCTGAGACAAGGCTGTTGTTCAAAAATTTGAATCAACCTATTTTGTGCAATAAAAGGCAGTGCATCAAACGCTGGAATCTGAATGATTCCCAATCCCTGTAAAGCGGCATGTAAATAGCTTTCCGTGTCCTCTACACACAGTTTGTAGGGAAGATTGATCTGAATATTTTTAAAACACAAGCGCTCAAAATCTGTATCTAAATTTTTGATTTGATATCCGATCAAAAAATGCTCTTGCAAATGTGCCAAGCTCAATGGCCGTTGCAGCCTATTTAGATAATCAGGTGAAGCCAAAGTATATAAATCAACATGGGCAATCGGTCTTACAATTAAATTTTCATCTTCCACCTTACCCACACGAACCACACAATCCAAACGCTCTTCAATTAAATCTGAATAACGGTCATGGCTATAAATCGAAATTTTAACATTTGGGTATTTTTCATAAAATTCATCAAGATAAGGAATAAGATATTGTGTTGCTATACGCAAAGGCAAACCAATTTTAATTTTTCCTATGTGCTCACGATTTTTTAATTTGAAATGATCTAATTTTTCAGACTGTAGAATTAAATGTTTGACCTCCAGAAAAAACTGCATTCCATCATTGGTTAAATTGACTTTTCGAGTAGTTCGATTAAACAGCAAAATTTCATATTCTTTTTCTAGAGCTTGTATGGCATAGGTAATTGTGGAACGTGGTAAGTCTAACTCTTTTGCCACTTGTGCAAATGAATGCTTTTCTGCAACAAGACAAAAAATTTTAAACCGCTCTATTTTATCCATCTATTATTCAATTTTTTCAAACAATCTATTCGATTCTACTCACTATGTAGAATAAAAAATAGCTTCTAGAATTTCAATATTACTGGTGAAGATTGGAAAATAAAATGAGCTCACATGACTTAAGAGATAAAACAGTGATTATTACGGGTGGAGCAAAAAATTTAGGTGGTTTGATTTCTCGTAAATTCGCACAACACGGGGCAAATCTTGTCATTCATTACAACAGCCCTGAAACACAAAAGGATGCGGAAGAAACACTTAAAGCGGTTGAACAATCAGGTGCGCACGCAACACTGATACAAGCAGATCTTTCTAATATTGAGAATATTGAAACCTTATTCATCAAAGCTAAAGAGACTTTTGGGGGTGTCGATATTGCAATCAATACGGTCGGTCGAGTATTAAAAAAACCATTGATTGAAACAACAGAACAAGAGTTCGATTCAATGAATGAGATCAACAACAAAATTGCTTATTTCTTCATTCAATCTGCAGGGAAACATCTCAACAATGGTGGAAAAATTTGTTCAATCGTGACCAGCCTTTTGGCTGCTTATACCGGTTTGTACTCAACTTATGAAGGCTTAAAAGCACCGGTTGAACACTATACTCGCGCTGCATCAAAGGAATACGGAGAGCGGGGTATTTCCGTCACGGCAGTTGCACCGGGTCCAATGGATACCCCGTTTTTCTATGGTCAAGAAGCGCCTGAAGCTGTGGCGTATCATAAATCTGCCTCAGCGCTGGGTGGCTTAACCAAAATTGAAGACATTGAACCTTTGGTTCGTTTTTTAGTCACAGAAGGCTGGTGGATTACAGGACAGACTATTTTTGCCAATGGTGGTTATACAACACGATAATGCTGCTCGAGAAAAGTGCCCATTTTATTCAATGGGCACTTTTCCTTTATCCTCTTAATTTTGCTTGACCCATTCAGCCGTCCGTTCAATCGTTTGCTTGAGATTGGTTTCAGGTATTTTCCAGTTTTGATTCATTTTTAAAAACGCATCAATATTCAATTGCTCTGTACGAATGAAATTTAACATTTCCGCAGATAACTCTAACTTTTGAGCAAGCCATTTCCATTTTAAAATTAATTTTAAAATATTGAGAGAAACAAAATATTGTGGGGCTTTAAGATTTAAGCGATCTGCCACATGTTGAATCAGTGCCTGTAAAGAAATCTGGGTGGGATTAGCAATCAGTATCTCTTGATTTACTGCCAATTGATCCTGTGAGGCTTTACATATCGCATGAACCAGCATATTCACTGAAACTAAAGGCAAATAATGCTGAGGGGTTGCAGGAATTGCAGTCAACTTGTGTTGTTTCAATTGAGTAATCAGATGCTCTATCGGCTGATGTTTGGTGATTTCTCCAGAGTATTCATCTCCTATGACTGTTGCAGGATGTATCACCGTCCAATCAATTTTCAATGCTTGCGCACATTTGATCCAGGCAAAATGAGCCTCAATTTTAGAAGCCTCATAAGCACCTAGTTTTTGATACACGTGCTGCCAATCTGTTTTTTCTATATTTTTCCGATCAATCCCAGCATCTTCTAGGTTTTGAGCGAGTGTCAACATGTAGCCAGAAAGATGAATTACCCGTTTCAAGTGACAGTGAGCATTCACGTTTTTAAGTAAATTAATGACTCCCCGAACATTCACTTCACGTGCCTGTTGCATGGACAGATTCCATGCAAATAACGCACTGGTATTCACCAAATGAGTCACAGTTGCAAGCCGTTTCCAGTCCCCTGTTGAAATACCCAAGTCTGGCAAGGTTATATCACCTTGTATACACTGCAATTTTTGATGATTTATATCCTGTTTTTCCAACCAGGCTCTCAAACTTGGTTCTTGCTGCTCACGCTTTCGACACAGCGCAAAAACTTGTTCATTGTCTTGAAGTAACTGTGCCACCAGAAATTTACCAATAAACCCTGTTGCACCTGCGACCAATGTAATTTTTTCTGTGCTTTGATAATTTTGCATCACTTGCTACGCTCCTTATGTTCACACTTAATCTAAAGGATAGAGTACACTCCACAGTCAAGTCCTTCTTGCAAGTACAATAAAATTTGGAGCCAGTGATGTTAATCAGTGAGTTATCAAAACAACTCAATCTCAGTCGGGATACGATTCGTTTTTATGAAAAGCTGGATCTTATCCGTCCCTTGATTCGAAATAATGGATATAAAGATTATTCAGAACAGGATGTACAACAATTACAGTTGATTCAAGTTGCTAAAAACTTGGGCTTTACTTTGGCGGAAATTAAACAGATTTTGGATTTGGTCAATGTCAATGAAATTCCAGCGGAACAATTTCATGAGATTTTAACCGACAAGCTTAATGTCATTGGTGAGAAAATCGTTCAACTACAAAACATTCAGCATCTGCTGGAAAATCTTGTCATTGGAGAAGCATGCCCATTTAAAAAAGATTGTGATATTTCTGCGATTATCTAGTTCATAAAAAACCGCCTTACGGCGGTTTCATTTTTGAGAAATTAAGGCTTATTTAGATCCCTTAATCCCTGCTTGCAACAACAATGCACCTAAACCACCAATTTTATTTTCTTGAGGTTTTGCTGCTTGAGGCTTTTTGTCATGACGAGGTGCTTTATCCTTATGGTCATGATTTGGACGACCTTGTTGTGGACGTTTACCTTGTGGCTTACGTTCAGCACGCTGCTCATTGTTAAACTCACGTTTTTGACGTGGAGCTTTCACTGGTGCCTCTGCCCCCTCAGGACGCATCGATAAATTGACACGATTGCGTTCAGCATCTACCGTTAACACGCGAACTTGTACGATTTGTCCCGGTTTAACAACTTTATGCGGATCTGCCACAAATTCATTGGCAAGTTCAGAAATATGGACTAAACCGTCTTGATGTACACCAACATCAACAAATGCACCGAAGTTGGTCACATTGGTAATCACGCCTTCGAGCTGCATACCCTCAGTTAACTGACTCACTTCAGTAATATCCTCGCGGAATTTGGCAGTACGGAACTCTGGACGTGGATCACGACCAGGTTTTTCAAGTTCACTCAATACGTCTTGAATGGTCGGTAAACCAAATTGATCATCAACAAAATCTTCTGCTTTAACCTGACGGATAATTTCAGTATTGCCGATAATATCTTTGACTGTAGTGGCTTTGGCTTCGACAATCTTATTGACCAGCCCATAAGACTCTGGATGAACAGATGATGCATCCAAAGGCTCTGAACCGTCTTGAATACGCAGGAAACCTGCAGCTTGTTCAAAGGTACGCTCACCCAAACGAGGGACATTCTTTAATGCCTGGCGGTTATCAAAGCGACCATTCTCTTTACGGTAATCAACTATCTGCTGCGCAATAGCTTTATTTAAACCCGCAATATAACCCAAGATTGCAGGAGAAGCAGTATTGACATCCACCCCCACGGCATTCACACAGTCTTCTACCACAGCATCCAGTGTTTTTGCCAGATTGGTTTGATTCACATCATGCTGATATTGACCTACACCAATAGATTTAGGATCAATTTTCACCAATTCAGCCAAAGGATCTTGTAAACGGCGTGCAATCGACACTGCACCACGAATCGCCACATCAAGTTCAGGAAGCTCGGCAGAAGCCAGCTCTGATGCAGAATAGACTGATGCACCGGCTTCACTGACTGAAACACGGGTTAAGTTAAGATCCGTATTCTCTGCCATCATTTCCGCGACAACTGCTTCAGTTTCACGGCTGGCAGTTCCATTACCGATCGCAATGAGGTCTACATTGAATTCACGGCACAGTCTCGCCAGTTCAGCAATTGAACCTGCTTTATCTTCTTTAGGCGCAAAAGGATAAATGGTGCTGTGCGCCAAAACATCGCCCGAATCCGAAACCACAGCAAGTTTGACACCCGTACGGATACCAGGGTCAACACCCAGTGTGGTGCGAGAACCCGCTGGTGCAGAAAGTAACAAATGACGTAGGTTTTCAGCAAACACATTCATTGCTTCTGATTCAGCAGCAAGGCGTTTTTCCGTCAATAGTGAATGCTCGATGGTCGGACGAACCTTGCCTAACCAAAACAGCTTTGCAGTTTGTTTGAGAAAGTCTTGACGTGATTGTGGTTGAACTGTCTCAAGATTATATTCAGTTTCAATACGTGAAAGTGGAGCATGATCTTCGCCATCAACTTTAAGACCCAGCACATTTTCTTGACGACCACGCAACATCGCCAATAAGCGGTGTGAAGGTACTTTATTTAGGTTTTCAGAGAAATCAAAGTAATCACGGAATTTTTTACCGACTTCTTTTTTCTCTTCAGATGCGACCAAACTCTTCAACACAGCAGTTTTGGCAAAAGTCGCCTTCAACTCTGTTGTCAAAGGAATATTCTGTGCCCAATCATCAATAATGATGTGTTGAATCGCGTCCAGTTGACTTTCAACATCTGGATATTCTTCATGGCTAAAACCGGCCAAAGCTTCAGTAGGATCAATTTGCTCTGCAATAATTTTTTCTGCAATAACACCAAGACCCGCTTCTTTTGCTTTAAAAGATTTACTGGTACGTTTTGGACGATATGGTGCGTAAAGCTCTTCTAAGGCATTTTTTGTTTCAGCGGCATTTACACGTGCAAGCAAATCATCTGAAAGTTTATTTTGTTCTTTTAAAGATTCGATTACTTTTTCACGGCGTTCAAATAAATCACGTAAATAAACAAGGCGCGTATCGAGTTGGCGTAATTGTATATCGTCTAAACCCTGTGTTACTTCTTTACGGTAACGTGCAATAAATGGAACACTAGAGCCTTCATCAATCAGTTTAATGGCAGCTTCTACTTGGTTTGGACGTACGGCAAGCTCACTTGCCAACTGCTGAACTAAGTCAGTCATCGTGTTTAATTCCACAAGGATAAGGACTAAAAGTTAGTGATTATAAAGACCGAGACCATAAAATCCACAATTGTTTTGCAAATTAGTAATGAAAAAAGTGATAAAAGTTCATTTTTCCTGAATTTTTATCGTACATTCGGGTATTTCATCCTGACCTGCTACGTTCAAATTGCTTTGTAAAATAATTTTTCCAAGCTGCCATTTTGCCCCTTTTCTCTGACCGCCCCCAAAACGGTTGAAAAATTGTAAAGAACACGATTGATATCCTGGTTTACTGACCGTCTCTTGAATAAACACAGGTGGTGCTTCCATATACATGATTTCTTTCAATAAAAAAGCAGAATAGCGTTGCTCTTTTAACTGAAAATTTCCATTTTGGTTGGTTTGAGTTTCTCCGACTTGAGCATATGCAATCGGTTGCCCATGACCATCAATCACTTGTCCAGAGATCTCTGGTCGAGATAATCGACTAATACATGCACTTAAACAAAAGCTTATTGCTAAAATACATAAAAGTTTCATTTGCAAATGGTATGTTTTTTTATTTATAAACATAGAATGATCTCAAATATTTATAGATGTTGTCTTTTGGTTTCAAAACAGCCGGAAAATTGTATTTTTGAGCAATTTGATACATAGTCTTAACAAGCGCTTAGGCATTATACTGAGATTGATGAATATTTATAATTTACAACATTAAGGGAGTACATCATGAGTTTGGTTGTACCTGCTGAAAATACAGATGTCGTACAAAACGAAACTGACCGTGTCGAACGCATCCTAGTGGTCGATGATGATGTGCGTTTACGTACCCTTTTACAGCGTTTCCTTGAAGATAAAGGCTTTGTTGTTAAGACAGCCCACGATGCAACACAAATGGACCGTCTATTACAACGTGAGTTATTTTCGCTCATCGTTTTAGACTTCATGCTTCCTGTAGAAGATGGTTTAAGCATTTGCAGACGCTTACGCGCATCCAATATTGATACACCTGTCATCATGCTTACAGCACGAGGCAGTGACTCTGACCGTATTGCAGGTTTAGAGGCTGGCGCAGATGATTATTTGCCAAAGCCATTTAATCCAAATGAATTATTGGCACGTATTCGTGCTGTTTTACGTCGCCAAGTCCGGGAAGTTCCGGGGGCACCAAGCCAAAACGTAGAAGTGGTTTCGTTCGGTCCATGGTCTTTAGACCTTTCAACACGTACGTTGACTCGTGAAGGTCAAGTTGTCACCTTAACCACAGGTGAGTTTGCCGTGTTAAAAGCATTGGTACAGCATCCACGCGAACCATTGACCCGTGACAAATTGATGAATCTTGCACGCGGTCGTGAATGGGGCGCAATGGAACGTTCAATTGATGTTCAGGTTTCACGTTTGCGTCGACTGATCGAAGAAAATCCTGCACGTGCACGTTATATCCAAACTGTATGGGGCGTGGGTTATGTTTTCGTTCCAGATGGCGCGGAATAATAAAGCGAGAGAAGGTGTCTCTATTTTGTGAAAGAAGGAGATACTGACTTATGGGTGACATTTTTAATAGAGATGTCACCCATATTTTATGGTGTTGGGTCAGAGTTGGCTGCTAAAAATAATCAAATCAATGTATTCATCTAAAGACCAGCCTTGCCTCTACAATAGAACACTGCTGTTTGGTTCTATTTAATTGAATGAATTTACTTTTATTTCACCCTGAAGTATTCGCACGAATATGAATAAATTCACCGTTTTATGGTTGCTATAAATCCCTCATTGATTAAACTAAAATCAAGACATCACACGATATCATCGAGTAACAGGATCAATCTGTGAAATTAGAACCTATAGACCCACAAGAATTTACTGACTTTGTCGCTTACAAGGAACGCAAACGTACACCTTGGGAACGCTTTCTCGATAAAATCAAGCCACGTTCTGCAGCAATGCGAACCACGGTTTTGGTGATATTTGTGGTGTTTTTTAGCCTATTTATGTCGCTCTGGTTTTTCTGGAAAACACTCTACCTCCCTGAAATTCAACAACATGCACGTTTTCTGGCAGTTGAACTTGAGATGGTCAACAATCCTCGCTTACAGATCTACCATGATGATATTCAACTCGATATTGATGAATGGTTAAAACAGCGTGTGGGGGTGGAATACGTAACAGATCCTAAAGATTATCCGAATGTTAAAGATAAAATTATTGCTGATTTCTTTACCAATCGCATTGAAAAACAATTGGCAGAAGAATTAAAAATCAAAGATGTGACGGTTTACTTTCAGTTTAAACCCAGCCCACGCATATGGGTGCAAACGCCTGAGATGAATGGAAATTGGGTCCGTGAACCGTTAAATACTTATGCCAACTATAGCCCGGAACTTATTTTAGCTTGGCTATTGGGTATTCCTTTAATTGCTGCGGCTATTATTTTGACACTGGTGAGACAGCTGAACCGCCCATTACGTCGCTTGCAACATGCCGCAAATAATTACAGTAAAACAGGTAAAGCGCCTTATCTTGAAACCAACCATGGACCTCAAGAAATTCGTGAGGTTAACCAAGCCTTTAACCATATGATCTATACGCTTGAGCAAACTGAACGAGATCGCCAAATCATGTTGGCTGGAATTTCACATGATTTAAGAACACCACTGACTCGGATTCGTTTAAGTGCAGAAATGATGTCAGATGATGACTTCTTAAAAGAAGGACTGATTTATGATGTCGATGATATGGACGCCATTTTGAGCCAATTCATCTCCTATATGCGCGATGGTTCAGATGAAGAGTTACAAGACACCAATATCAATAGCTTACTACAGGAACTGGTGATTCAATTTAAGCCTTTAGATATTCGCTTTACACCTCAAGAATTGCCCATCATCACTGCACGTTCTCTTTCTCTCAAACGTCTGATTGGTAATCTGATCAATAACTCAAAACGTTACGGCGCCGAACCTATTGAGCTCGATGCTTCTGTTGAAGGCGATCATATTAAGATCTGTGTTGCCGACAATGGTGAGGGAATTCCTGAAGACCAAATTGAAGGTTTAATGCAACCCTTTGTACGTGGAAATGCCGCACGTACAGTTCAAGGCAGTGGTTTGGGGTTGGCAATTGTGAAGCGGATTGTCGATATTCATCAAGGTGAACTGTCTATTTCCAACCGCCCTGAAGGGGGTTTACAAGCCATCATTTCCCTGCCACTTTCCATAAAAGTTGAGGAAGAACCGGCACCTACAAACCCGATTCAAAAAATTAAGCAGAGTTTGAGTGATCATTTTTAATGATCGCTCAATAATCAAACAAACAGTTTTGTTTATTTATCACACAGACAACATTATTTTATTAATAAATAACAACTTAAAAACCATCACAAGAATTTATACCTACATTTATTGAAAAAATTAGACCTTAGCATTAGAGGCATGCACAATTTAGTTTGAGGGCGGTACAATCCGTCTAGTTTTGAACAAGAATTGAGCGTAAACCATGTCTTTAGATCGTATCCGTTTAGCATCTCTCCATGACAAAGTCATGAGCGCAGAACAAGCCGCAACTTTTATCCAAGATGGTATGACTGTGGGGATGAGTGGCTTTACTCGTGCAGGTGAAGCAAAAGCCGTACCTTTAGCACTTGTTAAACAAGCCAAAGTAAATCCTCTCAAGATTACATTAATCACAGGTGCGAGTTTAGGTAATGATCTAGACAAACAATTGACTGAAGCAGGTGTACTTGCTCGTCGTTTACCGTTCCAAGTAGACAACACATTACGTAAAGCCATCAATAAAGGCGAAGTCATGTTTATTGATCAGCATTTGTCTGAAACTGTTGAACAGATGCGTAACCTTCAATTAAAAAAACCTGATGTAGCTGTGATTGAAGCCATTGCGATTACTGAAGATGGCGGCATCATTCCAACCACTTCTGTAGGTAACTCTGCAAGTTTTGCAATTTTTGCTGAAAAAGTGATTGTTGAAATCAACACCAACTTAAGCCCCGCTTTCGAAGGCTTGCATGATATCTATATCCCAACTTACCGTCCTACTCGCCAACCGATTCCATTAACACATGTTGATCAACGTATCGGTACGCCAGCAATCAATATCGATCCTGCAAAAATCGTCGGTATCGTGATTAACAGCGAATTCCATGACTCTCCATCAACAGTTACTTTACCTGATGATGAAACGCAATCGATTGCAAACCATTTGATCGCATTCTTTGAGAAAGAAGTTGAAGAAGGTCGTTTACCTGCGAATCTTGGTCCTTTACAAGCAGGAATCGGGTCTATTGCCAATGCAGTATTAACGGGTCTTAAAGAATCGAACTTTGAAGATTTGGTGATGTACTCAGAAGTACTTCAAGACTGTACCTTTGAATTGATTGATGCAGGTAAAATGAAATTTGCTTCAGGTTCTTCAATTACCCTTTCTGCTAAATATGGTGAGAAAGTATTTAATAACCTTGAACAATACAAAGATAAATTGGTTTTGCGTCCACAAGAAATTTCAAACCATCCTGAGCTCGTTCGTCGTTTAGGTATCATTGGGATCAACACTGCACTTGAGTTCGATATTTACGGCAACGTCAACTCAACACACGTTTGTGGTACCAAGATGATGAATGGTATTGGCGGTTCAGGTGACTTCGCACGTAATGCGCATTTGGCTATTTTCGTGACCAAATCAATTGCAAAAGGCGGTGATATCTCTTCTGTTGTCCCATTTGCATCACATATCGACCATGCTGAACATGATGTGGATATTCTAGTCACTGAACAGGGTCTTGCAGACTTGCGTGGCTTGGCACCACGTGAACGTGCTCGTGCCGTGATCGACAACTGTGCTCATCCAATGTACCGTGATGCCTTAAATGACTACTTTGATCGTGCGTGTGAAAAAGGTGGTCAAACACCTCATATTCTTCGTGAAGCGCTTTCTTGGCACTGCAACTTTGAAGAAACAGGTCATATGTTAACAACTCAAGACCAAGCTAAAAAATCTGCATAAGGTTTTAGCCGAAAAAAAAACGCCATTCATGGCGTTTTTTTATTGTCTATTGCGTTAACACATTGAGATATTTACTGCATAAAATGACATTCTGCCCGAATATTCAGGCATATCCATTTTTTCACAAAGTTTAAACTGCCATGCTTAAAGGGTCTTTTTTCTCGACAAATGCTAAACCTGACTGATCCTGATGAATCATATCTACGGCTTTCTCAGCAATCATAATCGCAGGTGCATTGGTGTTTCCATTGACCACTTTAGGCATAATAGATGCATCCACCACACGCAAGTTCTGAATACCATAAACACGCAAGCGCGGATCAACTACAGCCATTTCGTCCACGCCCATTTTACAACTGCCTACGGGATGATAGACTGTATCCGAGCGATCTCGTAAAACCTGCCGAATCTCCTCATCGGTACGTACATTTGCAGTAAACAAATCTTCTTTGATCATGCTTTTAAATGCTTCAGACTGCATTAAAGTCTGAGTGAGCTTAAAGCCTTTAACCATTTCCTCTAAATCAGATTCTTCTCCATAGAAATTTGGATCAATCAATAGTGGATCATCGATACTCGGACCACTGATCTTGATCGTGCCCCGACTTTTCGGGTTCAATAAGCAAACATGGCAAGAAATACCATGCCCGGTATGCAAAGTCCGAGCATGGTTATCGACCAATGCAATCACAAAATGCAATTGTAGATTCGGTACTTTCTGCTCTGATGAGCTTTTAATAAAACCGCCACATTCAGCAAAATTTGTGGTAAGCAAACCACGCCGCTCTTTTCGATAACGGCCAATCTGTTTGATAAGATCAATGGATCCAGGTATGGACAGCCCAAAAGTTCCCTGTATTTCACGTACTTTATAGCCAAAGATAAAATCAGGATGATCATGAAAATTCTTCCCCACACCAGGTAAGTGCTTTTTCACCTCGATCCCATGTTCCATTAACTCATGTTGGTCACCGATTCCAGATAACATCAGGATTTGAGGTGACTGCATTGCACCCGCACTGAGTAAAACTTCACGTCGCGCATGAATTTGCTTCAATTGCCCATTCTGTTTATATTCCACTCCCACAGCCACACCATTTTCGATCAAAATCCGCTGTGTTTGTGCCGAGGTCTCGACTGTTAAATTTTTTCGCTCAAGATGCGGAAAGAGATAGGCCCTTGCTGAACTACAGCGCTCGCCATTGATGTGGGTGACTTGATAAACACCTAAGCCTTCCTGCTCTTCTCCATTGAAGTCATCCAGAATTCGATAGCCCTGCTCTTTCGCTGCTGCGATATATTTTTGCTGAAGTGGATTGTCACTGTGCAAATCTATCACGGACAATGGACCATCATTACCATGATATTGATTTTTAATTCTTTGATTATTCTCTGATTTAATAAAATAAGGTAAAACTTCATCATATGACCAGCCTGTATTCCCTAAAGCTGACCAATCATCATAATCCTGTCGATGCCCTCGGATATAGACCATTGCATTGATTGCAGAGGATCCGCCCAGACACTTACCACGAGGTTGGTAACCTCTGCGACCGTTCAAACCCTTCTGAGGAACGGTTTCAAATGCCCAGTTATTAATTTTTGTTGGAATGCTGATGACCGCTGCGCAGGGAACCTCGACTTTCCAGCCATCTCCAGTACCACCTGCCTCAAGCAAACAAACAGAAACCTGTGGATTTTCAGATAAACGACCCGCCAAAACACAACCTGAGCTTCCACCACCAACAATAATATAATCAAATTCCTGTTTATTCATATGAAATTCCTTTTTTGTTTTAAATTATTCCTCAATCATTATGCATATTTTTAAACAATAAAAAATAATCATTCGTAACCGTGCCATTCAAGATTGAGAATATGTATCAAACATTTACGCATTGTCTAAAAAATCAACTTATCAAGACGCACTTTTTATATTAATCTGATGCAAACATTCTTTTAAAAACAAGAGATAAAAGAAAGCTATGTTTATCATTCGGCAGTTTCAGGAAACCGACTTAGAAGATGTCATTGCACTTTGGGAGACGTGTGATTTAACACGTCCATGGAATAGCCCAGAAATTGATATTTTCCGGAAAGTTGCTCAAAAAGATGGATTATTTTTATTGGCGGTCAAAGATGAACAGTTGATTGCTACCGTGATGGGTGGCTATGACGGACATCGGGGCTGGGTAAATTATCTTGCCGTACATCCGCATGATCAGCGTAATGGCGTGGCAACCGCCCTCATACAGCAGCTTGAAAAACGCTTGATTGCATTGGGTTGTCCAAAACTGCAACTGCTGATCCGCAAAGACAATATTGATGTACAAAGCTTTTATGAACAATTGGGCTATGAAGAGATTGAAGTGGTTTGCTTAGGTAAGCGGCTGATTCAGGATTAAAAACAGCCCCATCAAATTAATCTCGTCATTGCTCCAGTGCTAGAGTTAAAAGTGGGGCAACACCGACACCATGTTTAAAGTGTGAAATGTAATGCTGTCAAAGTTTAAGGAGTTTAGGCATAGTTGAATATGCCTAAAACCTATAACCATAAGCAATCCCCAAAATATTCTGACTCATTTTAAGCTTAGCTTCACCACCACCAAATGCAGGTGAAATTGATCCTTTCAGATCATTTTCCAAGGCATGTGTATAGGCAATACTGAGTTCTTGATGTGGATCAATATTCCAAGTTGCACCGACACTCAGATGGTCTTGAATGACGCCAGGCGCCAGAATATTGAGAAAAGCCTCCTGTTCAGGAATCGGCTGATCATTATGGCTATAGCCTGCTCTTAAAAGCAGTTGAGGGTGTGCTTGATAAGACACCCCCAATTTATAGACATTAATGTCTTTCCAACCAAATCCAGGACCATGGGGAGAGCCAAAAAGCTGTCCCTGTTGCAGTTGTGTAGCATCCAATGAATTTCCAACAGATTTCACATCTGAATAGTTAATTCGCTGTACATCTGCTGCAATCGTGAGTTGAGGGCTTAGTTTCAATGCTGCACCCACTGCATAATTTTCCGGGACATCAAAATCTCCATATTCAGCAAATAATCCCTGGTATTTATCGAAGCGATCTGCATTGATTTTTGAAGCATAGCTCGCACCTAACGTTAAGCGGTCATTGAAGAATATGCCTGACCAACCCACGCGTGCTCCTAGACCTGTAACACTCTGTTTTCCTCGATTGCTGAAGTTTGAAGCATCTGTAGAAAATCCCGCAAAGCCTTGAATTCCCTTCGCTTCAAAACGCTGATACAGAATATTGGTCGCGATACCCACAGATTGATTTGTAGTATATTTCCAAGATACCGCAGGAGAGACAAAAACTTGGGTTAAATCCACCCCAGTCGTACCCCTATTCCCAAATGCAGCAAACGGATTATTCTGATAGTCCGTGTTCATGCCACCATTGCCATACACCGCCAAACCTAAGGCGACTTGATCATTGATTTGACGATTTAGGGCAATTTCTGGCAATACAAAATATTTTCGTCCATTGCCATCATATGAACCATTCGCATTCGACAACTGATTTGCGGCAATGTCTGCAGAACGATCAGGCGAAAAAATACTCGCTCCAATATCAATGCGGTTTCCGACCCAGCTTAAACCTGCGGGGTTGTTGGCGATGCTGAGTGCATCTTGAAATTGAGCGATCGATACACCCGCATTGCCTTGAGCTTTTACACCATAGGCATGCATAAAATAGCCTGTTGTTGCTGAAGCATTAGAGCTATATAAAATACCAGCAATCGCCAGACTCATGACTTGAGATATAAATTTCATTGAATCATATTATCTTTAAATAATATATAACTAAGTATATTGTTAGCCATATATCTTGTAATCCAAGATAAAATGAGATCATTATTCTATTTTTTCATAAAACACTTTTTCTTCACCTGCTTTACTCGTCCCAGACGCAAGAATACAGGAAATTCTATTTTTAAATCTTGGTGTTGATTGCTTAACTGTTCAGCCAGCTCAAGTAAGGGATGATCTTGATTTTTTTCACAATAGTGCTGTATGGCAGACCATGTAGATAAATATTTTAACAGTTGTGCTGATGACCACTGATACTGCATTTTAAAGTTCGCGACCGTTATTTCTTCAAATGGGAATGGAATCGTCTGATATTCTTCATCAATATAACGCCGCTCTGCATCCCAGTAACCGTTTAATTTTTTAAAATATACATCTTGAATCATTGAGTGAATGGTTGCATTTTCAACTTGAATTAAGCCATATCCGATTACAGCAAGAATTCCCTGTGGTTTAAGTGTTCTTTGAACCTCTTTATAAAATCCATCAAAATCAAACCAGTGGATTGCCTGTGCTACAGAAATCAGATCAAAACTGTGAGTCGCAAATGACGTATGTTCAGCCGCTTGAACCTGATAGCTGACATTATCAAAATAAGGCGCAAGCTGTAGTTGTTTTTCGCTCAAATCAGTAGCAACAATATGATCAAAATAAGGCGTCAGCAATTGCGTGAATTGTCCTGAACCCGCCCCGCAATCCCATGCAAAACTACGCTCAGGAACATAGTTTAAAATTTCCTGAACCACATCCTGTGGGTAACTGGGTCGTGCTTGTTGATAAAGCGCACTGCCTGATGAAAATAAATCTTTCATTGTTTTTATAACAATCTATTCGTTTTATAAAAATTTATTTTACGTCATTTCCACACCAGCTCAAGACATTTTGTAAGACAATAAAAGCCATTGCTGTTTTCAATAGGCATATTTTCTAGAACACTGACAATGACACTGGATGCTAAATCACAGACAATAAAAAACCCCAAACACTGTTTGAGGCTTTTCAAATATGGTGGCGAGACCCAGGATCGAACTGGGGACACACGGATTTTCAATCCGTTGCTCTACCTACTGAGCTATCACGCCGATGCGGTGTATTAAGCCGTATCTGTATTCAATAGTCAATAAAAATCATGACTTTTTTATTCAAGCGAATATTTTTTACCCAAAAAAAATCCCTGATGGGATCAGGGATTGAAATCTTAAGATTTTTAAATATGGTGGCGAGACCCAGGATCGAACTGGGGACACACGGATTTTCAATCCGTTGCTCTACCTACTGAGCTATCACGCCGATGGGGCGTATTAAACAATTTAATCCACAAGTCGTCAAGCATAGAAAGCATTAAAATCTCTCAACAGTCTATTTTTACAACAAAATCAGCCTATTTATGCGCAAATGGATGCTTTTTCACACATATTTGAGCAAGAAATTACTTTCATGCTGTCGATTGGTGTAAACAATTTGCCCGTGCTGGTTTTTGAATCTTTTCGAAATGCAGTTAAAAATAACGATTTACAATTCAATTTTTTAAATAAAGAGAACAAAAGCAATCACTCCAGCTGCTTTTGTTCATTCAGTAAACGCCAATCGCTTAGATTTTACCAAGGTGTGCTAAACAACGATGTATTGCACCGCAGCCTGGTTCAAAGTTCTTTACACCCTTTTCTTCTTCAATGCGACAAACTTCCTCAACCAAACGTTCAGCAACCCCGCGCCCTCGATTGGCTGGATGCACCACAATATTTTCTAAAGTTCTGCTTTCACCTTGTCCGGTACACCATAATGCCCCAATAATCTTAGTATTAAATTCTGCGACATAAAGTAGGGTATAATGAGCCAAGTTTTGCTCAAGTTGTTCTATGGCATCATGACCATCCCCAAATTCGGGACTGGTGTCATATAATCGCTCAAGCTGATCGCGAACTTCTTCATTTTCTAGTGAAGTTTTAGCATGTACGGTAATAGGCATTGATTAACCCTCCTGAGCAATCTAATATGCTGTCACTTTCGTCACAGCGAAACATCTTTACATCAAACTTTTAATTTTTGACGTTTTTTGAGGAACGTGTCTATGGCGCAACGTATCAGTGAAGTGGTAAGAAACACCAACGAAACTAAAATTCGAGTTCGTGTGAATCTTGACGGTACTGGTCAAGGCACGCTCAATACAGGTGTACCCTTTTTAGACCATATGATTGATCAAATCAAGCGTCATGGTTTATTTGATATTGATATTCATTGTGACGGCGACTTGGAAATCGATGATCACCACACGGTAGAAGACTGTGGGATTACCCTAGGGCAAGCTTTTGCACAAGCGCTTGGTGATAAAAAAGGGCTAAAACGTTATGGTCATTTTTATGCACCACTGGATGAGTCTTTAAGCCGTGTCGTTGTCGATCTATCAGGTCGTCCAGGGTTGTGGATGGATATTCCCTTTACTCGCGCACGAATTGGTAGCTTTGATGTTGATTTATTTTCAGAGTTTTTCCAAGGCTTTGTCAATCATGCCTTGATGACCCTACACATTGACAACTTAAAAGGTAAAAACAGCCATCACCAAATTGAAAGTGTGTTCAAAGCATTTGCTCGCGCACTACGTATGGCATGCGAAGTTGATCCTCGTGCTGAAAATACTGTTGCTTCTACCAAAGGAACCTTGTAATGACCCGTATTGCCCTTCTTGATTATGGCATGGGAAACCTTCATTCGGCAGCTAAAGCGCTCGAACATGTGGGTGCAACTGTAGATGTCACCAATGAACCAAAGCTGATTGCTCAAGCAGATAAAATTGTATTTCCAGGTGTAGGAGCAATGCGCGACTGCATTCAAGGCATGCATGAAGCAGGAATCGATGAAGTTGTACGTCAAGCTGCCTTCAATAAACCTGTGCTGGCAATTTGTGTCGGTATGCAGGCTTTGCTTGAATCATCCGAAGAAAATGGTGGTACTCAAGCGTTGGGGATTTTTGATGGCATGGTCAAACATTTTCCAGATATGGAGGGCTTAAAAGTTCCTCATATGGGCTGGAACCAAGTCCACCAAGCTGATCCAAGTCATCCAATGTGGAAAAATATTGAACAAGATTCACGTTTCTACTTTGTGCATAGCTATTATGTTGAACCTAAGGATTCCACACTCATTGCAGCAACATGTGATTATGGTTTGCAGTTCTGTACTGCGATTCATAAAGAAAATCTTTTTGCTACACAATTCCATCCAGAAAAGAGCCATACAGCAGGTTTGCAATTGCTGAAAAACTTTGTGGAATGGAACATTTAACACCTCAAGATCAAGAAATTCAGAGTCAATTTAAATTGGCTCTGATTATCCAAATTACTAGAGAAAACAAAGTCTTAAAACTTCATTATTCTGTGTTTCAAACAGACGCCGATAAAAAATTTAACACTTATTGATTCAATGGCTTATAAATGAAAAATAACAATCTAAGCAAAGATGCACTGCTTCATCCCAGTGGACGTTTTGGACGGTTATCATTGATTGCATGGTTAACGATTCTCACCATTATTCTATGCTCACTCAATCTTTATATCTCATTCCAGATGCTGAATACCGACGAAGATTTTAATCAGATTGAACCTTTGGCGTTCTTTTTATGGGCGACCTTACACATCTCGTGTATCTATACATTTTTTATATTCATCATTCGTAGACTACATGATCTTAATCGTTCAGGTTGGTGGTCTGTGTTGATTCTAATCCCGGTTGTGCAAGTGCTTTTTTTATTTTTGATATTTGTCGCACCTGGCTCTTTTCATGACAATCAATACGGTAGCAGCAGACTGACACCTGTTTGGGAGAAAACTGTTGCACTGGTCTCAATCATTTGTACACCCATTTTAACGCTCGTGGTCATCTATATTTTGGCAGTCTCGCCCACATTGAATACTGATCCGCAAATCGAATTTGAAGGATCACATCACATGATGCCACCGTAACGTTAATCTTTAGTAACAAAACCACCTTCTAACGGTTCAACACTGATTTTTATCTCTGCTTTTAAGTTTAGCGCCGCATAACGATCTTTAATCTCATTGATTAACTGCTCCATGCTGACATGACTTAAATCCAGTTCAGATTCAGCATAAGCCTTACTCACAAGATCCGTTTTATCTTGCTGTTTGGCTTCCATATTCCAGCGTTCAGTCATACCCACTAAACGTGCCAGTTCAATTAAGCTTTGCGCACTTGCAGGTGTTGAGTTATGCAGCCATTTACTCATTGTGCCTTTTGAGGTTTCCAGCACATTGACAATATCGCTGGCCTTTATATTTTTATCTTGAATCAATTGCTTTAAACGTTTTGCACCTTCAATAAAAAGATCATCTTCTTTTTCTACCATCTGCTTGATTCCTGTAATTTCATCTCACAAAACTATCATCTTTTATTCAAAGTTTGTTATAACACAATATCGTTAAATTTTTTTATGTCTTGCCTGCTCAATTTTAATCAATACAGCAAGCAAATTATGGAATTTCAGCTGCCCCCTTAAATCTGAGAGCTAAAATTTGTGAATGATCAGAGCCAACAACTCCCAAGCAAGGAACAGATTCTAAGCTTTCCACGTTTTCAAAATTTACCCTTAAATAAAATTATTGTGATCAATACCTTAGAACAGTGTCATAAAATTTCAGAAGAATTATCAAAAGTGACTTTACTCGGCTTTGATACAGAGTCAAAACCGACTTTTACTAAAGGTGAAGTTCAGACGGGGCCTCATCTCATTCAACTTGCGACCGCTGAGAAAGCTTATTTATTTCAGGTTTCATCTGAAATTCTAACCTTTTTAAAACCCTTTTTAGAAAACACAAATCAACTCAAAGTCGGCTTTGGTCTAAAAAATGACTTACATTTATTTCGTAAAAAAGGTATAGAGCTGCATAGTGTGATTGAGCTTTCCAAGCGTTTCTCCAGTTTCGGTATCACTAACCCATTAGGCATTAAAAATGCTATGGCACTCCTGTTTCAGGTTCATTTTCCAAAAAGCAAATCAGTCAGCACTTCTAACTGGGCAAAAAAAAATCTGACCATTCCACAAATTCAGTACGCAGCAGCAGATGCTTATGCGCCTGTTCTTATTTTCAAGGCGCTGCTCGATTTAAATTTAATCCCCATTGATATCGCCAAAATCGTGACTGAATTGCAGAAGAATGAAAATAAAAGCCCTAACTGATACTTAGAAATTGATCAAGTTTTTGCTAAGATGAACGCCAATCAATTTCTATGAGATTAGGCAAGGAGCGAAAGCATGCTGATCATCCCTGCAATAGACCTGAAAGATGGTAAATGTGTACGTTTAAAACAAGGTCGTATGGAAGACGATACTGTATTTTCTGATGATCCAGTTGCAACTGCACAACACTGGGTAAATGAAGGTGCTCGTCGTTTACATCTGGTTGATCTGAACGGTGCTTTCGCTGGTACGCCAATCCATAAACCTGTGGTTGAAGCAATTGCCAAAGCACAGCCTGAACTCCCTATTCAGATTGGTGGTGGTATCCGCTCTTTAGAGACGATTGAGCATTACCTGGATGCAGGCGTGTCGTTTGTGATCATTGGAACAAAAGCGGTTCAAAACCCTGAGTTTGTTGAAGAAGCATGTCAAAAATTTGCAGGTCACATCATTGTTGGTATTGATGCAATGAACGGTATGGTTGCTACAGATGGCTGGGCAAATGTAACGGATGTAAAAGCGACTGATCTTGCAAAACGTTTTGCTGATGCAGGTGTATCAAGTATTGTTTATACAGACATCGCACGCGATGGCATGATGCAAGGCGTCAATGTTGAACAGACCGTCAATCTAGCGCAATACTCAGGTCTTCCTGTCATTGCTTCAGGTGGGGTGACCAACTTAGACGATGTGCGTAACTTAAAGGGTAAACCAGGTATTTTGGGCGCAATTACGGGTCGTGCAATTTATGAAGGCACACTCAATCTACGTGAAGCTCAATTATTATTGGATCAACAAACACTCTAAGTACAAAGTAGATGAAAAAAAGAGAATCTCAAGATTCTCTTTTTTGATGGCTTGCTCAATCGCAGACTCACGATTAGACCAATGTATTCTCAAAATGCTGCATTTCTATTTTTTGTGCCAAAAAAGGTTTTAATGCCATAAACCAATGTTTGAATTCTTCTGTTTTCATAAAAACGTCAGTGTGTGCTTTTAAATCAGTCCAGTGAATTTGTAGAATATATTGCTGATTATTCTCTATTCCACGAATCAATTTAAATTTTTCACAACCTTGTGCATTTCTAAAAATGTCGGATAATTCATAGAATTTCTTTTCGAAAGCCGATTGCTGACCCTCAATAATATGAAATAAAGCTTGTTCAATCACCATGGCTTATTTCTCTTTATGCATATTTTAATGTTTAAATTATAACGCTTTCAGGTGACAATTTAATGATTGCAGCTCATTTTTATCAAACTTAACCTCAGCATAATTCTGTACTTTCGCGTAAAATAGCGGTGCTTTCTTTCTCCCTGTTGTTTTTTATGTCGTCCTCTCCCTTCACTTTATTTTTAAAATCGAAAATACCTCAAATTGCCCTGATCATCATGACCATGATCTGGGGAGGTACCTTTGTCGTTGTGCATCTGGCCTTGAATTACAGTTCTCCAATGTTCTTTGTGGGTTGCCGTTTTGCAGCGGCAACAATCGCGGTCGGATTATTGTCATATAGATACCTCAGAGGCATTAATCTAAAAGAAATCATTGCAGGCGCACTGATAGGCAGCATGATTACTGGAGGTTATGGCTCACAAACTGTGGGAATGCAAACGATCAGCAGTAGTGAATCTGCGTTTTTAACGGCGTTGTATGTCCCTTTGGTGCCTGTTCTGATTTGGTTGATTTTCCGCAAACGACCTCACATGATGACATGGTTCGGCGTTTTACTGGCATTTATCGGGTTAATTTTCTTAACAGGCAATGGCTTTAACCAGATCAACCTAAATACAGGGCAAATCGTGACCCTACTCGGCTCTTTTGCAATTGCAATGGAAATTATTTTCATTGGCTACTTTGCAGGGAAAGTAAATCTTCAGCGGGTGACTGTCATTCAGCTGGCTTTTGCTTCAGTGTTATCTTTTGCATCAATGCCCTTCGTTGGAGAACACCATATCCCCGCTTTTTCATGGGAACTGCTTATACTTGCTGTAGGATTAGGGCTGACCAGTTCAATACTACAGTTGACCATGAACTGGGCACAACGCTCAGTTGATCCATCTCAGGCTGCGGTGATCTATGCAGGTGAACCCGTGTGGGCAGCATTGTTTGGCAGAATTGCAGGTGAACGCCTGCCCTTGGTTGCACTTTTTGGCGGATTACTTGTGGTTTTGGGGGTCATCGTCAGCGAATGGAGACCTCGGTTTTTAAAAAGAAAATAGCGTTCAGAAAGGACTAAATCACTTCATTAAAAACAGCGTTTCAAACTAAACGCTGTTTTTAATGAAGTGATTGTTTCAATTCATGTTAACATTTATAACGGTAAAGCTTGATCATCATTCAAAACAATAATTCCTCGTATTGCTCGATAAACAATCCATATCCAAGAAACAAATAAAGTTACTCCACAAAACACTGTAGCACCCAAGGCCACACCTGCAAATGCGTTGACATTATCCATAGTGAAAAAGAGGAAAAGAAATGGAATAAATGCAACGATGGTCCAGATCAAGTACCACCAGAATGTCCTGATTTGCCACTTAAAATGGCTTTCAAAAATCGTACCTCGTACAGCGTCTAGTTTTACGTAATTAATAATCAATGCAACAATTGCTAGGATTCCAGCGGAGAAAATCGCAATAATGTAAAGAATGTATAAGATTAAGGTAAGAGATTTACTATTGTTTGAATCGACATAATTACTCATCGCAAGCCCCTGTTTAAAACTTGGCGATTTCATTCTAAATGTGGAATACATTTAAAGGTGAAATTAACCATAAAATCAATAAAATATTAAAGACTATGGTACAGAAATAGATATTTCTAAAAGGTTGTTTTTGTGTTTTATGTCGTAAGCGTTGTTGTGCTAGCCATGCAGCGGGCCAGCCCCCTAAACAGGCTAAAATATGTAAGGTATTTTCAGGCACACGACGTCGATTGAATTGTGCAGCTTCTTTGTCCTGTGAATAGAACCAATAAGTCATCACATTGATGATGCTGATAAAAAGCAGAACCATGCCATTTAACCAACCACTTATGCTTAAAATTGCCAAAGCCACTATATAAACGATACATATGATTTGCATCGGCTGTAATGAAGAGTCTTTCTGGGCTTTCAGTTTGTTGTGATTGACTTGATTCGTTTTGGCATGAACAGTTTGAGTTGCTTTCAAATAAGTCACTTGCTTGGCTTTATAACGTCCCTGTCCATCCAACTGCACCACATACTCAAGTGCACAGCCCACTATGGGCCGTGGACCTTTTTGTGCAAAATCTTTGATGTGCAGGAACACACGCTCTTTTAGTCCATCATTGGGTTGAATAAAGCCATAGCCTTTGTCATCAAACCACTCAACTAAACGACCTTGATCACGCATTTTTTATCCCACACACTGATTAAGCTGTTACAAATTTCAATCTTTCAATCAACATATTACGCATTTCTTGTGGATTTTTCTGCATGATATCATCCCCCGTTCGATCTGATTCAGCATTGATGTGTGCAATCTGCAAACGCATCATCCAAAAGCGTCCTGCCGCCATTGCCAAATATAATTCCAGGCACGCCTTTTCATCTTCAGTCAGTGGACGAACCGAGCCATAAGCATTTAAAAATGCCATTGCCTTGGCTTCATTTAAAGTAACTTCAGGATATTCGGTACAGAAATCATTTAATGTAATGGCGATATCAAATAGTAATTCATCTTGATTCATTTCATAAAAATCAAGGATTCCTTTAAGATTATCCCCTTCAAACAAAGTATTGTCGCGGAACAAATCGGAATGAATCCAGCCTTTAGGTCTATTTGGATACATCTGTGTTAATGCTTGATACAATCCCAAGAGATTATCAAGTAGTGCTTTATCCGCCAGACTTAAAGTGGGTTTGATTTGTTTCGCCACATTGTACCAATAGTCATGATCACGGGCGATTTTACGCTGTAATGGAAAATCTTTTAATGCGATATGCATCTTTGCCTGAGCCATCGCAATCTGTTCAACTTGAACAATGTTTGATGGCATAGGATGTTTACCCATCATGCGTGGTGCAATCTGTGCAGGTTTATCTTTCAGCGTATGAATGGATTGCCCCTCATATTTGAGCGGTACAGGTACAGCCACGCCATGTTTACCTAAATGCTCTAATACAGGTACCAATTCACCAGCAGCTTGTGCATCCATATTTTCAAATAGGGTTAAAACAAACTGTGTTCCATCACGACAAATGATAAAATAGTTGGTATTTTGGATACCGCCTTGAATTGGGTTCAGCTCAACCACCTCTAATCCATAGGGTGCTGCAAACACCTGAACTTCTTGTAAACTCAAAGTGGTATAAACCGACATAGAAAACCTGCGAAAAAACTTACATAAGTTTGATAGAATAACCGCTTCGGCTATTGCGGTGCTATAGCTAAGTCACGAAGTTTCATCATCGACTGTTATTTTTGGAAAAAATTATGCTCGCTAAACGTATTATTCCTTGCCTAGACGTAGATAATGGTCGTGTGGTGAAAGGTGTTCAGTTTCTTGATATCCGTGACGCAGGCGATCCTGTAGAAGTAGCCCGACGATATAATGAGCAAGGTGCAGATGAGATTACCTTTTTAGACATTACTGCAACCTCAAATGGTCGTGATACGACTTATCGTACAGTAGAGCGTATGGCAGAAAGTGTATTTGTGCCCTTAACTGTCGGTGGTGGAGTACGTAAAGTTGAAGATATCCGCTTATTGTTAAATGCCGGTGCAGATAAAGTCAGTATTAACTCAGCTGCCGTATTTAATCCAGAATTTGTTCAAGAAGCCTCTCAACGTTTTGGCGCACAATGTATTGTTGTGGCGATCGATGCAAAAAAGACTGCAGAACATAAGTGGGAAATTTTCACCCATGGTGGACGTAAACCTACAGGAATTGATGCCATTGAATGGGCAGTAAAAATGGCGGAATACGGTGCAGGTGAACTGTTGGTCACGTCTATGGATGCTGATGGCACCAAAGCAGGTTATGATATCGGTCTTATGCGTCAAATCAACGATCGTGTCAGCATTCCAACGATTGCTTCTGGTGGTGTTGGTAATTTACAGCACCTTGCTGATGGCATTTTAAAAGGTGGCGCAGATGCGGTATTAGCAGCATCCATCTTCCATTTTGGTCAATATACGATTCCTGAAGCAAAACAGTATCTCGCAGAACAAGGCATTGAAATGCGTCTTTAATGAATGGCGTTTTACCCAGACTAAAAGCCATATAGATAATCTCATGCTGTACTCAATAAACTGAATGATGTTGAAAGATACCTTCTCCCTATCGGAGGAGGTTACATTGAATGATTATTTTGGAAGATAATAAAAACAATCCAAGCCAAGGCGTTATTCTGGGTTTTATATTGCCTTTATTAAGCCTAAGTTAAAGCAACATAAAGAAATCAATTAATAATATTTATTTTCAAATAAAATTTTACAATTTATTTGTCATGATTTTTAAATAGAGAATTCACTCAGTAATGATAAAATAAATGAAAGCAGTCACATTTCCAATTTTAATATCAGCGCCTTAAAATAAGCACATCCTTCAATATAAATCAGGGGATTATCCCTATTTACTGAAATCACTATATTTTTCTCCTATTTTTACTATTCAAAAAAATCATGAAACCGGGGTATTTCATATTCATTTTATTTCATTTAATCTTGATTGAAATAAGCCTCAAATTTTGTAGTTGTTGATGGAGTTAATAAAAATAAACAGGGAGAATTAACTAGCTCATGACTTATTCATATGATTATACACATCGATATGCTTTATTTGGAATGTCTGAATCCATGCATATTTATCATCGCGCCACCAGTTATGAACATCTCGCCCTGAATAATCACTATAGTGTGCATTATGATTTACATCGTCATGAACGCGTTAATACCTATCAGCGTAATGCGATTTGGTATTTTTTACATGCAGCATTGAAAGGCTATAGTAAAGCACAATACAAACTCGGGATGATTTATCTACAGGGCCAATTAGGGCTATCTCCTGACCAATGTAAAGCAAGAAAATGGTTACTACTGGCGGCAAATCAAGGGCATATCGAAGCACAAAACCAGCTTCACCATGTTTATCTACAATAAAAAACCAGCTCGAAAGCTGGTTTTTAATCATCAGGGGAAGGTTTATCCACCAATCTTTTTATACTTGGTTCGTTTTTGAACTGCATCTTCACCCAAACGTGCTAAACGGTATGCTTCATATTCAGCATAGTTACCTTCGTAGAATTCAGGTTGTTCATTTTCAAATGACAAGATATGTGTCGCAATACGGTCGAGGAACCAACGGTCATGCGATACGACCATAACCGTACCCGGGAAGACTAAAATTGCATCTTCTAGTGCACGTAGAGTCTCGATATCCAAATCGTTTGATGGCTCATCCAGTAAGATCACGTTAGCGCCCATTTGAAGAATCTTCGCAAGTTGTAAACGGTTACGTTCACCACCAGATAATTCTCCAACACGTTTTTGCTGATCTTGGCCTTTAAAGTTAAAGCGACCGATATAGGCACGAGAAGCGATCTCATACTCACCGATTCTTAAGATATCTAAACCGCCAGAAACTTCTTCCCAAACTGTTTTATTGTTATCTAAAGTGTCACGGATCTGACCGACATATGCAACTTTAACAGATTCACCCAGAGTCACAGTCCCTGTATCAGGTTGCTGCTCGCCCGTCATCATACGGAATAATGTCGTCTTACCGGCGCCGTTTGGACCCACAATACCCACAATCGCTGTAGGTGGGACAGTAAAGCTTAGATTTTCGTACAATAAACGACCGTCAAAAGATTTACTGATGCCTTCAACTTCAACTACTTTATTTCCTAGGCGCGGACCAGGTGGAATATAAATTTCTGAAGTTTCATTACGTTGCTGGAATTCACGCGAATTAAGCTCTTCAAAGCGTTCCATACGTGCTTTGTTTTTCTTTTGTTGACCTTTCGCATTTGAACGAACCCATTCAAGTTCTTTTTTCAATGCTTTAGCAAAAGATTCCTCTTGTTTCTGTTCCTGCTCTAAACGTGCATTCTTTTGTTCCAACCAAGAAGAATAGTTGCCTTGGTAAGGAATACCATGCCCACGGTCAAGTTCAAGAATCCACTCCGCGACATTATCCAAGAAATAGCGGTCATGGGTAATCGCAACGATTGTGCCAGGGAAATCTTTCAAGAAACGTTCCAGCCATGATACAGATTCTGCATCTAAATGGTTCGTCGGTTCGTCCAGCAACAACATATCTGGCTTAGACAGCAATAAACGACATAGTGCAACACGACGACGTTCACCACCTGAAAGCAATGTTACATCTGCATCCCAAGCAGGAAGATTTAATGCAGCCGCAGCCTGATCCATTTGATTACTCAGATTATGAGCATCCCATGAATGAATGATTGCTTCTAATTTTTCTTGCTCTTTTGCAAGTGCATCAAAATCAGCATCTTCTGCTGCATATTCAGCAAAAACTTCATCTAAACGTGCCAGTGCATCTAATGGCTCACGCAAACCGTCTTCAACGTTACCGCGCACGTCTTTATTTGGGTCTAGTGGTGGTTCTTGCTCTAGATAACCGATTTTAATACCTGGTTGTGCACGAGCTTCACCTGAGAAATCTTTATCTACGCCAGCCATAATACGGAGCAAAGTAGATTTACCAGCACCGTTTAAACCAAGCACACCAATTTTGGCGCCTGGGAAAAATGATAAAGAGATGTCTTTTAGGATTTCGCGCTTAGGCGGAACCATCTTCGACACACGGTTCATCGTGTAAATATATTGGGCCACGTAGGACTCCTCTATAATGGATAGAAATTCGCAAATGCGAACAAATAAATGTCATTAATTATACGCTGAATTTATCTATTTTTGTTTAGATTTGTCCAATTTCATGGAGATATTTTCATCGCGCTACTGTGAAGCCGTGCATAAAAATCCTCCCATCTTCTACTTTTCCAGATCAGATCAAGAGCAAAAATTAGACTGATATTGATATACAAATTGTGTTTTGGTTTGGGTTGAACTTGGTGCATTGTAATTGGACAATGATTTCAAAGCACTAAAGCTAATCGCTGCGCGTTGTACAACTTTATTGGTGTAATTTGCATTCGGATCCTGATACTTGAATGACACCTCAACTACTGCGGGCTTTAATCCTGTAGAGGGCACTTGGGTATACCATAAACTCATATCAACATCGGCATCAAATTCGCCCAAATCAATGCTCACCCCACGATAACTTCGTTCATAAATTGTCAGCCCACCCACTTGAGATAACACCTGATTATCACTTATCCCAAAAGTCTCCTTAAATTTTGGGAAATGGGTATGAATATCTAAAAATTTATTGATAGTACGTGTATTGGGTACAGTCGTCGATTTACTGGAACCCACCAAAAAACCCTGGGTTGCTGTCTGAGTGATATCATCTTCAAGCTTGGTTTTCGCACCTGTAGTCGGGCTACTTAAATCAGCAAAATTAGAAAGATAATGATCAAAGCTTCTAAATTTAAGGGTGACTTCAGATGCACCATTTTCAATACGTTCACGAAAACTATAGCCCATATTATTCAGTAAGCAGCTGCTTGGTGAGTCATAGAAGCGAATCTGCCGCTGTTTATCCAACACCATACTGCCGGATACAGTACGGTTAATCTGCTGAGCAATGATATTTTTTGCTTGCTGCATATAGGTATTTACATCAGCTGACTCATTGGCATAACTAAATTTATCTGCCTGTAGCAATAATTTATATTCACGAGAAGTCACTTGTGGCACAGCCCAGACATGTGTGGCAACCAAGCACATCAACATGACGATCATTGATATTTTTTTCATTTCACAACCTACAGTTTAATCACCTATTGAGAAAGAAAAAGCCGCCTTATTGGCGGCTTTTTGAATACGGCTACTGACCTTTTAAATTCAACTTGTCCATGATGTATAAGGTATTCACGTCAACACGTGTACGTGCCGCATCGAGATATTTCGGCTCCATACCTTTTGCATTATTCCACAGCCCCATATCATCATCATTTAACACGCCCAAAGTCGTGTTGTTGATCAACCATAAACCTTCCATTTTGTCGTGAGGATATTTCACGGCTTTCCCCATATCCAACACCAATGTTTTCGGTGCTGGAACGATATTCAAAGCTTTCAAGCCATCCCAGCCCTTGTCCAATTGATATTCTTCCAATGTTTTACCCGCGATGGTTAAGCCTAGTTTTTCATCTTGTTTCAATTCGTTTTGATCTTTAACATCTTCCAAGTTGGTCGCTTTACTCAGATCGATACGATAAACATGTTTCATCACATTTGCCGTGTCTTTATAAAACAGACCATCTCGCTCTAAAACCAGGAATTGCGTTGCACTTAATGCAATGATTGCAGAATTCGAATTTTCATTTATTTCTTGTTGATAGAGATATTGCGCAACCTTACCTGTTTCAAGATTAATCGTCACAATACGTGTCAATGTGGATTTATTGACATTTTTATTCGGTAAACTCATGGTCGACTGCATAATACCCACCAGAGTTTTTTGATCTGGTGTAATGGTTAGACCTTCCATTCCTCGATTGGCACGACGATAGCTGAATTCATTCGGCAGAGTCCATTGATTGCGTTGATCTGCCTTAAATGGATTAATCCTGCCAATTTCCTTCCCGTTGGCATCGAAATGAACAATATGAGGTCCATACTCATCACTGATCCAGAATGTTCCATCGTTCAATGCTGCGATTCCTTCACTGTCCAGACCATAATCGTCGAGTTTCATCGGATTATTTACCGCATCATAAGGTTGGCTTGGATCTACAGTAATCACTTTACCATTCACATCATAAGGCGTTTCGCCTGTCCCCCCCAAAGCAGAAGTATTCGGTAAACCAGAAATATCCTGACCACTAGGATTTTTCAAATTAATGGTCTTGATTAACTTAACCGTCCCGTTGTCCTGAACTTCAAATAAACCGATTTTCGGTACATAATCTGGAATCGCAAAAACTTTACCTGCACCATAGCGTTTGTCAGTAAAGTCAGCATTGGGACCTCGATCCGTTAGCGCATAAAATTGTCTTTTATTGGTTGGATGTGCTGCCACATCTGAGCCATAACCACCTTGACGAATATCAAAGCTACTGTCAATTGTTGTGCCATTGGCTTGATGTCGTTCAAGTACAGTAAATGGTAAGGCGACCCCCTGGGCAAACAAGTTCGGTTTACAACTGTCCTCATTTTTAGTCACTTCACTGGCTTCTAGTTTGCCATTGCCATTCAGATCTACCCCACTCTGGACTCGTGTTCCACCCATGACACAAACTTCATCACCGAAAGCCAAACTCACGTTTTGGGTCAGTGTTTTTCTGTGAGCTGTGTCTTTATTATCATCATCTGAACATGCAGTGAATGCCATTAAACTACACAAAATCAAAGTTAAATTGGTTTTATTGCTTATTCGTTTATTCGTATTTTTCATTGTGATTAATAACTGAATTCATGGAGTTTCTTATGCTAATTTTGACAAATGACATCCTAATGACAATCGACAAACTAACCGATCATCGGTATCTGTGGGTATATTTAAAATTAAATAATCAATAGCGATCACTTCATCTTTATCTTTTTTTATGATTTTAAAATATAGAAACCCTTGTTTACTTCATATATTTATTTGTTACACTCTATTGAATTTTAATAAAAAGTTGACGGAATATGACTTATAAAGATGAAACACTTGCCATTCACGCAGGCTATGAACCAGAAGCAACGACCAAAGCTGTTGCTGTTCCAATTTATCAAACGACATCCTATGCCTTTGATAATACCCAGCATGGCGCAGATCTATTTGATCTCAAAGTTCAAGGCAATATTTATACCCGTATCATGAATCCAACCACGGCTGTGCTTGAACAACGTCTGGCTGCACTTGAAGGTGGAATCGGTGCTTTGGCGTTGGCTTCCGGAATGTCTGCAATTACCTATTCGATTCAAACTATTGCTGAAGCTGGCGATAATATTGCCTCTGTATCGACATTATATGGCGGAACATACAACTTATTTGCACATACTTTGCCGAAACAAGGGATTGAAGTACGTTTTTTTGATTACCAAAATCCTGAAGCCCTGCGAAGTCTGATTGATGAAAAAACCAAACTGGTTTTTGTTGAATCAATCGGTAACCCCTTGGGCAATATTATCGACCTTGATGCGATTGCCAAAATCGCCCATGAATATGGCGTACCGGTGATTGTTGATAATACCGTCGCTACACCTGCCTTACTCAAGCCTTTCGAACATGGGGCTGATATTGTCGTACACTCTTTGACGAAATACATTGGTGGTCATGGCAACTCGATTGGCGGCGCGATTGTGGACAGCGGTAAATTCCCTTGGGGCAAATATCCTGAACGTTTTAAAGTTTTGAATACACCGGATCCGAGTTATCATGGTGTCAATTATGTAGAAGCCTTAGGCGAAGCAGCATATATAGCGCGAGCGCGGGTTGTGCCTTTACGCAACACGGGTGCTGCGATTAGTCCACTCAGTGTATTCTTAATTTTACAGGGTTTGGAAACACTCAGTTTACGTATGGAACGCCATACTGAAAATGCACAGAAAGTTGCAGAATACCTGCAGGCACATCCTAAAGTGCAATGGGTCAACTATGCGGGATTAAAAGATCACCCCCAACACGCCTTAGCTCAAAAGTATGTCAAAGGTAAACCATCTGCCATCCTGTCATTTGGAGTGCAGGACGGACGTGAAGGCGGAACTCGTTTTATTGATGCCTTACAACTCTTTACTCGCTTGGTGAATATTGGTGATGCAAAAAGTCTGGCATGCCATCCTGCAACCACGACTCATCGTCAACTCAATGAAGAAGAATTAAAAGCAGCTGGGGTCAGTATTGATATGGTTCGCCTATCTGTAGGTATTGAGCATATTGATGATTTGATTGCAGATTTAGAGCAAGCCTTAGCACAGGTCTAATCAATTGAATGGATGTTTATTCAAATAGAGCACCCAAATAAAAAGACCTGAATGATTCAGGTCTTTTTATTTGAAGTCTTTAGGTTGAGTAAAATTATTTCCCTTGGACTTTTTGTTCAATTTCTTCAATATTGGTATGACGCACATCAAAACCTTTCGCCATGTAAATCACTTGCTCTGAAATATTACGTGCATGATCACCAATACGCTCCAATGAGCGCAATACCCACATCACATTAATGACACGACTAATATGTCGGGGATCTTCAATCATATAAGTCATCAGTGTACGTGTTGCCGACTGGTACTCACGGTCAATGTCTGCATCCGCCAACAATACTTTTAATGCCTGTTCAGCATCTACTCGGGCAAAAGCATCCAAAGCATCATGGATCATGACACGAACTTGATTACCAATATGGCGTGTTTCCATATAGCCACGTGGTGACTCACCTTCCTCACACAGTGTCTGAGCAATACGGGCGATTTTTGCCGCTTCATCACCAATCCGTTCTAAATCCGTGTTTGCCTTACTCATCGCAATCACCATACGCAAATCAATTGCAGCAGGATGACGACGGGCCAAAATCAATGTCAGTGCTTCATCGATTTCACGCTCATAGCGGTTAACGGTATTGTCTTGAAATTGTACATCTATTGCCATATTGGCATTGGTGTCTAGCAAAGCATGTACTGCATTTGCCACTTGTTGCTCCACCAAACCACCCATGGTCATAAATTTGGTATTTACATCCTGTAGATCTTCATTGAATTGTGAAGAAATGTGATGATTTAATACAGGATTACTTGGGCTCAAAGTTTGATACTCCACGGACAGCAAAAGCGACTTTTTAGACTTAATATTAAACCATAGCAATGATGAACATTTTATGACAAGTATTTTCTTTTAGATGAACTTCCGTTTCAGCAATGTTCATTTTTCATCTGCAAGATTTAGCTCAAATCATAGCATTCACTTTATATAATTTATATATACTGAGATTTAATTTAAGATCAACGACAGGCTTATTTTCAAGCCAATTATGGGATGAATAAGCACTGTATTGACCTGAAAAAATTGGCTATTCCCGTTAAAACCGTAACGTTTCATTATCACAAAACTACAAAATATTTCATTTATTTAGCTTTGATTCAGCGACAATAGCAAGGTCCTACATTGAGCTGCCTTGTTATATCGGTCTAATGAAATTTCCTCGCAATCCTATTCACTATCTCATTTCGAGCATACTCGTAGTTTTGAGTGGCATCGTGGTGGTCGCGTGTCAAAAACCGACAGCGGATATCGTACAGGAATCAAAGGAAGCGCCTAAAACAGAAAATCCTGTTCCTGATCTGACCCAAATTTGTCAAAATTTAAAAAATGAGATGTTGGCGATTAATCCGCAGAGAACAACCTTGGCAATCGAACAGGTGAATCAAGACATCCGCATGTGTTTACCCTTGTTAAAATCTCCTGAACAAATGGAACTCATGCATCAATCGAAAAAGATGTACCAACAATTTTTACAGATAGATCGAACCTCAGAACAGCAGCAAGCCTTTGAAAACTATGTGCTCGATCAAGCGGCATATCCAACTATTCAGCAAAGTAAATTCGAACAACTCAATTTGCGCGATCAATATTTATTACGCCACAAAGGACAGGCTTATATTGAGTTGACAGATCAAACTGAAGACGCAATTACCTATCGCCGCAGTCCTCAGTATTTGGCAAAAGTTTTTGCGCCTTATCTACAAGCACCCGAACAAGTATTTATCGAAAATCTGGCAGAGCAAAATGCGCAACCGCTTTTCAAAAATAATAAATTAAATATTGAGCCTGAAGAAATTGCAAAAAGAGCTAAATTTTGGCAAGAATATCTTGTGACTTATCCAAATACTGTTTTTCTACATGACGCGCGCTTTTTAAAAAATGCCTATAGCAGCTTGTTATTTTTAGGCTCAGAAGGCTCACCAATTTCGATGAATTTTGAAAGTCCAAATGATATAGATTCCTCAAGTTGGTTGGTCATCGAACATTTGTCTAAAACAAATGAAGGAGAGCTGTCAGCTCAAGCCAAGAAATTTATACAATTTGTACAAATGACGCCTGAACAACGCCAGCAAAAAATTCAAATCAGTGAAAAAGAGCGATCGAAAGTAGTAAATCACCCTCAATTATTGGCGCTTTCACAACTCAATCAATATCTGAATTTGAGTCCAATTGATTTTAAACATGTCAAAAAAGACTGCTTTAGTGATGCAGTTTGTTCTAATACATAGATTTCTTTTCAGTTCAATTTTTATTATCCTTTCGCTATTCAAAAAAGCCACAACAATTGTCATACCATGAACTTTCTACAAAAAAGCGTTCCCTTGGCTGCTATTTTTATTTTTACCTTGCTCAGTGCTTGTCAAAAACATGAAAATAACCCAAAAGTTGAAGCATCTAAAACCGCTGCATCGGAGGTTAATGCCACTGAAGCCTCTACTCCTCAAATATCTGCTCAGGACTGTAGCCAGATCGATTCAAGTATTCAAAAATTAGAAAAAATAGTCGTTGCCGAGGATTTACATGCCCTCAATCAATGGTTTAAAAACTGTCTCTCAACAGTACCCTTAAAAACCCGTTATCAGTGGCAAGCAAAATCTGAAGATATATATCAGAAGCTGGTGAGCGATGCCTCACCTCAGGTATTTCAATATCTGACTGACACTCTTCCGGAAGGTCAGTCTATGACAGCAAAGCAGAAACAAGAACTGTATCAGCAGTTAAAACCGAGTGAGAAATACTTGGTAGACCATGCAAAAGATTTATATATAGAGAAATTTTATGTGGGAGAAGGCGAATATACCTTTACCCGGCATCCCCAATATGATCTGGATATTTTTGCACCCTATTTAGAAAAATCAGATCAAGTCTATTTTAAACAAATCCGTAAGGAGTACACTGGATCAGACTATATTCTGGATGCAGGGTTGGCAATTAGCTTTGATGAAGTCGCCAACCGATTATTATTCTGGGAAAAATTCAATAAAGACTATCCAAACAATCACTTTAAACGACAAGTTTCAGCAAACATTGAACAATATCGCAGTGCTCTTTTTCAAGGCGATGACAATACCCGTACCCTATGGTTTGATGATGACAAAATTGCAGATGAAGAAGCCATGAAAGCCATTGAGAAAATTGCCAAGAGCCAAACGGCAAGCCGTCAGACTGCGCAAAACTTCCTAAATTTAATCAATAAAAGTGAAACGCTTTGGCAACAAATGCCAAAACCGTCCAGAGAAAATATGCAGGATGAGAGCCCTGAACAACAAAGCATTCAAGAACAACGCACAGCGTTTGAGCAGAAAATAAGAAAGCAGGTTGAAGAGATGCTTGCTCAAAAAATAATTGAAATTGATATCGGCATGTCATCACATTCCCGATGAGAACATGCTAGTATTTAAACATCGCTTGACGGAGCGCGAGTAATTCCTCGCTGAGATTTAGTCAGTTTTGCATCTCCTTGCCAAAACTTAAACTAAAGTACCGTTGAACCTGATCAGGTTAAGACCTGCGTAGGAATCAAGCATCTAAAAACTGACAGCCCAAAGTTTATCTATTTTTATAGAAATACCGCACAATTCTAGTGGTCATGGTATTCAATAAAGTAGACTAAATTTGCCACCGTTTTTGGTCGTGCTTGATTCGTTGATGTCATTCATAAGGATCATTGTAATGAACCAATTAACGAATCTATCCCCTGCTGATCAATTGGCCCAACATGAGCAAGAAGCCAAAGATCTCACTCGAATTTTACCCGCATCTAAAAAAGTCTATATTCAAGGTTCACGCCCTGATATTCAGGTTCCCATGCGTGAAATTGAACTCACAGATACACCTACAGGTTTAGGTGGCGAGAAAAATCCGCCTGTGATGGTTTATGACACCTCAGGCGTGTATACCGACCCCAATGTCAAGATCGACCTTAATCAAGGTTTGCCCAACATCCGTGAAACATGGATTGCTGAACGTAACGATACTGAACGCTTAAATACCCTCACCTCGCAGTTTGGACAAGAGCGCCTCAAAGATATTCGTACAGCTGAAATCCGTTTTGCACATATACAAAAACCTCGTCGAGCCAAAGCAGGACATAATGTCACCCAAATGCATTATGCCAAGCAAGGGATCATTACCCCTGAAATGGAATATATTGCGATTCGTGAAAATCAGCGTCAGCGTGAAGGCGTTGATATGCGTCAACATGCAGGACAAAATTTTGGTGCCCATAATTTGATGGAAATCACACCTGAATTTGTGCGTAAAGAAGTGGCTGAAGGTCGTGCCATCATTCCTGCAAACATCAATCATCCAGAGTGCGAACCGATGATCATCGGACGTAATTTCTTGGTGAAAATCAATGCCAATATTGGTAACTCTGCTCTGGGTTCATCGATTGATGAAGAAGTTGCGAAAATGACGTGGGCAACACGTTGGGGCGCAGATACCATTATGGATCTGTCAACGGGTAAGAATATCCATGAAACGCGTGAATGGATTATTCGCAACTCCCCTGTACCAATTGGTACTGTTCCGATTTATCAAGCACTTGAAAAAGTAGATGGGGTTGCAGAAGACCTTACATGGGAAATTTTCAAAGACACCTTGATTGAACAAGCCGAACAAGGTGTGGATTACTTTACCATTCACGCTGGTGTGTTGTTGCGCTATGTCCCATTAACAGCCAATCGTTTGACAGGCATTGTGTCACGCGGTGGTTCAATTATGGCGCAATGGTGCTTGGCCCATCATGAGGAAAATTTTCTTTATACGCATTTTGATGAAATCTGTGAAATCATGAAAGCCTATGATGTATCTTTCAGTCTAGGTGATGGTTTACGTCCAGGCTGTATCCAAGATGCCAATGATGAAGCACAGTTTTCAGAATTACGTACATTGGGCGAACTTACCCATCGTGCATGGCAGCATGATGTTCAAGTCATGATTGAAGGTCCAGGGCATGTTCCAATGCATATGGTCAAAGAAAATATGGACTTGCAGCTTGAAGTTTGCCAGGAAGCACCGTTCTATACACTTGGACCACTGACGACGGATATTGCCCCGGGTTATGACCACATTACCTCTGCGATTGGAGCGGCAATGATTGGTTGGTATGGTACAGCAATGCTGTGTTATGTCACGCCAAAAGAGCATTTGGGATTGCCGAACAAAAAAGATGTCAAAGACGGCATCATCACATATAAAATTGCCGCACATGCAGCAGATCTGGCCAAGGGGCACCCTGGCGCACAGGTCCGTGATAATGCACTCTCTAAAGCCCGTTTTGAATTCCGTTGGGAGGACCAATTCAATCTTAGTCTCGACCCTGACACTGCGCGTTCTATGCATGATGAAACGATGCCAAAAGAAGCGCATAAATCAGCGCACTTCTGCTCAATGTGTGGACCGAAGTTCTGTTCAATGAAAATCACCCAAAATGTTCGTGATTATGCGAAAAATCAGCAACATGCTGAACAAACGACTTCAAGCCAAAGCGAGATAGAAGATGGTCTAAAAACCATGAAATCTGTCTATCATGAGCAAGGACAAAAGTTGTACCACAAAGTGTAAAGTTAAAAAAAACTTTTGTCTTTCCCTATTTCTCAGTTAGGATGAAGTGAATATGTTTCATCCTAACTACACACATGAACATCATTCAGCAAGCAACTTACACACATAAAGATGTAAAAATTCAATCTAGAGAATATGCTTTTCAGGGCTTTGTTCAAGTCGAAAAAGTCAGCTTGCAACACAGATTATTCAACCAAACTGAATACACATCAAACATCCAGCGTGAGTTAATTCACCGCAAAGAAGCTGCGGGTGTTTTGATTTATAATGATCAACAACAAAAATTCGCATTGATCGAACAATTCCGGGTTGGAGCAATTGATGACCCGGTTTCACCTTGGCAGTTAGAAATAATTGCAGGAGTATTGGATGGTGATGAATCGCCGGAAACCTGCATTCGCCGAGAAAGTCTTGAAGAATCTGGCTGTGAGCTTGAACATATTCAAGCTCTCTATAGTTTCTATCCATCGGCTGGTGCATGTGATGAAATTTTCCATCTCTATACTGCTCAAGCCGAGTTACCTGCCGAAGGAGGCATTTTTGGAATGCCAGATGAAGGCGAAAATATTCAACTTCATATCATCGACTACGCAGATCTTAGTATATTATTACAAAGTAATCGTTTAAAAAATGCACCAGTGATAATGGCTCTACAATGGCTACAACAACACTTGCATACACTTGAAAATGTCTAGGGGAAAGACATGCAATCAAAGATATTGCAGCAAATCGATAAAGACAAAGTGATCATACAAATCACCGACACACATTTAATGGATAAGCCTGATGCAAAGTTCGTCGGGATCAACCCTGAAGAAAGCTTTCATGCCGTGATGGAGGATATTCAGCAACGCTTTCCACATGCTGAACTGATTCTACATACTGGGGATTTAGCTCAGGCAGCCTATCCTGAAACCTATGCACGCTATTTAAATTATATGCGAGGCTTTGGTATTGATTTTTATCACATCCCAGGAAATCATGACAACCTGAGCTTTTTTCCCTTTCATGTACCTGAACCAGAACCTACAGTGATTGAACTGGATCAGTGGTGCATTATTCTGCTTAACAGTACAGTGAGCGGACGTACAGATGGAAAAATTCAACCTGAACAATTGGTTCGCCTAAAACAACGCCTAGAGCATCTTAAAGACAAATTTGTCATTGTTGCCTGTCATCACAATCCTTTTGAAATGCATTCAAAGTGGTTGGATCAGCATAAATTAAAAAATGCCGATGAATTGAAAGCAGTGCTCGAACCATTTGACAATATCAAGTTATTGTTACATGGGCATGTACATCAAGAATCTTATAATGAGTGGAATGGCATCCAGTTTATTTCTACACCAGCCACCTGTGTCCAGTTTAAACCGCTTAGCCAAGAGTTTTCATTTGACCCAATTGCACCTGGTTACCGTTGCTTACATTTAAAAGCCAATGGTGAGTTTGATACCTTTGTACATCGACTTGACCACGTTAATGTTACAATTAATGAAGAAATTTCAGGTTACTAGCTTTTCATTTTGTTTTTTTTCCATTAAGTTATTCGTCCAACAAGATATGCAGAAAGTCGAATTCAGGGCGAGGTGACTTTCATCTTTGTAAAAAAATCTATATGATGACGCCCCCGATAGATTCATTCTGTTGGTAGTGATAAAAATACTTGCATATCACCATATTTTTTGCGTATAGATAGTACGTATATGATGAGGAATGCCCTTTATGGCGAATGACAACCAAAATCAAGTCTTGGATGAGCAAACAGCAATTACAGATGACAAATCTGCAAAACGTGTACGCAAAACCAAGCCAAAGACCAATGAAAACGGTACTACAGCAAGTCTATTCGGTATCGAGCCTTATCAGCCAAAGAAAAATGAAGAATATATGTCTGAGGGGCAGCTCGAACATTTCCGTCAAATTTTGCTGGCTTGGAAGGCTGAATTGATGTCAGAAGTGGATCGTACTTTAAATACGATGCAAGATGAATCTTCTTCTTTACCTGATGTAAACGACCGCGCAACACAGGAAGAAGAGTTTGCGATTGAATTGCGTACCCGTGATCGTGAACGTAAATTGATTCGCAAAATCGAACAGTCTATCGAAGCAATTAAAAACGATGACTATGGTTTCTGTGAAACGTGTGGTATCGAAATCGGTTTGCGTCGTTTGGAAGCGCGTCCTACGGCAACTTTATGTATCGACTGTAAAACACTTGCAGAGATCAAAGAGAAACAAAACAACGGTTAAAAACTGTGTCTGCACATTCCTCCCCGACCCTTCCTGATGTTGAGGAAGGGGGGAAGCATGCCTCTTATAAAGGACGATTTGCACCTTCACCCACAGGTCCTTTACACTTCGGTTCATTAATCACTGCTGTTGCCAGTTATTGCGATGCAAAAGCACATGCAGGGCAATGGATCGTCCGTATAGAAGATACGGATATTCCCCGCATTTATCCTGATAGCGAACAACACATCCTACAATGTTTAGATGCTTTTGGATTTGAATCTGATGCTGAAATCATTTATCAAAGACAACGCATTGCGATTTATGAATCTGTCATCGACCAGCTCAAACAACATAATTGGGTATATGCCTGTTCGTGTACTCGAAAGATTCTAGGTTCAAACCATATCTATACAGGCACATGCCGAAATAAACAGCTTGAATTTAAAGACCAAGCCATTCGCGTAAAAGTCACAGATCAAAACATCTGCTTTCATGACCGTTTGCAAGGAAGACACTGCTCTAATTTACAATATGATCTGGGTGACTTTGTCCTGAAGCGCCGTGATGGCATCATTAACTATCAACTGGCAGTCGTTGTAGATGACTATTTACAAGGAATTAACCATATCGTGCGTGGTTCAGACTTGTTGGATAATACTGAACGTCAAATATGGCTGGGACAACTTCTTGGCTATCCGACAATTAAGTATATGCATCTTCCTCTCGCCATGAATGAACAAGGTCAAAAGCTATCAAAGCAAAATCTTGCGCATGCACTGAATATTGAAAATGCAGCTCCTCTACTTTTACAGGCAATTCTGGCACTGGGTCAGCCATCTGTAGACCTTGACCGACCTGCACGTATGCTGGCCCAAGCTGTGCAACAATGGGATATTTCTCGTATTCCCCAAGGCATCCATTTAACAGGCATCTATCAATAGCCCCAAAGCCCATAAACAATAAAACACCATCTAACTGACAGCATATCCCACAAAAAAAAAGCCATTTGTGATCAAATGGCTTTTTAATCTTTGAATTTAAGAAAATTCCTCAGAAACTAGACTCTTCCCTTGCAGGATTGGCTTCTTTCGTCGTCGCATCAATTTTTAAAATCAAGCTGATCATGACTGCACACATAATCAAGGATGAACCACCATAACTGATGAATGGAAGGGTCAAACCTTTGGTCGGCAACATTCCCATATTCATGCCTGCATTCACCAAAATTTGCAGCAGGAAAATAATACTGATTCCATAAGCCAAATAGCCTGCACGCAAATATTGATGATTTAAAGCACGCTGACCAATTCTGATACAACAAATCAGCATCACAAATGAAAGCAACAATACCGTCGCAATCCCAAAGAAACCAAACTCTTCACCCAAGATCGCCAACATGAAGTCTGTATGCGCCTCAGGTAAATAAGACATCTTTTGAATACTGTGTCCTAGACCGACACCAAACCATTCACCTCGCCCAAACGCCATCAAGGCATTAGACAATTGATAGCCTGAACCTAAAGGATCAGCCCAAGGATTAGAGAATGACATCAAACGCTCATAACGGTAAGGTTCAAATACAATCAAGGAAACAAATGCAACCAGAATGGCACCAAAAGCGAAACCGAACTGAATCATCGGCGCACCGGCAAGGAAAAATACCCCTAACATGGATACTGCAATAACCACTGTTGCACCTAGATCAGGCTCAGCAATAATTAACCCTACCGTCAGCAACATTACGACACCGAGTCGAACCAAGCCTTTAATGTTGTTGCGAACCTCTTCGGCACGGCGAACCACGTAATCAGCAGTAAATATTGCCATCATTACCTTGGCAACTTCTGTTGCCTGTAGGGTAAAGCCACCGACACGAATCCAACGTGTTGAGCCATTCACTTCCGTACCTACAAGCAAAACTGCAAGTAACAGCAGAATAGTGATCAACCACAGAGGAAAAGTATTTTTAAACCACAGATTGAGCGAAATTCGATACGTCACTACAGCAGCTAGAAAAGCCACCACAATCGAAATTGCATGGCGAATGACATAATGGAATTCATTTTCATGCATCCGCTCTGCATACGGCATTGACGCTGAAGCCACCATCACCGTACCGATGCACAATAGCGAGATGACACAAAACAGCAATACATTGCGAGGAGTAATCTCTGCAGGTAATTTTGGCATCCAACGTTCATACGCTTGATGAAGTTTACTTATCGTCGTCTGAGCTAACCCAGCCATACTTTATTTTCCTTATGATTCTTTTTAGTTTAGCGCATTTACATATTCAACAAAGCGATGACCGCGTTGCGGATAACCTGTAAACATATCAAAGCTGGCACATGCCGGTGATAATAACACCACATCCTGTGCCTGCGTATGTTGCTGACACAGCTCTACGGCTTCCTGTAAGGTTTCAGCATGCAACAGCTCGGTTGTACCTTCAATAGCTTTTTCAATCACAGGGCGATCCTCACCGATCAGCACCGCAAGCTTGGCATATTTTTCCAGGGAATGGCGTAAAGCAGTAAAATCTTGCCCCTTACCTTGCCCGCCTAGAATAATCGCCACCTTTCCACCCTGCGCTTCAATTGCAGCACCTAAACCATCTAAAGCAGCCAAAGTTGCTCCAATATTGGTTCCTTTAGAATCATTATAATAGCGAACACCCGCCACTTCTTTAACGAATTCACAACGATGCTCTAACCCTTTAAAGGTCTTGAGTGTTTCCAACATTCTGTCTATCGGTAAACCAATCGCCTCACCCAAAGCCAGACATGCCAATGCATTTGCAACATTATGCGTGCCTTGGATATACATCTCTGAACTTTTCAGCAATCGTTCCCGACCGCGTGCCAACCAGATCGTACCATTGTCTTCTCTGAGAATACCGTATTGTTTTAAATCAGGTGCATTTAAGCCAAAGCTTTGCATTGGCGTTACATCGGGAACCAAAGGGCGTGTCAATGAATCATCACGGTTAAACACCACTTTTTTCGCACCTTGGAAAATGCGATGTTTTGCAGCATGATAACCTGCCATGTCACCATGACGGTCTAGATGGTCTTCACTCATATTTAAGACCACAGCCACTTCAGCATTTAAATTTGAAGTTGTTTCAAGCTGGAAGCTCGACAGTTCAAGAATATAAACATCTGGATCATCACGTGTTAGATCCAGCGCTGGACGTCCAAGATTGCCTCCAACAGCAACTTTAACGCCCGCATCCTGCGCCATTAAACCTATCAAGGTAGTCACCGTACTCTTGGCATTTGAGCCAGTAATGGCAACAATCGGTTTATCTGTGGAACGACGCAGGATTTGAATCTCGCTCACCACCGGGATTCCCTTGGCAATCGCTGCTTGAATCTCTGGAAGTTTAAGGTCTAAACCTGGGCTGATCACGATTTCTTCAGCTTGTAACAATAACTCCTGATCGAGTTGACCAAAGCTGGTTTTGACTTCTGCAGGAATTTGATCATGTCCCGGTGGAACCTGACGTGAATCAGTGACAGCAACACGGTAGCCATTTTCATGTAGAAAATTTACAGCTGAAACACCTGAAATACCAAGTCCAGCCACAACTTTTAAACCACCACGTTGTATCAACATTTTTGCTCACCAGCATTAAGATTTTAAAACTTGCAAAATGTTAGCACTTTGGCGATTTGAAAGCTTTTTCTGTTTGCAGTTTCTGAAGTTTTTTTTGTGTCAGTGCGTAAAAATATCGTCTTATTATTCTGATTCATTGCTATGAATTTTTAAATCTCTCAAACCATGGCTTATTATCCTGCGATCGATACAGATCAGCCGAATGTTGAATTCAACATTCGGCTGATCTGTATCGATGTCTAGCGTGTCTAAAATGAATCGATCAATAAAGACAGTAGATTGCCTGCACCATAGCCTGCACCCAATAACAGCGCAATCCAGATCCAGCCACCTAACACGTTATACAGCATGAATACAGGCATTTTCATATGCCCCGCACCCGCTGCGAATGGGGCAAAAGAACGTACAAAAGGCACAAAACGTGCAACAAGAATCGTTTTACCGCCATGACGCTCAAAATAATGATTGGTTTTCTTGATATATTCAGGTTTAAACCAACGCGAATGTGCATGAAAATATTTAAAACCCAACGCTCGCCCAGTATAGTAATTGACGATATAACCTAAAATAGAAGCAATAATCAGCAACACGCCCATATAATGAAGATGAACTGATTCAGCGGTCGAGCACAAGGCACCAACAGCGATCAATAAGCTATCACCAGGGAGAAAAAACATAAAGATTGAGCCTGTTTCTGCAAAAATAATCAAAAACAAAATGGCATAAATCCAAAGCCCATAATTTTCTAAGAAAGTGGGCAATAATTGTTCTAAATGCAATAAAAAATCAAGCAATACTCAACTCTCTTCAAAGAAGTATCCACAATATATTAGTCTAATTTAACCATGTAAATATTAAAAAGCCTAAATTAATTAGGCTTTTTCAATCTTAAGGTCTATTTGAGTTATTTTAAAAAACCATTTTTAGCAAGAAATTCCATGCTCAGTTTTGATTCAGCTTTAACCTCAGCGGCTTTATCACCGAGCAGTAAACGCTCGATGTAACGCGCCAGTACATCCACTTCCAAGTTCACCTTGGCGCCCACTTTCCATGTGCCGATATTGGTACGCTCAGCAGTATGCGGAATCAAATTGAGACTCAGAATATTACCACGTAAATGATTGATGGTTAAGCTGATTCCATCCACAGTAATTGAGCCTTTTTCCGCCAGATATTTGGCAATTTCAACAGGTGCAGTCACCTCAAAATAAAGCGAACGCGCATCTGAACGGACCACGGTAATTTCACCGACTGCATCCACATGCCCGCTCACAATATGGCCTCCAAAGCGTGTGGTGGGTAACATTGCTTTTTCAACATTCACCACTTGTCCAACGTTCCAACTCGCCAAAGTTGAACGGTTTAAACTTTCGCGTGAAACATCGGCAGCATACCAGTTTTCACCCCAGTCAATTACGGTTAAGCAAATACCGTTGGTGGCAATAGAATCACCCAAGTGTACATCAGACATATCTAGGTCAGTCTGAATACGTAAACGTACATCACCACCTACACTTTGTAAGCTGTCAACTTTACCTAAACTCTCAACAATGCCTGTGAACATAATACAACCTACTGCCTCAATCTAAGGGCTGATAAATATCTATTTTTATTGCATCATCCCTTTCTTCCATTTGAAGAAAAGGAGAACAAGCTTACCATAAAGCCAATTGCGTACTTACACCCGATGTGTCCACACCGCCCAACTCGGCAAAATGATAGAGTTGACCAAGCAGCTGACGTAACGGCGGTCCAGATTTGGCATGCGTATCGGTAATGACAATAAACTCAAGTACACGGGCACGCTCAGACTGACGCTGTTTACTCACGCGATAACGCGGAACATCCTGTGTCAATAAGGTGACTTTGCCACGTTTTAGATTGGCCGCCAATAAATCTTTGGCTTCAATATTGCCATCCGTGGAGTAACTGGTGAGGATATAACGTGCATTAATGGTTTCCAGCAAACTCTCATAAGCTTCTTGAGCATGCTTAGAGGAATTGTAGGGGCTTGGGCGTTCTTTTCGCCATGCGCGGTCAATTCCACTTTTAAAACCTTTGGTATCAGGTGTCGGCAGATCAACTTGATCCCAAAGCGTTAAGGAGTTGAGAACATGGTAATTACTGCTATAGGCATGTTGGTTATAAGGAGGATCTAAATACGCCACATCCACTTCAAAACCACTCATCTGGTTTGCCAGATGCTGTGCATCCACACACCACATTTCTGCCATCGGTGTTTTCTGTTTATTATCACCGACCTCACTAAAACGGCTTGGTGTTAACCATAAGAGTGATTCAATTCGTTCCAATGCCGTTTGGGTCTTTCCGCCCCAGCCATGATGGAAACTTTTAAACACGCCACTGGTATTACTGACAAAACTGGCTGAGTAGAGTAAAGGTGCAAGTAAGGCACTCATTTCCACATCATCAATAGCACCTTGTGCCTGCCATGTCGCAATCTGCTGACGAATCGCGTCGATTCGCATACCGTTACGACGCTTAAAGAACAGACGGTCACGCGCCGGGTCATAAATTTCATCATTGCGCGGGCATAGATTATGCGTCACCCAACCTTTGACTTCAGGCAAACGGTTTAAATAATCAATGGCTTTTTGATAACCGCCCAACTCTTTAAATGCTGGCGCATCTGTACATGCAAGAATGGCATGATTCAATGCATGACTGTAAGGTTCCCAGTCATTGGCAATTACACGATAGCCATTTTGCCGGGCCAAACGTGAAACGACCCCGCTACCTGCAAAAAAATCTGCAAAAATAGGCGCGCGTTTTCCTTTCGGATTCAATGTTCCGGTAATTTCAAGCGCTTCAAGAATCAGATGCAACAAACGACGCTTATTTCCCAAATAAGGAACCAACTGATGAAAAAGATATTCATCTGTTGTACGCGCAGCATGACGACGTTTGTGATAAACCGATGATGTTAACTCTGAATTCATACTGACTCTTGCGCAGGGAGAAGTCTTAAACGAATATCATCACCAAATTGATGAACATCTTTAAGCATAAAACGTAATTGTTGTGCCATCTTTTCAAATTCAGCATTAAACATTGGCCGTGCTGACTGACCTAAAAAAGTCGGAGCAACATAACTGATTAATTCATCAACCAGTTTTTCCTGTAAAAATGCCGTGGATAAAGTTGCACCAGCTTCAACCAATACATCATAAATTTGAAAATCTTTTAAAGTCCGCAGTAAATCTTTTAATGGCTGAATTTCAAGTTGTACCACACCAAGCTCCGCCAGCTCCTGACGGAATGGTCCCATTATCATTACGGTTTCAGGATGTTTAAGCACTTGTGCTGTCAAGGGTAAACGACCTTTCCGATCTAGGATCACACGTTTGGGCTGTACCACTTTTTCCAGTTCCACATGGGCTAAACTTCGAACATTGAGCTGAGGATCATCCGCCAGAATGGTCTCAATCCCAGTAATCACTGCACCTGAAATGGCACGCCAATGTTGTACATCTTGACGTGATTCAGTGCCTGTAATCCATTTGGATTCACCTGATGCCATAGCGGTACGTCCATCCAGACTGGAAGCGACTTTTAAACGCACATAAGGCAAACCCGTTGCCATTGCTTTTAGGAAACCTAAGTTGAGTTGGGTGGCTTGTTGTTCACACACACCTGTTTCTACAACAATTCCAGCCTGTCGCAAAATATCCACACCTTTACCCGACACAAGTGGATTTGGGTCTGCGCATGCAACAACAACTTTTGCTACACCCGCTTCAACTAAACCTTTTGCACAAGGGGGGGTACGACCATAATGCGCACAAGGCTCCAAAGTCACATAAGCGGTTGCACCTTTTGCAGATTCTCCAGCTTGGCGCATTGCAAAGACTTCGGCATGAGGTTGTCCTGCTTGTGGATGAAAACCCTCTCCAACAAGAATTCCATCTTTGACAATAACGCAACCAACATTCGGGTTCGGTCGTGTGGAATACTGTCCAAGCTTGGCGAGCTCAATCGCTTTCTGCATCCAAACCTGATCCATATTGACAGCATCTTCAGGCTTGGAGTTTGAATCCAACTCAGACATAAAATTCCTAATTTAATCCTATGAAAAATAAATCAGTGGTCTTGACCACGTGCTTGCATTTGCTCAATCTGATGGCGAAAAGCATCAATGTCTTGGAAATCTTGATAAACCGATGCAAAACGAACATATGCCACATGATCCAATGCAAACAAAGATTTCATGACAATCTCACCAATGGTACGAGAACGCACATCACGTTCTCCTAAACGACGAATTTGCAGTTGAATATCGCTAATCACCGTTTCAATTTGCTCTTGAGTTACAGGTCTTTTTTGCAAAGCATGCATCAGTGAACGGCGCAATTTTGCTTCATCAAATGGTTCATTTTTACCATCAGACTTGGTGACACGTGGCATCACCACTTCATAACTTTCAAAAGTAGTAAAACGTTCGCCACAACTGATACATTCACGACGACGGCGAATCTGGCTACCTTCAGCAGCCAAACGGGAATCGATCACTTTACTATCTGCAGCGTTGCAAAATGGACAATGCATAGTGGTTTAATTAAGCAAAATTCATAATTTCAGCTAGTGTAGCAAAAAAACTAGATTTTGTTGAGGGTTTCGCAAGATATGGAAAAAAAACAGCCCTCTCGGGCTGTTTTATACTATATATAGTTATTATTCTAAATTGATTTTTTCTAGTCAGTTACATTATTCGATGCGTTCGCCATGTTGACTTAAATCTAGACCCATGCGCTCATCATCATTTTCAACGCGGATTCCAATCACCACATCGATAATTTTAAGCAGAATGAATGTCACCACTGCCGAGTAGGCAATCGTTGCCAACACACCCTCTACTTGAACCCACAATTGATGCATCATATTGGTCGGCGCTTTGTCACCCATGATAAATGAGCTTGCAAAGACTGCTGTTAAAATTGCACCCACGATACCACCCACACCATGTAGACCAAATGCATCTAGCGAATCATCGGCTTTAAGGATACGTTTAAGACCGGAAATACCCCAGAAACATACCACACCACCAATCAAGCCCATGATCAATGCACCACTCACCGTCACAAAACCTGCAGCTGGTGTAATCACCACAAGACCTGCTACCGCACCTGATGCAGCACCCAATACAGAACCTTTACCGCGAACAATTTTCTCAACCACTAACCAAGCGATTGCCGCTGCTGCTGCTGCAACTTGAGTTGTCACTAAGGCATATGCTGCTGAACCATTTGCACCCAAAGCTGAACCGCCGTTGAAACCGAACCAACCAACCCATACAAGGCTCGCACCCAATACAGTCAAAGTTAAATTATGTGGTGCCATAGATTCTTTACCCAAGCCCATACGCTTACCGAGTAAATATGCAGCCACTAGACCTGCAACACCAGAGTTGATATGAACCACTGTACCGCCTGCAAAATCAAGCGCACCATCATTCATTAACCAACCACCACCCCATACCCAATGTGCAATAGGCGCATAAACAACAATCACCCAAATTGTGATAAAGCTGATCCAAGCACTAAATTTCATACGATCCGCCACAGAACCACTAATGATGGCCACTGTGATAATCGCAAAGGTCATTTGGAAAATAACGAAGAGAATCTCTGGAATACTGCCGCTCAAAGCATCCGTGGTGATTCCTGACAACATGGCCTTATCCAGCCCGCCGATAAAGGCATTGCCAGAACCAAAAGCCAATGAATACCCCACAACCACCCACACAATGCTGACAATTGCTGCTGCAGTAAAACTTTGTGCCATGGTTGCCAATACGTTTTTCTTACGAACCATACCACCGTAAAACAGCGCCAAACCAGGAATTGTCATCAACAATACCAATGCCGTAGATACTAAAATCCAAGCCGTATCGCCAGTATTGAGTGTCGGTTTTTCTGCCGCCGGAGCAGGTGCAGCTGTTGCAGTTACTTCAGGCGCAACGCTTGCGGTAGTGTCTGTTGCTGTACTGACATCGCTTGCAGTCGCAACAGCTGTAGATGCAGGCTCAGTTACGTTTTCTTCTGCCCACGCAACTGATCCGCCAAGAAGTGCGCCAGACAGGCTGAGCGCTAATAGCATTTTTTTCATTCGTATCCCCCAACCTAATTTTGTGAGTTATGTCTTCATCAACATAACCAGCAATCTTCGTGCCAAATTAAACAGCGTCTGGACCTGTTTCACCTGTACGAATACGAATCACTTGCTCTAAATTCGTCACGAAAATTTTTCCGTCACCAATTTTCCCAGTGCTCGCCACACGTGTAATCGATTCAATGACTGAATCCACCATGTCATCACTGATCGCGATTTCAATTTTCACTTTCGGTAAGAAATCCACGACATACTCAGCACCACGGTAAAGTTCTGTATGTCCTTTTTGACGACCAAAACCTTTCACCTCAGTTACGGTAATCCCTTGAACGCCTATATCAGACAAGGCTTCACGCACGTCATCTAATTTAAACGGTTTTACAATTGCAGTTACGAGCTTCATATTGTTTTCCTTCGGCTTATTTCACCAGTAAGGTTTTATGTTCAATTTTCGTGCCAATCCTATTAACGGTTGGGGTGGCTAATTTGATCAACACGTATTGCCTTTATAACCTATTGTATATCCTTAGGTGAAGTTTCAACTTGAAAAAACTCACAATAATGATCAATTTTTTTTAAATTGTCCCACGATTTTCTTAACCTTGATGCCTTGATAAACCGATAAAAATTACTCAAGTAAAAATCCATACACGATGTTACACTAGACAAAGAATATCAACATTTTGGATTCCTCATGATTGAAACATTACTACAAGCAATTTTGGAACAAGTCGATCAACCTAAAAAAGATATCGAACATAACCTGCGTGCCTTATTGAACGAAGCCATCAGCAAATTGGACATCGTGTCTAAAGATGAAATTGAACGTCAAAAAACTGCACTAAATAATGCCAATTTAAGATTGACCGAATTACAAGCGCAAGTAAAAGCGCTAGAGGTGCTTATTCAGGATAAAAAATAAACCAAATTTGCACAAAAGTGGTGCAAAAATTATAATAACGATTAAAAATAAAGCAAACTTGGAAAACAACAATGTCTTTAGCCAAAATTTATACACGGGGTCTACTTGGATTACATGCCCCTTTAATTGAAGTAGAGGTCCATGTTAGTGCAGGGCTTCCCTCCTTGACGATTGTCGGTCTGGCAGAAGCAGCCGTTCGGGAAAGTAAGGATCGTGTCCGCTCTGCAATCATCAATAGTGGTTTTCAGTTTCCAACCAAACGCTTGACCATCAATCTCGCACCCGCAGATCTTCCCAAAGATGGTTCTCGCTTAGATCTTCCAATTGCATTGGGGATTTTGATTGCAACAGGTCAACTCCCAGAAAATGTCACAGATGATTTCGAATTTATTGGTGAATTAGCACTGGATGGTCATTTAAGACCTGTTACAGGGACATTAACCATTGCAATGGCCTGTCAATTGGCAAAGCATCAATTGATGCTCCCTCAGGAAAATGCCGATGAAGCAGCACAATTGCCTGAATTCAAAGTTTTTGCTGCACATCATTTAAAACAAGTCTGTGATCATTTTTTAAATGCCCAAAAAATCGAAGTCACCTCCACACAAAAATCCACTTTGGACAAGCAATATAAATTTGATTTGGCTGATGTAAAAGGTCAGTTACGCCCTCGAAGAGCTTTAGAAATTGCCGCTGCAGGTGGACACTCGCTTTTATTTAAAGGACCGCCAGGAACAGGTAAAACACTTTTAGCTTCACGTTTACCGAGCATTTTGCCGGCATTAAACCCACAACAAAATCTTGAAGTTGCCAGTATTTACTCGATTGCCAACACTCAACATCACTTTGGACAACGACCTTTTCGAGCACCTCACCATACTGCTTCGGCAATTGCCTTGGTGGGAGGGGGATCAAATCCAAAACCAGGAGAAATCACGCTTGCGCATTTAGGGGTACTTTTCTTGGATGAATTACCTGAGTTTGACAAAAAAGTCCTGGAGGTTTTAAGGCAACCTCTTGAGTCTAAGGAAATCATTATTTCAAGAGCATCTCGACAGATTACCTTTCCTGCAAACTTTCAACTCATTGCTGCAATGAATCCCTGTCCATGTGGTTATGCATTTAACCAAGATAGCCGTTGCCAGTGCTCAGCTGAATCAATCAAGCGTTATCAAAGCAGAATCTCTGGTCCGTTATTGGATCGTATTGATTTACATATCGATGTCCCGCCACTGAAGGCTCAGGAATTACAGGATACAACGCCTGTTGAAGATTCAGCAACAGTACGAGAACGTGTACTTCACGCTTTTCATTTTCAAATTCAACGACAAGGTGGATTAAACCACGCTTTATCTCCTAAACAACTGGAAAAGCATGTGGTTTTGGATGAAACATCCAGAAAGATGATAGAAGTGGCACAACAACGCTTAAACTTATCTGCTCGGGCATATCACCGTATTTTGCGCGTTTCAAGAACCATTGCAGATTTGGCACAAAGTGAGCAAATCCAAAGTACGCATTTGACCGAAGCTTTGTCTTATCGGGGAACGCATTCTTAGAACCCGCCACCTATGAGCTATAGAAGATAAATGACATGCTAAATTTAATCCTACGCAACGAACAAGCAGATGACATTGAAAGTATTTTCAATATTACACAACTGGCTTTTGAAAATGCAGCGCATACAGATCATACCGAACACTTGATCGTGAATGCACTCAGGAAAGCGGATCAATTAAGTATTTCGATTGTTGCTGAATTGGACGAGAAGATTATTGGGCATGTTGCGATTTCACCTGTTGTCATTTCCTCTGGAGAGCAAAATTGGTATGGCTTGGGTCCAGTTTCAGTTATTCCCGACTACCAACAGCAAGGCGTAGGTAAAGCATTAGTGCAACAGTCCCTACAGCAATTAAAACAACGCGGTGCTGTTGGGTGCGTGGTACTTGGTGATCCTGCTTACTACTCAAAATTTGGTTTCAAGCCTTATCCCAGTCTGATCCTTGAAAATGTCCCTGCTGAATATTTTCAAGCCCTTGCATTTACTCCAGTCATTCCTCACGGAACAGTCAACTATCATTCCGCTTTTGAAATAACAGCTTAACCTTACCCATGTCCATACAAAAAATAAAGGTGACTTTAAGTCACCTTTATTCATTTAATCAGCGCTTAGAATGTTTTGGTTAAAGTAAACACAGCGCCTGTTTCAACAGCACGTTTTCCTGAATTAGTAAAACCATCCGTATCGATATTGGTACCTACAGCAGCAAGCTCTGCAGTGACACCTGGAATTGATTTAACACTGTAGTTGACTCCAGCTTTCCAATCTACATAGTTGTCTTTACCATCTGGCAACGCTTTTTTATCCATCGTGGTATAACCGACATTGGCAACGCCACCAAAACCAGTATCCCCAAATGGTGCAGAATAACCCAGATTAAAATTCCAGCTATTTCCACCGACTGCAGCCCAGTCATTGGTATAGTTCACGTTTGTTAATAAACTTCCACCTTTCACAAATACATCTGCAAAGATTAATTTTGCATAGAATTCAGTCCAGTTAAAGTCACTGCTTGCACTTGGGTAATTATATTCAACTACACCAATATCTAAAGTCGGCTTGAATGTTGGCGAGAGTTCTAAAGGGGTGGTAAAACCGATTGATGGATCTAATTCTAAATGAGGATCTGATCCACCAAAGTTCACATTGGACCCCCAAAGACCGACATATAGACCTGAAGTATGCGATAAAGTGAAACCTGCTTGTACTGCTGGATCACTCATTGTTTGAGTCATACCACGGAAACGATAGTCATTCGTTATGGCAGCACTTCCTGAGAAACTTAAACCTAATTTTGACAGTGCGTTATCTTCCGCCATTGCCATAGTTGCTGTAGACGACAAAACTGCCAATGCTAGTGCTTTAGTTGAGAATTTCATCTTGAGTGCTCCCCCATCATACGATGTTTATTTGTTATGCTAAAATTTGATGAACTCCCTAAGCATTTAGCAATTGCCATGCCAAGAATGTTTTTTATATTTTTACAGCTCTGATTTAAACAAAATAAACTATTGATTATAAATACAATTATTATTTTTTGTTGTTGACTGGGTTTTCTTTTTCTTGCTTGTGTACGGATCATTGGATCATTGAACAGAAAATGATGATGCTTCATATTTACCTACTTTCAGCGTGATTTTAACTGCTGATGAGTATGTAAAATCCCTGCATAAATTTTCTATCATTGAGGTGATTTGTGCCGTAAAAATCTTATAAATCTTTTTAAAGTGTAAATGTCACAATCCTGCAACAAAATGTACTATTTTTGATCAAAAATAAATTTTAGCTTAAAAAATGCTTAAAAAAAGTGCATGCCCAATCTTAGGTCATACACCTTGTTAAATTTTTGAGCACAAAAATTCGTCTTGAATATTATTTAAAAATTATAGGTCAAGCCAAGTACCATATGATCATCATAGTCATCTCCGATACGGCTTTCACCGCCTATGACATAATCAAAAGATGCGGTCAGTCCACTATTTAAAATTGATTTACTGACACCTATGCGTGCTTCATTAAAAGTAAAATTCTTTTTTGATTGTACAATTTGATTATCATGGTGTGTATTGTAGAAAGAACCTCCCATAGAGGTATTGAACATAAATTCATATGCTAATGGATAACTATAAGCCGCACTTAAATAGACATCACCTGCATTGGCATAAGATGAATCTGCCAGCATCACTGCTGCACCGACTGTTAACTTCTTATAAACAATCTCAGCGAGAATGTCTATATCATCAGTTTTACGGTGATCCCCCTGCTCAGCATAGACCGTTCCGCCATGATGGTACACATAGGCTGTAGTTTTGAGGTTATAGCGCCAATTTTGATCAATTTCCTGCCCATATGACACATAAAAGTTATGTTCAAAGCCATGATCTTGTCTGTCATCTGATGGATCATAGCCTAAAGTCGAACCCCAGTAGCCAAACGTCATGCCACTTTGATGTGCATAGGCCAAACCGCCTTGCATTGCAAGATCTTGATTTTCTTCCCCACCCCGATAGATATACTTAGATACCACCCCTATATTTCCAGAAATTGGACTATTTTCAGCAGAATGATCCGTCTGATCAGCAATTACAGAACACGATACAATACATAGGGGGAAAGCCCATAAAATTTGGGAAAAAATTGAATTCATGAAATTAAACAAGTAAGAGGAAAAATTTGCTGAAATTCTACTGTTTTTTTGAATTTTTGGTAAAAATAGTGGCTACAAAACAATCAAAACCATTAAATTAATTGATATTTCAATCAATTTAATCATTTTTAGACTACTTTAGATTTTTTTTTCATAAAGAAATAAATTAATAT